>JAZULM010000001.1:0-2667 GCA_045603105.1 Ruminococcus sp.
TTTATCAAAGATTTATTTGAATATATAAAATAAATTCACTACCTTAGCTATGAAGTTAATCATAGACATTTTTACGCAATATGAAGACAGCAGTTATATATTCAAGAGTCAGTTCAGTAGGAGAGCGACAGAATACGGACAGACAAATTTCCGATATGACAGCGTACGCTGAAAGCAACGGTTATGAGGTCGTACAAGTATATAGCGAGAAAATCAGTGGCGGTAAGAAGAACACGGAACGTCTCATTCTGAAAGAGTGCTTGGAGTATGCTCGGGCTAACAACGCCCTTATTCTTGTAAGTGAACTCTCGAGGGTTGGAAGACAGATATGGGAAGTCCTCGAAACCGTCAAGAGCTGCATAGACAGCAATGTCAATATGTACTTCCATAAAGAGAACTTCTCTCTCTTTGATGAGAACGGCAAGGTTCTGCCTACAACTGCCATCTACATCTCTTGTCTTGGTTTTTGTGCCGAAATGGAAAGGGAGAATATCGCATACCGCTTGAATAGTGGCAGAGCTCTTGCCATAGAGAGGGGTGTCAAAATGGGCAGAAAAACGGGGTCTGTTAAGCCCAAAGATAAAAAAGCACAAGAGTATTCCAATGTAATTAAAGCCCTTAAAAAGGGTAAATCCATTCGAGATACAGCAAAGTTGTGCGACGTGTCGGTATCTACCGTTCAGAGAGTGAAAAAAGAGTTCGGTTTATAGAAACAGAGACAATGCCGTCTGGCATTGCCTCTGCTATGAACACCGAGGGGAAGAAGAACCGCTAAGACGCGGTTAAAGTCCAATCATAAGACATCAGCATCCCCCAATGCGTCTGTAATGAGAGCGGACTTTCACAACTTTGCCATTGACAACGCGCCTATGCGCCTTGACCTTGACACACTTAGAGGCCTCGACTTCGATACGAAGCGTCAGCAAAAGCAGTCGCGATGTTTTCATAATGAATCAATTTGGCACCATTGCCGTTTAAGGAAATCTGTAAAACTCGCTTCGGCTTACTGAGTACGTCCCTCGGCTTAAACTTACGGCGGTATGCCTTAAAAACAAAAGGTATTCAGAATTGGGGGCTGAATACCTTTTAATTTCCTTAGACAATGCTGTCTTGATTCATTGTTGATGCAAAGGTAAGCATTCTTTTCTATTCTGCAAGCGTATCACCAACTTTCTCTTTGATTCTTTCTGCACGCCTACGCTCTCGCCTTGCCTTCTTACCTTCCTTATAAGCTTCCGTTGAGGTTACATACAGATGCTGATTGGCATCTATCACACTATCCCTATCGAAGTCTTTCAGATACGTCTCTATCTCAGCAGGGTTCCTTCCCATATTCTGTGCAATCAACCCCATAGGCACGTTAGCGTGATACAATGCCGAAGCATAAGTATGTCTCGCAGAGTAGAACGTTATCGGTTTCATCCCCAAACGCTCTGCAATACGTTTAAGATTTACATTGACGAGGTAGTTAGCATAAGTCATACGCCCGAACTTCTTTTCAGGGGTATCATCCTGCTCGGAATATATCGGGAACACATACATATCATCAACCTCATCATCGGGCACGCCTTTGATTGCCTCAGTAAACGGGAGAAGGAAAGGCATAATAGTCATCTCCTCAACAAGAATACGTACGGGCTTATTAGTCTTGGAACGAGCTACGTTAATCTCATAGAAGTCCTTGACAACCTTATGTTCATTGGCATAATCTATTCCAAATTCACCGCTATCCTTCGCATACTTCTCCTTATCAAGCACCTCAACATCAGTAATGTCACCCCACTTCAAGTCCGCCAAATCCACAAGCGCTAAACCTTGAAACATATATGAACAAATGAATAGAGACAATGACAACTGTTCAGCATCGATAGGAGTAAGTTTCGTATGAGCACGTCTATGAAACTTAGCATTCCAATAGTGTTTCTTAGTCTTCTCGAGATTAGGCTTAGGTTTATTACCGAACCCATACGTCTTCATATAGTAACGCATCAACGTCATCATCTCGTCAACGCTTAACGCACGTTTCTGTGTCTTTGTATCAAGTGGGCGAATCAACTTATAATCATCAAACGGAGATGCCTTGATATACCCCAACTCGACAGCACGGTTCATAACCGCCTTGAAGCAGTCAAAGAACTTCTTGATACTTGTATCCTTATAATTATCACGGAGATACACCTCAAAACCACGTATCCATTCAGCATCAACCTCAAATAATTCATAGTCGGTGCTTTCGGTGTAACGCCCGATTGCGTTAAGCAAGGTACGATATCCCGTTGCGGTATTATGAGAGTGAGTACTCTTGAAATAGGTTATACGTTCTTCGAACATATCGAACAGAGAGGCAGTAGTCGGAGCAGACTTAGACAAGTCCTTCATAAGAGTAGCAACAGAATAATCTGCCTTGTCACGTTCGAGTTCCATTATCTTCTTATTCGCCTTATCTACCTCAGCACGAATAAGAGTATTCATACTCTTAGCGTAGGGATGAGTAGAACGGACTTCCTCCTTCTTCTCATTCCACATCTTCTCAGAGCAGGACAAGCCGAAACTCTTATACTTCCTTTGTCCGTTATAACACAGCCTCAGCATAATGGGATGTTCACCATTAGCCAACGTCTTGGACTTATACAGAATGACGGTAACCGTCGGTAAGGAACTCTTCAT
>JAZULM010000002.1:0-2787 GCA_045603105.1 Ruminococcus sp.
AATCAGCGAGACTATGAAACGATTATTTCTAATCCTTATGTCAGTCCTTCTCTGTTCTATATCAAAGTCAGAGGATACGCCTCATCGTAATGGTCTAAGATTTACAGACTACACGTTTCCATTAAAAGGCGATGTTGAACAGATTGAAATCCTTGGCTTCACAATCAATACTGATAACGGAAAAGAATATCCGACAGATACTACGCTTATAAAATTCAATCAAAACGGTGATGTGACTTATATATATCCGTATGTAGATTTAACTTATACAGACGTAGTCCATCCGACTGAACTGTATTTTCTTTATAATGATTTGGGATATAACACTATAATCCGTGAAATACAGTATTTGGATGTGTTGACATTCGTATATGAAACCCGTTTTACATATAATGATAATTGGCAGAGAATACGGGGAGAAGAGTATCGCGATGACGGCCAAATTTTACATACAGAAGAATATACCTATGATTCACAGGGATATCTCACAACGAAGAAGTATATTAGAGGAAATGACTTGGTAATTTACACCTATGATAACTATTTGAATGTTGTAGCGATTGAGGAATACTATGAAGAGAGGCTCTTATCAAAAACCATCAGAACATACAATACAGAAGGAAAGGTAATACAAGAAACGGTATATTACTCGAACAGACTACTTGATGAAATGGAAATATATCAAACGACAACATATTTTTATGATGAGAATGGTTTCCTATATTCAAGAGAATCAACATCACCGATTCCCGAAATGTTATTAAAGTATTCAAAAGATTCCCTTACAGAAACAACAGACTCTTGGACTTATAAGTGCGACGCATACGGAAATGTAATTGAAAAGATTTCTTATGTCACAGACACGTCTTGTCCGCGTTATCGCACAGAGTATCGTATTTCATATAGATAATTACATTTATAAGAAAATGTCATATACCACCAAATTAATTCTCTTGAATTACGGAGAAGTCAGTCATAGACATTTTCAATCGAAATATATAAGAAAGACACTGCTGGATCAGCAGTGTCTTTGCTATGAACACCGAGGGGAAGAAGCACCGCAAGGAAGCGGTTTCCGTCAGTTACCTATCGGGCTATCCCTCAATAGCACGGTAGTGTGAACGGACTTTCACTGTCTTGCCATTGATAATGCGCTCGTGCGCCTTTACCTTGACAACCTTTTGTGTACTGACTTCGATATGAAGTTTCAAAGTAACTTTGAGTCGTTCTTTCATAATGTATGATTAAAAAGAGAATTCCGTAAAGAACACCCTATGTACTGAACTACATCCCTCGGCTTATGCTTCCTGAAAAAGAAAAGGTATTCAGTGAGGGCTGAATACCAATCCGTTGTTTCTCTTTTTGCCTTTCGGCTCATACATTATGCGACAAAGGTATATAAAGTTTTCAATATCACAAACTTTTCCGAAAAATTATTCCTGCGTAGCATTGTCAAGTGCATCAACTACTTTCTGTTTACCCTTACGGGTTGAGGCAATATATGGACGCATTACCTCAACGTCGGAGTGTGAGGTTATCTGTGCAATCAAGTCAAGTTCCACGCCCTCGTTGAGTGCCGTTACCACGAATGTCCTACGAGCAGTATGTGATGTCAAATCCGCTTTTGGTGTCTTGACTTCCTCAACCTTGTCTAACTTGTATTGGTAGTCTATCCATTCGCCTTGCAGCTGTGCCAACTTGCCTAACTCTTTCAAATGGTCATTGTACTTCTGATTGCTGATGACAGGGAAGACTACGCCATTGTCGTACAGGTTATCCTTGTATTTCTCATATATACGGGTTGCCACCTTGGATAAAGGGAAAGGTATCCTATCCTTGTCCTTCTTCGTAAGGATGTCTATCTCGTACTTTCCGTCTTCAACCTCTCGGATATTGTCGTGCTTCAACTGCTTGATGTCCGAGTAACGTAGTGCCGTGAAGCATTGGAACACGAAGAAGTCACGTGTCATATCCATAGAACCGCCCTGTTCGAGTTCGAGGCTTATAATGGTTTTCAGTTCCTCGGTAGTGAGATACCTCACCGCCTTTCTGCTCTGTGGTAACGTCGGTTCATACTCAAAGAACTCTTTGTTTACTGGGTAGTTCTTCTGATTAGCATACTTTAGGAACTCTTTAAGCATACTCAACACCTTTGCAATCTTGTCGTTATACATAGTCATTGAAAGGTGAGACAGGTACTTGTTCATAGTCTCGGTGCTGAAATCCGTGAAACGGATGTCTGCCTTGAATGCTTTGAGGCTTTGACGGGTTCGTGCGAACATCTCTCTATATTCCTTGCTCCAACGACGTGTTTCGGAGCGTGTCTCAATGTATTTGTCGAACACGAAGAAGAACTCGTCTGTCTGACTTTTGCCCGACTGCTTGTAAGTGTAGTTGAACTGCTGTTTCAAGTCCTGAAGTGTCGGTGTTGCCTCACGTAGTGACGCCTTGTTGAAATAGTCATCCACAAACCCGATATAGGTATCAATAGTGGCGTTGATGATATTGAACTGCACACCATCAATGGTGCATCCTTGTCTGAAACGCTGTTTCTTGCTATCCCACTGCTTTTCCTCTGCTGACAACTTCGTATGCAAGTCCGTTCTACCTCCTGCATATGTAACTCGGATACGGACGCAACGTGTGCCGTTCTTGTATGTGTTACCAAGTCCGACAGATATTCTATGCTTATGTGCTACTACCATAACAGATTGTTTGTGTCAAAAATACAAATTTTAATATAATCGCCCAAATAATCGCCCAATTTTATGCGAAATATAGCGAAAT
>JAZULM010000003.1:0-185022 GCA_045603105.1 Ruminococcus sp.
TCAACCTTTGCGCCGCAGGTCTTGCAAAACTTGGCTTCTGCTTCAAAGGGAGCACATTCGACACATTCCGCCACTTCTGGATTGAACACGGCGTTAATCACAAACTTGCCGCATTTATGGCAAATGTTGAAATGCTTCTTGCCTTCCTTTTCCCAAGCAAGCAACAATTCCTGTTCGGGTGTATCCGCTTTGTAGGTTTTCTTAGTCGTACAGACTAACGCTCCTGTCAGATCACAGAAAAACGTATAGCGGTTTCCACCGGAATCAGTTATGATCTTATAGGTGGCTGTTCTTCTTTCACCCGTGTGAGCGTGTAGGTGCCGCCGATGGTGCCTTCGCCGCCGATCAGCGTGAGTGTGTTATTCTCCACGCTGAAGGAGTAGGTGCCATCACGGACAGACTCATTCTCATAGTCAATGGAGATTTGGTCTTTCTTGATTTTGTATGTAAATTCATAGGTGACATTGGGCAGGAGCAAGGCTCCGTTTCCGTCACCGCCCTTTAACTTTAAGGTGTGGTTTTATTTTGCAGAAGATTTCTTCTTGCCGATTACGGTAGTTGCCACAACACCGAAGCCGCTGACGAACAGCAGAGCAACCCAAAGCCACATCATACTGTTATCGCCGGTCTGCGGAGACTGAACATCATCGGAAGGCTTGTTGTTAGGATTGGTAGTGGTTGTGCCTACGTTGTATTCGCAGGTATCGCACTTACCATCATTGTTAGTGTCTGCGTGAGCAGCCTTGCTGTTCTCGATGATAACGCCACAAGCTGCCACGGTGCATTCTTTCCAATGGTTATCCTTGTCGGACTTCCAATCGGACTCGGTGTGACCGTTCTTAGCAATATTGCCCCAAGCTGCAAGGTCGGTAATTTCATTTGCGCCGAGTGCATCTTCGTAGAACTTGCCACAGCCTTCGCACTTGTAGTATGCTTCCTTACCGCCCTCTGTGCAGGAAGGTTCGACCTTTGCAACAGGCTTAATGTCGCAGGTGTGTCCTGCAGGAATGGTTTCCCAAACTGCGGTTACGGTAGTGTCGGCAGTAACGGTGATCTTATCGCCAACTGCCTTTTCTGTACTGCCTACCATCCAAGCCTTGAACTGCTTGCCGTTAGGTGCTGTGAAACTGCAAACAGGAAGTACATAGTCACCGGAAACACCGGTTGCATCAGCCATACTGCCCGTACCGCCGTTAGCATCGAAGGATACGGTGTAGGTGACAACAGGAATATTCTTGTAGGTAGCCTCTGCGGTTACATTACCAGCAGGCATTACGAAGGTGGTAGTTGCGCTGTTTGCATCAGCAACAACAACGCCGTTTACAACCCACTTGTCAAACATCTGACCGGAAGGAGCTGCACCTGCGGTCAAAGTAACGGTTGTACCCATTGTTGCCTTGGTGATCGGAGTGCCTGCACCAACGGATGAGGGGCTAGCGTCTATAAAGACCTGATTTTTATTTTGTTTTAGATTTACCTATAGGATAACCTGTTTCGATACCTGCGATATGCTTCTGAATTGCAGTTGCATCCTTGACGTTAACATTGCTGTTATTATCCACATCTGCAAGTGTAAGTCCTGTTTTGCTAAGTGTCACAAGACCTGCGATATGTTTCTGAATCTCGGTCGCATCCTTGATATTAACCTTGCCGTCACAGTTGGCGTCACCGAGCAGACCAATTGCATCAGGTGTAGTGGGATTATCCTCGCCACCTGTTGAGGGTTCGGTGGAGTCTGTGGGATTATCCTCACCGCCTGTTGAGGGTTCGGTGGAGTCTGTGGGATTATCCTCGCCGCCTGTTGAGGGCTCGGTGGAGTCTGTGGGATTATCCTCGCCGCCTGTTGAGGGTTCGGTGGAGTCAGTAGGACCTGTCTCACAAGGTGCAAATTCGTATCCGAGTTCGAGAACTCTTTCATCGTGAGAACCATAGACTATTGCAGTTTCGCCGTTGATATCACCTGTTGCTTCGTTATAACCGTCTACCATCAGATATACGTGATTATCCTCAGTTTCGACTGTTACAACAACTCTGTATACTCTGCCCTCGATGAAGGTTTCACCCTTGCCCATAAGAACTCCTCTGCCCTCGGTTGCATCGTACCATTCTACTTTTGATACGTTACAACCCTGAGTTACACAGGAAGCGTCTGTATCGGGAATCTTGCCTGCTACGGGAGCATCTATATCTGTAACATCAACAAAAGAAACGATTTCAGCCTCTTTGAGTTCCTCAAAAATAACCCGAACCTTATCTTCGTATGATGACAAATCCTTGTTTGTTACAACACAGCGAACTATGTAACTTGCGTTTTTCTCGGGGCGCTCGGGGAATTTAAAGTGAGAAACATCATCAAAATCTCCTAAATAAGTCCACTGAGTGTCCTCACCATTATACTCGGACTCGTTGACCATATACCATCTGATATACTGATGATCTGTAGTACGGTTTTCAAGAGTAAAGACAGGTGCCTCTTTTGTATCGGATGATACTACCATTGCATCTATACTGCTGAGGATCTCCTCGAACTTTTCCCCGTGATATTGCTGTGCATATGTGAAGTCTTTGTAGCTTCTTGCTTCTTCCTTGAGGCAGAGATTATGCAGTCTGTAATAGTAGTCAAGACCATCGGACATAATTACAGGAGGTGCTGTTACCTCGTAATAACCGCCTCGATAATCATCAATTGTATGAGTAACGTATTTCTTGGAAGAACCGCTTAAGAACATCTGGTCTCTCGCATTAAGACATTTTGAGAAAACTGTACCATCGGCAACAATAACTCTGCCATAGCCGTTGTTACAATAGGCAAAACTTGCGTCATCGCCGTCCTTGCCACCGTTTGTTACATAAAAATCACCGCCAAGCACAAACACGCTTGGGAAAAGGCAACCGTAGTTTAAGTAGTTATAAAAAGGTGTTACATCAATACTCTGGAACTTACCAAAGAAACTACCACCGAAAATAACTACACGAGGAACCTCGTAAAGGTATGCATCGTGGCCGACCGATATTGTGTCACCACCATAGGAAGAACTTGAGTCAAAGGTGCCGTCGTAAACATATGTATATCCGCTTGTAGTTCGAATTACAGAGCAATCGCCTTGATCAACATATGAACGCACCTCATAGTTACCGTTGATTATCTCAAGCACACCGCCCTCATTTTTAAAAACCGCCTTGTGAGCTGTAGAGTATCCTTCGGTAAAAATACAGGTACCCGTATTTGCAGAGGACGTATCTTTGATAGTCATTGATGCATCGGATCGGATACGAAACAGTGCAGAATCATTACCCGAGGTGCTTCTATGAATTGTAAAACCGTTAAGGTCAAGATTAAAACAAGCCCCCGAAGGAATAACAACCTCAAGGTCGTTTGAGTTATCAATTTGCTCGATATCTGCATTAAGGATATATCTGTAGTCTGACTGAGCCTTATCGGCATGATTTCTGAGTTGTTCGTAGGTTTCAATGTAATACACCGGTTCTTCGCCCACAGGTGAGATTTCGGTTTCTTTTGCTGTAACCATTGTGCCAATGGAGATAGATCCCAACATAAGCAAAAGGCACATTAAAACACTAAGTATTCTTTTCGTCATAGACATCCTCCTGAAATGGTATTACCGCATAACCTATTTTTAAAAACTAAATGATTGATAAACTAAAACTTTCGTGATAAATCCACGTAAATATAAAATACGATAACTCCCGACCATAAAAGGTCGGGAGTTTATGGGTGTAATGGTTATCAGAATCCGCTGAGATTAAAGGCTACGAGTTCCATACCGGACTCGTCTGCACGCTCTTCGGTCATTATTGTAAGGATACTGCCATCTGAGAGTAGTGTACTGCTGCAGAACCAGGGATAGCTTGTTGAGAACAACTCGTCATCGTCAGCACAGCCTGCAAATTTGCCTGTGTTATCCCATAAAATAACTTCGCGCATATTTCCGTCCATACCGATAAAGCCGTCTTTTGTCTGAGCAATATATGTGATGCTGCCAAGGCCTTCTCCTTCTTCATCTGTAAGTGTCTTCTGGAGTTTGCCCTCTGCGTCATAAATGAACACCTTGTGTCCGCTGTCGTCAACTGCTGAACCGCAAACGTAGATATAATCTTTATCTACAACCAAGTTCATAACAGTATCAACCTCTGAGAATGTTATGGGAGTTGTAGAAGCGGTACCGCCTGAGATAGTAACTTTGTTGCACTCTGCACTTGTAAACCAGCTGATACCCCATGTGCCCGAGGGATGCATTGCTACATTGTCGAGGTCCTCATAGGAAGCCTTTACTGCGCCGTCCTTCAGGTTAACAAGATCCTCGCCAAAAGCTGAAAGCCATACGCTGCCGTCATCTGCTGCACAGATATACTCGTATTCACCGTCAAGTTCAATATCCTTATCAAAAGTGAGTGTCTTGCCGTCATAAGCATACTGCTTCAGAACACCCTCACTGAGGATATATGCCTTGTCGCCAACAACAGCAACGGCGTGGTCAAATGTTTCTGTAGTGATGAAACTCTCATCAAAAGGAATCCACTTGCTATTAACCGAGAATTTGCCTACCCCAAAAGCTTTGTCCTCTGCAGAGAATGCTTCGCCTTCCCAATACCAGGGAGCATCTGTGTTACCTGTATCTGTCAGATTGAAAGTAAGTCCTGAAAGAAGTGCATCCACACGTTCATCCTCGTACTCGCCGATAATCTCAACAAATACTGTTGCGCCTGCGCCAACGTTACGGCCGAAATATCTGAGGCAAGGCTCACCCCAGTAGTTACCTTCCTGCTTGAGACAGTCTACACCGCCAATTTTTGTAAGGTCATAAGCGTTGTTTACTGCATACTCATACTGATCAAAACCATAACTGTCAAGATAGTCACGGAAGTCACCTGCATCCTCAACAGATGCTCTGATTTCTACGTTAACAAGGTATGAGTCCTCTCCGTCAGGGATCGAAAGAATGATCTGTGAGTAATCTTCCTCATCAGTAAAATCTTCTTCCTCATCATAAGTCCATACGGAATCGTATGAAAGTGTCCAGAGAGTTGCCTCAAGAGCATCAGCGTTACCTGAGGGTGCATTCTGAGGCTCAGTGGGTTTGGGATCATTGCCGGAATCGCAAGCTGCGATAGCAAATACCATAAGAATTGCTAAAAGAATTGTTAAAAACTTTTTCATAGATTATCACCTTTCCTGAAAAATAAATATATTACTTGACTGTTGCAAGGGCTGCATCAGCCTTTTTGATCCATTCGGTTCTGTCGCCGTATACAGCAGCATCCAGTGCCTCAACAGCACCCGCCGCCTTTGATTCCATATCGGCTTCATTGTCCTTGACTGCCTTTACAGCCTCTACTACAGCTTTTGCTGCATTAATCTGGCTCTTAAAGGTATTGCCTGCATTTCTGAGAGTTTTCTGAATACCGAATAAGGTATCGAAGTATTTCTCTATAGTTACGAAATCGCCCTGACTTGAAATGGGGAGACGGAAATCAGCAAGACCGGATGCACCGGAGAAGCCAAAATAACAGAAGTGTTTAGTTACATCCTTACCCTCGGAATCTTTTGTAACCTCACTCTCATACTCGTAGCGATACAGATCCGCTAAACGATATACACAGGCTCTTGTTGTCTTTCCGAAAATGAAGAATTTGTAATCGTTCTGAATAAGAGCAACAAGTCCTGTTGAGGGAGAAACTACGAGATGTCCGTTTTGACAGAGATACTTAAGTTTCTCCTCCTTTACCTTTGTCTTCTGAAGAGGAACAAAAATCTGCTCCCATGCTTTGGTTCCGAACTCAATCTGCTGAATGTGTTCCTTAACCTGATCAAGCGTTGCGTGCATAAGTTCCATTACCTTCAGACACTTTTTAGCACAAACTTTACGGCATATAAAATTGCCGTCTGCAAGTTTCTGCTGTGCAATAAGTCCTATTTCGGCACCACAGAGTGCACAAGTCTTCTTTGCCATAATGTATTACCTCCAACTAAAAATTATTTCGTTATATATTTATAATAAAATGAACATCAAAATTTTGATAACATTTGATCTCAGTCAATCTGATTTTCGGTTTCCTGTATTAAACTTCTTCTCCGATTGCAAAACCTGTTACCATACCTGCCAGATACTTCTGAATTGCAGTTGCGTCCTTGATATTTACTGCTATATTAGAGTCCACATCTGCAAGTATAAGTCCTGTTTCGCTAAGTGTCACAAGTCCTGCGATATGTTTCTGAATCTCGGTAGCGTCCTTGATATTAACCTTTCCGTCACAGTTGGCATCACCGAGAAGCCCAATTGAATCAGGTGTAGTGGGTTTATCCTCACCACCTGTGGAAGGCTCTGTGGAGTCTGTGGGCTTATCCTCTCCGCCTGTGGAGGGCTCTGTGGAGTCTGTGGGCTTATCCTCTCCGCCTGTGGAAGGCTCGGTGGAGTCAGTAGGACCTGCCTCACAAGGAGCAAATTCGTATCCGAGCTCGAGAACTTTTTCATCGTGGGAACCATAGACTATTGCAGTTTCGCCGTTGATGTCACCTGTTGCCTCATTGTAGCCGTCTACCGTCAGATATACGTGATTTCCCTCAGCATCAACTGTTACAACAACTCTGTATACTCTGCCCTCGGTGAAAGTTTCACCCTCGCCCATAAGAACTCCTCTACCCTCGGTTACATCATACCATTCTACTTTTGATACGTTACAACCCTGAGTTTCACAGAAAGCGTCTGTATCGGGAGTCTCACCTGCTACGGGAGCATCAACATTTGTAACGTCAACAAATGATACTACTGTTGCTGCAGGAATAGAATAAGTAACAGAAAGTTCTGCGGCAATCTCTGTACCCGATGAACTAACCTCTGCTGCCTTACCATCAATAACGGCATCAATATCTATGTATCCGTCCTCATCGGTCAGGAACTTGTATTTCTCGTTTGCTCTTATCCAAACGTCAAGGCGATACTCGTGACCTGCCTCGAAGGTATCGGTTTCTTTGAGAGTTACTTTATTGTTGCTGTCAGTAATGTCTGTCCAGTAAACGCCGTTGATATAAAAACTATCGTTTGCAGGACTCAAATCAAAGTCTGCTGTTTCACCCGCAGAGGGTTTGGTAACATCTGTAATTTCTACAGAAGGCACTTCTTCTCTAATGTCACCGAACACAACACAGGAAACACGGATATGATAACTATCATCTTTACCCGCGGTGTCTGCTTCTCCTTCTTTGCCGTTGATAATTACTTTCACATCTGTCATATCATTTTCGGTTGAAAAATAATAGTCACCTATGGTAGTCAGAAAAACATTAACCTCGTAGATACCGTCCTCTTTAAAAGTATGAGAAGGATCAAGGAAGGTCTGATTCACACAGTCATACCAAGCAACACTCTCAATACAAAAAGGCGAATCGATTTCATCTTTAGAAACACCAGCAGTAAGAATCTCTGCATCAAAACTGGGATATCCGCCTACTACAGGCTCTTTAACATTAACCTCAACCGTTGAAATCTCATAATTATAGTCGCAAGGGTCAAAGGTATATTCTACTAACGCCTGATATTTACCTGTCAAATCGTCATATACAACAGCTTCTTCACCGTTGACTGTAGCTTTTATGAAGGGCGTGTTGTAATTATCAACCCAAAACTCGTAACCCTCTGTGGGTACAAGCAGAACGTTAAAGGTATAAACGTGGCCCAGCTTAAAAGTATCAGAAGGAGAAACTGCTTTTTGTTCTGTTTCATCATACCACCACTTGCCGTTATATACATCAGGGTCATCTTCCATCTGATCGTCGTATGTATAAGAGGTACTGCCGAGACGACTTCCGTAATCAGGACGATAACCTGCATAGGGCGTGTGGACACCAGAAACAGATATCTCCTTAATGATATTAGCCTCCGGTGAGTTTGCCGCTGATACCACCATAGTCACAACTGACATCAGCATGAAAATCGCCAGAATAACGCTCATTGCTTTTAATAATATTTTCTTCATTTTAATCTCCTTCGATTATTCTAATAATGTAACACATAAATCTTTGTCTACATTAAGTGTAAAAGTATATTCTTCATCCTCACAAGTGGGATATTTATAAGTTGCAGTAACCTTGACCACGCCCTCTTTAAGTCCGACAAAATAAATATCGGCGCCTCTGTCACGCATTCCGGCTTCATCCTCGGGGACGGGTTTTACATAACTGTAATACTCAACTACTCCCTCGGGGTTAAAACTTAAGTGAAATCCGCCACCTGCTATTACTCCTTGTCTAGAATAATAGTATGCTTTTTCTGTATCAAAAGGATATTCCGGCTTTTTGCTGCAACCGAAAAGCAAAGAAAAAATACCTAACATACAAATCACCGCCAATACTTTTATGCCCAAGGGTCTTGGGACTTTGGAGTGCGTATGCCTACCATTATGAACTGTTCCCACAAAAACCACCTGCCGTCTCCCTTCATACGTAAAGTAATCTGTCGAGGACTATCAGCACCACCGCTTTTAAGCCAGAGAGTCATATACCCTTCGTTAACAGCCGAATTGGAGTTGCTCTCAATCTCCAGTGTAAACGGCTGTGAAGGAGTGTAATCATTTTCCGGAGTTGCACCCTTGAAGTATGAGAAAGGTACGTACCACTGACCATCACGGAATCTGTCATCAAGAAAAGATATTTCTGCAACGCTTAAAGGTCTGGGACCTTTGAGGAAATTGAGCATATCTATTCCGATTTGTTTGTCAACACCATAAACGCAAAGTGCAAGTACTGAAAGTGCCGCTGTCTTAAACGGCGAATCAAGACTTGCCTCGGGAAGAGCCTGTAACTGCTCTAAACTCTCGGGCAAGGCATTAAACGTAAAAGTTTCTTTTTTATTGCCGACAGTATTAACGGCATTGTTGACTGCTTGGTTCACAGCAGAATTCACTGTGCCTCTAAGCTTATCAAATATACTCATAAAATCCTCCCGTGTCTTATTGCTCGTAAACGTAAACAGATTCGGACTGATACTTTTTAGCCAGATTAAGGAAAAAGTCATATAGTACGTCTATGTGTTCTTCTTTTGTATCTGCTGACTTATCGGTACCGTCACTTAAATAAACTGTTGTTTTGTTTACAGTTTTGTCTGATACATCAAAAACAGACGGCTTCTTTTTATGTGTAGTGACATAATCTGATATTTTATATTTTTCGTCTAAATTCTGAAGTTCTTCAAGATAAGCCTTATCAACCTTGCAGTTCTCAAGAATAATGCTGTAGGGCTCTTCTTCAAAACGAACATCGGCGTTAAACAGAATTTCTGAATCTTCTTCTCTGAGATAAAAACTGTAGCACCCTCCGAAATTCATATGATTCTGAGTAAGGCTTAACCCTGTAAGTTTTGCAGAGTTTTCATTATTGGTTGATGTGCAACCTGCAAATATCGCACCTGCTACAATCAGGCTTGTAAATGCAATCACAACGTAAACCATAGACTTCATCACACCACCCTCTTTAACATTCTTGCCGCCTCTATACTTACTGAACATCTCTGAAATCCACTGAATCTCCACACTGAGGACAGAACTTAGGGACCCCTTGCTCACAAGAAAGTGTGTAACCGCACTTGTCGCAACGATACACTCCTGTTTTTTGGGGCTGCGGTGCTCCACAACTCTGGCAGAATTTTGAACTGTTGAGGCTTCCGCACGAAGCACATGTCCAGGATGAGGCTTGTGTCTGCACAGGCTGAGCATAAGCGGGTGTGCCTTGACCAAAGTTTTGTGAAGGCTGTGAGTATGCAGGTGCCTGTGAGAAAGCAGGTGATGCTCCACCGGCACCAGTAAGAAGGTTCTTGAGTTCGTACATTTGTCTTTCGTATTCACGATATGTATCAGTCATACGGCTTTCGGGGCGGTCACCGCTGCTCAATTCAAGTTCAATTTCTGAAAACCAAGGGGAATTGACCGAAATCGCAACGTTAAACTCATACTCCACCTCATATCTGGGAGGATTATAACTTTTCTCATTACCGTCGGCATCCTCGGTGAATATTTCTTCTTTATTCTCAACAATGTCTGTATTGCATGCAATTACCTGAGAAAAATCAATGATATCGGGATTTGCACTTCGCCAGTTTGAACTGCTTGTAACAATAAACTTACGTGCCTGAGCATCAACATACACTCTCTCGTTGTTTCCGAAAACAAGAGTGGGGTTAAGAGAGGTGAGATTTCTTTCGTTTTCTTCTCTGTATGCGAGTTGTTCTTTTATCTGTGCAACCGTTGAACTGCGACGCTCACCAAATAATGGGCTGAGCTTTCTTGCACAATTTTTACACAGATTACCGTCTTCGAGTTTTCTGTTACCTAACAAACCGATTTTCTCACCGCATACATCGCAGTATTTTTTGTCAAAAAGTCCCATAATTTACCTCCTGAAAGTCTGCTATTTCACCTGTTGACTATAAGGCTAAAATAGATTATAATATATAGGTTAATGGGTAATATTACCCTCGAAACACTCATAATACAAGGTCTTACCCATCTAATAACCCTTGTAACTTAATTATAAAGATTCAAGGCCTTGCTGTCCCCACCCAAAAATCATCTTTTAGTGTGGGAAAACACTGTTAATTTTCAAAAGTGTGGGAAAAAGTGTGGGATGAAATCCCCGTTCAAAATAGTTTGAAGGAGCTCGTTTATGAAAAAGAGACTCATAAGCACAATCGGGATGTTGCTGGTTGCCCTGTTTACATTGTCCGGTTGCGATAAAGTCGGCGACAAAACCGCAAGTCTTGTTGTGGTGTATATTGTTACCTCAGTGCTTGCCCTTCTGTTGTTGATAGGTTACTGTGTCTTGTTGAAGAAAAAAGACCCGTGGTTTTTGTTGCTGTTTTCTTCGGTATCTGTTGTCAATATCGGATACCTGACACTTTCAATTTCATCGACTGTGGAGGAGGCTCTGCTCGCTAACAGAATATCGTATCTCGGCTCAGTATTTTTACCATTGGCAATGTATATGATCATACTGAACACCTGTAAAATCAATTATAAAAAATGGGTGCCGAGTATACTGCTAACCGTCTGCGTCTTTGTATTTTTAATAGCCGCCAGTCCCGGATATCTGGATATATACTACAAGTCAGTTACCATTGAACAGATAAACGGAGTTACCGTACTTAATAAAGTCTACGGACCTTGGCACAGTTTATATCTTTATTATCTGCTTACATATTTCACATCGGTAATCGTAACTATCACCTACGCTATTGTGAAAAAGAAACTCGACTCCAGCATACACGCCATCATACTCGCTATGGCAGTTTTTGTAAATATGGGTGTGTGGCTTTTGGAACAGTTGGTAAAATTTGATTTTGAACTTCTTTCGATTTCATATATAGTAAGCGAATTGTTCCTTTTGAGTCTTTATTTGTTGCTTCAGGAAAAGATTACCCTTTCAACATCAACTCAAACTCTTGCTTTGGAGACATCCGACAGTACTGAAAACTCGTCCAAAAATCAAAGTGATCTCAATGAAGAAGAGTTCCTCGCAAAACGTGACTATCTTGTTTCAAGGCTTTGTACCTTAACTCCAACCGAACGGGAGATTTACTCATTGTACCTTAAAGGTAAAACTACAAAAGAGATTATGACCGAACTCAATATAAAGGAAAACACCCTTAAATATCATAACAAAAACATATATTCAAAATTGGGAGTTTCCTCCAGAAAGGAACTTCTCCTAATCGCAACCGCAATAAAAAACCCCTCCACAGTATAATATTGATAAAATACATAAAATAATACCCCGCCCCTTACTTGGCTTTAGCCGAGCAGGGGGCGGGGCATTTATTAGGTTTTATTGTCGGATTTCTTTTAGAAACGATTGTAACTATAATTTTATTTATCCGATAAGTCCCGCTATCTTTTTCTGGATAGTAGTAGCATCTTTAATTGTTAAGGCATAATCACTGTCAGTATCGGAAACATTTGCAGAAATAACATCCATTACTTCGAGTTCTGCGAGATGTTTCTGAATAGCAGTTGCATCCTTAATGTTAACTTTACCGTCAGCATTGGAGTCGCCAACCTGTCTGAGATTAACGGAAGTTGAAGTAAGTTCGCCGTCAACCTTAGGATCGTAAATCATATGAACTGCGCTAAAGCACCAATTACGCTCAGTAACTGACCAATCAGTCATATCAACCATCTCAGTACCAGCATTGAGGTTATCTACACCAAGATACACCTTAGTCTTCTTATCAGAGAATGTAATGGTCTTTGTAGCTTCCATTGCATATCTACGTGAAAGAATATTAATGGAAATATCGGGTGAAGTCTTGGAGACTACAATATCTGCTTTGTACCAATAGTAGAAGCCGGTCATCGTTGAGTTTGTTGTGATGAAGGTATCCTTAACCATTTCGTAACGGTCAAGTTCAGCAACGGCACCGCTTGTTGATAACATGGGTACGTAACCATAAGAACTGGAGCTCTTGAAGTAAACGGTTACTGTCCAGGTATCGCCGGCAGATGTTACTGTATATGTGACCTTTTCTGACTCTATGGAATATGTGATGTCAGAGATAACAGTTGTAGCCTTCACATAGTAGGTATAGCTTTCACCAATCTGTTCTGCTAATGTTGCTACGTTGAATACACCTGTTGTGTTTGTATCAACAAGTACATCCTCGGATGTATAGAGTTCGTAGGTAACAGTCTCGGTGGAGTTAGTTGTAGCGTTAATTACAGCATTATTGCCAACTTCTACGAGTTCAGGAACAGTTACATCAATGCTGAAATCTAAGTAAGGCGGGATTTCCTGATCGCCGTTTACATAAGTGTTAACAAGCCACAAATTACTTGAATTCAACTGAGTGGGATAGAAACCGCTATTCTGAGCAATTCCATCTGTAATAGTAACTGTCTTATTACTGTTAGTTCCGTCACTGAATATGATATTATCAATGTCAGCAGGAACTTTGATTGAATATACTTCGCTTCCGTATGAGTTAGTTGAACTTAAAGTCATTGCTGTACCGGGCATAGCTGAACTGTCGCTATTATACCATGAAGCGCAATATACATTACTCCAACCCAGATTATTAGTGAAGTAAATTGTAACAAGTTGTGTTTCTTTATACGTTGCAGTTACTACTGTATCTGCTTTGATGTTTGCGAAGTCAACATCCCAACCTGAGAATTCATAGATATAATTCTCGTTATTTTCTCGTGTGGGATCTGCGGGTGCTATAGCGCCCTTGCCGTACTCAATCATCTGTTCGCTGAGTACTGTACCGTCGTAGTCACGGAACACAACAGAATACTCGTTGACAGTAGAACTATACTGAGCAGTAACAATAATGTCAGCTGTAATGTTATTAAATTCTTTATCCCAACCTGTGAAGGTGTATGTATACTGCGCATCAGCAGGTCTTGTGGGATCTGCAGGAGCTGTTGCGCTCTTTCCGTATTCAACACTTACTGACGTAATCTTTGTACCATCATAATCGTTGAAAGTAACTGTATACTTACGAACACTTTCTGTATACTGTGCCGTAACTGTCAGGTTGCTTGTAACATTAGAGAAGCTAACGTCCCAGCCTGAGAAAGTATAAGTTGTCTCAGCGGTTGAGGGTCTTGTTGGATTAGTAGAGGGAGCAGTTGCAGCACTTCCCTCATTAACTGTCTGTGTTTTGAGCACTGTGCCGTCCCAGTTTTTGAAGGTTACGGTATAGGTAACGGCAGGACCTGTATATGTGCCTGTAAAGTTATGATATAAGTCACTATATTCAAACAGAAGCAGAATCTGGTCTTCTCCGTATGTCACCTGCTCCTCTGCCCACTTACCATTTGAATTCTGATCCCAGGTCTTCATATGAGTTGCTCCAACAGGAATCTCGGTCTTGTAAACCTTGAAGTTCTGTTTTGCGTTGCTCCAATATGCAGAGCCTAATGCGTACTGAACTGTATCACCTGTAGCAGTAAGGGTTGCATCACCTGCAAGACCTGTGGAATTGTTCCAGTAATGTAGAGTGGGAACAAAGTCTTTGATATACTCGATTACACCTACATAAACAGTCTTTGTTGTTGGTGTTGCCACAGCGTCAGTCTGTGCATAGTACACAGAAAGCTTGTTTGTGGAAATTTCATACTTAAATTCGTATGTACCGCCTGTTGCTTTGAATGTGCAGTTTTTACTTGAATCCATAGTCCAACGGTTAGCGGTATCAGTAAATGTACCTGCGTTACCATACCAGGTATCTGTACCCGCATCGTGAACCTTGAAGGTATATTCGCCTGCAGGGATATCCTTAATAATGGAGAGGATATCGTCGTTGTCAGTCTTCTCGAATGCGTCGGTAGCCTCCCAATTATTGAAGGTGCCTTTGAGATAGTAAGACGACACGGTAAGTGTCAATGTATTAGCGGTGTTGTAGGTGATAGTATATGTGCCGTCGCCGCCGTTTACAAATGTCATTGTTTTGTATGAGCCATCCCCATTGGCAACACCAATAATAGCAGTTGCACCCGCCTCAACAGTCGGGTCTACAGTAACAGTTGTACCGTTGAGTGTAACAAATCCGTTGGCTGTTGTATCTCCCATAACAATGCCGTCGTCGCCAAGGTCTGCTGTAAATGTAGTTAACTCGGAAGACATTGTGATGAATGCACCATCTAATGATGAAGTGTTGGTAGTTGAAACAGCTCCAATTGTAAGGGGTACTGAACCAAACGCATCATCTGTGTAGCTAACCAGATTCTGATCTGGGAAGTTAGCGTTGGTTTTGAAAACAGCCTTAACTGCAGTGATTGTATTTCTGCTGTTAAGTCTTATTGTTCCATTTCGTCCTATGGACTCAACAAGGGTAATAAAATCAGCATATTTTTCTGTATCGAGAACAACAGAATGTGCAGTAGTACCATCGCCATAATAAAGGGTACTGGATGCAGAATCATAGAAAATTCTGTTTTTACTCTTTGCATAGGTAGCACTAGCTGCAACAGTATATGTTGTTGTAGTAGTAACCTGAAGCTCAGCAGGAATACCATCAGCAGTCGGAAGAGTAACAGAATTATCAACAGGAGTGATGTAATGTGCACTGAGAGGCTGATAAACAATACTTATGACCATACTTTCAAGAAGGTCATCCCAAGTTTCCTCGTCAAGCTGAATCTCCTTAGACACAGATACACCACCCGGCATAACCTGAGTTTTATTACGGGATTCATCGCCGTGTATTATAATATCGGTGTTGCCCTTTTTCATAGTCGCAACTGTATCGATATTGGCATATGTAATACCATTCATCCAAGCAGGAGAAGCAGTAAGCTTTGCGTCCTCTGCCTCTTCAGCTTTGAGTTCTTCGTATACATCGGAGAAAGACCTAGAAAGAGCCGAGCCTGTGTTAGCATAATAATAAGCGTATGTACGCATCCAAAGAGGACGACGTGCATGTTCAATAAGAGCACTTTCAAGAGCATCCTTAGAGGTATACTTTTTAGCTAAGGCTGCTGCAACAGAGGGTGTAATGAAGATAAGACGATGAGTATTCTCATTATCCTCAACGGATTTACCGCCGAGACCGCCCAGGTTTTTCTCAGTAATATCCCAAGCCAAAACCTTCATAATCTCTTCGGGCAAGTCTGTAGCAGGAGTAACATTATTACCCCACATAGAAAAAGATGTAGCTGTAATAACATTATCATTAAGCTCGAAACCCTCCTCTACATGGCGAGGCTCCCAGCCAATGTCTATACAGTTCTGCTCATCCTCAGAGAAAACTAAGGGCTGAACATTACCAAATGCGTTTGTACGTTCTAAACCGGCGAGGTTAATCAGCGCAAGTTCCATAAAACGTGCAATAGCAATATTGCACTCTTCTGTTGTCATACCCTGACCGTTATCTATGCCGAGCTGACGTGCAATAGGACCGTTTACATACATCATCGGTGTAAGCTCACCCGAACGTAATGAGTCAAGGTAATCTTCATCACCCAAGGCTTCTACGAAAGCAATACAAACAGGTAAATACTCTGCAGAACAGCCGGACATAATAGCGTTAACCGCTACCTGATAAGCAGTAACGCTTCTGCCGTTTACAGTAGCAACAACCTGATTGTCATCATAAGGTGTGTATCTCATGAATTTTTCTGCTTTAATCCATGTAGGAGGAATAATTGGCAGACCGTCAGTCCAGCCTTGTTGGTTAAAATATTCTTGTACGTTTTGATATGTATCGACTAAAATATAATCGTTGTATGTGTTGTTTCCGCCAACCGGTGAAACAACAGCAAATTTGTTATTTTCAGGCTCCAAACAATCACAGTCGTCTTCACGGCAGTTGAGTTCGTGGTATGAAATCTTATTCTCTATATCTTCATTCGTGTATCTTGCGCTTGCTGTCAGCGAAACAGACATCATACTGATAACAGTTATCAAACTAAGCAATAACGCAATGCCACGTCTTAAAATATTTGACTTCATAGTACCATCCTTTCTGTATAAATGGTAACCAAATAGGAGTTATATTTCTCTATTCAGTATCAAAGTTAAAATAAATAATAATACAATAGCAAATTAATGCTTAGTTTACTCTGAAAGTTCAAAAGTGCTTAAATCAGCATATCCTAACTCGTTCATAAGGTTATTCCATACTCGTGTAGAGGGAAGATATGCTTCGTATGATACACAGTCGCCACCGGGCATAACCTGGAACTGGCTACTCACATCACCGCCTGTTACAACAAATCCTGTGTGGACTGTGCCGGAGTTTGTAGCGGTAGAATTAGCATTGATTGTTTGAGTCGTGTCAATTGTGCTAAATGGTACAACACCTTGCAGCCACTGTGGTACAAGAGTTGTTGCTACTATATCAGCCTCTACGTTTTCGGTGGAGGCACCTGATTTAATATCGTTATAGTGTTCATCAAAGGTAGTGTTCATATGAATCTTACTGCCTGTATTTGCCCAGTAGTGAGCGTAGGTACGCATCCAAAGAGGACGACGGGCATTATTTATAAGTGCAGTTTCCAGTGCATCCTTTGAGTTATAGCCATTTGCAATAATTGTAGCAGCATCCTTAGTCAGCCAGATTGTTCTGGACTCCCAAGGGTTGGTATTACCAAGACCATTCTGTTGCTTTTCTGTACAATCCCATGCAAGAAGCTGCATGGCTTTTTCTGCATCCGTTGTACCAACTGTTACAGGGTTACCCCAAGTAAGAGTTGAACCGCAGGTAATAACGCTGTCATTAAGATCAAAACCGTTCTGAACGTGATACGGATTCCAGCCAATGTCAAGACATGTCTGCTCGTCCTCTGCAAAACAGAAAGGCTGCATATAACCGAATGTACCCATACGGTTTTCTTTAATCTTATATCCTGCCAAATTCAACATAGCAAGTGAAACAAAACGGCCGATAAGCTTGTTTGCTTCTTCGTTAATCATACCGTCTTCGTAGGAAATGCCCAACTGACGGGCAAGAGGGCCGCTTATAAGAACGTAGGGTGTCCAACCATGAGTACTATCGAGGGACTTGTAGAAGTCACCATTTGCGAAACATCTTGTAATAGCCATACAAATAGGCATATACTCGGGAGGACATCCTGCCATAATAGCATTTACAGCAACCTGATATGCGGTGATAGTTTTGTAAGCAGGTTTTACACCGATGATCTCACCGTTGCTTCTCTGGTTGACGATTTCCTCTGCAGTCATATTTGTAAACTGCAGGTAATACTCCACCTTTTCATTTGTAGGAGGAACAACAGGAAGACCATCTGACATTTCGTTTACTTCGTAGAATTCCTGAACACGCTGATATGAACCTGTAAAAATTACATCATTATACTTTGCGCTGGTGGCATCTCCTGCAATTCTGTCAATTTCTTCCTGTGTAATCTGAGTTGTAAGACCTGTCACAACCTGATCATACAAAATATCACGAGCCTTCTGCTGCTGAACAGCAGTTTCGTCATTAGCAAAGGCACCGGGATATGCCGCTGTCCTTACAACAGGGACACCACGGTTAAAACCGGTTGACTCAATCTGAGGAATAAATGTCTCGGCACCTACTACAACCGCAGGAATACCGATGTACTCTGCAGCAAGTGCGTTACCTGTTTCCTTTACAGTACAGATACCGCAACCGCAGTTACCGGAAATAACAGCATCAACGCCGTAATTGATAAGCTTCTGCTGAAACTCTTTGGATTTCTCACTAGGGTTAAGCGGGTTAAATGTACCGCCCTTGCCGATTTCTTCCATAAAGTAGATTTTACAGTCATACTCTTCTATAAGCATATCTGCAAGAACTCTATGTGTGACAGAAGCAGAGAAGCTACCGCCCACAAGTGCAATTGTTGCACCCTCAAGCGCAGCCTCGCCGTTAAGTCGAGCAGGTTGTGTAATCTGCTCGATTGAGGAGCCTAAGGGTACAGGTGTCACAATTTGGTATGTGTTTGTTTCCGGCTCAGCATTTGATGCCTCTGCCAAAGCCACCACTTCGTTTTCAACTGCTGTAGCTGATATTATACCTACAGTAAGAGTACCGACAAGGCACATCAAAACAAGCAGTAATGATAACGAACGCTTAAAGATGTTTGATTTCATAAAATCGTCCTTTCATAAAATATGATAATACTGAATCTTTCCGTTTCTCTATTCAGCAATTATTTATTGAGTTTCTATCCCTTCTGTTTCTGCCTGTGTGGGCTCGGGAAGATTTTCCTCTGTATAGAAAGTAAATTCTCCAAAGAAAGCATCCGCAAAAATAGAAGCACTTGTTATATCATCTGAAAATTTAAGGTTGCCGTTTTCGTCAAATTCATAGGAAACTGTATATGTTGTTTCCTTATCCGTAACTAAACTAAAGGTAAGCTTTGAGTCCTTTGCTGTATATGCATAATACATATATCTGTCAAGTGCCAAAGCCTCACTTTCGTAGCGTATAGTCATTATACCGCCATCATTAAACTCAACAGTTTCATTATAGGGCAAAGAATAAATATAATAAGGCAGTGTGCGTTCGTTACTTATCCACTTTTCATCCAAAAGAGCACTGTCGATATCGTAATCCTTAAATGCCTCTTTCTCATACTTGGGACCTTTTGCTTGTTCAAATATATACTCTAATGCCGCATACTCCTCCCCTGTAGTCTCATCGGTATATGCAGGATAGGTAATTATGAGTTTTGCTGTTCCTAAAAGTTTGGAGCCTGTGAATTTGTATGAAAGGTTCTGAGAGCCCAAATTAATCTTTTTTACAGAATCTTCCTCCAAAAGCTCGTACCTATAATATTCAACTCCACCTTGATAGCAGGTACAGTACTCGCCCCTTCCATAGCGGTCGGGTTTTTCAAATACATAGTAAACCTTATCGGATGCGTCCACCTCGTCTTCTGTTGCCTGTGCAATCTCGGGGTTAACAGTCAACTCCCACGCACCTGTAAACGAAACAGGCAACACAGATAAGAGAAAGAACACCAGTAAAACAGCTAATACCGCAACACCAATGATACCAAGAAAGCGTGTCTTTTTTCTCCTTGGTTTTAAGTCATCCCTCTCAACAGGGAACACATAATCTATGTTTTTTTCCTCCATAAATAATCTCCTTCATTACAGATAGTTATACACTTATCCATTTTCACATGATTAAAACATAAAAATTTGATAAAAATGTGTTGATTTATCTTTTTTCTATCAAAATTTGTGATATAATTAAGTAAGGATGATACGGAGGCGACACAATATGAGCAAAACAATTAAAATTCTTTTGGTCGAAGATGACGACAAACTCCGAAGTACTATTCAGGATTATTTGCAAATGAACGGATTTTCGGTTACCGCCTGTGCTTTAGGCTCATCTGCACTTCACAGCTTTGAAGAAAACTCGGCGTTTGATATTATTCTCCTTGACGGAATGCTACCGGATATTGACGGCTTTGATATTCTGAAAAAAATTAGAGAAGCATCTGACGTGCCCATTATTATTCTCTCAGCCCGCGAATCCGAAAGAGATCAGCTAAATGGGTTCCGTCTCGGAGCAGATAATTATATCACCAAGCCCTTCCTGCTGAGTATTTTGAAGGAGCACATCAACGCACTTTTAGCTCGTTCGGGACATTTTCTCGAAAAAGAAACATATTTATCAAAAGGTGCATTACGACTGAACACCGTTGAACGCAAGGTGTATCTGGACGGCAATTTAATCACCACCACACCACGTGAATACGACCTGCTTTTATTTTTTATGCAAAACGAGCGAATTGTTATGAGCCGTAACACAATACTTGACCGTGTATGGGGCAACAACTATTTCGGAGATCTTCGCACCGTAGATACCATTGTTAAACAATTGAGAAAAAAACTTGTCGGACACAATGATTACATTGTGTCTGTCTATGGAATAGGATATAAATTTGAGGTTGACTATGAAAAATAAACTAACCATTAAACTGATTATCACAATTGTTGGTACGGTTACTCTGTTGGCAGGAATTATGGCACCTGTTTACTTTTATCTCCAGCCCAAGATGTATATTGAACAGGAAAAGCGTTATGTGGCCGAGTTTTCCGAGAATCTAAAAGCGGTAGAACCTTTCGATAAAGAAACTATCTCACAGTTTGTCAGCAACTCCCCTGAAAACTATCGCGTATATGTATTTGACGAAAATTTTGAGCCCTTATATACCTCATATAATTTTGGAAATAACAAAAAGTTTATAGAGAGTCTTTTTACCAGTAAGATGGAAGCTTTTCAGAAAGATGCCGAGCCTTACTATACAGAGGTGGATAACGACCCCTCCGTAAGACTATCTACCTGTTGCGAAAAAAACGGCAAGACATATTATGTATATATTAAGGACAGTCACAGCGGCGTTGCCGTAGTGTTTGATTTTTCTAACCGAGTGTTGGTTTATGTTGTTATCGGTTACATTATTATCTGTTCAATCTTACTGTTCCTTGCAATTTCACCGTCGGTTAAATCTGTAAGAGAAGTAACCGATGTTGCGATGAAAATTTCCGAAAACAATCTTTCGGTTCGTTATCAGGGAAATATCCGCAAAAATGAAATCGGAGAACTGGCACACAGTGTCAACAGAATGGCAGATACCCTTCAAGAAAACATAAAAAACCTTGAAAACTATAACTTTATTCTCCACGAAGATAACCGCTATATGATGGAATATGAGCAGTCCCGTCGTATGTTACTGCGTAATATTGCTCACGATTTGAAAACACCTCTCGCCGTTATCTCCAGTCAGGTTGAAATGATCCGCACCTGCAAAGAGCAGGAAAAGAAGGATTATTATTATAGCTCTGCCATGGAAGAAATTGACAAAATGAGCAAACTGATCAGCAATGTACTACAGATGACTGTAGACGAGCACCGCTTTATTTCTAAGAAAGCGAAGTGCATTGATATCAGTACACTAATCACACAGCTATGCAACAGTCACAACGCTTATATCAAGTCCTGCAAACTGAGATTAATCAAAGATATCACACCTAATCTACACCTGAACACTATCAGTGAATATATTGAATTTGTGTTTAGGAACTATCTTTCTAATGCAGTACAAAACGCAGAAAAAAACACTGAGATTACCGTTTCGCTTAAAGAGTGCAGCGGTGGAATCCGATTAGCCGTAGAAAACCGCGGCATAAACATCCCCGATGAGATGAAAGATAAAATCTGGACAGAATCCTTTACTACCTTACCTAAAAGTAAGGACAATACAGGACTGGGACTGTATATCGTAAAGGAAATATCTTTAATAGAACACACCCTCTGCGGCTTTGACAATACCGAAAATGGTGTGCGATTCTGGTTTGATTTTACCGATTGTTCCAGTAAAAATGATGACGGGCCTACACCCAGACTCGAATAAACCAAATAAGACTATCTGATATAAAACAATCTCCCGATTACAGAATAATCGGGAGATTGTTTTATATTCATATTATTACCAGAAATTATGGAAGGGAAAATTCACTTTGTCGTGATTAGCAACTTTCACTTCTGTTGCCGAAACCACAGCAGCGTCCTCACTTTCATATATAGTTACCTCAAGCTCAATTCCGTTATATAGTTTCATAATCATAAAAGACCTGCTATTTCTTTCTGAATGGCAGTTGCGTCCCTTATGTCAAGACTTCCGTCACCGTTGAAATCCGAGGCTTCAAGCTCAAGATGTTCTCTGTAGACTACGCCCAAGTCAAAACCTGCAATACGCTTTTGTATACGTGTTGCATCCTTGATGTTTATTGTGCCGCTTTCATCAGCATCACCAATAAGCCGGTAATGTCCGGACTGAGGATAATCAAGTGCTTGTATCATTTCCTTACTGTACTGAGGATACTTTTCATACGCTTCTTCTAAGCTATACACCTTATCCCCATATGGAAAATATACATAGTATCCCAGTTCATTGGGAGCATAGGTATGCTCAGAAGCCACAACATAGTCACCAATTCGCTTCACCGAGGGAGCTTCATCGGTAGTGCTTTCTGCAGCAAACACTACTACGTAATCTGCCACCTGTTCCTCGGGTTCTTCGTACCACAGGTCACCTGGGTAGTAGGCCCTGATTTCTCTGTAAAGATGTGCCCAACTATCAGAGTTTATATCGATACCCAGAAGTTCTAAGATTCGCTTACCATAATCTCCGAATATTGAGTCGCCTCCTGTTAAGGCTACTACAGCCTCCAAATCGGTAACAAGTCCATGGGTATATGCCTCATAAAGGGTATAGACCTCGCCCTCGGGGCTCAAAACATATAGCGCTACCGAGTTATTCTCACCCCTTCCGCAGGGCATACCTCTGTAAAAATAGTAATCGCCGATCTGCTCTTTAGTATTCATTGACGGGTACATATAGTGATCGTAATAGGCATAGAACACCGCATATTCTCCGACATATCCATAGGGTTCACAGTAGATGCTCTCACCCACATTAGGATTGTAGCCGTATCTGTTACCGAAAGCCTCCATACACCTGTGTACAAGATTAATGTCAGCCTCCTTCGAAGGAAGTCGATGAAACGAAAAATCCGAAAATCCGTGGTCAATAGGAATACTATGTATAACCTCTTGTGTAAGTGCCTCTTTGAGGGTATAAATCTCATCATTAGTGCTGACATATACACCTATGCTGTAGGGATAATAGGTGGCACTTCTGTGGACACAGTATCTGTCAATAATCTCTGTAACCCCTGCATTTGCAGGTTCAAGAGGACCTGATGCGGTAAACAAAACTGTACCGTCGTACCACCTCATAGTATCAGTTATGATTACCTCCGCATCCTTAGGAACGTTTTCCTCTCCGTATATTGCAAGACAATAATCGTAAAAATCCTTTTTAAGGTCTGCACGATAGTCGTTGCTGGTGCCGTCGTTGAACAAAAGTGTATCAAAATACCCTACAGCAAAAGAAAAGGTGTAGATATATCCGTAATCATCAACATATCTTTGCTCTAGTTTTTCGCCTGGATAGGTCATACCGCCAGCATACTCTGACCTACCTCCTGTTGCATACACATACACATTATCCCAATACTCTGAATTCTTAAACCCATAGGTCTCAGCCCCGATAACACCCTCCTCGGCAGGGATATAAAAGTAATCTTTGCTTTCTTCGGCGTTAGCAAGGGGAACTGACAAGCCTGTCAGCAAAACAAAAACTAAAACAAGAGATAATATCCTTTTCATACGATTGCCTCCTTTTATGTGTTTTTTCTTTCATATATTAGACGTAAAAAACAAATAAACCTCACACCTGAGAAATTTCTGCTGAGTTCTATGAAATAAATATATTCAAATTATAACAGTTTCTCAGATAATATACAATTGGCGAGAAATCTAAAAATAGGCATCCTGAACTGTATAACCTGATGAACACACAAAATATACAATAAGTCCATATATATTCTGATAACAAGTTGAAAGCAATTAAAAATTGTGCTATATTAGTCGTATACTGATTTATAGGTGATATTATGAATAATGAACTTTTTAAGTTTATCGAGAACTCCCCCACAGCTTTTCACGCTGTGGATACTATCAAAACAGAACTTTCTGCTCGTGGTTTTTGTGAACTGACAGAGGGTAAAAAATGGAGCATAGAAAGTGGCAAAGGCTACTTTGTCAGCAGGAATATGTCCTCGTTAATTGCCTTTAAGGTGCCCAAAGATAACTGGGACGGCTTTATGATATGTGCCGGTCACTGTGACAGTCCCTCTATCAGAATCAAGGAAAACTCTGAACTCAAAGACAATAACTACGTAAGACTTTGCTGTGAACGTTATGGCGGTATGATTAACTCAACCTGGCTTGACAGGCCTCTGTCTATTGCAGGTAAGGTAATGCTCAAAACCGAAAACGGTATCAAAAGTCTGCTTGTTGATTTTGTAGATCCTGTGGCTATTATCCCTAACGTAGCAATACACTTAAACCGAAAACTCAACGACGGCTTTGTTCTTAATCCTGCGGTAGATATGGTACCTCTTTATTCACTTAATGGCGAGGCTTTCGAGGGACTTCACCGCCGTATAGCACAAATGCTTAATATAGACGAAGACGCGATTGTGTCCTGTGAACTTATGCTCTATAACCCCGAGCCGGGTGTAACTTTCGGTGAACTTATCTGTGCACCGAGGCTTGATGACTTACAATGTGTATTCGCTTCTCTCAAGGCTTTTGAAAACTCTCAGGCAAAAGACAGTATGCCTGTTCTCGCGATTTTTGACAACGAAGAAGTAGGCAGCAGAACCAAGCAGGGTGCAGACTCAGATTTTCTCAAAACTGTGCTTTCCAAGGTATCCCTTGCCACAAATAAAGTGCTGGATGACACAGTAGCCTCCTCATTTATGCTTTCTTGTGACAACGTTCACGCGGTACATCCCAATCACCCCGAGTTCTCTGACTCAAATCATCAACCCACTCTCGGTGGCGGTGTGGTAATCAAATATAACTCTAACCAGTTATACGCAACCGACGGCATATCTTCGGCTATTGTTAAGACTATTTGCCAAAAGGCACAAGTTCCCTGTCAGTACTACTTTAACCGCGCAGACATCCCCGGCGGTGCTACTCTTGGGAATGTTGTAAACACTCAAATTGCCATGCTGTCTGCCGATATCGGTCTTTCACAACTTTCGATGCACTCCTCATACGAAACAGCAGGGGCTGAGGATACAGGAAATCTGACAAAACTTCTCAGCACATTCTTCGAAAGTTCTCTCAGGATTCTCTCAGACGGAGAGTATGAAATAAAATAAACTAAACTCAAAAAAGGCTTCCCGAAAAGGAAGCCTTTTATTTTATACAGTTTTGTTTTTTCTTTCCTTGGCACGTGCCATATGAATACGATGTATTTCTTCGGTCGCAAATGCAAGTTTTGTTACCACGTTTTCTTTTGTGGGATAGCAGTAAAACGAATCGTTTTCTGTGGAAATATCAAAGCAATCATAGGGCTTTATGTAACAATAGTCATACTCCACGTGCAGACTGTTTATTTCTGAGGGAGTTCTCTGAATGTGATACTTCTCGTCTCTGTATTCACCGCTGAGAATAAAGCCTTCTTCCAATGTGTGAGTAACTTTACCCTTGCCCAAAGTCTCAAATTTCCAACATCTGGGCAGAGAATACACCTCTACCTCATCCTCAAAACGATACTCACCGTTTGCAATTTGCTGACAAACTTCGCTTCTCTGCCACTCAAACCAATCGGGCACGTGGCTGAACTCGGTTTCACCTTCGTTGGCGGTCAAAGTACCGTCCTCGTTAAGTGTCCAACGCTTACCGCACTCTGTACAGAAAATCTCTGCGCCTTGGGATGACATTTTTGACTCTGTCTTACAATGGGGACACTGATACAACACTTTATGAAGTCCCTCTGCACGGAAATCTTCTTTGATGAGTATGTCGTTTTCTTTTTGATAGCGATAATCATCGTACTCCATAGCAGTTTTTACTGCCTGATTTATTTCCTCTACAGACATCTCGGCCACCTGCTCAGCGGTCAGTATCTGTGTTACGGTTGTGTGAAAAGGAACCTTTCTTTTTTTGCGAAAATTCCAAAACGGAGAGTGAAGATAATTGCCTCTATGAACTGCTACCACTACAGGCACCTTGTTCATTTTGATAAGTTTACCTAAAGATTCGGGCAGGTAAGAAAGAGTTCCGCAGGGGGAATACCTTGCCTCGGGATACATAGAGAGGATATCGCCTCTTTTTAGCACTTTTCTGATAGATTTAATCAAATGAAGGTCCAGGGTAAACTTTCGCGTACAGATTGCACCGATAAGTTCCAACAGCCAAGGTCTGCGATAAAAACCGTCTATACTCACCACGTTGTTGACTCTGTGAGGAAGCGTAGCCATAGCGCCTAATTTGAAGTCAATGAAATACATATGATTGCTGAGATAGATATACGGAGGCTTTAGATTCTCCATATTGATCTTCTCAACTTTATAGTCCTTGCCAATAAGACTGATCCTGCTCAGAAGCCAGATAAGATAGACTATCATCTTGGGCTGACGGATAGGATACCTGGCGGTTTTATAGCGACTTTTGTTCTTATAATTTACGTCAATATTTTGCATAGTTAATCCTCATTCCCAAAAATTCAATATAATTGTAAGGTAATTGCAGACAATAGTCAATAGAAAAGAAAGGCAGGAATTCTTGAATCTATGTATAAAAGGTGATATAATTACTAATCATATAATCATACTTTGGAGATGATGAATTGGATATTATTTTTGTTATCCTTGGTGTGGTTGCCTCTATAGCGGTACTTGTATTGGCGATTTCCTATATATGCTTTCGCATAGCATTTTACACAGACCGAAAAAATGACTCTAAAGAAGACGAGTTCTCTATTCCTTATGGGGATATATACCTTCCCTATAAGGACAAGATGATAGGATGGATGAAAGAAGTCCGCTCACTTCCAAGTCAGGATTTCACCATTACTTCCTTCGACGGGCTTAAACTTCACGGAAAATACTACGAATACGAAAAAGGCGCTCCCATAGAGCTCATGTTCCACGGATACAGAGGAAACGGTGAACGTGACCTGTGTGGCGGTGTTCAGCGTTGTTTCAGACTTCGAAGAAACGTTTTCATCGTAGATCAACGTGCCAGCGGAAAAAGTCAGGGCAACATAATTACCTTCGGCATTAACGAAAGTCGCGACTGCCTGAGTTGGGTAAACTTCCTTGTTGAGCATTTCGGCAAGGATGCACGAATCATCCTTACAGGTATATCTATGGGTGCGGCTACTGTGCTTATGGCAACAGATAAGGACCTGCCCCAAAACGTTATAGGTGTTCTGGCTGATTGCGGATACTCCTCGCCAAAAGAAATTATCAAAAAAGTTATCAGAGATATGAAACTCCCTGCGACTTTGCTTTTTCCCTTTGTAAAACTTGGCGGTATGGTGTTCGGCCACTTTAACATTGACGAGACCTCTCCCTTGAAAGCAATGGAAAAATGCAAAGTTCCCGTTATTTTCATCCACGGCGAGGCAGATGCTTACGTCCCTTGTGAAATGAGCAGACAGACCTATGGTGCCTGTAATGCTCCCAAGGTGCTTCTCACCATACCCGATGCAGGTCACGGTCTCGCGTATCTCGTAGATACAGAGAAATACTTTGAGACTCTGATAGCATTTTGTAAAAACAATAATATTGCATAAATAAAAAATAAAGGGGTGGCTTTAGGCCACCCTTTTTGATTGCAGATTAAGTTTTACATCAACTTAAGGTAAAGTTCTTTAATCTCCTGTACGCTGGTATCTCTGGGATTACCGGGACGGCAGGCATCGTCATAGGCAGACTGTGCGAGGAAATCAAGATCCTCAGGCTTGACTATATCCTTAAGGTCAGCAGGAATACCCACGTCAGCAGATAGTTTTTTGACTGCATCCACGGCTGCTTTACAAGCCTCGTCAAGGGACATTTCATAAGCACCCTCAACTCCCATTGCATCAGCGATATCGCGGTATTTCTCGCCTGTTGCCGGAGCGTTGTACTCCATAACAGTAGGCAGAATAATTGCATTAGCTACGCCGTGTGGAGTGTCATAAAGAGCTCCAAGAGGATGAGCCATAGAATGAACTATACCAAGGCCAACATTACTGAATCCCATACCTGCTATATACTGTCCAAGTGCCATACCCTCGCGACCGATTTCGTCACCCTCTGTGGCTTTTCTCAGAGAAGCTGCTATAATCTCAATAGCCTTCAGATGGAACATATCGCTCATCTCCCAGGCACCCTTGGTGATATATCCTTCGATAGCGTGAGTCAGAGCATCCATACCTGTAGCAGCGGTGAGTCCCTTGGGCATAGAGGACATCATATTGGGGTCAACAACGGCAACTACGGGGATATCGTGAACGTCGACACATACCATCTTGCGGTTGTTTTCAACGTCGGTAATAACGTAGTTAATAGTAACCTCTGCGGCGGTACCTGCTGTAGTGGGAACTGCGATAATAGGTGTGCACTTTTTCTTTGTAGGAGCGACACCCTCCAGACTTCTCACATCAGCAAACTCGGGGTTCTCAATAATAATACCGATGGCTTTGGCGGTATCAATAGAGGAACCGCCACCGATAGCGACGATACAATCTGCACCGCTTGCTTTAAATGCGGCTACTCCGTTTTGAACGTTTTGAATAGTGGGATTGGGCTTGATGTCAATGAAGACTTCGTATGTAATGTTTGCCTGAGAAAGAACGTCGGTAACTTTTTTGGTAACACCGAGTTTCACCAAATCAGGGTCAGAACAGACGAAAACTTTTTTGAAACCTCGTGCTTTTATCTCATTTGCAATCTCACAAATTGCACCTTTTCCGTGATAACTTGTCTCGTTAAGTACGAATCTGTTTGCCATAAAAAAGACTCCTTTTATTATATTGAGATGCTTTTTATCTCTACCTGTAATTGTACCGAATAATCTTGTCAAAGTCAACAACAATATGTCATCATTTTATTAATTTTATGTATGTATTTTATAAAGCTGAATGTATTATGATAGTGCATCTGCCGAAGGTAAATTGGCAGATTTATGGCTGTTTTTCTTCCAAAAATGCCCGATAGGTGTCTATTTCCTGAGTAGATTCATATAAAAATTCTCTGCACACGGGATCTTTTGAAAGTATCTTGCCGACCTTTTTAACCGCGAGTAAAAAATTCCTGTCGAAAATAATTTCTTCACAGTGTCCTATCATCGGGCAGATTCTCGCTCCGCGATAGTCAAGTTCGGTATATACCCTGCCTTTGTCGTTAATAGTCGGAAAAAACGGGAAAATCTTGCAGGCAAGAGGTCTTTCCTCCCGATTGCAACCACCTTCGCATACCACGAGTCGTATACCCGAAGAAAGTTCTTTTGTGGGAAGGACTGACTCCTCGAAAGGAAAAAGTCTCATTCCCGTATTGCTATCGCCTTTACAGCAGGCGCATTGACACAAAACTCCGCAATCCGCTTTGAGAGGAGTAAGTCCCCCAAGCACTCTGGAGATTTTTTCGTACATTTTCTTATAATCGGTTTCTTTCATATATGCCCCCGTTATGAATTTCCCTTGCGATATACAAGGAGGATAAACTCTACTTCTGTTGTGAGGTAGTTTAGTTTCTCGAGTGCTTCCATACCCGCTGTAGGAGTATGATAATAGTAGGGTGTCATCTGAAACAAAGCATTGATGTCCTGCTGTGATTCAAGGGTTATCTGACTTTTTACCCTTATTTTTTCTACAAGGGTGAGTCCTTGTGTTTCAGGCTCTTTTTCATCGTTATAGTAAGGCTCATCATAAAGCGCAGATTTAAGTCCGAAAAGGTGATTTTTGCCCGGAATTGCTGTACATATAACGCCATCGTTTCTGATAACTCTGCTGAATTCGTTACTGTGAAAAGGTGCAAAAAGATGAAAAGCAAACTTAACCGAATCATTCCTTACGGGTATAGAGGCAATATTAGCCACAAAAAACTCTGCACCACATTTCTTTTTGCCTGAGAGTCGAACCATATTCTTTGACAGGTCAAAGCCGTAGTATTTCCTTTTGTACCTCTTTGCAAGGTAATCTGTGTAGTAACCTTCGCCACAACAGATATCGAGAACGGTATCTCCCTCTTCTGAATACTTCTCCATACATTCACCCACCGCTGATGCGAGAGATGAATAGTATCCTTTCATAAGAAAATCGCGTCTTGATAAAGCCATTTCTTTGTTGTCACCTGTGGTCTCTCCCGACTTATTGGAAAGAAGCAGATTTACATAGCCCTCTTTTGCCACGTCAAAGCAATGGTTATTGGCACAAGTATATATTCTGTTTTCTAAAATCAACTCCTGCGAACAAACAGGACAAACAAGTATGTTCATATATGCCTCGTAACTAATAAAATCAACTTATCTGTTTGTAGTATATCATCATTTGAGGCGGTTTTCAATAATGCACCAACCTATATCAATAAGACGAAGCACTCACCCTCTCAGGGTTCGAATCCCTTCGCTGATTTATATATAAAAAAAGATACCCTGTTTTGGGTATCTTTTTTTATGGCCCGCCCGAAGGGATTCGAACCCCTGTTCTTCAGAATCGGAATCTGCTGCGTTATCCAGCTGCGCCACGGGCGGATATTAAAGGGGACAGCAAGTGTATAAATACCTCCTGCTGTCCCTTAGTTTAATAGTTTTAAGACTTATCAGATAAGCTCGATGATAGCCATCTCTGCTGCATCGCCACGACGGGGACCGATCTTAGTGATTCTTGTGTAACCACCGTTTCTGTCCTTGTACTGGGGAGCAATCTCTGTGAAAAGCTTGTGAGTAACATCCTCTTTTGTTACGAAGGACATTACCATACGCTTATTGTGAAGATTATCCTCTTTAGCGATAGTAATCATCTTCTCTGCCATAGAGGAAACCTCTTTAGCACGAGTAACTGTAGTCTCTATCTTACCGTTCTCGAAAAGGAAGGTAACCATTGCTCTGAGCATTGCTGTTCTGTGAGCTGTAGCTCTTCCGAGTTTTCTTGTACCGGGCATTAAAATTCACTCCTTTATCTAATTATAAAAAGGGTTATTCGTCCTCGCTATGGAGACTGAAACCAAGACTTGCCAGTTTCTGCATAACTTCCTCGAGAGATTTTCTACCGAGGTTACGAACCTTCATCATTTCTTCCTCGCTCTTGCCGATGAGGTCTTCAACAGTGTTGATACCGGCACGCTTGAGGCAGTTGAAGGAACGAACAGAAAGGTCAAGTTCCTCGATAGTCATCTCGAGAACCTTCTCCTTGCTTGAATCCTCTTTAACAACCATAATCTCCTGGCTTCCTCTGTCAGACAGATCAACGAAGAGATACAGATGCTCGCAGAGCACCTTGGCTGCAAGAGATACAGCTTCCTGTGCATTGAGGACACCGTTAGTCCACACATCAAGTGTGAGCTTGTCGTAGTCAGTAATCTGACCAACACGGGTATTGTCAACTGTGTAGTTAACCTTGAGCACAGGTGTATAAATGGAGTCCACGGGAAGAACGCCGATTATGTTGTTGCCTGCAAGAGCCTTATTACGCTCTGCGGGAACATAGCCTCTGCCTCTGTCCAGTGTGATTTCCATGTTGAGTTTTGCGTTTTCGCCGAGAGTTGCTATGTGAAGGTCGGGAGTAAGAATCTCCACCTCGCTGTCACAACTAATCATATCAGCTGTAACGTTGCAGGGGCCTTCTGCATTGATTTCAACTACCTTGGGACCATTTCCGAGGAGTTTTGCAACAAGGCTCTTCATATTGAGAACGATTTCAGTAACGTCCTCTTTAACGCCCTCTATAGTAGAAAACTCGTGAAGCACACCATCGATCTTGACGGATGTAACAGCGGCACCCTCAAGGGATGACAGAAGAACTCTTCTCAGGCTGTTACCGAGTGTGTTACCGAAGCCTCTCTCAAGAGGCTCCACAACAAAGCGACCATATTTGCCGTCTGCTGTCAAATCTTCTACTGTAATTCTGGGCTTTTCTATTTCGATCATGCGAATCCTCCTTAACATTATTCAGCGTCCTGCTGAGATGTTTTGTAAACCTACAAATTAAGGGATTACTTGGAGTACAACTCAACGATGAGATGCTCTTCAACGGGGAAGTCGATATCGTCTCTCTGGGGGAGTGCGATAACCTTACCACCGAGAAGGTTTGCATCCTTCTGGAGCCACTTGGGAGCTGCAACTGATGCAGTCTCGCCCTCAGCAATGGCCTTAAATCTTGTTGTTGAACGGCTCTTCTCCTTAACCTCGATTACATCGCCAACCTTAATAAGGTAGGAAGGAATGTTAACCTTCTTGCCGTTAACGGTAAAGTGAGCGTGAGAAACCAGCTGTCTTGCCTCTCTTCTTGTAGAAGCAAGGCCAAGTCTGAATACAACGTTGTCAAGTCTGCGCTCGATAAGTGTGAGGAGCTCCTCACCTGTCTTACCCTCAGCCTTTTCAGCCTTCTCGTAGTAAGCTCTGAACTGCTTCTCGAGAATGCCGTAGATAAACTTAACCTTCTGCTTCTCAGTCAGCTGCATGCTGTACTCGCTCTTTTTTCTTCTCATTGTGCCGCCGGGGTTTCTGTTAGAAGTCTTCTTGGAGTAACCCATAACAGCGGGGGAAATGCCAAGTGCTCTTGCGCGCTTAGCAATAGGCTGTCTATTCTTTGCCATTTTCTGTTACCTCCTATTATACACGTCTTCTCTTGGGAGGACGGCATCCGTTGTGAGGAATCGGAGTTACGTCTTTAATCATAGTAACCTCGAGACCTGCGGTCTGTAATGCTCTGATAGCTGCCTCACGACCCTGGCCGGGGCCCTTAACGTAAACGTCTACATACTTGAGGCCGTGCTCCATAGCTGCCTTAGCAGCTGTCTCTGCAGCAGACTGTGCTGCAAAGGGAGTGGACTTACGGGAACCACGGAAACCGAGCTCGCCTGCTGAAGCCCAGGAGATTGCATTACCCTGAACGTCGGAGATTGTAACAATTGTGTTATTAAAAGTAGACTGAATGTGTGCTGCGCCACGCTCGATATTCTTTCTCTCGCGGCGACGACGTACAGTCTTCTTAGCTGTTTTTGCTGCCATTTCGCGTTTCCCTCCTTACTTCTTCTTGTTAGCCATTGTCTTACGGGGACCCTTACGAGTACGAGCGTTAGTCTTACTACGCTGACCTCTTACAGGGAGACCCTTTCTGTGGCGAACACCACGATAACAACCGATTTCAATAAGTCTCTTGATATCGAATGCGATGTCACGACGAAGGTCACCTTCTACGCGGCAGTTATGATCGATATATTCTCTGAGCTTGGAAACATCATCTTCTGTGAGATCTCTGACACGAGTGTCAGGATTAATACCTGTTGCAGCAATTATGTCGCCTGCAGTTTTTCTACCTATGCCGTAGATATAAGTGAGTCCGATTTCAACTCTCTTATCTCTGGGCAGGTCAACGCCTGCTATACGAGCCATATTGGTTGCACCTCCATAAATTAATTAGTTAATTTTTAAATTAATGTTGGGTCAGACTATTGTCCGACCTGTAAAGCCTTGCGGTCTTTCAGATTCGGGGTATTAGCCCTGTCTCTGCTTGTGCTTGGGATTCTCGCAGATTACCATTACTCTGCCTTTTCTCTTAATAACCTTGCACTTTTCGCAAATTTTCTTTACTGAAGGTCTGACTTTCATTAATAATCATTCCTTTCCTAAATATCTGTGTTTTGTTTTTACTTGGAACGCCAAGTAATTCTGCCTCTTGTCAGGTCATAGGGAGACATCTCCACTGTAACCTTGTCACCGGGAAGTATACGAATAAAGTTCATTCTCAACTTGCCGGAAATTACTGCCAAAATAGTATGGCCGTTGGGAAGCTCTACCTTGAACTGTGCGTTGGGAAGAGCGTCCGTTACTGTACCCTCTATCTCAATAACGTCCTGCTTTGACATAAAGATAACCTCCTCTTCAGTTTTCGTTGAAGCATCTCAGCGCTTCTCTGATTTTACGGTTAGTTTCCATTGAATCTTCAAGCACAGTGTTTGTAGCCTGAAGATGAATAAGTTTTTTCTTTTTGGGAGCCTGTACTTTACGACGTTTACCGTCACATATCCAGGCGTAACCCTGTTCAGTTCTTACCACAACAAAGAAGTTATCTTTGTCACGGCCTGCCTTTGCCCTTACAACCGAGCCGACAGTGATACTCATAGTGTCACCTCATCGTCTGCTACAGTCATAATTTTGGGACCATCGGGAGTGATGACGATTGTGTGTTCAAAGTGAGCCGACAAACTCCCGTCACAAGTGACGGTGGTCCATTCGTCATCCAGAACCTTTACTTTGTAGTCACCCATATTGATCATGGGTTCAATGGCAATAGTCATACCGGGAATGAGCCTCACTCCTCGACCGGGAGTGCCATAGTTGGGTACACTGGGTTCTTCGTGTAACTTCGCACCTACGCCGTGGCCGACAAAATCTCGTACCACCGAGTAACTGCGAGCTTCGACATAGCTCTGAACTGCGTGGCCTATATCGCCTACACGTGCTCCCGCCTGAGCGGCCTTGATGCCTTCGTACAGAGATTCCTTAGTAGCATCAAGCAAAGCCTGTGCTTCTTTGGAAATCTGTCCGCAGGGGAAGGTGTAAGCGTTATCGCCGTGATAACCCTCAAAGAAAGCACCAACATCAATTGAGACGATGTCGCCTTCCTTAAGAATGCAGTTGCGACTGGGTATGCCATGGATAACCACATTATTTACTGAAATACATGAACTCTTTGGAAATCCGCCGTAACCGAGAAAGGAGGCTTTGGCGCCTTCTTTCTCGATATACTTTTGGATAAGAGTATCAATCTCAAGTGTCGAAACACCGGGCTGTACAGCCGTACCCGCAAGTTTTAAAGCGTTTGCAGAAATTCTGCATGCGTGAAGCATATGCTCAAGCTCACGGGCAGTCTTGATAACTACCATAGATTAAGCCTCAAGTGCCTTGAGCGTTAAAGCTGTTGTGTCCTCAACCTTATCCTGACCTTCAACAACAGTGAGTTTACCCTGCTTACCGTAGTAATCCTTCAGGGGCTCTGTCTCGGCGTGATAAATGTCGAGTCTTGCCTTAACGGTATCAATGTGATCATCCTTGCGCTGAATAAGGGCGCCTGTGCAATCATCGCAGACTCCGTCAACCTGAGGCTTCAGGTCAACGATATGATAAGGTCTGCCGCATTTCTCACAGACACGGCGTCCGGACAGACGGGTTACGATTACCTCATCAGGTACTTCGATATCGATTACCTTGTCAATAACAACACCCATCTTATCAAGAGCCTCGGCCTGAGGAATAGTTCTGGGGAAACCATCAAGGATGAAACCGTTCTGACAATCGTCTTTCTGAAGTCTTTCCTCGATGATACCGATAACTACCTCGTCGGGAACAAGTTTGCCGGAATCCATATAAGATTTGGCCTTGAGTCCCATTTCTGTGCCGGTTCTCAGCGCCTCTCTGATAATATTACCAGTAGAGATTGTGGGGATATTAAGGTGCTCGCAGATAACTGCTGCCTGTGTGCCTTTACCGGCACCGGGTGCACCTAAGAGAATAATATTCATAATCCTACTCTCCTTTAAGAAGTTATTAATCCAGGAAGCCTCTGTAATGACGCATCATCATCTGGCTTTCAAGCTGCTTAACTGTCTCAAGTGCAACACCAACTACGATGATGATGGATGTACCACCCATTGAAAGCTGGGTGAGTCCGCCAATAGCAGTGTATACACTGGGAACAAGATAGATGAAAGCAAGGAAGAGTGCGCCGATAAGAGTGATTCTGGAGAGAATCTTCTTGATGAAGTCGGCAGTGGGACTACCGGGGCGAATGCCGGGGATAGTACCGTTATTCTGCTTGAGATTGTTAGACATCTCAACAGGATTATACTGAATAGTTGTATAGAAGTATGCAAATGCCAGAATCAGCAGGAAGGAAAGTACCAGATACAGCCAACCGTCGGGACGGAGAGTTGCGAATACTTTACCCATAAAGGAATCTGCTGCGGGCTGCCAGAACATATTGATTGTGCTGGGGATGGAGAGAATAGAGGAAGCAAAGATAACGGGCATAACACCGCCGAGAGCAACCTTGATGGGAAGGTGGCTGGACTGGCCGCCGTACATCTTTCTGCCTACAACTCTCTTTGCATACTGAACGGGGATTCTTCTCTCTGCATCCTGCATGAATGTAATAATCCATACGATAGCAAGGAAGAGAAGGATAAATACAGGAACGAGAATATAGAATTTCCACTCGCCCTGAGTAGCTCTGTACCAGTAGCTCATAGAAGCTGTTGACTTCTGTACAGGGAACATATAGTAGATAGTGGAGGGCAGACGAGCAATAATACCTGCAAACAGGAGCATGGAAATACCGTTGCCGATACCACGATTGTTAATCTGCTCACCCATCCACATCATAAGAGCTGTACCTGCTGTGAAAGCAAAGATAATAACAAATGCAGAGAACCAAAGGCTGAAGCCCTTATCATAGTTCAGATAGTTATATCCTTTGAGGTAGAAGAAGTAAGCTGTACCCTGGATAAGACCAAGACCAACGGTCAGGTAACGGGTAATGGTAGCGATCTTCTTTCTGCCGTCCTCGCCTTCTTTGCTCATTCTCTCGAGTGCGGGAATAGCAACGCAGAGAAGCTGCATGATAATGGAGCTGTTGATGTAGGGTGTAATACCCATTGCGAAAATTGTAGCGTTACCAAAGGCACCGCCTGAAAGAGTATTGAGGTATGCAAACACTGTGTTTCCTGAAGTGAGGAAAGAGGATGCTGCAAGTGACTCAATATCTACAAAAGGAACGGGGATAACGCAGCCGATTCTATAGATAGCAAGAATAAGAAGAGTAAAGAGGATCTTCTTTCTTACATCAGGAATCGCCCAGGCGTTTCTGATTGTCTTAAACAATTAGATCACCTCTGCCTTTCCGCCTGCGGCCTCGATTTTTGCCTTAGCAGATTCGGAATAAGCAGAAACCTTGACAGTCAGGTTCTTTGTCAGTGTACCGTTGCCGAGAATCTTAACACCATCGAAGGAGTTCTTTACGATACCAGCAGCAACAAGTGCCTGTACGTCAACAACTGAACCGTTGTCGAATTTTTCGAGTGTACCTACGTTAACGGAAACAATATTCTTAGCGAAGATATTGTTGAATCCTCTCTTAGGAACACGTCTCTGAAGGGGCATCTGACCGCCTTCGAAACCGATTCTCATACCACGTCCTGCTCTTGCCTTCTGGCCCTTGTGACCTTTACCGGCGGTTTTACCCTGACCTGAGCCGTGACCTCTACCGATTCTTCTGGCTTCCTTCTTGGAGCCCTCTACAGGAGATAAATCATGTAATCTCATATTCGCACCTCCCTATTAAGCTTCAACCTGAATGAGGTGAACGATCTTCTTAACCTTACCCTTGGTCTGTGCATTGTCGGGCTGCTCAGTTACATCACCGATTTTGCGAAGACCCAGTGCGTGGGCGGTTGCGATCTGATCTTTTTTAGAGCCGATAAGGCTTTTAACCAATGTGATTTTCATTATACGGCCCTCCTTACAGAATTTCCTTAACGGACTTGCCTCTGATTGCAGCTACCTGCTCGGCAGTGCGCAGTGACTGAAGTCCCTGGAAAGTTGCACGAACAACGTTGCAGGGGTTGTTGGAACGCAGAGCCTTGGTTCTGATATCCTTAACACCAGCAACCTCAAGTACTGCACGAACAGGACCACCTGCGATAACACCGGTACCGGGTGCAGCGGGCTTCATAAGAACTCTGCCTGCGCCGTACTCACCGATAACCTCGTGAGGGATTGTTGTACCACGAAGAGAAATCTTTACAAGATTCTTCTTTGCGTCCTCGATGCCCTTGCGGATTGCATCGGGAACTTCGCCGGCTTTACCAATACCAAAGCCGATTGTGCCTTCGCCGTCACCTACAACTACCAGAGCAGCGAACTTGTAGATACGTCCGCCCTTAACGGTCTTTGATACACGGTTGATAGCGACTACACGCTCTTTAAGATCCATTGTGGATGCGTCAATAATAGCCAAAGTAATTCCTCCCCTTCCTTAGAAATTGAGGCCGCTCTCACGAGCGCCTTCGGCCAATTCTTTAACACGGCCGTGGTAGATATTACCGCCTCTGTCGAAAACAACATCTGTGATGCCATTTTCCTTTGCACGTTCTGCAACGAGCTTACCGACTGCCTTTGCAGCCTCTTTGTTACCGCCATTACCTTCAATGCTCTTGTCCAGAGAAGAAGCAGATACCAGTGTAACACCCTTTACGTCGTCAATAATCTGAGCGTAGATGTTATTGGTGGAGCGATAAACGCAAAGACGGGGACAATCTGCTGTGCCGCTAACCTTGCCACGAACTCTCTTGTGGCGCTGAATACGGGCTTTTTTTGTATCAGGTCTTCTAACCATTTTAATTCACTCCTTAAATTACTTCTTACCGGCTTTGCCTTCCTTGCGGCGGATATACTCATCAACGTACTTGATACCCTTACCCTTGTAAGGCTCGGGGGGACGCTTAGAGCGAACCTCGGCAGCAAACTGACCAACCTTTTGCTTATCTATGCCGTGAACGATGATCTTGTTAGGACCGGGAACCTCAATAGTAATGTCCTCGTTATCAGACATAACTACCTGATGAGAGTAACCCAGGTTCATAACTAAATCTTTACCCTGCTTCTGCACACGGTAACCAACACCGTTAACCTCGAGCTCTTTCTTGAAGCCCTCGGATACACCTACAACCATGTTGAAGATGAGTGTTCTTGTGAGACCGTGGAGTGAACGGTTGAGTTTGTTATCGTCGGGACGTGTAACATTTATCTCTGCACCGTTAACCTCAACCTGCATGTTGGGATGAATGTTCTGTGTAAGAGTACCCTTGGGGCCCTTAACAGTGATAACACCAGATTCGAATTTTACTTCTACACCGGCGGGAATATTTATAGGTTTTCTTCCAATTCGAGACATCTTCGCACCTCCTTACCAAATGAACGCAAGAACCTCGCCGCCAACATTCTCCTTACGAGCCTGACGGTCTGTCATAATGCCCTTGGATGTGGAGATGATAGCAACGCCCAGGCCCTTCATAACCTTGGGCATATTCTCTACGTCTGTATAGATGCGCAGACCGGGCTTGCTTACACGACGGAGACCTGAAAGTACGGGAGTTTTGCCCTCGCCATACTTAAGTACAACGGTGATGATGCCCTGTTTGCCATCTTCTGCTACTGTGAAATTCTTGATATAGCCTTCATCAAGGAGAATCTGGCAGATAGCCTTCTTCATATTTGATGCAGGAATATCAACTGTGTCGTGCTTAGCTGAACTTGCGTTACGGATTCTGGTAAGCAGGTCAGCAATAGGATCAGTAATCTGCATTGTTTATTTCCTCCTTTGATGAATTACCAGCTTGCTTTCTTTACTCCGGGAATCTCGCCCTTGTATGCGAGTTCACGGAAGCAAATACGGCAAATGCCGAACTTACGGAGGTAAGCGTGGGGTCTACCGCAGATTTTGCATCTGGAGTACTCTCTGGTGGAGAACTTCTGCTCTCTCTGCTGCTTAATTTTCATAGCTGTCTTTGCCACAGTAATACCTCCTTACTTAGCGAACGGAGCGCCCATAAGAGTAAGTAACTCTCTGGCCTCTTCGTCTGTTGTTGCGGTAGTTACAAAGCAAATGTCCATACCGCGGATCTTGTCGATCTTATCGTAGTCAATCTCAGGGAAGATAAGCTGCTCTTTAACACCCATGTTGTAGTTACCACGGCCGTCAAAAGAGTTGGGGTTAATACCTCTGAAGTCACGAACTCTGGGAAGAGCTACGTTGAAGAATCTGTCAAGGAACTCGTACATTCTGTCGCCTCTGAGTGTAACCTTGGCACCGATGGGCATACCCTCACGGAGCTTAAAGTTAGCTACAGACTTTCTTGCGTGGCAAATCATAGGCTTCTGGCCTGTGATTGTGCCGAGGTCTGTGCAGATAGCGTCCATCATCTTGGAGTTATCCTTTGCTTCGCCTGAAGATATATTGATAACAATCTTATCAAGCTTGGGAATCTGCATTACGCTCTTGTAGGAGAACTTCTTCTGAAGAGCAGGTGCAACTTCCTTAACATAAAAATCCTTAAGTCTTGCCATTTCTTTCAGTCCTCCTTATCAAAGCTTTTCGCCGCACTTAGCGCAAACGCGGGTCTTGTCGCCCTTATCGTTTACCTTGTGTGCAATTCTTGTGGGCTTCTTGCAATGTGAGCAGTAAACCTGAGCCTTGCAGGCGTAGAATGCGCCCTCAGCCTTGATGATACCGCCCTGCTCGCCCATCTTTCTGGGCTTAACATGCTTTGATACCATGTTGATTTTCTCAACAATGATCTTGCCTTCTTTAGGGCTTACAGCAAGAACCTTGCCTTTCTTGCCCTTATCCTTACCGCTGATTACAACTACGGTGTCACCTGTTTTTACATGAACTTTAGACATTGTTGACACCTCCAATTAAAGTACTTCGGGAGCAAGGGAAAGAATCTTCAGATAATCCTTATCACGAAGCTCTCTTGCTACCGGTCCGAAGATACGAGTACCTCTGGGGTTCTTATCTTCCTTAATGATAACTGCTGCATTCTCATCGAAACGGATATATGTGCCGTCATCTCTGCGAACGCCCTTAGCACTACGTACAACAACTGCGCGAACAACGTCACCCTTCTTAACAACGCCGCCGGGAGCAGCCTTCTTAACAGAAGCAACGATTACATCGCCGATGTTTGCGTACTTTCTTCTAGTACCACCGAGAACACGGATACACATAAGCTCTTTAGCACCTGTGTTGTCGGCAACTTTCAAATAAGTCTGCTGCTGAATCATCGTGTTCCCTCCTTACTTAGCTTTCTCGATGATCTCGACAAGTCTCCATCTCTTATCTCTGGAGAGGGGTCGAGTCTCCATAATTCTTACGCGATCGCCGATACCGCACTCGTTATTCTCGTCGTGTGCCTTATATCTAACGGTACGCTTAACAATTTTATTGTAAAGCTTGTGCTTTACGCTGTCTTCGATTGCTACAACGATGGTTTTGTCCATCTTGTTGCTTACAACTCTACCGACAAGTGTTTTTCTCATGTTTCTTTCGTTCATTTTTTCGTCCTCCCTTATGCTTCTTTAGACTCAAGCTCTAACTGACGAAGAACGGTAGAAACTCTTGCAATGTCCTTCTTAACAGCGCTGATGCGCATGGGGTTCTCGAGCTGGTTGATAGCAAGCTGGAATCTGAGGTTAAAAAGCTCCTCTTTGAGGTCAGCAAGCTTCTCTGTAAGCTCAGAAGCTGATAATTTCTTAAGTTCTGTAGCTGTCATTACTGCTCTACCTCCTGATCTGCTTTCTTAACAAACTTACACTTGATGGGAAGCTTGTTTGCTGCGAGACGCATAGCCTCACGAGCGATCTTCTCATCAACACCTGCAAGTTCAAACATAATTCTGCCAGGCTTAACAACTGCTACCCAGTACTCGGGTGAACCTTTACCGGAACCCATTCGGGTTTCAGCAGGCTTAGCTGTTACAGGCTTGTCGGGGAAAATTTTAATCCAAACCTTACCGAATCTCTTACAGTAACGGTTGATTGCAATACGAGCTGCCTCGATCTGGTTGGAAGTGATCCATGAGGGCTCTAATGCCTGAAGACCATACTCACCGTAAGTAACTTTGTTACCTCTGTATGCCTTACCGGTCATACGGCCTCTGTGTACTCTTCTGTACTTAACTCTTTTGGGCATCAGCATTATTTATTGCCCCCTTCCCTACGATTTCTTCTGGGACGGTCGGATCTCTGGTTATTGTTCTGGTTTGCATAACCGAGAACCTCACCCTTGTACAGCCAAACCTTTACGCCGATCTTACCGTATGTGGTGTTTGCCTCAGCAAAACCATAATCGATATCAGCACGGAGTGTCTGCAGCGGGATAGTTCCCTCGTGGTAGTTCTCGGAACGAGCGATTTCTGCACCGCCGAGACGACCGCTACACTGTGTCTTTATACCTCTTGCACCGAGTCTCATAGCACGGCCGATAGCCTGCTTCATAGCACGACGGTAGGAGATTCTCTTCTCCAGCTGCTGTGCAATACTCTCTGCAACGAGCTGTGCATTTACGTCGGGCATCTTGATCTCAACAATGTTGATAGCGCAGGGCTTGCCGCCGAGCATCTTCTCACACTGAAGTCTGAGCTTTTCGATCTCAGAACCGCCCTTACCGATAATCATACCGGGCTTTGCACAGTGAATGTGAATTCTTACTTTCTTGCCATCGCGCTCGATCTCGATCTTTGCGATGCCTGCAGCATAGAGCTGCTTCTTCAGTTCCTTGCGGAGGTTATAGTCCTCAACAAGTGTGTCACCGAAGTCTTTCTTATTTGCGAACCAGCGTGAATCCCAGTCCTTAATAACGCCAACACGTAAGCCGTGAGGATTAACTTTCTGACCCATGACTATTTACCTCCTTCTTAGTTTTCTCTCTCTTTGAGAACCAGTGTGATGTGGGAAGTCTTCTTGTTGATTCTGAAGGCTCTGCCCTGTGCACGGGGACGGATTCTCTTGAGAGTGGGACCCTGGCTAACGCTGCAAGATGCAACGTAAAGCTTTGTGATGTCCATATCGTGATTGTTCTCAGCATTTGCCATTGCAGACTTGAGAAGCTTCAGAAGATGCTCACAAGCAGCCTTGGGTGTATGCTCAAGAATTGCCTTAGCAAGTTTAACATCCTTACCGCGGATAAGATCCAGAACGATGCTAACCTTACGAGGTGAAATACGGACATAATTAAGATATGCCTTAGCTTCCATTTCTGTATTCTCCTTCCGCATTATCTAGATGTTTTAGAACCTGCATGACCTCTGAAGGTACGTGTGGGAGCAAACTCACCGAGCTTGTGACCAACCATATCCTCAGTTACATATACAGGAACGTGCTTGCGTCCATCGTGGACTGCAAATGTGTGACCTACAAATTCAGGGAAAATTGTAGAGCTTCTGGACCAAGTCTTGAGAATTCTCTTCTCGCCGGAAGCGTTCATTTCCTTAACCCTTTTGAGCAGTACAGGCTGAACAAAAGGACCCTTTTTCATACTTCTACTCATATTAAATAAGCTCCTTTCTACGCCTTACTTGCTGTTTCTACGCTTTACGATATCTTTATCGGAGCGATTGTGTGTCTTTCTGGTCTTGTAACCCAGAGCAGGTTTACCCCAGGGGGTAACAGGGCCGGGACGACCAACGGGGGATTTACCCTCACCACCACCGTGGGGGTGATCGCAGGGGTTCATTACAGAACCACGAACTGTGGGTCTCCAACCCATGTTTCTCTTTCTACCGGCGGAACCGATCTTAACGTTCTCGTGGTCAGTGTTACCAACCTGTCCGATTGTAGCCATACAATCAACGGGAACCTTACGAAGTTCGCCTGAGGGAAGACGAAGCAGTGCTTTGCCGTCCTCTTTAGCCATAAGCTGAGCCATGTTACCAGCTGCACGAGCGAACTGAGCGCCGCGGCCGGGATAAAGCTCAACGTTGTGGATGAATGTACCTGTGGGGATAGCGGACAGGGGAAGTGCATTACCAACCTTGATGTCTGCATCCTTACCGGAAACTACTGTATCGCCAACCTTGAGACCTTCGGGAGCGATGATGTATGCCTTCTCGCCGTCAGGATACTCAACAAGTGCAATGAAAGCACTGCGGTTAGGATCGTACTCCAGAGTCTTAACAAGACCGGGAACGTCAAACTTCTGACGCTTGAAGTCGATGATACGATACTTTCTTCTGTTACCGCCACCTCTGTGACGAACGGTGATTCTGCCGTAGCTGTTGCGACCGGAATTCTTCTTCAGCGGTGCAAGCAGGCTCTTTTCGGGCTCTACCTTAGAAAGGATAGAGTAATCTGTAACCGACATATTACGACGAGCGTTTGTAGTCGGCTTGTAAACTTTAATAGCCATTTTATTCACACTCCTCATGATGGCTTTGCGGGAAGATGGCGCTTCCCATACATTCTGCCTGTATTAATATAGTATAGAATATATTTTTTTACAGGCTTACATCATGCCTTCAAAAAATTCGATGTTTTTGCTGTCAGCAGTGAGAGTAACTACAGCCTTTTTCCAAGCTCTTGTGTAGCCCTCGCTTCTGCCCTGTCTGCGGTAGTGACCGCGAACGTTCAGGGTGTTAACCTTCTGAACCTTAACCTTGAAGATCTCCTCAACTGCGCGAGCGATTTCGATCTTGCCGGCTGTCTTTGCAACCTCGAAAGTGTACTTCTTCTCGGTAGCACCCAACATGCTCTTTTCAGTGATGATAGGTCTGATTATGATGTCATGAGAAATCATGCGTACACCTCCTCAATCTTTGCAACTGCGTCCTTAACGATAACGAGTTTGTCAGCGTTAAGAATGTCATATACATTAATAGTGTTAACCTGTGCGGTCTTAACGCCTGCGATATTGGATGCAGACTTGATAACAAAGTTGTTAACCTCGGGAAGGATAATGAGAGCCTTCTTGTCAGCGCCTACTGCTGTGAGCATATCTGCAACTGTCTTGGTCTTGTACTCTGTCATCTCGAGAGCATCGAGTACGATGATCTCTTCTGCAGCACATTTAGCGGAAAGAGCAGACTTCATAGCGAGTCTTCTTACCTTCTTGTTAACTGTGAAGCGGTAGCTTCTGGGCTTCGGTGCGAATGCAACGCCGCCGTGAGTCCACTGGGGAGCTCTTGTTGAACCCTGACGGGCACGACCTGTTCCTTTCTGACGCCAAGGCTTCTTGCCGCCACCGGAAACTTCTGCTCTTGTGAGAGCGGACTGAGTACCCTGTCTCTGGTTTGCCAGGTAGTTAACTACCAGGTCATGCATAACAGCCTCATTGGGCTCGATTCCGAATATAGCATCACTCAGGTCGATTGTACCAACCTTCTTGCCAGCCATATCTAATACTGCTACGTTAGGCATTAATACTCCTCCTCCCTATCACTTGATGTCTCTGATAACAACGTAACCGCCGTTTGCACCAGGGATAGCACCCTTGATAGCGATGAGGTTGTTCTCAGCGTCAATCTTTACTACTGTGAGGTTCTTAACGGTAACCTTCTCTGCGCCAAGGTGACCTGCCATCTTCTTGCCTTTCCATACTCTGGAGGGAGAAGAACAAGCACCCATGGAACCGCCGTGACGAGCAACAGGACCTGAACCGTGAGTTTCCTTAAGTCTACCGAAGTTCCAACGCTTGATTACGCCGGCGTAGCCTTTACCCTTGCTGGTACCTGTAACGTCTACCTTTACACCTTCCTCGAAAAGGTCTGCCTTGAGAATATCGCCAACGTTGTATGCGTTGCAATCATCAAAGCGGAACTCCTTGAGAACCTTCTTGGGGGCAACATCTGCCTTCTTAAAGTGACCCTGCATAGGCTTTGTAACCTTGCTTGCCTTCATATCACCGAAGCCAAGCTGTACAGCTTCATAGCCATCAGATTCAACTGTCTTTCTCATAGAGACAACGCAGGGGCCTGCCTCTACAACAGTTACGGGAACTACATTTCCCTTCTCGTCGAAGATCTGTGTCATACCGATCTTCTTGCCGATTAATGCTTTCTGCATTTTTATTTCCTCCTTGTTTAGGTTATTGGTCGGCAGCGATGTAGTTCATCTACCGACGTGACCCTGTCTGCTTGTAGGTTGATAATCAAACCTTAAGTCCGTTCCCGAGGGAATCAGAACTTAATCTCAATCTCAACGCCGGCAGGGAGCTCCAGATTTGTAAGAGCGTCAACAGTTTTGTTTGAGGGTCTGAGTATATCGATCAGACGCTTGTGAGTTCTCATCTCGAACTGCTCGCGGCTGTCCTTATACTTGTGAACCGCACGAAGAATTGTAACAACCTGCTTCTCTGTGGGAAGCGGAACAGGACCGGAAACTCTGGCACCTGTACGCTTAGCTGTCTGCACGATTCTCTCTGCTGACTGATCAACCAGCTGGTGATCGTAACCCTTTAATCTAATTCTGATTTTTTCCTTGACTGCCATAAAAAACGCCTCCTTAAATAATTTTTGAGTTGGCGGGCTTTGTTGCCTTTCCAAACTCCCTTGGCTTTTCTTTACACACGGCCGGGTGTTTCATCACCCCGCATTAAAAAAGCCGATTAACTTTTTGTTAACCGGGAAGTTCAAAAAAGCAAAAGTGCACACTACGGGCATAGCAACCCCAATGACCGTTTTGTGCTGTGAAATTTTACTTTCGCCCGGTTTAAAATCGGACATACTCAGTGGAAAAACCGGCTGTTCGCCGCAACCTCCCACGTCATCGCATATCATTTATTGCAGTCACGCAGGGACAATTATAATATATATATATATTAAAATCAAGTTTTTTCGGGAACTTTTCTTTGTAGAACTTTAGAGAATTTTTCACTAAAATTTTGTTAAATTTGCACAATACAAAATTTTGATTTTTTCGCCAAAAAAATACAATATTTTGTGGTTTTTGACCTTCAGAAAATACAATTGACAAAAAATCAGTCGACAAAACTTATTTTTGAACAAAAAAATATCGGGCAGCGTAAACCTCAGCCACCCGATTTTTATGTAAATTTTTAGTACATTACACTTTTTTGACTACTTCGCCCTGCTTTTTGTAGATAGAATTCTCCTCTACGTAGCCTCTTACAAAGGACAGAGGGTACACGTTGGTGCCTCTGCCGATAACGGAGCCGGGGTTGAGTACGCTGTTGCATCCGATGTCACCAAAGTCGCCAATCATAGCGCCGAACTTCTTGACACCTGTTGCTACCTTTTCGCCACGGAAGTTTACAGTAACCAGAGACTTGTCCGCCTTAAGATTAGAAGCGATAACACCTGCGCCCGTGTGAGCCTTGTATCCGTAGATACTGTCGCCGACATAGTTGTAATGAGGAGCCTGCACCGAGTCGAAGAGGATGCAGTTTTTGAGTTCTGTGGAATTACCTACAACAGCACCCTTGCCTACAATAGCGTTACCTCTAATAAAAGCACAGTGACGGATCTCTGCCTCCTCGTCGATAATCAGAGGGCCGTTGAGAGAAGCAGTGGGTGCTACCTTTGCACTTTTTGCCACCCAGATATTGTCGCCGATTTTGTCAAACTTCTCCTTGGGTAACGTGGCGCCAAGTTCCATTATGTAATCGGAAATTTTGGGGAGAAGTTCCCAAGGATAATCGGCACTCTCGAAAAGTTCTCGAGCGATAGTTTTTGTAAAATCAAACAGATTAACAGACAATAGTTCTTTCATAAGTAAACCTCCTAACAGATTCCGTTATTTAAAGTAGCAGTCGCCTACCGACGTATACGTCTGAATACCGATACTGTGACAAATGAACAGAGAAGTCCCACCACAATACCTGCCAGTACATCCGTAGGAAAATGTACAAAGAGATAAAGTCGCGAAAGCCCGACTATGAGGGCTATTATAAGCGCGGGTATTCCCAGGCGCTTATTATAAGCATATATAGTGCCTGCTGCAGCAAAGGACGAGGCTGTATGCCCCGATGGGAAACTGAAGGACTCGGGCATCTTTATAGCAAGGGGTATTGTGCCGTCAATATGACAAGGACGCTCCCGACAAATTATATTCTTAAGTCCCAGTTCACTAACAAGCAAAAAGAGGAGTAAGGAGCAGAGAACAAGCACTCCGACGACACGGGTTTTTCGGCTTATAAGGAAGATTACGGCAACCAAAAGCCAGAATATACCCGCCTCAAAAATCATACTTATTCCTGCTGAGATATAGTCGAGAAAATCACACCGAAGGTGTTCCTGAATAAAATACAGTACAGAAAAATCAATCTTGGTAATAAAATCTATCAAAGGTATTCTCCTTCGGTTTTACACATATATAGTATTATATCACCTATGAGTCTAACCTGCAACAAATATTTATAGTGCATCAGAAAATCTGCTAATATAAATATTGACAAAGATAAATTATGTTGATATAATTACTTTTGCTCAATAAACGAGGGCCATTAGCTCAGTTGGTTAGAGCAACCGGCTCATAACCGGTTGGTCCGGGGTTCGAGTCCCTGATGGCCCACCATATAAAAGGCAGTAACACTACTTTGTGTTACTGCTTTTTATTTTACCTGCAGTGGTGACATCAGGGACTCGAAGGCGACTGTGCCGAGGCGAAGGTGGAACACCGAAGTCGAAGGTAAAAACAGTCCGGTGGACTGTTTTTAAGGAGAGCGATGATGATACTTTTGTCAGAAAACACACCGCAGAAAACGAGGTAACCGTTTCCATATAAATTACACGTATTGATGGCCCACCAAAACAAAGGACACCTTCCGTAAGGAGGGTGTTTTTTGTTTTTTTCCAATATTCAGGGACTCGAACCCTGAGGAGGGTGAGAGGCGTCAAAAAACAGTTCGGGGAACTGTTTTTAGCCTCGAAGTCCGACGGAGCTATGCTCCGAGGACAGCAGGGTTTTCGAAGAAAACAATGCTCCCTGATGGCCCACCAAAACAAAGGACACCTTCCGTAAGGAGGGTGTTTTTTGTTTTTCTTCCAACATTCAGGGACTCGAAAGCGACTGTGCCGAGACAAAGCTGGGACACCGAAGTCTATTGAATCCTTTTTTACTTGTGGTATAATATAAAGGACAGATAAACCAAATTGCAAAAACGGAGGATTTCGAATGAAAATAGTGAGTCTTAGTTTTGACGACGGAACAATATATGATAAAAGATTTGTAGAACTCCTTAACAAATATGGCCTGAAGGCTACTTTAAATTTAAATTCAGGGCTTAAAGATTTTGTTTGGTATTACGGCGACAAACCTATCAAAAGGCTGAATCTAAAAGAGGTTAAACATATCTACATCGGACACGAAGTTGCCTCACACTCTTTGACTCATCCCTACTTCTCCTCATTAAGCGACGAAGAAATCATAAGAGAAGTTAGAGATGATATTGAAAATCTTGAAAATATTTTTCAGCAGGATGTTGTAGGCTTCGCTTTTCCTTTTCATGACCAGACCGAGCAGAACATTCAGGTAGTTAAGGATAATCTACCCCTGGAATACATCCGCTACTCTTTTCTGACAGATGAATATCTGCCGAGGGACAGATTTCACATTCCCATAAACGCTTTGTATGATGACAAAGATATCTATGAGAAGTTAAATGATTTCAGTAATAACTCTGCCAAAAACTCTTTGTTTGTTATTGCAGGTCATTCTTACGAATTCGAAGTAAAGAATGATTGGGATAAAATAGAGGAACTTCTGGCTTATCTTAATACCCAGAAGAAATTCACGGTTCTTCCCCTGAGAGATGCCGTCAGAGTTCTCTTCTGAGTTTTGCGATTATTCTTGTTTACAACCTCTCTGCTACTTAAACTTCACATCTATAAATTTCTGTTGTAAAAATTCACCCCTACTGATATACTATATATGTAACCTTACTTCTATACCAAAATTTTTATAAGGAGGCATATTATGGATATTATAAGTGGATTCAAAGGCTTACGCTTTGACACATCTGTTGCTGGAGATATCAAGTCTCTGTGCTGTCCCCCTTACGATATTATTTCTGAGGAACAGCGACTTGAGTATCTTGCTACAAACCCCAACAACATTATCCGTCTGGAACTCCCCAAGGAGGGCGAAAATCCCTACCTTACCGCCAAGGATGTACTGAAATCCTGGGAGGACGAAGGTATACTTATCCGTGAGCAGGAGGACGCACTCTACATTTATGAGGAGGAGTTCACCGCTCACTCGAAGAGAAACTCCATAAAAGGTCTTATCTGTCGACTTAAAGTTGAAGAATTTTCCAAGGGAGTTGTGCTTCCTCACGAGTTTACACTCTCCAAGGCTAAGGAGGACAGACTGAATCTTATGAAGGCAACAAACTGCAACTTCAGCCAGATTTACGGTCTTTATATGGACGAGGAACACACATCGCTCAGCACCATTGACGCTGAATCTAAGAGAGTTGCTGACCTTGAATTCACAGACGATGAGGGCGTTACCCACCGTATGTGGATTGTAACCGACAAGGATGTTATTGCAAAACTTGTGGGTGACTTCGCAGACAGGAAAATATACATTGCTGACGGACACCACCGCTATGAAACTGCCCTTAACTACCGTAACTACTGCCGTGAAGAAGGCATCTCAAAAGAGGGTGACGCTCAGGACTATCAGATGATATTCCTCTGTGATATGGGACATCCCGGTCTTGTTGTATTCCCCACTCACAGACTTGTACGCGACCTTGAAAGTTTCAGCAAAGATGAAGTTCTCTCGAAGTGTGGCGAATACTTTGATATTGAAAAGTATCAGGGCACAGAGAATATGGAAGAAATCCTCAGCAAAAAGGACGCCGAAGGCAAAAAGGCATTTGGTTTCTATCTTGGTCAGGGTGAGTGGTATCTCCTTACTCTCAAAGATATTTCCGTTATGGACATACTTCTCCCCGACTTAAGCGTTCCCTCACGTCAGTTGGACGTTACCGTTCTTCACTCTCTTATTCTTGAGGGTGCGTTCGGAATTGACAAGGAAAACATGGCGGCTCAGATCAATCTTACATACACCAAGTTCTTCGAGGAGGCTATTTCCTTCGTAGACAGTGGCAAGGCACAGTGTTCCTTTGTACTCAATTCCACCAAGGTTACCGAAATCCGCGACGTAGCCTCTGCAGGTGAAAAAATGCCTCAGAAATCTACCTACTTCTACCCCAAGATGATTACCGGTATGGTAATGAACAAGCTGGACTGATTTTATAAAAAGCCTTATGAGGGAGGTATCCCTGTGATAGGTAAGGAATATATAAATATTATAGACAACGCCCATACTGCCGTGCTTTTTGTACACGGAATATTGGGCACACCCCTGCACTTTTGCGACCTTGTGCCCTTAGTGCCGAAAGAGTTTTCTGTCTGCAACATTGTCCTTGATGGTCATGGCAAGGGTGTACGCGATTTCTCCCGTACTTCTATGAGAAAATGGGAGGCACAGGTAAACTCCGCAGTAGAAACTCTCGCAAAAACTCACGAGAATATCATTATCGTGGGACATTCTATGGGTACACTTCTGGCTATTGGTGCCGAGGCTCTTTACAGCGATAAGGTAAAACTTCTTTTTCTGGAGAATGTTCCGCTGATTCCTTTCGCTAAACCTATCTCAATGCGACATTCCTACAGGGTGCTTTTCCAAAAAGTCCGTAAGGATAGACCAGACGAGGTGGCGGCACAGAAGGCCTACGGAATTGAAATTGACCGACGGCTATGGCTGTATATAGGATGGGTACCGAGATTTCTGGAACTTTTTGCAAAAGCCCGCAAAACCAAAAAACTTCTCCCTCATATCACCGCTTCTTGTATGTGCTTTCAGTCTGAAAAGGATGAACTGGTACACAATCGCTCGGAGAAGGTTCTTCGGCGTCAAAGTCACATCACTACACATACGCTTCACACATCTACACACTATCTGTACAGTGAAGATGACCTGAAACTAATCACCTCTGCTTTTGTGCAGGAGTGTAATAAATTCAGAGATAAATAACATAAAGTCAACAGCCTTCCCCATTATGAGGAAGGCTGTTTTCTTCTGCAAAATTTTACTTTTTAATTCTGTGAAGTTCGGGAGATGTAAAGTCAAACATACTTGTAAGAATTACACCCACGATTATTGTGAGTAACATCTCGGGGAGCATATAACATCCGTTGTATGCAAGAGAGAAAAGGGGAATGGGAAGTTCTCCCGAGGGGTCTGCCCATACGGTGATTCCCGTAATAAAATGACAGAGAAATCTCAGCACACAACCTATTGCAACACCTAAAGAAAACTCCAGTCTTTGATTCTTAAGTTTTCCTCTAAATAATCCGCCAAAACCCAACACGCCATATGCTACCAGATAATCAAGAAGAATAATGGCGATTACGGCAACCCAGTTAGTAGCATAACTCAGATTATCGAGTCCCAGAATCATCTGAATAAGTCCATAAGTAAAGCTGACACAAAAGCCCCAGCCCATACCATAGCGGTACACGATAAGGAAAATCGGCAGCATCGACAAGGGTGTAAGTTTTCCGCCGAAAGGCATATCCACAAGAGGAATCATACTGAGTACGGTTGCGATACTGAGCATAATCGCACTCTCGGTTAGTCTGCGGACAAAGTTGATTTTCATAAAAATATCACCTCAATTATTATTAACAAAACAGAAGATATTTTTCTCAAAAAAGAAAACAGCACTGCATACCGGTCTGCAGTGCTGATAATATCAGTGAATCTACTCCCTACGCCGGCATTATCCGTATCAGGTTATAGGGTCAGAGAAGCACTCAAATTCTCAATCTCAGCCGACTTGCCGTCAGCACCCCTGTTTTGTTTATCTAATTATATCTCTGTGTATCACTTATGTCAAGAAAAATCACAGAGAAAGTTTCATATCGCCAAAGTTTATCCACTTGAGTTTTCTGAAAAGTTCGCTAATAAGCAGAGTAAGTATTGCAGGTGCTATGATATGCATAAGTACGATCTCTCCGAGTGCTGCCAGGGGGGTAATTCCTGCTTCGGTCATTGTTGTATATGCCATAATCTGACCAACAAGTCCCGAGGTACCCATACCTGAACCCGTTGCATTATTCACCATACCGAATACACAGGTAGACACAGGGCCTAAAATAGCGCTGGCGATAATGGGCGGGAGCCAGATAATTGGCTTTCTGACAATATTGGGCATCTGAATCATAGACGTACCCACACCCTGTGAGATAAGTCCCGATACTTTGTTTTCTCTGAAACTCTGTACCGCAAAGCCTATCATCTGAGCAGAACAGCCTACCACGGCTGCTCCCGCGGCAATTCCCGACAGATTCAGAGATATACCCAAAGCCGCTGAACTAATGGGAAGCGTCAGCACCATGCCCATTATTACGGAAACGATAATTCCCATAAGGAAGGGCTGTTGCTCTGTTCCCCAGTTGATGAAGCCTCCGAGCATTGTCATAAAATAGGATACATAGGGGCCTATCAGAAGTCCTGCTATACAACCTGAGGCAATAGTCACCACAGGAGTAATTATTATATCGAGTCCCGTTTTGCCTGATACGAGTCTGCCGACTTCGATTCCCACAAGTGCCGCTACAAAAGCACCCAGAGGCTCACCCGGTCCCGCTAATGTAACCACACTCGGTGTAGCGATGAGGCTGCCTGCAATAATCTTTGAGGCAAAAGCGCCTACCATACCCGCTACTGCAGCGGAAACAGTCACCAGAGGAGACTGTTTGAACTTAACTGCAACACCCACACCGATACCAGCACCCGTGAGTGCCTTGGCTACTCCTGCACATACTACAATGAATCCGCCTATGTAGGGGCTGAGTTCAGATACATATTTGCCGATCTGTTCGAGTATGGTACCAACGATCAATGTAGCGAAAAGTCCCAGCGCCATACCTGACAATCCGTCAATGAAAATATGATTAAGTATTTTTCTGAGTTTTTTCATTTCACACTCATCTCCAAACTGTATTGAAAAAAATTGTAGCACTTGAGTATTGATTTTTCAATATTTTGACAAGATTTTCTATATAAACAAAAAACAGGCTCATCACAGAGTCTGTTTTTTATGCAAAATTCCATAATTATTTACTGTAGATGGCTACAGAGTCCTCACCGTCACACTCTCTGAGGCGAACTGCAATAATCTCCTCCTGAGACGTGGGGATATTCTTGCCGACAAAATTGGCTCTTATCGGAAGTTCCGAATGACCTCGGTCAATGAGTACTGAAAGTTGAATCCTCGCAGGTCTGCCAAGTGCCATAACCGCATCCAATGCTGCTCTTGCTGTACGGCAGGTATAGATAACGTCGTCCACGAGCACCACTGTCTTGCCCTCGACAGAAAAAGGAACGTCCGTAGAACTTACCACAGGGGTATCAGTACCCTTGCCCAAATCGTCACGATGCATAGTAATATCAAGTGCGCCTACCTCGGGAGATTTTCCCTCTATACGGCCAATAAACTCCGACAGTCTGTGAGCGAGCGGTACACCGCGGGTGCGTATGCCGATAAGGCACAAATTGTCAATACCGCTATTTTTCTCACATATCTGGTGGGCGATTCGAATAAGCACACGGTCAATATCCGATTCTCCGAGAATCTGTGCTTTGAAATTCATACCTAGGACCTCCCTAAAAAACAAAAACCGTCTGCATAAAAACAGACAGTAATAAGCATAAGTGTATAACATCTTACGGGTATCACTGTACCGCATTTGAAGATATCTTTTATCTTTACATCATAATACCACAGTCACAAGTTCAAGTCAACGGAATTATGTGTACCTAAGTCTTAAGGTTTCTTCCGATGTAATCTGCTTTTATTCTTCAATTCGGTTGACAACAAGGCTTTAATGTATTACTATATTTAGGTATATTGATGTGTTTACTGAATTTTACATATAGGGAGGAATCCGTATGAAAAACACAGAAAAGACTATGGACAAAATCGTTGCTCTCTGTAAAGGCAGAGGCTTCGTATATCCCGGCTCAGAGATTTACGGCGGACTTGCCAACACTTGGGACTACGGCCCCCTGGGTGCAGTTCTTAAGGCTAACATCAAGGCTGCCTGGCTTAAAAAGTTTGTTCAGGAGAACAAGTACAATGTTTCTCTTGACTCCGCTATTCTTATGAATCCTCAGACCTGGGTTGCATCAGGACACCTCGGCGGTTTCTCTGACCCCCTTATGGACTGCAGAGATTGTAAAACACGCCACAGAGCCGACAACCTTATCGAGGCGTTTGACGGTACAATTGTTGCAGGTTGGAGTAACGAGGAAATGATGGCATATATCAATGAGCATCAGATTCCCTGTCCCGACTGCGGAAGCCACAACTTCACTGATATCCGTCAGTTCAACCTTATGTTCAAAACTTTCCAGGGCGTTACCGAAGATTCAAAGAGTGAGATTTATCTCCGTCCCGAGACCGCTCAGGGTATTTTCGTAAACTTCCAGAACATTCAGCGTACAAGCCGTAAAAAGGTTCCCTTCGGTGTAGCACAGGTTGGTAAATCTTTCCGTAATGAGATTACTCCCGGTAACTTTATCTTCCGCGTAAGAGAGTTTGAACAGATGGAACTTGAATTCTTCTGCAAACCCGGCACTGATCTTGAGTGGTTTGATTATTGGAGAAGTTTCTGCCGTGACTTCCTCTACTCTTTGGGTATTAAGGAAGAAAACCTCAGACTTCGCGATCACTCTGCTGAAGAACTTTGCTTCTATTCCAAGGCTACTACTGACTTTGAGTATCTGTTCCCCTTCGGCTGGGGCGAACTCTGGGGTATTGCTGACAGAACCGACTATGACCTCACTCAGCACCAGACTGTTTCCGGCAAATCTATGGAGTACTTTGATCCCACAGACAACTCCCGCTATATTCCCTACGTTATCGAACCTTCTCTGGGTGTTGAGAGACTGTTCCTCACCATTATCACCGAGGCTTATGACGAGGAGGAGGTTTCTGAGGGTGATACAAGAGTTGTACTTCGTCTGCATCCCGCTCTTGCTCCTTTCAAAGCAGCAGTTCTTCCTCTTTCAAAGAAGTTATCAGAACAGGCTGAGGAAGTTGCAGATATGCTTTCCAAACACTTCCCCGTTGAGTTCGACGACGCAGGTTCCATCGGTAAGCGTTACCGCCGTCAGGACGAAATCGGCACTCCTTTCTCAATTTGCTACGATTTCGATTCTTTGGAGGATAGCTGTGTTACAGTCCGTGACCGTGACACTATGGAGCAGGTTAGAATGCCTATTACAGAACTTGTTGCATACCTTACAGAGAAGTGTGCATTTTAATTTATTGAGTGAATAATTACAGCAGGACATCCGCATTATGCAGATGTCCTGTTTTTTGTTACAAAACGGATAGTATACCTTTCGAAGATACGCGTTATCAATTATATATTATCACAAAAAAACATCTGATATAATAAGATAAAATAATAAATATTCTGAAAATAAAAATCTGCTATTATAATGTATTGACATTCCTTTGTAAAATGTTATATTTATTTTGTGTTATTTTGTTTACAGGGAGAGATTTTATGACTATGGTTCCCGAATTTTTCGGCTGTATGGTATTTAATAACGAAGCAATGAAAAAATACCTCAGCGAAGAAGTTTATACTACTTTAAAAAGTACTATCCAGAACGGTGATCACTTAGATATTTCCGTCGCCAACGAAGTCGCCTGCGGTATGAAGACATGGGCTATGGAACTGGGATGTACTCACTTTACCCATTGGTTCCAGCCTATGACGGGAATTACCGCCGAGAAACACGACAGTTTCATCACCCCCACGAACGACGGCAAGGTTATTATGGAATTCTCAGGCAAAGAACTCATCAAGGGTGAGCCTGATGCTTCCTCTTTCCCCTCCGGCGGAATCCGTGCCACTTTTGAGGCTCGCGGATACACTGCTTGGGACCCTACCTCCTATGCTTTCGTAATGGGTAATACCCTGTATATTCCTACAGTTTTCTGCTCCTTTACAGGTGCAGTTCTCGATAAAAAAACTCCTCTGCTCCGTTCTATGGAGAGAATCTCTACAGAGAGCCTTCGTCTTCTCAAAGCTTTGGGCAGAGATGATGTAGGTCACGTTTTTGTTACGGTTGGTGCCGAGCAGGAGTATTTCCTTATTGACAAGGAAATGTACTTTGAACGCCGTGACCTGATGTATACAGGCAGAACTCTCTTCGGTGCAAGACCTCCCAAAGGTCAGGAAATGGACGACCACTACTTCGGCGCTATCAAGCCCCGCGTAGCAGCCTTTATGGAGGAACTGGATAAGGAACTGTGGAAACTCGGCGTATACGCCAAAACTGAACATAACGAAGTTGCTCCCTGTCAGCACGAACTCGCTCCCGTATTCACAACTTGTAACCTTGCTACTGACCACAATCAGCTCACTATGGAGGTTATGAAGAACGTAGCCCAGCGTCACGGTTTCGTGTGTCTTCTCCACGAAAAGCCTTTCGCAGGTGTTAACGGCTCAGGTAAACACAACAACTGGTCTTTGACTACTGATACAGGTGAAAACCTCTTTAAGCCCGGTAAACGCCCCTATGAAAACAAACAGTTCTTACTCTTTTTGTGTGCTGTTATCAAGGCTGTGGACGAATATCAGGATCTGCTCCGTATATCGGTAGCAACTGCAGGTAACGACCATCGTCTGGGCGCTCATGAGGCTCCTCCTGCAATTATGTCCATCTTTCTGGGTGAACAACTTGAGGGAATACTCCACGCAGTAGCACACGGCGAAGAGTACACCTCCGAAAAACGAGTTAAAATCGGTATGGGTGTTGAGGTTCTGCCCGAGTTCAAAAAGGACACAACAGACCGCAACCGTACCTCTCCCATAGCGTTTACAGGTAATAAGTTCGAGTTTCGAAGCCTTGGCTCCTCAGTAAACATTGCCTGTCCCAACATTATGATCAACACCATTGTTGCAGAACAGCTTTCTCAGTTCTCTGATGTACTCGAGGGTTCCTCCAATATCGATTCTGTTATCGATCGCATTGTTGCCGAGGTTTACAAAAACCATCACCGCATTATCTTCAACGGCAACAACTATGCCGAGGAGTGGATTCAAGAGGCAAAAGTGAGGGGACTTATGAATCTCCGAACTATGCCCGAGGCTATGCAACACTACTCTGACGAGAAAAACGTTGCTCTCTTTGAAAAAAACAAGATCTTCAACGCAGACGAAATCCGTGCCCGTTGTGAAATTCAGCTTGAAAGTTACTCAAAGACGATAAACATCGAGGCTCTCACTATGCTCGATATGGCACGAAAGGACATCTTCCCCGCGGTATCGCGCTTTATCGGCGATATGTCCGCATCGGTTCTCAAAAAGCGTCAACTGAGCGAGGATATACCCGTCAGCGCTGAACTTAAACTTATTAAGAAATTATCTGCTTTGCTTGAAGATTTCGATAAGTATATTGATGAGTTGCAATCAGCAGAAGATAAGGTCAGAGGGCTTAAGGAAGACGCACTCACCATTGCCCGTATGTACTGCGACGAGGTGCTTTCTGTTATGAGAAAACTAAGAAAAGTATCCGACGAAATGGAACAACTCACCTCTGCCGAGTACTGGCCGTATCCTTCTTACGGCAGACTGATGTTTACAAAATAAAGTTAAAGTCGATCTGTATAATTACAGGTCGGCTTTTTTTATTGTGTTCTCATCTGAAATCACCAAAAAATCACTATTGTTTACGGTAAATTAAGTTGACAAAAATCTGCATTGAATGATAACATTAAATCAAAAAATTTTATAAATTTATGGGGGGTATTGCAATGGCAAACTTATACAAACAGGAATATCTGCGTTACATGGACGCAAATGGTATTAAATATACAGACCGTGATGAACATACTGTTCGTGTGGTATATAACGGCGACAACCTTAATTCTATTCCTGTTATCGTTATTTTTGACGAGGATGGCGAGAATATTGTTCAGTTTGTTTGCTTCGAGGTTGCTAACTACGAACAAGACAAACTTGCAAACGGTCTTATCACCTGTAATGCACTTAATCAGAAATACAGATGGGTTAAGTTCTATCTGGATTCCGATAATGACATCCGCGTAGAGATGGACGCTTATGTCAGCACAGGTACAGTTGGCGAAGAATGTGCTAACCTCGTTCGCAGAACAGTCAGCATCATTGACAAGGCTTATCCTACCATTATGAAATCAATCTGGGAGTAATTCCTACATAAAAACAACGCAGTGGAAATTATCCACTGCGTTTTCTTTATAAAAAAGCGAGGTGAAATCACCTCGCTTAATTTATTATTCTGTATTTAGTCCTCTAAAAGGATATTTCTTATAGACTCAATTTCTTTTTGTGTTACGCCTATATCCTCTTTAAGAAAATTCTCTATTTTTTCCTGGATAGTATCTCCCTTGTATTTCTCAAGTCCTTCGACAACAACTTCCATACGAGCTGAATTTGTATACTGAGGAGAGAAAAATGCGGACATCCGATATTCTCTCATCATTTCATCCTCAGGCATATTGAGGAGTCCCTGAAGAAGATACACAATAGTACCTGTTCGGTCACATCCATAAGTACAATGCAGATACATAGGATAATTCTGAGGATCAGCCAAATCAGAGAAAACCTTCTTTACCTCGTCAGCATTTATATCGCTGAATATATTACCATACATAGGTGCGGTATAAAAATTGTGCTCTACTCCCTCGCCAAGTCGGGATACGTAGCCCTCTGAATAGGTAAATGATTCTCTTAAGTCCATCTCATACACAAAGCCAAACTGCTTCTGAACAGCCTCTCTGTCCTCTTGTCTGAGAAAATAATTAGCCTCTACAAGTCCGTCGAGTTCTGTACCGCGAATAATTAAACCCTGTCTGACAATTTTGCCGTCAAGAGTAGTGTATCCGCCGATATCTCGGGTATTGTATACTCCGGGGATATAAATATACCGTGTACCCTCTGCGGTTTCAAACTTGCCTGTATATACGTTCTCCCCCACGTGTACTTTGTAATAATACTTGGTACCGGTCTTAAGATTATCGATATTTATGGCCTTGTTATCCTCTTCGAGGATATACTGCTTAGGGTTGGACATATCGGCATATTCGCTTATATACAGAAGACCGTCTCCGCCTGAAATTGTATATTTGAACTGCAAAGGAACATAGGGTGTTACACCCTTCATTTCTGACATTGTAAGTTCCTTGTTATAAAGTTTCTGTGCTGCTTCGGAACATAAATGTACAGGCTCATCAAACTCGGGCAAAGTAACACTTATTCCGGGAGTTGTGTCCTCGGGCTTTTCGTGATGCTTTGTTATGCTGTCTACAATTACAGCACCTATAAACAAAGTGATCATTACTACTACAAAACCTATTAGCAGGGCCATAGTTTTCTTGGATATATGTAAAGACTTCTTCCTTCTGGCGGAAGTCTTCTTTTGTTTTTTCCTTTTGGATGTTCGTTTCTTCGGAGCGATATAGGAGCCCTTAATAAGTTTACCATTCTCGCCGAAAGTATAGGTTCCGTGCTTTAATACGCCGTTAGACATTTCGCCATGAACTACATGTTGACCCGTTACTGCACGTCCGTGTCTTCCTATATAGTAAACGTCACCATCTATTTCAATAGCTCCTGCGTGATAAGGATTGTCATTACGATAAAAAATCCACTCTCCGTTTTCAAAGAACAGACCGTTTTTCATAGTGTACCTCGCTTTTTATTTTCGAAAATTATCGAAAAATATCATCTTCTATTATATTATCATACATCCTGTAAAAAAGCAAACAGATTAAATCTCCTATATATCCCTATGAAAGAAAAAAGAAGACGACAATTCTGTCGTCTTCTTTGAGTTATTAATTAAGCGATTATTTGGTAGCAGTTTCTGAAGGGGACGTATCGGTAACATCCTCGGAAACTGCCTCATCGAGTACAACTACAGCCGAGCCGTCTGCCAGAACAAGCACCATATAATCGGACACCGATGTATATACGCTGTCTTTGTACTCCTGCGCGGTGAGATACAACACCTTGCCGTCAAACACTTCCGCATAGGTGCGACATAATTCCTCGCTGAGTTTTTCTTCGTCAATTTCACCTTTGTGTTTTTCTCTTACATACTCGTCCACCTTGGAAAGAGTGGTGAACAGAGCCTGTTTTTCTGCTGTGTCACGAAGTTTTGCGTTAATGGAAATTGTTGCGATTATATATGCTGCTGAAAATGCAATTGCTGCACTGAGCAATATCGCCGTAATAACAATCGGAAGGGGAATCTTCTTTTTAGTCATAGAAAAAACCTCACTCTGAACAAATTAGATTTATCAACTTAGTTCGGTCATCGGATCGTACTTGACTCCGTTGTATCGTGTCTCAAAATGCAGGTGGGGACCTGTGGAATATCCTGTTGACCCGCCGTAGCCGATAATCTCTCCTGCGGTAACATACTGTCCCTCATATACTGTCGTATAGGAAAGGTGAGCGTAAATGGTACACTTGCCGTTACCGTGGTCTATCCACACGTAATTGCCGAATCCGCCACCGCAGCCGCAACTTCCGTATTTGCCCCAGTTATGGGAACAACTGTTGTTAGCCTCTATAACTGTACCGGAGGCAGATGCTACAATGGTAGCACCCATAAAACTTGGACCTGCAATGTCAATTCCGCCGTGATAATAGCCTGTGCGTTCCTCGTAATACTGAGAAGTCAAGGTATAAAATCCCGGAGCAGGCCACACATAACTGCCTGAATAAGGAGGAGTGTCAGAGTCCGAGGAACTGTCATTATCTTGGTTTTCCTGCTCTTGCTGTTGACGAAGTTCTTCGTAGTATGCTTCAATCTGTCCGTTTATCTGTGCGATCTCATCTTCATAGGCATGCATATGATCTTCAGCGTCAGATTTTTCGCCGTAGAGTGTTGCCAGAGCCTCTTCATTTTCTGCAAGCAAAGAGTTGAGTTCACTCTGATTGCTCTCGAGAGAAGCCTTCTCATTCTCGAGTTCTGCTTTCTGAATATTGAGTTCCTCCATAGCGGCATTTACTCCGTCCAGCTGAGATTCGATATCGTCTATGAGTCTGGCATCATAATCGGATATACTCTCTACCAACTGAAGTTTATCAATAAAGTCAGAATAATCACTGGCACCAAGGATGATTTCAAGTGCGGATACGTCGCCTGCCATATAAATAGCACGAAGACGACTTCTCAGCATCTCCATATTTTCCTCAGCCTCAGCGTTGAGAGCATCTTTCTCTGCTTCCTTTGCGGCAATTTCTCCGTCATATACCGCAATCTTGGAACGATTTATTTCTATCTGACTGTTGACGTTTGCAACCTTGTCGGCTATAGCGTTGATGTACTCTTCCTGCTCAGCGATCTTGTCTTCTTTTTCAGCAATTATCGCTTCGTATTCCTTAGCCTCTTGCTCGAGTTCTTCCTGCTGTTGCTGAAGGTCGCTGATAGTATCTGCTCCTACACTGGCAAAGCATCCCAAAAGCATAATAATCGAAAGTAAAGTACATATTATTCTTTTCATTAAGGTCACCTCTTTTAGGGGATGTATCAATTAACTGAGGTATTACCAACCCAGAAGTTCGTTGCCTTCTTTTCTCAGGTAACGTCCTATGGATACAAGGCTACCCAATGCACCGATGAACACGCCTGCAATAATAAAGGCTACGGATGCAGGTAAGCCTACCTGGGAATAAGGAATAAATCTGAAAGAAACAATGTTCTGAACAGTCTTCATAATTACGTCGTAAAGTACCATAAGTAAAAGTGACGAAATAACGCCTGAAATAAGTCCAATCATCATACCCTCAATAACAAAGGGAATACGAACAAAGGTATCTGTGGCACCTACAGACTTCATAATGCTTATCTCAAAACGACGGGAATACATTGTCATTCTGATTGTATTGGAAATAATGAAAACTGAAATCAGTACAAGTGCTGCCATTATCCACAGACTCAGAGTAGTTACAAGGTCATTGAGGCTTGTAAGTTTCTCTGCGATATCTCTGGTATCTCTGACTGAATCTACTCCGTCAATCTCTAAAATAGCATTGATGGTGGTATCGTAATAAGCCAGGTCGATCATAGTTACATCTATGGCGTTAGGCAGAGGGTTTCCCTCTCCCTGAAGTTCGGCAAAAATATCTTCTCTGAGTGTATCCTGGTAATCCTTGATAGCCTCGTCCTTTGATATAAACTGAGTTTTTTCTACATTGGCAATACGAGCCATACTGTCTCCGATATGTACTGCCTCTAAATCGGTAACTTCCATATCAAGGAAAACTCGGGTAACGTTTGTACCACCGATTTTGTCTACCGCTGCAGTAACATTAACAGACAAAAGCTCTGCGGCGCCTGTTAAGAGCAAACAGGAAATCAGTACGCCTATGGAGGCAATACTCATCATTCTGTTGGTCCAGATGCTCTTTATTCCTTCTTTTATTAAATAACCAAATCCACTGAATTTCATAACTTGTCCCCGCTTAACTCTGAATATCCACAGTATCAGATACCACTACACCCTTTTCGATAGTGATGACTCTGCGGTTAAAGCTCTGTACTAAATCAAGTTCGTGGGTAACTATAAGGATAGTTGTACCGCGCTTGTTAATCTCAGAGAGAAGTTCGATAATCTCGTAACTCATCTCAGGGTCAATATTACCCGTCGGCTCGTCTGCGATAATCATCTGAGGATTGTTCACAAGTGCACGTGCAAGTCCAACTCTCTGCTGTTCTCCGCCGGAAAGTTCTGCAGGATATCTGTCAGACTTGCCTTCGAGCCCTACAAGTTCAAGAATATAGGGTACTCTTTTCTTGATGGCTCTGGGTCTTGCACCTATAGCACGCATAGCAAAGGCTACGTTATCGTATACTGTCATCTTGTCTATAAGTCTGAAGTCCTGGAACACGATTCCCATAGAACGTCTGAGCATAGGAACATGACGGCGCTTCATTTTATCAAGTTGCATACCGTTAACGATTATGCTTCCCGAGGTGGGGACTTCTTCCCTCATAATAAGTTTCAGAAAAGTACTCTTACCCGCACCTGAGGAACCAACTATAAATACGAACTCACCCTTGTCTATGGTGAGACTTGCTTTGTTAAGGGCGTGTGTTCCTGTGGCATATACCTTGGAAACGTTGCGAAACTCAATCATACTAAACCAACCTTTATATAAACATATCGTAAGTCCACACAGCCTGTCTGCCATTTATTACTAAGACTTACATATAATGGAAAAATCATTGTTACACCAAAATCGCTTTGCACCCGGCCCGATACAGCCAACGTACAAAGCGAAAAGGTCAAATTATCAATATTTGGTAGGACTTGCGGTGAGATATTTCTTAACCATAAGGGCTACCTTGAAAACAATAGCGTCCTCAAACTCTCTCAGGTCAAGGCCTGTGAGTTTCTTAATCTTCTCAAGACGGTACACCAGAGTATTACGATGTACGAACAGTTTTCTTGAAGTTTCGGACACATTCAGATTATTTTCAAAGAATTTCTGAATAGTGAAGAGAGTCTCCTGATCAAGAGTCTCTATGGAACCGCGCTTGAATACTTCCTTAAGGAACATATCACAAAGAGTTGTAGGAAGCTGATATACAAGACGTGCAATACCGAGATTGTCGTAGTTGATAATGGAGCGCTCTGTATCGAACACCTTACCTACCTCAAGAGCAACCTGTGCTTCCTTGAAGGAATGAGCAAGATCCTTGATACCTGTTACTGCTGTACCGATACCGATACAGCAATGTGTATAGAACTCGCTGGAGAGAGTATCTACGATAGAACTTGCAAGTTTCTCGAGATCCTTGCTGTCAATACCGGACTTAAGTTCTTTAACGAGAGCGATATCTGTCTCGTTGATATTGATAACGAAGTCCTTGTTCTTATCGGGGAAGAGATTCTGAACTATGTCATAAGCAGAGATGTCGGTCTTGGATGTAATCTTGATGAGCATACATACTCTTGTAACATCGTTATTGAAGTGAAGTTCCCTTGCTTTGATATAAATATCACCGGGAAGAATATTGTCAAGAATTACATTCTTAATGAAGTTGCTTCTATCGTACTTTTCATCATAGTACTGCTTGATGCTTGAAAGAGAAACCGAGAGAAGCTGTACGTATTTCTGAGCCAATTCGTCAGAACCCGACACGAAAACAGCATATTCAGCCCTTGCGCTGTTACCAAAAGACTTGTATGTACAACCGTTAATAACAAAGGGAACGGTAGCACTCAGAGTCTCGGAATTGATATTCTCGTTAACTTCACCGATTCTGCCAAGTTCAGAACAAGCAATAACCACTGAAGTCTCATCAACAACACCGATAACTCTGTCGATAGCATCCTTCATCTGATGAATAATACCCTGAAACAATCTGTTTGACATAAGTTTGCCTCCACATCTGTTTATATTCAGTAGTCAAAATCCCGAATCGTTTGTGGGAATGATACCAAAAATAACACTTATTCATATACATATTACACAAAAAAAAATAAAAATGCAACCTTTTTTCAAAAATTTTCTTGTTTTTTTATAAAAATTGCTCAAAAATTATTTTTTCTTTTTAGAATAATAATTTATACTCCGCCATTTTGTCCCTATCTGTCGGGTGAAAAACAGAGGTTGTTATGATTTTATGTGCGCGATTTAGGAGGTTAGGAGCCGTGATGTGTATGTTTCTGTGTCACGCCTCGTTGGAGCTTCGTCCCCTCGGCACTGATAAAAAAACAGCAGAGGTACGAAACCTCTGCTGTGTAAAAAGTCTTTATTAAAGGTAGCAAATTATCAGTTGACAATTGTACGCTCTGTTTCCTTATCGAAGATATGGATTCTGTCAAGCTCGAAAGCAACCTTGATATCGTCGCCGGGCTTAGCAGTAGATGTAGGCTCGACACGTGCTGTGATGGGTGTACCCTCGATATCTACATAGAGATAAATCTCAGCGCCCATAAGCTCTGTAACTTCAACCTTAGCATCAAGAATACCGCTTGTAGCATTCTGGATGAACTCGGGCTCATCGTGAACATGCTCAGGACGGATACCGAAGCGAACTTCCTTACCAATATAAGGAGTAAGTTCACCGTTTGCATTCTTGGAAGCGGGAAGCTTAATCTCATAACTGCCGAACTTAAGACCAACGCCGTCGCCCATCTTGATAAGAGTAGCGTCTGCGAAGTTCATCTGGGGAGAACCGATAAAGCCTGCTACGAACTCGTTGCAAGGCATATCGTAAAGATGCTGAGGAGTATCAACCTGCTGTACGAAGCCGTCCTTCATAACAACAATACGGGTACCCATTGTCATAGCCTCTGTCTGGTCGTGAGTAACATAGATAAATGTAGTACCAAGTCTCTGATAGAGCTTGTTAATCTCGGTTCTCATGTTAGCACGAAGCTTAGCATCGAGGTTTGAAAGAGGCTCGTCAAGAAGGAATACCTTAGGATCACGAACGATAGCACGGCCGAGAGCAACACGCTGTCTCTGACCACCGGAGAGAGCCTTGGGACGTCTGTCAAGATACTCCTCGATACCGAGAATTCTTGCAGCTTCTTCAACTCTTCTCTTGATTTCTTCTTTGGGCATCTTTCTGAGTTTAAGACCAAAAGCCATATTGTCATAAACAGACATATGGGGATAAAGAGCATAGTTCTGGAATACCATTGCGATATCTCTGTCCTTGGGAGCTACGTCGTTACAAAGCTGGTCGCCGATGTAAAGTTCGCCCTTAGAGATATCCTCAAGGCCTGCGATCATACGCAGAGTTGTAGACTTACCACAACCGGAGGGACCAACGAGAATAATAAATTCCTTATCCTCAATCTCCAGGTTAAAGTCTGTAACAGCGGTAACGCCGCCATCGTAGATTTTGTACACGTGTCTCAGTGATACGTTTGCCATAATAAAAGACCTCCATATTCGAAAAAAGTTAGACTTTTACAGATTCCTGTTTAATCTACATTATAATATACCACTTTCGGCTTTATTTCTCAATTAATGTTTTCACTAAATATTAATTCAATATTTTATGAAAAACGAACATAAAGAAAAATAATGACCAAAAGAAAGCACTGTTTTTTGTTTATTTCTAATATATCTATGGTGCTTGTCCTAAAATAACAACAAGATAGTGTGTCCGAAAAGAACAGTAATAATCGCGATAAATGGGATATTATATATCTTCTGTTAAAAAATGCTCAATCCCGTCAGGCAAAGGCATAAGTTTTGTTGCATAAAACTCGGGGTAAACCTTGTACTCGCTTATTTTTTCAAGCGGTATCCAGTGCATATATTCCTTGCCAATCGTACAACATCCAAGTTTTTCGATTCTCTGCTCACCTCTGGGTTTCATAAGAAAATACAGACTCAACTCGTGGCTAGGTCCCTTTACTACCAGATCATCGTAAAAGAAATTTTCGTGCACAAACAACAGTCTGTCCACCTGATAATGAACACCCGTTTCCTCAAAAACCTCTCTCACAACCGCCTGTTCGGCAGTTTCTCCGATATGGACTCCGCCACCTACACTATAGTAATAGTCTGCCGCGTCATTTTTTGCCAAAAGAACGGCTCCGTCCTCGATAATCACTGCGCCTACTCTGTAGCGAAAACGTGTTCCGTCTACTGTCAGCGAGCAGTCTTGCTTATCAATATTCATTTATCCTCACCTTAATCGCATCTTATATCTCGCCGAAGAGTATTTTTTCAAGTTCATAAGCACTGTCTGCAAAAACTGTAGCGCCCTCGTTTATCATATCCTCTTTTTTCCCGTAGCCGTAGTTAACCCCGATAAAATTCACTCCCGTCAGCATAGCACCCTTGCAGTCGAATTTTGTGTCCCCTATCATTACCACTCTTTCGGGACAGGTAGCACCCAGAGTTTCCATAGCGTAGGGAATTATCTCCTCTTTTTCTTTTCTGCCGAGAGAATAGTTAGAACCGCACAGAGCATCCACCAATTCTGTAATTCCAAGCAAATCACACACGTTCTTGGCGGATATTTCATTTTTGGAGGTACAAACCGCTACCTTGGCATTGCTTTCTCTGAGTCTTTTGAGCATTCTCTCTGTTCCTTCAAAGAGAGCGTTTCTTTTCTCGCCCTCGGTATCGTAGAATTCAAGATACAGTTTGTGTGCCTGTGCGGTTTCTTCAGCATTCAGACCGCACAGCCCCTTGAACGTTGTCACCAATGGAGGACCTATATACCTGGAATAGTCATCCAGATCGGGACACTCCTTACCCATTTTTTCCATTGTCAGTTCTATGCATCGTCTGATTCCCGGAGCGCTTTGGGATAAAGTACCGTCCAAGTCAAAGAGAACATAATCATATATGCATTTCAAAAAATCACCCACTCTTAGGTTTTCCTTGTATATTTTTGTTTAATATGATATTATATATGGTAATATATTTTATAGAGTCTTGCAACAGATTTTTCGAAAAGGATGATACATTATCAATACAACCCGTATTCATACTCTGGACGAAATACGAGGCTTCTGTGTATTCTGTATGGTTTTTGACCATGCCTTGTTTACTCTGGGATATATGTTCGGTCACAACTTCTCTCGGGAGATGTTTGACATACTGGCATATATAAGCCCCGCTTTTGCCGCAGCCTTTGTTATTATCTGCGGAATCTCCTGCGTACTCAGTCACAATAACTTTCAGCGAGGAATGAAGGTTCTCGCCGCTGCTTTGGCGGTAACTCTGCTCTCTCTTGTTATTATGGCAGACGCCCCTATAATCTTCGGTGTACTGCATCTGCTCGGAGTATGTATTATGCTCTACGTTCCTCTTCGCAATTTTATCCACAAGATAAACCCTTATGTCGGCATCGTTATTTGTACTGTGCTCTTTTTGATGACGTATTCTTTGGACAAGGGTTATCTTGGAATTGGCACATTATCGGTGAAACTTCCCGAAAGTCTGTATGAAAGCAATACTCTGATGATACTGGGATTTCGCTCTCCCTCAGCGGGATATTCAGATTATTTCCCTCTGTTTCCTTGGGCATTTGCCTTTATGGCGGGCATATTCCTTGGCACCTTTATACTCAAAGGCAAGGTTCCCAAGGCTATGTATAAACCTCGGATTCCCTTTTTCTCAATGCTTGGAGAGAACGCTTTTTTGGTATATCTTGCCCATCAACCTCTTGCATACGGGGTTTACTATATTTTATCCTTAATTTCTTAAATTCACCATACGGAGGTTTTTTATATGAAACTTGGTATTGTAGGTCTGCCTAATGTTGGCAAAAGTACACTTTTCAATGCTATAACAAATGCAGGTGCTCAGTCTGCAAACTACCCTTTCTGCACAATCGAGCCTAACGTGGGCGTTGTTGCAGTACCTGACAAAAGACTGGACAAGTTAAGTGAGATGTATGATCCCGACAAGTACACTCCTGCAACTATTGAATTCGTTGATATCGCAGGTCTTGTCAAAGGTGCGTCCAAGGGCGAAGGTCTCGGAAACAAGTTTTTGTCCAACATCCGCGAATGTGATGCTATAGTTCACGTTGTACGTTGCTTTGAGGACAACGATATTATTCACGTTGAGGGTAGTGTTGACCCCGTAAGAGATATCGAAACTATAGATTTAGAACTTATTCTTGCTGATGCTGAAATGGTAACCCGCCGTATAGACAAGGCACAGAAGATGCTCAAAGGTGACAAAAAATATCAGGTTGAGGTTGATTTCTTCAAGAGAGTTCTTTCTGAACTTAACGAAGGTCGCTCTGCCCGTTCCGTAGAATGTACCGAGGAAGAAGCAGAACTTCTCTCTACAGCGGCGTTGCTTACAAACAAGCCCATCATCTACGCCGCCAATATGAGTGAGGAGGATTTTGCTGCAGGTATCGATAATAACGAAGGTCTGAAAAAAGTTCGTGAAATCGCCGCTCAGGAAAATGCCGCCGTGCTTCCTATCTGTGCAGCAACCGAGGCGGATATTGCTGAAATGGACAAGGAAGACAAAGAGATGTTCCTCGCAGATCTGGGACTTGAACAGTCAGGTCTTGACAGACTAATTAACGAGTGTTACACCTTGCTGGGACTTATATCATTCCTTACTGCAGGCAAACAGGAAGTTCGTGCCTGGACCATTAAACGCGGTACCAAGGCACCCGGTGCTGCAGGTAAAATACATACCGACTTTGAACGCGGCTTTATCCGTGCTGAGGTTATCGCTTACGACGACCTGATTGCATGTGGCTCTATGACCGCCGCTAAAGAAAAAGGTCTTGTGCGCAGCGAGGGTAAAGAATACGTTATGAAAGACGGTGACGTTGTTCTCTTCAGATTCAACGTCTGATACCAAAACAACAATCGAATGAGTTAATCAAATGAAAATACCCCCTATGGTAGTTTACAAATTACCATAGGGGGTATTCGTATATAAAAGTTTCGGATAAAAAAACGACCACCCTATTGGGTGGTAGCTTAGTGTGTTGGCATCTTCCTATCTTCCCGGGCCGTCACCAGCCAAGTATTGTCGGCACTATAGGGCTTAACTTCTGTGTTCGGAATGGGAACAGGTGGACCCCCTACGTCATCAACACCAACTATTTTGTTCGCCGTTTTAAGCGACTTTGTCATTATACTATCCTTTTTTTGAAAATGCAAGTATTTTTTTTATTTTTTAAAAATATGTCAAAAAATATACATATATACCTATATTTCGACTTTATATTTGACTTAGCAACAAATAAATAGTAAAATGTATATATGTGTAATTAAAAATGATTTCAACCACTATATATTGTTAGCGGAGGTATATATATGACAAAGCGTTTTTTATCGATTTTACTTGCCATTTTAATGATATTATCTGTTGTACTTACAATGTCGGCGTGCTCACCCGACGACGGAAATTATCCCGTAACCGTAGGACAGACAACAATCAAGCATAAACCCGAAAAGGTTGTTGTGCTCTCGGACAGTCTGGCTGACATCATATATTATATGGGTTACAGCACACAGATTTGTGCTATAAGCGACAGTTGTACTCAGGAAATACTCAGCAAATACATCCCCTCAGTGGGAGATGAGAGCATTCCTGATACCGATGCCATCATCGAATCAGACGCTACCTTGGTACTGACAGATTCTCCCCTGTCCTCTGTCAGTAAAGACAAACTCTCAGCCGAGGGCATAGAGGTTGTCAACCTTATGGTACCCGAAACACTTGAACAGCTTACTACTGTTTACACTACTCTGGGTAAAATTTTCGGAGGTAATACAGACGGCAAGAAAACAGGCGAGGACAGTGTGAAGAGATTACTCACCACTCTCGAGCAGGCAGAAAAGGAGACCGAGGGCTCAAATATCGTAAAACTTGTCTGTTACCTGTATCTGGACGAAAACAACTCCCTCTGTTCTTTTTCAAGCACCACCTGTGAGGGTATGATTCTTGACTATGTAAGTGCTACCAACGTAGCCTCCAACTTCCCCGACCAAAAGGTTGAGGAAGATATACTCAGACTCTCTAACCCCGACTTTATTTTTTATGACAACGAAAATGTACTCAATTATCTCCATCTGAACTCTTCACTTTCGGGGATGAATGCCCTGAAAAACGGAAACACCTACGCTCTACCCAAAAGTTCTCTCCAGCGACTGGGTGCAAGTCTGATAGAAACACAGAACTTCATGCTATCCAAAATGTTCCCCGACAGCGTCAGCACTATTGTGGGTGCTGAATCTTATGCTGAGGATTACGGTATCAGTTTTGACGAGAACACCCGCTATGAAAATGGCAGTGACCACCAGGATATCAAGGCAATACAGTTAAGACTTATTGATCTGGGTTATCTTGAACTCAGCAAAGATGAAGTTACCACCTACTTTGGCTCTATGAGTGAAGAAGCTCTGGAGAGTTTTCAAAGTGCCAACGGTATTGAGTCCACAGGCGTTGCAGACTATGAAACTCTCGACGTACTGTTCCTCTCTACCACACTTTCTACTCTCGGACAAGCTGTTGCTCCCAAAAAGTCAAATGCTCCCGAGACAACCGAGCCTGACAGTGAACCTACAGAGGCAACAACTCCTCAGTCATCGGTCAACACAAACGGCTACAACATCGACTTATCCTCTGCAAAATCTTATCAGGCAGGCGATGAGCATGAGGATATCAAGGCCATTCAGGAAAGACTCGAAGAACTTTTGTATCTCAGTTTCGGAGAAGACGACTCCTATACAAGTTATTTTGGTTCAGGCACAGAGGGTGCTATCAGAAACTTCCAGGAAAGTAACGGTCTCACCGCGACAGGTGTTGCAGACTATGAAACGCTGAAACTTCTCTTTAGTGATAACGCTAAAGAGCCTCAATAAAACATCATAAAAATAAAACGCCGAGGAATTACTCCTCGGCGTTTTTTATTTTCTCACTCTGTTTCAGAGAGCTTATCCATATATTCGTTATAGTCTGATTCCTTCATAACAGTAACAGTTCTGTCGGCACGCCCTGTACGTCCCATAGTGTCGGTATACAGATAGGTGATTACGTATTTTCCGGGACGGCTGCATATTACGCTACCCTCAACAATCATACCTTCTGTCTCATTCATACAGGTATCGTAGACCTTGACATCTGAATAGGCATCAAATGTGCTGTTCACCTTTATATAAGCATCCTCCACACCTGAAAATGATGGATTTTTCTTATAATATGGATTATCCTTGGAGGGATCCGTGGGATCCCAATCGGTACTCGGAGATGAGTCGGTAAGTTTCATTGTAACAGGAACGCCCAACGGATCGTCCTTTTCGGAATGTGTGATTTTTACTAACGTACCCTCTGTGCAGTTATCATATATCCACTTGGCATCTGCTGCAGAGAGGATAATGTTTGTTCCGTCAATACTCGAACCAAGGGCATTGTACTCATCTGTTATAAGGGAATCCTTGCTTCGCTGAGAATATGCGCAGGAAGTAATCTGTAAACTTTCAAACTGAGAGGAACATACGGTAAGATACTGGTACCATTTGCTGTCAGTTTTCACCCAATCGTCCTTGCTCTCAATTAAAAATTCAGCAGTGTTGTAATCTTCGTTTATGGAACATCTCATAGAACGTACCGCAATACTGTATATGCCGTTGGCGTTGTAGGTATATACAGTCATACAATTTGTTCTCGCATTGACAAGTATCGCATATGGACTCTTATTGTTCTCACCGCTGATATTCAAGTCTACCGCCTCGGTATCGCCATTAATAGCAGTAGAAAAACTTTTCTGGGTTTCTTTACCTTCTTTTACGGTTATTTCGTACTCGACAGAAGCCTTCTTTGCGGTACAGACAATAGTTGCTTTTCCGGGAGATATAGCATCCACTCTGCCGTTAGAGTCTACAGTTGCTACCTCCGGATTGCTTGAGTGCCAGTCAAGAGCGTACTCGTACTCAACCTTTATCTCTGTTTTGAAGAAGGAATATTCACCCACACGGAGAACTTTTTCATAGGTTCCTGCTCCAAAACCCATAGCTATTGCTTCCTGTTCGGCGGAGATGTCCACAGGCTCCGGGGGAGAAATTCTGCAACATGTCAGAGTAAATATCATTAATATCACAAGAATAGAAGATGTAAGAGCCTTAATTCTTCTCATACACGAACCTCCTTTTTCCTTTACACTTTATTATACCTCTTTCGCCTCAATGTAGCAAGTTTTTTTTACATCTATATACATCCTAGAAAAAATATGATATAATTTATTTATTAAATCATATGGCTGAGGAGAACTATGAAGGCTATTTCTAAAAGCGAAAAATACTGCGAAGTATGTAAAAAATGCAGTGGCTGTCAATTGTCTAATCTTGACTATGGCAGTCAGCTTCGCTATAAGCAAAATCAGATAAGGCTTCGCTTTTTGAGTCTTTGTAAACCCTCAAGAATCATAGGCGCCGAGTCTCCTCTGCATTATCGCAACAAGGCACAGTTTGTATTCAGAAGAATCAAAGGAAAAATCCGCGCGGGTATATATCAGTCTGCTGACCGCACTATGGTTGCTACAGACAACTGCCCTTTGCACACACCGGAACAAAATCAGGTGGCAGTGACACTTGCAAAACTGTTTGAAAGTTTCAAGGCAGAACCTTACGATCCTTACAAAGGACGCGGAGTAATCAAAAGCGTTTTTGTCAGGCAAAGTTTTGACACCAAAGAGATGATGGTGGTAATTGTATGTAACCACGGCAGTCATTTTAAGAGTCCCGAAAAACTCGCAAACGCTTTGGTAAAACGCATTCCCACAGTCAAGTCTGTGATTCTTACCACCCACAAGGGCAACACCCTTACTCAGGGTGATAATCCCGAGGTGCTTTTCGGCGATGACCACATAAGCGAGATTTTATGCGGTATGGACTTCATAATCGGTTATAACTCTTTCTTTCAGATTAACCCCGCTCAGACGGAGATTCTATACCGAACTGCCGTATCTATGGCAGAACTTAAAAGTACCGACACAGTGCTGGACGCTTACTCCGGTACAGGTACTATAGGTATGATATGTTCGGATAAGGTGAAAAAGGTCTACTCCGTAGAACTCAATGAAAACGCGGTAAAAGATGCCAGACAGAACATTAAAAACAACTGTATAGAGAACATTGAATCCATCTGTGCAGACTCTGAGGAGTTTATCAAAGAACTTGCACAAAGCGGGGAGCCTGTCACCTGCGCACTTCTTGACCCGCCAAGAGCAGGTTGTAGTCGAAGTTTTCTTAGCACCCTGTGTCATCTTGCTCCCGAGAGAATTGTATACATTTCCTGCAATATAGACACTCAGGTTCGGGATATCCGCTTCCTTATAAAACAAGGATACAAACTTAAAAAAGTTCAGGGTGTGGATATGTTCCCCTATACCAAACACATTGAGTCCATAGCTTACCTTACACGAAACTGTGAGGACACCCTATGAGCAAGTTAACACGATTTGTACAGATACCCCTGATGTCGGTAATAATCTCTGTGTGCAGTTGGATAGCCGTTCCTTTGACTATTCCGATTACGCTACAGACGTTCGCCATATATCTGACACTTAAACTCTTAGGTGGCAAGAACGGGACATTATCAATACTTATATATCTGCTACTAGGTGCAGTGGGTGTCCCCGTTTTCTCGTCTTTCGGCTCAGGTGTAGGACATCTGTTGGGGCCAAGCGGAGGATTTCTCTTTGGATTTCTTCTATTAGGACTTGGATATATACTTTTTGAAAAATGCGTTAAGTCAAAATATCGGGACATTATAGCCCTTATTACAGGCACGGTGCTGTGCTACGTTGTTGGCATAGTCTGGTTTATATTTTGGAACATCCTCAACGACAATACCCTTGTCTTGTCGGATGTATTCATTCTTTGCGTGTTACCTTGTATAATTCCCGACGGAGTGAAACTTATACTTGCAAACATTCTGGGTGAAAAACTTCGCCACCTTACGAAAAACACAAATATTCCATAAATCTGCGAGGATAAAATATGAGCAAACCTTTCAAGCATTTCACGACAATAACAAAGCACCGTCACAAAGTTATTAGCCATTGCTTCAAATCAGGCATTGGTCTGCAGGGGCTTTTTCACGATTTGTCAAAGTACTCTCCCTCTGAGTTTTTTGCCGGTGCAAAATATTATCAGGGTACACGAAGCCCCAACGAGGAGGAACGCCGACTTTTCGGATACTCCGAAGCGTGGATGCACCACAAAGGCAGAAATCGTCACCACTTTGAATACTGGACTGATTACAACCCCGAAACCCGTGTTGTGTCTCCCGTTAAAATGCCCTATAACTACTTGGTGGAAATGTTCTGTGACCGAGTTGCCGCCAGTAAAATTTACAACGGTAAAAATTATAAAGACTCTGATCCGCTTGATTATTTTCTGGGGGCAAAGGCAAGGCGAGTTATTCATAAGGAAACATCTGATGAACTGGAAGCACTCCTTACAATGCTCGCAGAAAAAGGAGAGGCTGAGACCTTTTCCTATATAAAAGAAAAAGTGAAAGCATACAAAAAGCACAGAAAAAAACCTCGATGACGCTTTATTTATGTTAAGGCTCTTCGTTGACATTCTGCTGACTTTGAGATAAAATTATTATCCGACAACTTATCTACGGATGTGATATGATGAAAACATTTTGCCGATGGTTTACTATATTGATGTGTGCAGTACTGCTGACAAGTTTTACCTTTTCAGTCAGCGCGGATACACATAATTTCGACCTTAAAGAACTTGGAATGTCAATGGATATTCCCGACAATATGACTGTATATACAAGAGAAAACAGCACTCACCTGCAAGAGGGTATTTATCTTGAGGCGACAGACGCTTCTTTGGGGCTTTCCATTACTGTTTCTATGATACAAAATGACAAGACCGAGGAGATATACAGTTTCAGCAATATGTCGTCCTCTGCCATTGAGGAATACAAAACTCAACTTCTCGAAAATGAAGCCTACATAGAATGTACAAAAGGCACCTACGGAGACGTTCCTTTCCTCGATTTCTCTCAGAAATACACTACTGACCAGGGCGTTACAATATATGGTAAACAGAGCGTTACTCTCGTAAACGGTATGAACATCTCCGTTACATCTCAGTCTATGGGTGAGAGTTTCACATCTGAGGAACTTGCTGTAATTAAGGGTTGCCTTGACAGCATTCACTTCAAACAAATCAAAACAGACAACCACAAAGTCAGTTTCTGGACTATTCTGCTGTGGATTGTAGTCGTTATCGTACTTTTATTCGTGGCATTTCTGGTACTGTCTTACTTTATGGGTAAACGAAGTGCCGATAAAAAACGAGCCGCCAGAATCGCACAAAAGAAAAAGGCGGACTACGACGTACTTAGTCGTGCTGAGAATGCGAAAAAGCCTTCTGCTGCGCAAGGTACTGTCGGCGGATACAAATCAAGTTCAGAATACTTTGAAAATGACTTTGATTTGCCTATGGAGTCAAATGGCGAAAAGGTTGTTTCAGATAATAACCCCTCTACCGTTACTCCTGTAGAGAAAGCAGTGCGCAGCACAAGCAAAGCCTTCACTCATCTTGGGTATTTCATCCAAAATCTACGCCGTGAAATAAATGGAAATAAATCACGTGAAAATAAATCAGGCAGAAAATCAGCAAAGAAAAAAAGTCGCGATTATGACGTCTTTAATGACAGATAATTCCCCAGAGAGAATATGAAAACAATTTTATAAGAAGTGTACAAAAGTTATGGAGAGTTGTTCATTTATTTTGAACGACTCTCCAACTGTTTTTACTTGACTAAAGTTTAACATAGTAGTATTATAATACATAACTAAATTACATATTTATTAAGTATGTATCAAAAAAAACAGACCAATACACAGCCCGCTGTGGCTATGTAACATACGAAAGGGTGTCAGTTATGTCAAGAGTTTACAATTTTTCTGCAGGTCCTTCTGTACTGCCTGAAGCAGTACTTAAAAAGGCTGCTGATGAGATGCTGGATTACCAGGGCAGTGGTCAGTCCGTAATGGAAATGTCCCACCGCAGTAAGGTATATGACAGTATTATCAAGGAAGCAGAAGCACTTCTGCGCGAGGTTATGGAGATTCCCGATAATTACAAGGTTCTCTTCCTTCAGGGCGGTGCTTCCTCTCAGTTCGCTATGATTCCCCTGAACCTTATGACAAAGTCCGGCAAAGCCGACTATGTTGTAACAGGTCAGTGGGCTAAGAAAGCTGCTAAAGAGGCTGCACGTTACGGTAATGTTAAGGTTGTAGCATCCTCTGAAGACAAGACTTTCTCATATATTCCCAAGCTTAACAAAGCAGACTTCACTCCTGATGCAGATTACTTCCATATCTGTATGAACAACACCATCTACGGAACAGTTTACAACGAACTTCCCGATACAGGTGACGTTCCCCTTGTTGCAGATGTTTCTTCTTGTATTCTGTCAAGAAAGATTGACGTAAGCAAGTTCGGTGTACTCTATGCCGGTGCACAGAAGAATATGGCTCCCGCAGGTCTTACAGTTGTAATCATCCGCGAGGACCTTATCGGCAATGCACAGGAGATTACTCCCACTATGTTCAACTATCAGACTCACGCTGATAATGATTCCATGTTCAACACACCTCCCTGCTACACTATCTACGTAGCAAAACTTGTTCTTGAGTGGATCAAAAACGAAATCGGCGGTCTTGACAATATGTACGAAATCAACAAGAAGAAGGCTGACCTTCTTTACAACTTCCTTGACAGTTCCAAACTCTTCAAGGGTACTGTTGTTGCTGAGGACCGTTCACTTATGAACATCCCCTTCATCACAGGCGACAGTGACCTTGACGCTGAGTTTATCAAGGCTTGTACAGCTGCAGGTATTGTAAACATCAAGGGACACCGTTCTGTTGGCGGTATGCGTGCTTCTATCTACAACGCTATGCCTATCGAGGGTGTTGAGAAACTTATTGAGGTTATGAAGGAGTTCGAAGCAAGCCATGTATAATGTTCTTACACTTAACAAAATTGCCGCTATCGGTACAGACCGTTTAGGCGCAAACTATACAATCAGTGACAGCACAGAAAATCCCGAGGCTGTGCTTGTTCGCAGTGCTGCTATGCACGATATGGACCTGCCCGAGAGTCTTCTTGCAATCGCAAGAGCAGGCGCAGGTACCAACAACATCCCCGTTGACAAGTGTGCTGAGCAGGGTATCGTAGTTTTCAATACTCCCGGTGCAAATGCCAACGCTGTTAAGGAACTTGTTATCGCAGGTTTATTCCTCGCAAGCCGTGATATTCTCGGCGGTATTGACTGGGCTAAGGGCCTTAAGGGCAAGGGTGCCGAGGTAGGTAAACTTGTAGAAAAAGGCAAAAGCCAGTTCACAGGTCCTGAAATTATGGGCAAGAAACTCGGCGTTATCGGCCTTGGTGCAATCGGTATTTTGGTTGCTAATGCTGCTTGTGCTCTTGGTATGAAGGTTGTAGGCTTCGACCCCTTCCTCTCTCAGGAAGGTAAAGCAAAACTTTGCGACTGTATTGAGGTTGTTGACTCTATGGAGGTTATCTTCAAAGAAAGCGACTATATTACAGTTCACATTCCCCTTAACGATAAGACAAAGCACACTATAAACGCCGATACTCTTGCAATTTGCAAAGACGGTGTACGTATTCTCAACTACTCCCGTGACGGTCTTGTTGACTCCGCTGCACTTTTGGATGCTCTTAAGTCCGGCAAGGTTGCAAAGTACGTTACAGACTTTGCAACAGATGACATCCTCTGTGAGGAAAACGTTATCTCTATTCCCCACCTTGGCGCATCTACTCCCGAGAGTGAGGACAACTGTGCTGTTATGGCTGCTGACGAGATTAAGGAGTATCTGGAAAACGGTAACATTGTTAATTCCGTTAATTATCCTAACCTTAAGTTAGCAAGAAGCGGTGACGCACGTATCTGTGTTCTTCACAAGGCAGATGCTAACGCTCTGGCAGATATTACCTCTGCTGTAGCAGGTGCAGGTGCAACAGCCACCGCTACAGAGAGCAAAACTCGTGGCGCTGTAGGTTACACAGTTGTTGACTGTACAGGTGATGCTGATGCTGCCGCTGAGGCTCTCAAAACTCTTGACTGCGCTATCAGAGTAAGAGTTATTAAGTAATAGCCTAAATCTAAACCACAAAATTAAACTTTAGACTGCGAGGATTTGATTCCTCGCAGTTTTTTGTTCTCAGATAGCAAAACAATACCTTGACACTCAAAAATATTTGGGGTAAAATTGTTTAGTATGGAGTTTTACTGAACTTCTGCATATTCTATTATTATTGAGAGGTGAAAGTTAATGGACGCAGGAAGTAGTACCGGCACTGTTCCCGGGCGAAGTTGCAGTTATTTTTCTGTAGTGGACAATGAACTTGCTGTGTGCATTTTCTTTGTGCCTTAAATACTTTAACCGGAACCGTGTCTTTTTACTTCCACCTACAAAGAGTGAGTCAAGTGTATCCGAATCAGATTTTTGAGGGATTATTTTTGCTCACTCATTGTTAAAATACTCGCAAACCCATACAGGGTTTGCTGTGTTTTTGTCGCGATTGAGTCAAAAAATCCTCTCCTCAAAAATTCTTTGACCTGAATCTTAGCAGTTTCAGTTGATTTAGGGTGACTGAGGATGCAGGAAGGCTGACGCCTTTCAAATCTGAAACGCCCAAAAGCAACGAAAATCCTGCGATTCAGGCTGGTTTGGATGCACTTGACTCACTCTATAGGAGGAAAAGACTATGGAAAGGAATTATGTGACTGTCGATATTACTATCGGCAAACTCCTTGATGAGAAAAAATACAAAACTCTCAAGGACATCCTCAGCACTATGAATGCCTATGACATTGCGGTCCTGCTTGAGGATATGCACGACTCTAAGATTCAGCTTTTGTTCCGAATGCTTCCCAAAGAATTGGCTGCTGATGTTTTCGTAGAAATGGACGAAGATACTCAGGAGTTTCTTATTAAAGGTTTTTCGGACTCTGAACTTAAAGAAGTTGTTGACGAATTGTCCGCTGACGATGCCGTTGACATTATCGAGGAGATGCCCGCAAACGTCGTAAAACGTATTCTTCGTCAGGCTGATCCCGAAACAAGAAAACAGATTAACGAACTACTCAAATATCCCGATGATTGCGCCGGCTCTATTATGACTACGGAGTTTGTATCTCTCCGTCCTAATATGACCGTTGAGGAGGCTATAAAGCGCATCCGTCGTACCGGTGTTGACAAGGAAACTATCTACACCTGCTACGTTGTCGGACACGACTCAAAACTCATCGGTATTACCACCATCAAGGATCTGCTCCTTGCTGATGAGGAGGAGACCATTGAGGAACTTATGGAGACCAATGTTATCTCTGTAGGTACTCTTGATGACCAGGAGCTTGTTGCTCAGACTATCTCTAACTACGACTTCCTCGCCGTGCCTGTTGTGGATACAGAGGGCCGTCTTGTGGGTATTGTTACCGTTGACGATGCTGTTGACGTTATGGTTGAAGAAACCACCGAGGATATCCAGAAGATGGCTGCTATCGGATCTACTGATAAGCCTTACCCCAAGGTAGGTGTTTTCGAGACACTTTGGCAGAGAGTTCCCTGGCTATTATTACTTATGATATCCTCTACATTTACGGGTATAATAATTGCAGGCTATGAGGAAGGTCTCAGCAACGCTTTGGTGTTGACAGCATTTATACCAATGCTCATGGGTACGGGCGGTAACGCAGGTAGCCAGGCATCGGTTACAGTTATTCGTAGTTTATCTCTGGACGAAATCGAGTTCAAAGATATTCTTTGGGTTGTTTTCAAGGAATGCAGGGTTTCCATTCTCTCAGGTATTATTCTGGGTGTTGTTAACTTCGGCAAAATTTTGCTTATTGACGGCTGGATGTTCCAAAATGACGAGATTAACGTCTGGATCGCTCTGGTTGTAAGCCTTACCCTTGTAATCACCATTATCGTTGCAAAGATTATCGGATGTTCTTTGCCTATGATCGCAAAGAAGTTACATCTTGACCCTGCAGTTATGGCAAGTCCCTTTATCACAACTATTGTGGACGTTGTTTCTCTGCTTGTATACTTCTGGATAGCCACATCTATACTCCATATATGAGAAGGTCATCCGGTTGAAAAAAACAATAAACACTTATATATTCACCGCATTGGCTGTTTGCATCTGCCTGTGCGGTGTTTATTTTTTTGCCGTAAAAGAGTCAAAGACCTTGGCTCCCGTCGGCACAGAGTCTGTATCGGAAGCGGTAGAATATGAAGATTTCTCTAAAGAGGATGCCAAAGAATACCTCAGACTCTGCAGGCTATCATATTCCGAGCAAGATTTGGGCGAGGAACTAAAAGCTCTCGGATATACCAACTACCAATATATTGCCCGCAATCAGTTCACAGAAACGGGTTCGGGTATCGGCTTCGGTATGGGAATAAAAGAATTTCCTGAGTACACTCAGGTTATACTGGTTATACGAGGAACATACAAGGGCGAATGGTACTCAAACTTCGAAATCGGCGACGGAGATACTCACGAGGGATTCCGAAAAGCCACCGAATACACAGAGGAAACACTCTCGGGGTATGTTACCGCTAACTGTTCTAAAGAAAAGCCTTTGCACGTAATCTGTACAGGCCACTCACGGGGCGGTGCAGTAGCAAACCTCACGGCAAAAAATCTTATTCTCAAAAAAGAGTTTTCGAGCGTTACCGCCTATACCTATGCCTCCCCCAACACCACTACGAACTCAGACGCTCACTCAGATTTATTCAAAGGCATATATAATATTCAAAACAGCGAAGATTTCATCTGTTATATACCGCTCGAAAAATGGGGCTATACCAAGTACGGAAATATTATTACCTTCCCCGAGCAAAACACAAGTGAAAACTACGACGAAGTTTACGCTCTGATGAAAGAAAACTTTTTTACACTGACAGGATACACTCACACAGGCTATCCCTTTGGTCACTCGGATATAAAGATTTTTCTCAACTCTGCTTTTTCTCTGGCACCTACTATAGAGGACTACTATACCAAGAAATACACCCTCTCTCCCTACAGTCTGACGCTCAATGATTTTATGCTCAAAGTAGCAGCGCTACTGTCGGGAACTGATACTCTTGCTAACGGTATGTTCCTTATCTCCTCGGGGAATTCCCCCGAGTTCTCGCCAATAACTGAATTTATGCTTGAGGGGATAACTTTGGAGGACGTGGCGGTCAGCGGAGATATATCTGCCTCGGCTATCGCTTGCGGTCACACTTGGGAAACGTATGAAGCCTGGCTTAACGTACTTGATGAGGAGTATTTTATCGAAGCTCTTAAGTAATCAACGTCGGATAATCATAGGATAATTGCATAAAAAATTCCCCTTTGCAGAAACTAAGTAAAATGCAAGGGGGTATTTGTATGTCGCATTACAGCAGGAAGGTTGTATTGGTGGGTACCGGTATGGTAGGAATGAGTTTCGCTTACTCGGCACTTAATCAAGGAGTCTGTGACGAGTTAGTTCTCATAGATATTAATAAAGACCGCTCTGCAGGCGAGGCTATGGACCTTAACCACGGTCTTGCTTTTTCGGGGACAAATATGCGGATAATCAGCGGTGATTACTCTGACTGTAAAGACGCAAGCATTGTTGTAATATGCGCAGGAGTAAATCAAAAACAAGGTGAGTCAAGACTTGAACTCCTCTCGAGAAACAAGGCTGTTTTCGAAACTATTGTAAAGCCTGTGGTAGACAGCGGATTCAGTGGTATTTTTCTGGTAGCCACCAACCCCGTTGACATTATGACTCGAATAACCTTTGAACTCTCAGGGTTTGATCCTCAGAGAGTTTTAGGTACGGGGACTACTCTCGACACCGCGAGACTTCGGTATCTGCTCGGAAAATACTTTACACTCGACCCGAGAAACGTCCACGCTTATGTAATAGGTGAACATGGAGATTCAGAGTTTACGCCCTGGTCGCAGGTGCTTCTGTCCACAAAATCTATAAAGGACGTTATTGCGGACAACTCGGACAAATTCTGTTGGGCAGATCTCGAAAAAATAAGTCACGAAGTAAGAGATGCCGCCCAGAAAATCATCACCGCCAAGGGTGCTACTTACTATGGGATCGGTATGGCAATAACAAGAATCGTCAGAACGATTCTCTCTAATGAACACAGTGTACTGACTGTCTCCTTACGGCTTACGGGTGAATATGGCAGAGAAAGTGTGTTCACGGGGACGCCCTGTATTCTCGGCAGAAACGGTATCGACCGTACCATTGAACTGAGTCTTACAGACGAGGAACTTGAGAAAATGCATCATTCCTGTAATATACTGGAAGAAAGTTTCCGCTCACTCTGACAATGGAGTTTTAAATAAACCGCACTAAAAAAGCACACCCTGTAATTTGTCAGGATGTGCTTTCTGTTTATTTATCTGTTCACTACAAACTGTGCATTGTAGGCTCTCTGAGTCTCCTTGGCTCTCTGAAGTGTAGCCATATTATTCTCTGTCTGTATATAGTTAATAATTACAGCAACTAACGGGAATATGCTGAAGAACAACGCAAATATAAGAACTCCAACCGAGGTAGAATGTTTAATCGCATCAGTACAGTCTGTGTAGAGTTTATCTCTGTACTTACGGACTTTACTTGCCATAACAAGTGCTACTATGGAAAGAGCCAGACTAACAAGTCCAAGTATAAAATATACTATTCCAAACACGACTCCTACTCCACCTACAACTAATTCGCCTGAATCGTAGACTTCATTCCCGAACTCATCATAGTAGTAATACTCATCATAGTATTCATCATAGTAACCGTCATTATTATTATCATAGTAATACATATCGTCGGATGAATACTGAACTCCGGTGAAAATAGCCACAGCAGCAAAAGCGATGGCAACAAGGAGAATCATAATAGATGATACCAGTGAAAGAATACCGGGAACCAACCATGCAATACGCTCCCACTTCAGACGCTTATACAAAGAATCCAGTTGTCTCTGCTCTTCTTGTCTGTTAAATTCTGCATATGCACCCTGTGTTGAATCGCTATTTACCGAAGCGTTCGGTGGCATATAGCAACTTTCACCACAGAAACTGCAAAATGCAGAGTCATTCGGAATTGACTGTCCGCACTTGACACAAATTTTCATAATATTTCCTCCCTTTTCAAAATGAAACTTTAAGTACCTTAATCCTACACTTTTCTTCTCTTTTTGTCAATAAATCAGTGTATCTGTCAGCCTTAGATTTCGCATATTTTTATAAAAATTCTCTGCGTGTTTACACTTTGTTTACTAAATTCTATTGTTTTTGTTCTTTTCGGATGATAAAATATATACATCTTAAGTTAGGAGTGAAAATCTCTTGAACAAATTTTTCTATAGAGTTCAGCAATTTATGATAGGCAGAAACGGCCTGGACAAACTCAATCGTTTTCTGTTTGTTATCTATCTGATACTTGTGCTTATCAACATCTTTATAAGCAGCCTGATTCTATATATTATTGAATTGATGATTGCCGCTTTTATTGTGTTCCGCACACTCTCAAAAAATTTGTATCGCAGACAAAGAGAAAACCTGTGGTATATAAACGCGGAGTCCTCGGTTAAGTCCTTCTTTATACGTCAGAAAAACAAGTGCAGGGATATTAAGACTCATCGATATATAAGATGTAAATGTTGCAAAGCACAACTTCGTGTTAAACGAAGAAAAGGCAGACACACCGTACGCTGTCCCAAATGCAAAAACGAATTCTCTATTAACATAAGATTTTAATATTTATCATAAAAGAAAGCCCTTCCGTTTGTGCGGAAGGGCTTTAAGTTTTTCCTTACTGTGTCGCATTCATCAGCAGGTATACTGTATATCCCACATACCCTGCTACACAGATACTTCCTACCACTCTGCCCATACCCTTCTTAATAAGACAGGGAACGAAAACAAGTATGGTTACTGCTATAAGAATAATAACATTAATGATTGCACTTATATCAACTGCTATGGTATTAAGTGATGAGGAAAGTCCGAGAATCAGCATAAGATTGAAGATGTTTGAGCCGATTACATTACCGAGTGCCAGACCGCTTTCGCCTTTCTTTGCTGCAACAATGCTTGTTACAAGTTCAGGCAAGGATGTTCCGATTGCCACAATGGTAAGTCCTATAAATGTCTCGCTGAGGCCAAACTCTCTTGCTATGTCCTGAGCGTTATTTACTACGAGATTGCCACCGAAAATAACTGCAGCAAGACCACCGATAATGGCAATTACACTGATAACAGGTGACATTTTCTTGATGTCTTCTTCCTGTTGTTGTTCCTTGTTCTTAAAGGCAGAAACAACTACGAACACAAGATAAAGAACAAATGCCACTAAAAGAACAAGTCCGTCTATAAGTCCCAAGGCGTTACCCAGAAGCATCAATGGAAGGATCAATACATTTGCCACAATGTTAACGGGAAAATCTCTTTTGAGCATCAGAGGTTCTATCTTGTAGGGTTTAATAACCGCACAGACACCTGCCACCACAAGCAGATTAAAAATATTGGAACCTATTACATTGCTTATAGCAATTTCGTTGGAGCCTTGAATTCCTGCGGTAATGCTTACCGCCGCCTCGGGAGCACTCGTACCCATCGCAACTACCGTAAGTCCTATAACAAAACCGGGTACTCCCAAAATCTTTGCTATAGACGAACTTCCGTCTACAAAGAAGTCGGCGCCCTTAATCAGAAGCACAAACCCGACCAGCAGTAATATAACATCTAAAAACATCTTTTATCCCTCCCGATAATTTCAAGAACACATCAGATGCAATAAAAAAAGACCTATACTGCACCCTTTGTGCAGTAAAAGTCTCGTAACAAAACATAGGGTTTCGGGCAAGGACCGGAATTGCTTCGTGATGACGAGCCTTGCCACAGCTATTGCTGTAACTACTCCCTTTTACTGCGACTATTCTAATACAGAACCCAATAAATGTCAATATACGGATGTGAATAGTCTGTAAATTTTCCGTATTATTATATGACAAAAAAATCACCCCTATGCATAAAACAAAGGGGTGAAATTAAATATAAAATTACAGGTCGTAGTAATAACCGAACTCTGCGGGATGAGGAATCTGATTGATCTTCTGTGCTTCTGCACGCTTGTTCTTGATCCAGAGTTTAAGGAGTGCCTCGGGGAATACGCCACCCTCTGTCAGGTACTCATAGTCTGCCTCAAGAGCATCCAAAGCCTCGTTGAGAGTTGTGGGAAGTCCCTGGAGCTTTGCCTTTTCCTCGTCAGAAAGAGTGTAAAGGTTGTAGTCGTAGGGGCCCCAGCCGTTTTTCTCGGGATCAATCTTGTTCTTGATACCGTCAAGACCTGCCATAAGAATAGCAGCATAAGCGTAGTAGGGGTTACAAGTAGCGTCGGGGTTACGAAGTTCAAAACGCTTTGATGCAGGGCTCTTAGCGTATGCAGGAATACGGATAACTGCAGAACGGTTGGATGTAGCATAACCGATAGTAACAGGAGCCTCGTATCCGGGAACAAGACGCTTGTAGGAGTTTGTGGAGGGGTTGGTAATAGCACAAAGGGATGCGGCATGTTTGAGAAGTCCACCCATAAACCAATGAGCCTGCTCAGAAAGACCTGAGTAACCCTTCTCGTCGAAGAACAGAGGTTTGCCGTCCTTGAACAGAAGCATATGTACGTGCATACCGTTGCCTGCCTCGCCGTAAATAGGCTTGGGCATAAAGGTTGCTGTCTTGCCGTTGGCAACTGCTTCGTTCTTAACGATATACTTGATAATCATTGTCTTGTCGGCCATCTCAAGCATCTCGCCAAGTTCAACCTCGATTTCAACCTGACCTGAACCGCCAACTTCGTGGTGGTGGTACTTAACCTTAACGCCCCACTCCTCTAAAAGCAGACACATCTTACTTCTCAGGTCATAGGTGATGTCCTGAGGAGCAGCGATATGATAACCGCCGTGCTGGGGTACCTGATAACCGAAGTTCTGTACTTCGTTTTCGCCTGAGTTCCACTGAGCCTGATCTGTGTCAATCTCGTAGGCAACGCGGTTAGGCTTGCTCTCGTAACTTACGTGGTCAAGAAGATGGAACTCGAACTCGGGTCCGATAATCATCTGATCAGCAATACCGGTTTCTTTCATATATTCCTGAGCGCGTATTGCAACGTTACGGGGATACTGATCGAAAGGTCTGTTGGGTTCGCCAACCTGACCGATAATACATACGTCACCTGTCATAGTGAGAGTAGGCTGAGAAACAAAGGGATCGATCTGTGCAGATTCTAAGTTGGGAATGAACACCATGTCGCTCTTCTCAACAGCGGCAAAACCGTAGTTGGAACCATCGAAACCGATACCATAAGTCATAGTATCCTCGGTGAGTCTTTCTGCGGGGATGGTGATGTGTCTCCAACGACCGTTGATATCGATCATCTTAAAGTCTACCATTTTAATACCATTGGACTTGATAAAGTCCTGAGCATCCTTGAGTGTCTTAAACATATAAACCTCCTATAATACATAGAATCACTTTAATAAATATAAAGTGTAAAGTACTGTAAAATACTGTAAACAGTTTATTTCATTTTTCTTTACTTGTCAATAAATTACTGCAAAAAAACACCAAACAGGCGAAGAAACTTATCTCCGCCTGTGATATACATTTAGATATCTGCTACCTGTTCCTCGGTTAGAGATCTGATACCGTTATCGGTTAGTATCTGCTCAACTTTTTCGTTATTGTCAACACGAAGAACCATATAAGCATGGTGAGGTGTTGCACCATTGAAAGCATACATATACTCCATATTGATACCGCCCTCGGAAAGCACCTTGACAACAGTTGCAAGTGCACCGGGCTCGTTGCGAAGTCTTGCACCGACAACCTCGGTTAATGTGGCAATACAATTCTCCTTGCGGAGAACTTCCATTGCTCTGTCTGTATCGGATACTATTATACGGAGAATACCGAAGTCCTGAGTATCTGCAATAGACATAGCGCGAAGGTCAATATCAGCCTTGGCAAGTACGTCGGTAATTCTCACAAGGGATCCCTGCTTATTCTCTACAAATACTGAAATCTGACGGATAGCCATAACTTAACCTCCTATAAGTTTTCTTCTGTCTTCTACTCTCTTTGCCTTACCCACGGAACGCTCAATAGAACCGGGAGCTACCAGTTTGACATCTGCGCCGATGCCAAGAAGAGAACGAAGTTCTGCCTTAATTGCTTTTTCGTGTTCGCTGACGCCTGTTACTGTATCAGAGAACATCTCCTCTGTCATCTCTACATGTACCAAAAGAGTGTCTGTGTTATTAACTCGGTCAACAAAAATCTTGTAGTTGGGTGAATAGCCCATACGAAGCAATACTGTCTCAATCTGTGAGGGGAATACGTTAACACCTCTGATAATGAGCATATCGTCTGTTCTGCCCTTGGGCTTTGTCATCTTAACGAAAGTTCTTCCGCAGGAACATTCCTCCAAAGTAAGCACGCCGATATCACGGGTACGATAACGGATAAAGGGACAGCACTCCTTGGTGATACAAGTGAATACAAGTTCACCGGGTACACCATAGGGAAGCACTTCCTCTGTTTCGGGGTCGATAGCCTCAATGATAAAGTGGTCCTCGTTAACGTGCATACCTGTCTGCTCAGAGCATTCGTAGGAAACACAAGGTCCCATTATCTCGGTAAGTCCGTATACATCGTATGCTTTGATATTAAGCATCTCTTCAATCTGGCGACGCATTTCTTCTGTCCAGGGTTCTGCACCGAAGATACCTGCTTTGAGGGAGAGTGTCTTGGGATCGATTCCTTTCTCCTTAACCTGCTCTGCGATATACATAGCATAGGAGGGTGTGCAACAGAGAACAGTAGAGCCGAAATCCTGCAAAATTGTTATCTGTCTGTCAGTGTTGCCCGAGGATACGGGAATAGCAGTAGCACCGATTTTTCCTGCACCGCCGTGAAGTCCGAATCCGCCTGTGAAAAGTCCGTATCCGTAGGAAACGTGGATGAAGTCATTTTCATCGGCACCTACAGCGTAGAGCTGTCTGGCGGCGATATCGTCCCATACGTCGAGGTCGTTCTTTGTATATCCTACGACAATCTGTTTACCTGTTGTACCTGAGGAGGCGTGAAGTCTGACAACGTCCTTCTGAGGCACTGCGAAGAGTCCGTAGGGATAGTAATCTCTCAGATCCTGTTTCGTAGTGAAAGGAAGTTTCCTCAGGTCATCAACGCTTTTGATGTCCTCGGGCTTTAACCCTGCAGCATCCATTCTCTCACGATACATCTGCACGTTGTCGTATACGTGCTTTACTGTTTTTACGAGACGTTCATCCTGCCATGCTCTGATTTGTTCTCTGGATGCGGTCTCGATTTCCTTTTGCCAATAGCGCTCTGCCATGGCTATCGCCTCCTGTATTTTAAATATATCAACAATAGATTTGATTATTACTCACCAAAATTATATCCCAAAGAAAACGCCTTGAGATTTATATCAACAAACTTGGGTTTAACAACCTGTCTGATGGCTTCCTCCCACTTTTCGGTGGGGATATCCAACTGTTTTGCAAGTCTGCCCATAAGCACAATGTTTACTGCCTTGGAGGAGCCTGCCATATCAGCCAGAGAAAGAGCATCCAAAGCATCTACCGAAACTTTTTCTGAAAGTTCACAGAGAATCTCCTCAGGATACTCAGCAGCACCGATTACAACGGGCATAGGGTCAATCTGCTGAGTGTTGGCGATTATTACACCGCCCTCTTTGAGATACTCTACCCAACGGGCAGCCTCTAACTTCTCGAAAGAAACGATGCAGTCAGCACCACCTTTTTCGATAATGGGAGAATATACTTTTTCTCCGAAACGAACGTAGGTAACAACCGAACCGCCTCTCTGACTCATTCCGTGTACCTCGGAAACTTTTACGTCATAACCCTCATTTACAAGGAGTTTTCCAAGGAGGGTACTTGCAAGGAGGGAGCCCTGTCCGCCTACGCCTACAATCATAATACTTTTAGTCATCAGAACCTGCCTCCTTACTTAATAGCATCAAATTTACACATCTGTGTACATACTCCACAGCCTACACAGAGGGTGGGGTCAATCCAAGCCTTGCCCTGATGCATACTGATAGCGGGACAACCGAGCTTCATACACATCTTACAACTCTTGCACTTATCGTCATCTACTGAGAGAGCAGGCTTAATCTGAACGCTCTTTAAAAGCACACAAGGTCTGCGTGAAATAATAACAGAAGGCTCAGATACGCTGAGTTCTTCTTTTAAAACGCTGTCACATTCAGAGAGGTTATAGGGATCTACTACGCGAACACGATTGATACCTACTGCTTTGCACAGAGTTTCCAGGTCAACCTTAGCAGCAGGATCACCCTTGATGTTATAGCCTGTGGTGGGGTTCTGCTGATGGCCTGTCATACCTGTAATGGAGTTATCCAAAATGATAACTGTGGAATTGGATGCATTGTAAGAAATATTTACAAGTCCTGTGATACCTGAATGCATAAAGGTAGAATCACCGATAACACATACTGTCTTGCCCTCGGTCTCCTCTCCTCCTGCTTTGTTATATCCGTGAAGTCCTGATACCGAAGCTCCCATACAAAGGGTGGTATCAAGAGCATTCAGAGGAGGCATAGCGCCGAGAGTGTAACATCCGATGTCGCCAAGAACGGTAATCTTGTTCTTAGCGAGAGTATAATACATACCTCTGTGAGGACAACCTGCACACATTACGGGAGGTCTGCCGGGAACTGAAGTTTCCACACTCTTAAACTCGGGCCAATCTACACCGAATGCCTTGGCTACCATAAACTGAGATAACTCGCCGATATTGGAGAACAGTTCCTTGCCAACACAGTCAATACCGAGAGATTTTACGTGAGTTTCGATAACTCCGTCGAGTTCCTCGACTATATAGACCTTGCCTACTTTCTGAGCGAAAGCCTTAATACGCTCTACGGGCATGGGGTTAATCATACCTATTTTGAGAACGCTGACTGTTTCCCCAAACACTTCCTTAACATACTGATAGCAAGTGCCTGAGGTAATAATACCGAAGTCGCTGTCTGCATACTCCTCGCGATTGAGGGTGCTCGTCTCAGCATACTCTGTGAGTTTCTTTGTTCTTTCCTCTACAATAGGATGGCGGTTCTTGGCATTTGCAGGAACCATTATGTACTTCTGAGGATTCTTTTCGTAGGGCTTATCCTGAGGAAGAACTCTCTCAGAAGTGTTTACGACACTCTGAGAATGAGCAACTCGGGTGCACATTCTGATAAATACGGGAGTATCAAACTCCTCGGAAAGTTCAAAGGCAAATTTAGTAAACTCCAAAGCCTCTGCGGAATCGGAAGGCTCCAGCATAGGCACCTTGGAGGCTATTGCATAGTGTCTTGAGTCCTGCTCGTTCTGAGAGGAATGCATACCGGGATCATCGGCTACACAGATTACAAGTCCGCCGTTTACACCTGTATAAGAAAGAGTAAACAGAGGGTCTGCTGCTACGTTGAGTCCTACGTGCTTCATAGCACAACAGGTACGCTTACCTCTGACAGAGGCACCAAAGGCAACTTCCATTGCCACCTTCTCATTAGGAGCCCATTCACAATATATTTCATCATATTTTGCTGCAAATTCGGTAATCTCTGTGCTGGGGGTACCGGGGTAACTGGATACTATGGAGCATCCTGCTTCATATAAACCTCTGGCAACCGCCGCATTGCCAATAAGTAATTCTTTCATAAATCAAATCTCCAATCGGATATATTATTCTTCAAGTGATTTCTTTGCAGAAACCATTACCTTCCTGTCGTAACAACTGAACATTTCGTCAACCTTTTCACCGTCAGGCTTCTTTGTAAGAAGGCTCACCACAATTACAAGCACTACGCTCATCAGCATTGCAATAACGCCGACGTTTGAGGATGCTTGTAAAAGTTTCGGCAATACTGCCACGTTGCCCGAAAGTTTGAATATCATATAAGTTACGTTGAAACAAACGCTGAATATAAAACTTGACCACACAGCGGGTTTTGTTGCTCGTTTCCAGTAAATACCCAGCATAAAGGGACCTAAGAATGCACCGCTCATAGTTCCCCAGGAAATACCCATTAAGTCTGTGATAAATGCCACCTTAGAGTTAGCCTGAACAATGGCAATTGCGGCGGAAATCACAATAAAGAACACAATGAATATTCTCATCCAGAGCATCTTGCTTTTTTCTTTGATGTTTCCTTTGCCGGCAGGAGCTATAAGGTCCAGAGTCAATGTGGAACTTGAGGTAAGTACCAAAGATGAAAGAGTGGACATTGAAGCCGCCAACACAAGCATAATAACCAAAGCGATTACGCCGTCGCTCAAGGTAGAAAGCATCTCAGGAATAACGGAGTCGAAGCCGTTCTCTGTTACCTGCTCCTGAGTCATAAATATACGTCCGAAGCCACCAAGGAAATAACATCCGCCTGCGACAATAATGGCAAATGCGGTAGAAACGATTGTACCTTGTCTGATACTCTTCTCATCCTTGATAGCATAGAACTTACCTATCATCTGAGGAAGTCCCCAGGTGCCAAGAGATGTAAGAAGAATAACACCTATAAGGGATATGGGATCAGGACCGAAGAAGGATGTAAACCCTCCTTGGGAAACAGTTTCTGTAGTTTGCTGAGAGAGTAATGCCACACTCTCTGCAAAACCGCCGTTTACGTTCAGCACAGATGCGATTATGACGATGATACCCACAAGCATAATTATACCTTGGATAAAACTGTTGAGCGCTGTACCGACGTAACCTGAAAGCACAACGTAAAGGCAGGTTACAAGTGCCATAGCAACAACACATACCCAGTAAGGAATGTTAAATCCCATTGTGAAAAGACGGGAAAGTCCGTTATAGAGAGAGGCTGTATAGGGAATCATAAAAATAAAAACTATAGCAGCCGCCACAAATCTCAGTGCTTTTGAGTCATATCTTTTTTCAAAGAAGTCCGGCATAGTAGCACTGCCAAGGTGCTGAGTCATAACTCGGGTACGTCTGCCGAGTATTTTCCACGCAAGATATGAACCTATCAGCGCATTACCAAGTCCTATCCAAGTAGAAGCAAGACCGAAGTTCCAGCCAAACTGACCTGCATAACCAACAAAGATTACTGCAGAAAAATAAGATGTGCCAAAAGAAAACGCCGTAAGCCAGGGGCCTACCTGTCGTCCGCCAAGAACAAAACCGTTAACATCTGTTGCCTTCTTGCGACAATAGACACCTATGCCTACGGTCAGAGCAAGAAACAATACTACAAATAAAATCTTGATTAACATTTTCACTCCCCGAGATTTCCGAAATAATCGCGAGGGAATACCCTCCTTTTGCGTCTATTTCTCTTATAATATCAAAAAATGAGCTTTAACACAATACTTTTATACACTAAAATGTCAGAAAAAATTATATTTTAATATGTAAAAATTACCATATTATTGCTCTGAGCGGTCAAATCACCCTAAAACAGTTGACATTGTCGCTGACTGTGGAGTATAATGAACACAAATATCGGCAGGAGAAATTCACTATGTATATTAACTATGAAAAAACTCATATGATGATGTGCAACTCCGCCTTCAAAAATCATTTATTTGCCTGACTTGTCAGGTATCAGGATGAATTTTGAGGGCAGACGACCTATTGGGTTTTCTGCCCTTTAACTTTACATTTGGGAGGTATTCCTATGAATTACAAAAATATCGACACTGCTTGTGTCCAGGGTGGTTACACCCCCGGCTCGGGTGAACCCAGACAGATTCCCATTGTTCAGAGTACTACCTTTAAGTACGCTACCTCTGAGGATATGGGTAAACTCTTTGATTTAGAGGCAGAGGGTTACTTTTACACAAGACTCCAGAATCCCACCAACGACTACGTTGCAAAGAAAATATGCGAACTCGAGGGCGGTACTGCCGCTATGCTTACCTCTTCAGGTCAGGCAGCGTCTTTCTTCTCAATCTTCAATATTGCAGGAGCAGGCGACCATATCGTTGCTTCAAGTGCTATTTACGGTGGCACATATAATCTTTTCGCGGTTACTATGAAGCGTATGGGTATTGACTTTACATTCGTGTCCCCCACCGCTACAGACGAGGAATTACAGGCTGCATTCAGACCTAACACCAAGGCTATGTTCGGCGAAACTATTGCCAATCCTGCTTTGGTTGTGCTTGATATTGAACGTTTTGCAAAAGTTGCTCACGCAAACGGTGTTCCCCTTATCATCGATAACACCTTTGCTACACCCGTTACCTGTCGTCCCTTTGAGTGGGGTGCAGATATTGTTATCCACTCTACCACAAAGTACATTGACGGCCACGGCGTTTCCGTAGGCGGATGTATTGTTGACTCGGGTAATTTTGACTGGACTAAATATCCCGATAAATTCCCCGGACTTTGTACTCCTGACGAAAGTTACCACGGCGTTACCTATACAGAACGTTTTGGTCTTGCGGGTGCATATATCACCAAAGCTACCGCACAACTTATGCGCGACTTCGGTTGTATACAGTCTCCCCAGCACGCTTTCTACCTTAATCTCGGTCTTGAAAGCCTGCACCTGAGAATGCAACGCCACTGTGAAAACGGTCTTGCTGTCGCAAAACATCTTAAAAATCACCCCAAGATTGCTTGGGTGAGATACTCGGGACTTGAGGATGACGAGAGCTACGAACTCGGCAAGAAGTACCTTAAGTACGGCGGCTGCGGTGTTGTAAGTTTTGGTGTCAAAGGTGGCAGAGCAGGCGCTGAAACATTTATGAAAAACCTGAAGATCGCCGCTATTGAAACTCACGTTGCTGATGCACGTACCTGTTGTCTGCATCCTGCCAACGCTACTCATCGCCAGATGAACGACCAGGAACTCGAGGCTGCAGGAATCGGCGCAGACCTTGTAAGATTCTCCTGCGGTATCGAGGCTGCAGAGGACCTCATCGCTGATATCGACGCCGCTCTGGAGATGGTTTAATTTACAAATTTCTTTTTAATGATTTACGAAAGGGGGATTTGCCATGCCCATTAAAATTCCAAATTCGCTGCCTGCTACTCAGACGCTTAATGACGAGAACATCTTTGTCATTACGGAAACTCGGGCTATGACACAGGATATCCGTCCCTTGCAGATTGCTATTCTCAACCTTATGCCCACAAAAATAGCCACCGAAACACAACTTATCAGGTTGCTCGGCAACTCACCTCTGCAGGTAGAGATTGAACTTATCCACACCGCCTCCCATAAATCTAAGAACGTTTCCGAGGATCATCTGCTGAGATTTTACAAAACATTTGATGAAATCAAGGACAGAAAGTTTGACGGAATGATTATTACAGGAGCGCCTGTGGAACATCTTCCTTTTGAAGAAGTAGAATACTGGCAAGAACTGTGTACCATTATGGAATGGACAAAAACCAACGTTCACTCTACATTCCATATATGCTGGGGCGCTCAGGCAGCACTTTACTACCATTATGGTATAGAGAAAAAGCCTCTTAATGAAAAACTTTTCGGCATATATCCTCATACTGCTGACTATAAGCAGTCCATACTTTTCCGTGGATTTGACGATGTGTTTATGGTGCCTCATTCTCGACACACCACCATAAGACGTGAGGACGTAGAGGCAGTTGAAAACTTAAGAATTCTTGCTTCTTCCGAGGAAGCAGGTGTATACGCTATAGGTACCAAATACGGCAAACAGATATTCATAACAGGCCACTCCGAGTATGACGGAGACACTCTGCTCAAAGAATATCTCCGTGACAAGGACGCAGGCAAGCCTATATCTATCCCCAAAAACTACTTCCCCGACGACGATGAAACAAAGTCACCCTTGGTTTCTTGGAGAAGCCACGCAAATCTTCTCTATTCCAACTGGCTCAACTACTTTGTTTATCAGACAACACCCTACGACATTACAGAAATCAAATAAAAAGAACCCGAACGAAGTAACAATTCGTTCGGGTTTTGTATTTTGTGAACAAACGATAAATTTTTCTGTATTTGTTCTTTAATTCGGCTTCATTTTCTTGACATTAAAAATGTGCAATTTTATAATAATATAGTATTTATTTCACTTATAGGAATGTATATGAATTAATCAAACCTTAAAAAGGAGGAGTCTCCCGAAATGCTGAGAAAACTCGCAAAAAGCATCAGGGAATTTAAGCTCGCCTCCATACTCTCTCCCCTGTTTATTGCGGGAGAAGTAGCAATGGAGGTTATCATTCCCCTGATTGTTGCCAGACTTATTAACCAAGGCATCAACTACAAAAACGCCGCAGGCGAGGTAGTCGGCAATGCAGAAAATCTGATCCGTATCGGCTTGGTACTTGTGTTGTGCTGTATTATCTCTATGATATTCGGCACTTTGGCAGGAGATTATGCCGCCAAGGCTTCCACAGGCTTTGCCAGAAATCTTAGAAAGGATATGTTCTACTCTATACAGAACTACTCTTTCCGTAATATCGACAAGTTCTCATCTGCCTCTCTTATCACAAGACTTACCACCGATGTTACCAACGTGCAGAATTCTTATCAGATGCTTATCCGTATCGCTATACGAAGCCCTCTGATGATAGTGTTCTCTTTTATTATGGCGTTTTACATTCATCCTCAGCTTGGAAGCGTTTTCCTCTGTGCAATACCGCTTATTGTTGTGGGCCTTCTGCTGATTATGAAGTTTGCTTATCCTCTGTTTATGAAGATGTTCCGTATCTACGATAACCTTAACCGAGTAGTACAGGAAAATCTCAGAGGTGTCAGAGTTGTAAAATCTTTTGTACGTGAAGATCACGAAAAGAAAAAGTTTACTGGCGTTTCTGATAGCATCTACAGTATTGCAACCAAGGCCGAAACCATAGTTGCTTTTAACTCACCATTGATGACAGGTGCAGTATACGGCTGTATTTTACTTGTTTCCTGGATCGGTGCAAGACTTATCGCAGGTAGCGGCGGCAGTGAACTCTCTGAGGGTGAACTTACAAGTATGTTCACCTATACTTCTCAGATACTTATGAATCTGATGATGCTCTCTATGGTGTTCATTATGATTACAATGTCGAGGGCATCTGCCGAGCGTATAACCGAGGTGCTCAGTGAAGCGTCCGACCTGCATAACCCCGAGTCCCCCGTATACACCGTAGAGGATGGCTCTATTGAATTCAAAGACGTGGACTTCAGTTACTCGGGAGATATGTATAAACTTTGTTTGTCTGACGTTAATCTTAAAATCAACTCAGGTGAAACAGTAGGAATTATCGGCTCTACAGGTAGTTCCAAGTCGACTCTTGTTCAGCTTATTCCGAGACTATATGACGCAACTGCAGGCAAGGTTCTGGTAGGCGGAAAGAATGTCCGTGAGTATGACCTTAACACTCTGCGCGATGCAGTAGCAATGGTGCTTCAGAAGAACGTTCTCTTCTCGGGAACGATTAAAGAAAACCTCCGCTGGGGCAATGAAAACGCCACCGACGAGGAGATAATTCACGCCTGTAAACTCGCTTGTGCCGATGAGTTTATCACCACCTTCCCCGAGGGATACGACACCTATATTGAGGAGGGCGGTACCAACGTATCGGGCGGTCAGAAACAACGTCTTTGTATTGCCCGCGCTTTGCTTAAATCTCCGAAGATTTTGATTTTAGACGACTCGACCAGTGCTGTCGATACCCGCACTGATGCCCTCATTCAAAAGGCGATGAGAGAGTTCATCCCCGAAACCACAAAGATAATAATCGCTCAGCGTATTTCATCCGTTGAGCATGCTGACAAAATCATAGTCCTGGACGAGGGTACCATTAGTGCTATCGGTTCTCACGAGGAACTCCTTAAGTCCAGCACTATATATCAAGAGGTTTACTCGTCTCAGCAGAAGGGAGGGCTTTCATAATGGCAGGTCCTATGAGAAACAATCCCGCGTTAATGGGCAAGAAACTCTCTATAGATAAAAATCAAAGCAAGACACTTAAGCGCTTATTCGGGCTTATTATGAAAGATTACAAGTACAGATATTTGCTTGTATTCCTCTGTATTATAGTCACCGCTGTAGTAAGTGCTTTGAGCGGTAGGTTTGTCGGAAGTCTTTTCGATGACTATATTGCTCCGATGCTAAGCTTAGCTGCTCCTGATTACTCTGAACTTCTCAGAGCAATTATTAAGATGGCTATTGTATTCCTTTTCGGTATGGGTGCTACATTACTTCAGTCCTTGCTTATGCTCTTCATTACTCAGGGCATTATGAAAGACGTCAGAGATAAGATGTTCTCTCATATGCAGACTCTCCCCGTAAAGTATTTTGATACTCATACCCACGGCGATATAATGAGCCACTATACCAACGATACGGATACTCTCCGTCAGATGATTTCTCAGAGTATCCCTCAGCTTATGTCCTCTATTATCACAATTATTGTGTATCTCGTGGTAATGCTCAGCACCAATGTTTGGCTGACACTCTTTGTTCTTATCTTTGTAGTGTTTACCTTGCTTATTACAGGCAAAGTAGCAGGTAAAAGCGGAAAGTATTTCTCGATACAACAGCAGTCCCTCGGTGAAGAAAACGGCTACATTCAGGAAATGATAAACGGCCAGAAAGTCATCAAGGTATTCAATCACGAAGGAAAAGCCAAAGAGGAGTTTGACAAACTCAACGACAACCTCTGCAACACTTCTTATAAGGCAAACAAATTCGTAAATATCTTAGGCCCCATTACGGGAAATCTCGGTCACCTGCAGTATGTTCTTATTGCCGTTGTGGGTGGTATTTTGGCTATTTCGGGCTTTGACCCCAACCTTACTTTAGGTGTTATCGTCAGTTTCCTTCTTTACTCGAAGAGTTTTACTATGCCCATAAATCAGGTGGCTCAGCAGGCAAGTTCTATCATTATGGCTCTTGCAGGTGCAGAGAGAATTTTTACTCTTATGGATGAACTTTCCGAAGAGGACGAGGGCTACGTAACACTTGTGAATGCTAAAATAGAAAACGGAGTCCTCACTGAGGCAAATGAGCATACCGGACTGTGGGCTTGGAAACATCCCCACGAGGACGGAAGCGTTACCTACACACAGCTTCGCGGTGAGGTAAAATTCTATGACGTCGACTTTGGTTACGTAGAGGGCAAGATGGTTCTTCACAACATCACCCTCTATGCCGAACCCGGTCAGAAGGTTGCTTTTGTTGGTGCTACCGGTGCAGGTAAAACCACTATCACGAACCTTATCAATCGCTTCTATGACATCGAAGACGGAAAAATCAGATATGACGGCATCAATATTAACAAGATCAAAAAGTCTGACCTCAGACGTTCTCTGGGCATAGTTCTTCAGGATACCAATCTGTTCACAGGAACAGTTATGGATAACATCCGCTACGGTAAACTTGACGCTACTGAGGAAGAGGTTATTGCTGCTGCAAAACTTGCTAACGCTCACGGCTTCATCAGTCGACTGCCTCAAGGCTACGATACTGTGCTTGAAAATAACGGTGCCAACCTCTCTCAAGGTCAGCGCCAGCTTATCTCAATCGCCCGTGCCGCTATTGCAGATCCTCCCGTTATGATTCTTGACGAGGCTACTTCCTCTATCGACACCCGTACCGAGTCGCTTGTACAAAAGGGTATGGATGCACTTATGAAAGGCAGAACTGTCTTTGTAATCGCTCACAGACTCTCCACAGTACAAAACTCTGATGTTATTATGGTACTGGATAAAGGCAGAATTATCGAACGCGGCACTCACGATGACCTTATCGCAGAAAAAGGTCAGTATTACCGCCTATACACAGGTGCCTTTGAACTGGAATAAGCTTTTCTTCAATCTAATACGAATACAAAAACAGGCATCCAAAATTGGGTGCCTGTTTTATATTAAAAATTACTTATTCTGCTGTGTCTTTTTCTTCCTTCTGCGCACAGAGGTGACTACTATCAGTACCACTACTGCGATAATAACTAAAATCAATGCAAGTACAACATATGTAAATACGTTGGCATTTCTCAAAAGAGCTACGGGACTTAAGCTTGAATATACATTCTTTCTTCCGTCGGGAGCAGCGTATTTTTCGCTCATTTCACCGCCCATGGACTTGAGGTAAGACGCAATCGCATACCATTCCTTAAGGGCTGTACCCTCGTCGTCACGGATTACGTAGTTGACAAAATCTTTGCTGTCGATGGGGTTGCCGTCTTTATCTCTGGCGGTAATGCTGAGAAGTCCGAAAGACTTTGCTTCTACAGAGCCTAACATCTGACCTGCATACATTCCCGTTACTACAGAATAGAGTTTATCGTCATCAATAACTTCCTTTGTGCCGTCAGATCTGAGTAAAACGCAATCATCAACCTTGTTGAAAATCATTCTTTTGGTATTAAAACTATACTCTGCACCCGAGAAGTAAAGTTGCGCTGCAGTCATAATAGGCTGAACAGAAGCATCTACTTCGAATGCATTTTTCAGGTCTTTACCTGTTATATATACTCGGATGAGTTCACCCTCTGTACCAACACCAAGCGAGGCCGCATTGAACACATCGCTGACAGTAACGTCGCCTTCGGGCATTGTTTCTCTGATAACACCCGCCGCAGTAAGTGCAACGTCAACCTCTTCGCCTAATGTAGCCTCTGCCATAGCCTTATATGCATCTGCGAATAGGTTTCCGAGTGTCGACTCGTGCTGAGGTGTGTATACTTCCTTAACGCTGTCGAACTTGTAACTGTTGTTTACGAGTACCTCGTCAAAAGAACAACCGTAAACAGAGAGGTAATTCTCGTCAACGTTCTTTTTGTACTGAGCTACCTTCTGCGCAATCTCGGTATCTTCAGAAACGTTCTCGTCAACGGGAATCAGTTCGTAACTTTCAAGCTTTGCTGTTTCGCCTGAGAAGTCCATATTTACAACACCTAAATACTTGCCGTATTCTCCCGCGGATACTATGTAGGTACCATCGACCTCAATCGCCTCGGTAAGAGTTGTGTGGGTGTGGGCAGAGATAATCAGGTCTATGCCGTCAACTGCCTTGGCAAGTTCATAGTCTTCGCCTTCGCCGTCTTCGGTACCGCTATGGGAAAGGCATACCACCACAGGCTCTGCGGAGTAGCGTTCCTTACATTCTGCGACTGCTGTGTTGACTACCTCCTGAGAAACCTCTGCGGGGTCTTTGAGTATCATTCCGGAGTTTGGAGCGCAATTATGGGAATCAAAACCGTTGATTCCGAAAACAACGAAGTATACGCCTCCGCGCTCGATTATCATATAATCTTGCACACCATAGTTGTTAAGGGCATCCCACATCTCAGCGTTATAGCCCTCCTCACCTTTTTCGGGTGGCAGGTAGTTTGCTTCAAGTATAGAGGGCACGTACTCACCACTGTCTTTAGCGGTGTTAAGCATAGAGATAAGTCCCTCGGGCAGGTAATCGAACTCGTGATTGCCGAAGGTTGTGGCATCATAACCCATTGCACCCATCATTCGAAGTTCCAGCGCCTCGTCTGCAAAACAGGTTTGGAAGAGAGATCCCATAGAGAAATCTCCGCCGTCTACTAACAAGGCATCGGGATATTTTTCCTTCTGCTGATTGATAACGGTCATAAGTCGGGCATAACCGCCGAACTCACCGCCATCCTCGGAAACACTCGGCAAAAGATGAGAATGTAAATCGTGGGTAAAAAGCACCGTAACCGAAGTATCCTGCGATGCAGATGCCTCTTGAGTCGCTGTATCTGCGATAGCGCTTATGCACGTAAGAGTCAGCACCACAAACACAAGTGCCATGGATAAAATCCGCTTGAATGCAACTTTGAAAGAAAACATTAACGACATCTCTTTTCAGTATAAAATATTGCAAAAAAAGTATACCATAGAATACACACGAAATCAATCTCACCACACGCTCATTTAGTAAAGTTAATAGAAACAATACTTGAACAAAATATAAAAACCGAGATTGATTCAGTTGACAATCAGATGTTTTTTCAGTATAATTACCTAGTCGGTCAAAACAAAACCAAATTATGCAACTATTTTACTATTTCGGGGCGTGGCGCAGTTTGGTAGCGCGCTTGCTTTGGGATTATGGTGCCGTTTTCACGGTCCTGTCCGAAGAACCTCATAAACACTGGCTTTTTCAGCCCTTTAATTTCAATATTTTTGGTTTTGACCACAATTTCGACCACAATTACAGACTTTTTCTGTCTGTTACATTTGTTCCGTCTGTTACGGATCTTCACAAAGTTTTATTATGTCGAGGCGTAGCTCAGTTTGGTAGAGTGCCTGGTTTGGGACCAGGATGCCGCAGGTTCAAGTCCTGTCGCCTCGACCAAAAAAGGCAGTAATCATCAAGGTTTCTGCCTTATATATGGGAGCATAGCTCAGCTGGGAGAGCATCTGCCTTACAAGCAGAGGGTCACAGGTTCGAGCCCTGTTGTTCCCACCAAAAGGAACTGTTTCTTTTGAAACAGTTCCTTTTTTATATAACTATTAAGAAACCAACCTCTTGGAAAATTTTTGTTCAACAAACAAAGTATGTTAACGCATACTTTATATTTGCAATCTCATATATTCATTTGACGATCTAAAAAAAATATGATATAATAAAAAAAATCAAAAGCGAGTGTGTTCCTATGGTTATAAGCTATAATAGATTATGGAAGTTATTAATAGATAAAGGGATGAGCAAAACTGATCTAAAAGAAAAATCAGGAATTAGTACGACTTCTATAGCAAAATTAGGTAAGGGTAGCAATATTACAACAGATGTGCTTTTAAAGATTTGTATAGCTATGGAATGCGATATTTGTGACATCATGGAAATTGTCGATAAAGCATAATTCAGAATTGAGGAAATAAAAATGTTACAATATCTACCCTGGTCTACAAGTACACATAATAATTGTTTATCAAAATATCGTTTAGGGAAGTTTTCATGTTTAGATATAGAATTGGGCGGAAAATGTAATTATCATTGTGTATATTGCGATTCACCCGATCGACAAAAAGGATGTATAATATCTCTGAACGCTATTGAAACAATTTTGTCACAAGGATCATTCGATTGGATTTTTGTTTGTGGCTTAGGCGAACCAACATATAGCGATAATTATGAAAAATTTATTGATTTACTAAATCTTTGCAAGAAATATCATGTACGTTGTAGTGCTTTTTCAAACCTATCAAATTTAACTAATGAATTAAGTGATTATATTGCTGACGGAATTCTACATCTATTATTTAAATATGATAGTTATGATTCAAATATTGTGCAATCGCTTTATGGCACAAAGTATTCACGCAAACAGTTAGATAATATCAAGTTAGCTAAACAATTAGTTTTAATTGATAATAACACGACAAATCTCGCCGCTTCTATAGTGCCGACAAGACTCAACAAGAATTATATTGTATCTATTGTTGAAGAGTGTTTAAGTTCTAATATTTTCCCTTTAATAGGCGAACTTGAATTGTCTGGAAAAGGTCAAATCAACTATGCGAACTTGTGCTTAGATAGAAATGAATTGTTACAATTAAAAGATGAAGTAGAAAAACTTATAGGTGAAACTTATACAATTCCAATTTGTCCTTCTGTAATTTCGGGTATACATTTTAGTTCTGATAGTTTTATTACCGTAGACGAATTTACTGGATTATCATGCCATTGGTTTTGGTTAGAAGAACCTAAGGTGCGCAAACTAATCCATTTCAACGAAAAGGTCCCGCTAAAAACAATTGAACAAGAAATTATTACATATAGAAATAGTCAGATAGAAAAAATTCAAACCTTTTTAAGTAATCCTTCTCAAGTAGGATTAGCGTTTGGCGGTTGCGGTGGAGAGGTGCAAAAAATATTTGAGCAATACATTGATTGTCATAGGAGGCCATAATATTGATTTATCTTGATAATAACGCTACAACAAAAATCGATCATAGAGTATATCACAAACAATGCGAAATACTACACAAATATTATGGAAATCCTAGTAGTTTATATCCATTTGGAACCGCGTTAAAAGATGCAATTTTAGAAGCACGAATACAAGTTGCACGGTTAATAAACGCTGATATGAAAAATGGAGATCGAATTATTTTTACTAGTTGTGCTACAGAAAGTAACAATTCGGTTTTGTTTTCGGTATTGCAACCAAATGCACAAGGAAAACATATCATTGTGACATCGGTTGAACATCCGTCCATTTTAAATCCAATTTCATATTATAAATCAACAGGTTGTAATGTGACTTATATAGACGTGGATTCCGACGGTATTCTTAATGAAGAAAAATTGCTTTCTTCTATCACTGATAAAACTGTTTTGGTATCCATCATGCTTGTTAATAGCGAAACGGGCGTTGTTTTTGACATCGAGAGATTTGCAAAAAAAATCAAAGCAATAAATAAAAAAACTTTGATTCACACGGATGCGGTTCAAGCAGCGGGAAAAATACCTATAGATGTAAAAAAACTTAATGTTGATTTTCTAACATTGTCAGGTCATAAGTTTAATGGTCCCAAGGGTGTAGGAGTCTTGTATATAAAATCAGGTATACCATTTCACTCAATGTTATTAGGCGGTCATCAAGAATTCAATTTGAGAGCAGGCACCGAAAATACAAGTTCCATAATTGCACTAGGAGAAGCAGCACGATTGGCCTTTGATAGAGTGAATTCAGGACAAATCAACAATATAAAAGTGCTTAGAGATTCAATGGAAAAACAATTGATAAGTTCATTTCCAGATTCACTTATTTTTGGAAAGAATGCACAACGAGTATGCAACACGACAAATATTGGATTTAAAAATGTTGATGGTGATAAATTAGTTTTACAATTAGCCTCTTACAATATTTGTGTTTCAAGTGGAACTGCCTGTGATTCTTTGAGTGCTCAACCATCCAATGTTCTTCGACAAATGCAAGCTCCAGAAGAATATATTCGATCTATACGCGTCAGTCTCAGCCACGAAAATACGAAAGCTGATATCGATTATTTTCTCAAAATCTTAAAATGTATAATAAATAAGTAAGTGAGGTAATATTTATGCCGATTGCAATCAATTTCAATATTTGCGACAATAGTCCCGAATGTAGCGGGAAATCCGTCTGTCCAACAGATGCAATTTATTGGGATGTAGACCAGCTTAACGCCCTCGGAAATGTAGGCACTTTGTGTGTAGATAATGAAAAATGTATTTCATGTGGAAAATGCGTAGGCGAAGAGGGTTGTCCTGTGGGGGCAATAATTTTAGTTCACACCACCCAAGAACTGGAAGATTTTGAAAAATCTATTGCTATAGATAACGCGTCGGTACAATCGTTATTTGTAGACCGTTTCGGCGCCGAACCTATTGACAAAAGGATTTGCATAACTCCCAATATAATTAAAAATATATTAGGTAAAGATTTCACAATTGTTGAGGAATTTTCTGATGAAACAATTCAATGTCTGCTGACATCTATTCCAGTCTCAAGCATAGTAAACTATGTGAAAGATTTAACTGGTAATGATGTTAGGTATTACAAATGTAATTGTACAGAAGTGGCAAATATCAATTATGAGCTTCCTTGTTTGAAAGTATTTAAAAACAATGTATTATTAACACAAATTGATGGATATTACGATAATTCACAATTCGATAAATTGATAACGACCCTTAAGAGTAAATTGGTGGACTAATTATAATACAAAAGCTGTAGGTGCATATTATGATATTATTCGATGATGTTAATACTTTGGAAGAGTTAAAGATAAAATATATCGATTCTCAGTTTCCGTCAGAAATAAAGAGTCGCATTTTATGTTGCGACAATTCCGAAGAATTAAACAATCAAATAGTTAATTGGTTGAACAATCTTTTTAACGAGTATAACCAAATAATCAAATTAACATCTAATATTAGCGAGTATGATAATATTTTATACAACGCCATCATAGAATGCATTCCATTTGTATCTATTAAGCATAGTATCATCTTAAAGACTAATCTTTGTATTTTATCTGATGACGAAAACAATAAATCTCTTCATCGTTTTTTTATAGATAATATAAAAAATGCAAATATAGATGCTGACAAACTGCTCTCGATCCCAACACTTGACAATATTCCTGATGAAAAGGTGCTTTCAGTGTTAGGATTTCTCAATTTTAGAGCACATAATTACAATAAATCTCAAATATATTTAAATAACTGTACTCAAAAATTAAGTTCGCTAATAGAAAAGAATAAGGCTACTCTAGATCAGAAATTGCACTTTATTTCTGCTACCATATTTCTTGCTTCGTGCTTAGAATATGAGGCTTCGACAGCAAAAGGAGATAATAGAAAAAGCACTTTAACTAATGCTATAACTAAATTGTTAGGATATGATTGTACGTTTTTAGAAGATTCAATCAACCAAAACTATGTTGAAATCATTGAAAAAATCGAATCTTTTTATAGAAACAATCATTATATAGAATCGTCAGAGCAGGATCAATATACTCAAATTATCGATTTTGTTGACAATATGTGTTTTGGTCTTCCAAAAACCAGTACCGTTATTTCTCATTCCATTATTCTAGGTTTTAATGATGAAAATATTAAAAAGCTACGAAACGAATATTTTCATGTGTTAGCACATTGTTTAAGTGAATATGCTGCAGTTCTAAGAGAATCCAATAACACTCCATATCCCCTTTGTTCAATATTGCAGATGTTGTCTAGATTCTTTTTGGATTGGCTGGTATCACATGGAAATGATGATTACGCAACTTGTCAGGCTACTGTTAGGGCTGAAAACGACGCCACCCCCGAAGCAATAGAATTATTGTTAAAACAAATTTCCTCAATAGATAATCCTAACACAGCAGATGAAAAGAAAAAATACGCAGAATTGCAATTCTTTATTTATTATCTTGCCGAACAAGAATTACGACTTGCATATGATAATGAGCAAATGCTCCATACCTTTTCCACATACGGGAACGAGTTCTTGAACTACGCTAAGGCTGAATCGGAAAATGGAAATAACGATCCGTTATTTCACTACTACATAGTGTATTTTCGCTATTTACTTAAACAAGCAGCAAATCATATGATAGCTAAATTACCTAATGATGCTATATACTCAGAAAGGGTGAAATTAAATCAAACATACAATGAGCTTATTTCTGTAGAGAAAAAAATAAGTGCTCATGTTTTAAAGCCTATTCGTGATGAATTTCAAAAACTTCAAAGATTATATTTGCTATACAATCAAATTAAAAGTATTGATTCTAATTATATTTTATCTAGTTCAGCAAGTGAAGAATTTGAAACATTGCTTCGTTTTTACAATCCCTCTTTACCCAATGATATCGATTACAATACCGAGATGAGGCAATTGTATAACGAAATGTTAGAAGCCCAAAACATACTTTTGTTAGCACCTGTGCCAAATGCACCATCTTGTTCTTTCAGTATTGAAAATATCGATGAATTAATCCCTTTACACCCTATAACTTCTTCTGTCTCAACGATTAATTGTTCAAAATTCGTCAAAGAGCAAATTCGCAAATTAGATCAAATGAGAATAGATACGGTTCTAGATATTTCTGTTAAAGACGAAGTCAAAGAGCGATTAAAATGGGTTATTTATTTTGATTCAAGCAAACTTTTTTTGTATTACTCAGATTTCTTTCCTAGCAAAGAATTTAGAATGTTTCCTGTTATTATGAATCAAAATGAAAGAAAGCAATGTATTTCTGTATTTTCAGACTTGGTCACAATGATAAATAATAGCGACAGTATTGTGACTAAAAAATGTAATAATCCTACTAAGAACTGCGAAAATAATCAATTTGATATTTGCTATGCCAGTATATTTCATGTAACAAACAAAGATTTCTATGAAAAGCTCTTTGAAATACTTGTGTTTTTAGAATTTGATTTTCAGAAATATGATGCAAGAACTAAGAAATATACACCACGTATTGAAAATGATGATATTGTAGTTGTTTATCACAAAAGAAACGAAACTGAATATCGAATTATGGGTTTTTCACAGTTTGACATATTAAAAGTAAGAAATCAATTATGTAATATTTGTGAATTTAGGTTTTATGAAAAGGACAAGTTTATAAAAAACGACACCCAAGCCGAAAACCCTTACAATAAACCGCTAAGATGTGAAATGCTTAATTTTTCAAAGCAACTTTCCATTTTAGAGCAAAGGTTGTTGAGTTTTAGAAATACAAGAGCTCAATTATATAAAGAAACTCAAATATTAATAAGCATGGTAAAATCATGTCAAACCTGTTGTAAATGTCCTTATCCAGAAAGTAAAACAGATCACACATGTAAACTGATAAATGAAATTAACGAAAAACAACTAGAAATAGCATATGGTAAGAAATTTAATAAGGTGGAATAATGTAATGATGGCATTAAAACTTAAAAATTCTCCCGAATTAATTGCAAATGAATTAGAGGAAAATCAAATTGTTCAATTGAAAGAATTTTATGAAAAATTAACTTCAAAAAAAACATATTTTTTCAACCGACATATCATCAATTTAGTATTCTCCACCAATCGATTTCTGTTTGCACTTATTTCTAGTGCATTAACTGGTGTTTCAGTGAATATAATAACCGGTTTTTTAGAATACGAAAAAATGGAATGTACTCACGAAAAAATCAAGATTCTGGTTTTATTATTATGTTCTATTTTATTCACTGTATCTATTGTGTTATTTACGGCAAAAATAAGCCAGATACAAGAATCTGGAAAGAATTACATACTAATCGATAGCCATATATTAAATCATAAAAAAGCAATCTTATCCGAAAACAATATTATATTGTATCATTGTATGAAAAATATAAAATATTTAAATATATTATATATTTTAATTATTGTTTCGGGAGTTTCTACTATTATATTCCTTTTTTGGGGTGTACACATTATTAATATAGTTGAAAGGGGATTTTCATGCCTAATAAATCAATTTCAGAGATAACTAAAATGGTCATATCAGCATATGACCGTATTGCAAGTTTATATACCACTGCTTATTCGGAAAACGACGATTTAGATTCAAAGTATTTTGATTATTTTATCGAGAACCTTTCCGATAAAAAAGTACTCGATATGGGTTGTGGTAATGGTATTAATACAAATTATTTACACAAAAAAGGAATAGAAATTATCGGCGTTGACGCATCTTCAAAAATGCTTGATGAAGCTATGAAGCTCTTCCCAGATTTATTGTTTAAACAAAAAGATATATTAACAACGGGATTCGACACTAATTCATTCGGAGGTATAGTACTTTCCTATGTGATTAATCATTTTAATACAGAGGGACTAAACTTGCTCAAATGTGAGATTGATAGGATATTAAAGAAAGATGGATTGGTTTTTATATCAGCACATGAGGGTATAAAAGAAGAAATTCTTCCAGATCCACTAGACTCATCAATTAAGATATACTATAATTTTCTATCACTTGAAAACATAGATAATTTATTCTCTGACTATAAACGTGAATACTATCATCAACGTGCTTCATATGGCGAAGATGAATTTTTATGCGATAAAATGTTTATAGTTTATAGAAAGGTTAATTGAAAATGCAGTTTACTGATATTAAAAATTTCATATTATCTTCTGGAACAGGTTGTAGCGTTGATGAATTAACTGCTTTAGATCGAGCTTTAATAAAAGCTAAAGTCTCTAATTATAATTTGGTAAAAGTAAGTAGCATTCTCCCTCCTAATTGTATGCTACAAGATAGTATTACTCTTTCAAAAGGTGCATTGTTACCATCTGCTTTTTCAATAATTATGTCAAATGATATGGGAACAACTATTTCAGCTGCTGTTGCAGTTGGCATTCCCAATAATAGTAATGATATCGGAGTTATTATGGAACATTCCGCATATGATACTAAAATAAACACAGAAAAAAAAGCAAGGGAATTAGTTCAACAAGCAATGCTAGATAGAAATATACCGCTCAAAAACATATTATCTGTTGCAAGCGAATGTACAGTTGAGTCATCTGAATTTCATTGTTCGTTTGCTACTCTTTCAATGTGGTAAATGTTGTAATGTATTTGCAACATTTTCGAAATAAAACTCCGCACCTAGTTTAAAATAGGCGCGGAGTTTTATTTATTGGTTCATATGTCCTCTTCATCAAGAATTGTAAATGTATTGTCGATAACTTCAAAAGTTATTTTTTCTACTTATAATTATAAATTTAAAAGAGAACATAATCGAACTTTAGCAGGTAGTCTTTTTAGCATCAGAATGAGAATAGCGAAACCGCCACCGGAGCTAGCTTTCGTTCTGTGCAAGAAATTCTTGGTCACAGCAGCGTTGTAACAACCGAAATTTATACCGAAGTTACAACAAAGAGAAAAAAACAAGTACTAAACAAATACAATTACAGAAACAAACTATAACGGTTTAACAAAAAAGAAAAGCAAGGATACGCAACTAATCCATATCCTTGCTTTTCACTTTTGTATCAATTAGCAATTTGCTCTTTTAGACTTTTCAGATGCTATTTCTGCCTTCTTTTCGACTATCATCTGTTGGAGCTTAATTTCGCACTCCTCTTTTGTTTTTGCATATACTGTATATCTAACTCGCTTACCATCAGCATTTGTAGGACTGTACTTACCTTCCCATAAATTCTCGCTTATCTGATATAAACCACCCGTACCACTCTTACGGATTTTGCCCTCTTTAGGATGAAACTCTTTAGGTGCAATTTCTCCAACTTCGAGACGGGTCGCCTGAGCGAATACATCATCTCCACCTGAGGTTATCTCTCTAGCTATTCTCTGATCAATTCTGGTTGCCGCTTTATCTATCATTCTGTCTGTTATGTGTGCATATGTATCTATCGTGGTGGCAACTGTCTTATGCCCCATAATACTGGATAGTGTTTTAATCTCCATACCATTTTCCAGTGATAGTGAAGCAAATGTATGTCTTAGGTCATGAAATCTTACTTTTTTACATCCTGCTCTTTCAAGTATCTGTTGGCTTTTTCTGTATATTGTATGAGGATTAAGGGGTTGATCAGTTTTTACTGGTGATGGAAACATCCATACCGAATCGTGGCCACTCATATATTCACTTAACACATTGACTAATATTTGAGGTATCTCAACCATTCGCACAGAATTATCTGTTTTTAATGTAGTAACTGTTTTACCACCCTTGGAGGGAGACACTTGTCTTTTTATTTGTAGTTTGTTCTGTTCGATTATCAAATCATCTCGTTGTAAACCTAGTATTTCTCCGCGCCTTAGCCCTGTCGCAAATTCCAATAGGAACAACTCATAGTACCCATCGTAATTCGCTTGGATTAGAAACCTCTGTATTTCTTCGGGAGTTAGTATTTGCATTTCTTTAGCTTTCTTTGGCGGAGTTTTTATTCCTTTAGCAGGATTTTGACTCAATAATTTCTCACTTACAGCTTTTTTGAGTGCACTATTACAAATAATATGGCAGTTTCTAATCACAACATTCGAAACTCCTTCACCATGTTTTTCGACTCCTGCTTTTCTCCCGTGTTGTTTTTCCCGAGTATAAAACTGTGATAAGTCCTGCTGTGTGAGATCCTTCAGCATGATATTTCCAATGGCAGGAATTATATGATTATATATTGTATTTTCGTAAGATGATTGTGTTGTTTCCTTTATGACAGGTTTCGAGTAATACTGATACCATGCATCCAACCACTCTCCAAAGGTCATTGTTGGTTTAATATGAGATGTTAGTCTACCCTGAATAGACGTGGTATCCTGTATTAACTCCTTTAGCTTAGCCTTACATTCTGCCTGAGTTTTACCAAACACACTTTTATATTTAGCCTTACCTTTCTCGTCATACGAGCATACAATTCGACCTTCCCAACGACCATCCTTTCTAAGCCTTACGGTTCCGCTACCGTTTTTTCTCCTTACTGCCATGGTTTCATCTCCTTTCCGAGTATATTTTTCAAGAAACCATCTACAACAGTTGCTGCTTGTTTACTCATATCATTTGTAACATGTGTGTATGTATCAAGGGTAAATGAAGCATTTTCATGACCAAGGAGCCTTGAAAGTGTCTTTTCATCAACTCCAACCATAATAGCATGTGTTGCAAATGTGTGTCGCAAATCATGAAATCTGATAGAAGGTAATTCTGCATTACGCAAAATATCTTTGAATTTATGATAAGCTGTGCTAGGCGATAATGCTTGGTCTGGATTTCTGAAACTGGGGAACACCCATTCAGTTACGGCATATTGTTTTCTGCGCTCTAATAATAGACGAGTTTTGTGGGGAAGTTTGAAAATTCTATGTCCATTATCGGTTTTTGTTTCACCGAATATGATTTCTCCATCTACCACACTCAGAGCGTGGCTGATTTTAATGATACCTGTTTCAAAATTAATGTCTTCCCATCTTAATCCGCATATTTCGCCTTTACGCAATCCTGTCGTAATTTCCGTATAGAAGAAGTCGTACCATAACGGCTCCTTTTCGATTGCATCGATGAATATATTAAGTTGCTTTTCATCAAACACCTGAATCCCTTTATAGTTAGGTTTCGGTACAGTAGTATTTTCAGTTGGATTTTTTACTATCATATGTGCCTTAACGGCTGCATCCATAGCTTCATGAAGCAACATATGTATTCCTCTGACTGTTGAATCTGCTAACACTCTATTGTTATTGCTGCCATATAACTTCAAATAGTTGTACATCCTTTGAATATCAGTTGTAGTAACCTTTTTTATCATCTTATCTCCGATGACTTTCTTTATCTTTGCAATTTTCCGTTGATAGTTACTAGCTGTTGTTTTTCTTAAGTTGGTGCATACATACTGTTCATACCATGTATCTAACCATTCGCTTATGGTCATATTTTGATCTTCTGTTATGCTTGCACCTTCGTAGTCAGATATAAGATTACGAAGCTTAAGAGTAACTTCTTTCTGCGTTTTACCGGTTACTGATTTGTATATCGGTTTCCCATCAGATTTATGACCGATAATTATTCGACCTTCCCAACGATTGTCGGTTCTGTATCGAATTGTTCCTTCGCCATTTGCTCTCTTTTTACCCATAAGCAAACCTCCTTTCGCAAACACACAATATCAATATAAAGCGTTAAAGTCCAGACAATTTTTGGAAGATCAGCTATTTAATTTGCTTTTCTACCCACTCAATAAACTTATCGCGCGGAGTTACCATTCGGCTACCCAAACGCAGGGTAGGGAACCCTCTTTGATGCATAAGTTCATAACAACTTGCAGGAGAAATTCCCAACAAGTCCGCTACCATTTTAGCATTCAAGAACACCGGAAGCTGATCATAGCTTGTAAATTTTGATACTAACATTTTATTCTCCTTTGTGATTATTATTTTCCCAATACTCTTTGGGTTTAACTTTTTCAAGAAACAGCTTTATTGCAACTATGCTTTTGGCTTTACCAAATTTTTTGAAAGCATTAAAAACTCTGTGCCGATATCTGCCTCCTCGAGCTACTCGTTCATCAAGAATTGTAACAACTCCTGTGTCAGTTTCAGTACGAATAAGCCTACCTACTCCCTGACGAAGTTTAATCAGCATATTTGGGACACAGAACTTTTCAACAAAATCAAAAGTACTAAAGCAATCCTTTTTCTTTTCTTCCATCAGTAAACTTCTTTGTGGAAATGGTAATCGAACTATAATAACAGACGAAAGTTTGTCTCCTGCAATATCTATACCTTCCCACATAGAGCCTGCGGCAAACAAAATAGCATTATCGGATTGCTTGAAGCTGTTAATTGCTGTCTTATTTCCTCTTGACATTTTAATAAGTTGAAAGTCTTCAAGTTGCTTTTTTAGAACTGCATACAAGGAATTCAAGGTTCCGTATGATGTAAACAAAATAACCGTATGTCCGTTTGTAGCCTGAATCAGTTCTATGCAAATATCAGATATCTCGTTTATGTAATTAGGGTTATCTTTAATTTTTGGAAGTTCGTTTGGGATATAGAGGCGAGCATTGTTCTTGTAATCAAATGGAGAGCTAGTAGTTGACTCTGTAACATAGTCCATTGGCACATAATCAAGCCCATACTCCATTTTGAAGTATTCAAAATCAAAACCATCTGACATTGTTCCGGATGTTAACACATATTTTAGTCCTCGATTCCATACATGTGTATACATCAGTTCAGCAACATCCAACGGAGTACAATTAAAAACTATACCCCTATCTTCATCAACCGTTACCCAAGTTAAATTGTTTTGATATTCGAGAAAGTTGTTCAAAGTATTAAACAGCCTTGCATAGATACAAGCTTGTCTACCTTCATAAGGCAACTTCATATCTTCTATATTCACAAGTGTTTCCAAAATTCTCTTAATGTAAAGAGAAATCCCAGAATCAACCTTAACGATTCCACCACTATAATCATCCGAATTCTGCTTCTCAGATTTTTTAGCCACCGTTTTGATTAACTCTTCACTTAGCTTTAATAACTTTGAAAGTAAGCCCTTATACTTAGCCGTGTTTTTCTTAAACATGCACTTACCTTTACTGTCTTCTAAATAATCTATAACATCTGCTACAGAAAACGAAGATCCGAATACATCTTGAGCCGCCTCTTTAAATTTATGAGCTTCATCTACAACTACAAATGTGCTTGATAAGAGAATAGGCTCGCTTTCATCTTCTGAAAGTTTTAGAGACGTTAAAAGCAGATTATGATTTGTAACCTGAAAATCTAAATCTCTTTGCCTATTCATTCCTTTAGTCATAAGAATGTATTTGCAGTTCTCTTTATCTGCACATTTATGGCAACCTCCAATATTGTTAATTTTCTTTTTAATTGACCTATTGATCTCATAGTTATCTAAATCAATACCACGAGAAAAAACTTTCATCTTTTTCAGAACAGCTAATGTTTTACTATACTTTTCCGGATACTGTTCAGTCTTAGAAAGGTAATCGTTAAATCTACAACGACATATGTAGTTTTCTCTGCCTTTACGAAGAGATACACTAATAGGTTTAGGAATTATAAAATATTCCATAAGCATTCTTGAAAGTTTTGGAATTTCTTTTCTCACTAATGTCCTCTGTAGCTCTATGCTTGAAGTCGAAATCGTAACAGGTTCAGTAATCTGATGTTGCTGCTTGTAATAATATTTTGCAACTATTCCGGCAACAAGATAAGCTAAAGTTTTTCCTGTTCCTACCTCAGCCTCACAAATTGCCACTTGCTTTTTAGTTAACCCTTTGAACATATCAATACACAGATTAATCTGTGCCTCTCTGACTGCGTAACCATAATTCGGAAGCACAACTCTGAAAATGGTATTTATCATTTCAATCGGTTCAATATTGTAATAAGCCATAGAACATAAGTATCTTCTATCTCCTGTGTGTTTTACCGAGTACAATATATCAGGTATCATCGTATGATATGTTTCATTAGAGTACATTTCCGAATGTTTTTTTGAAACTATTCTCGAAGATCTATCTGTTGTCATATCGATTGCAATATATGACACAATCGTTTTTCTATCAATATGGTAAATCAAGTATCTGTTTTCAAAAGTAAAATCATAAATCCCATTTTTATACGCTATTCCTTTAGCTAAACAATCCTCAAACAAATCTTTATGTACGATTTCTATTTCAAACACTTTTTCATCTCCTGTTCCTTTTAATCGAACAACAAAATGCTACGCAGGAATGCTTTGAGTCCTGCGCAGTGTTTTTGTTGTCCTTTTGACAACTTACCCTTTCGAGTAATATGAAAACTGTGAGTAATTAAAGCCATCCCACAGTAAACTATTAAAAACAATTGCATGAATGCAGTGCGATCATCTATCAAAAGATAAAACGCCATATATGTCGTAAAAGGCATCAGTTTTCATCCAGAAACAACATATCCCTTTTCCTCTTTTAAGGGCTGTATCTCTACAGAAGTATCATTATCTGCACATAGGAGGAGTGCTATAGCACGAAGGAAGGTTATCGCTCGCTCTTACGAGGTCTTGGCGTCTTCCTCCGAAAGCACTCCTTTATCCTATGAGTTAAAGTTTTATCTGCATTCAAAGTATTAAATTGTCAAGGTTCATAGCGGCTATAAAAAAATAGCCTCTATATACTAGAGCACGAAAAAGCCATTTTTATAAGCAAATTCATAAATTGGATAATATTTTTTTAATTTTTCCTATTTTTTGACTTATCGATGACTGGGAAACTCCTTTCATTTGTGCATATTCATATTGTTTGTAATCCCAAAATACTAAATATGTAATTATTTCTAATTCATCATTCGATAGTTGCAACAATCTACGTAATAATTTCTTGTTCCCAACTTCTTGAAGCCACCATAACTTATCTGATGTATGAAATTCAAAAGGAGCAGCAAGTATCTCCAAATATCTTTTTACTATAGGATTCTTGTCCTCCTCTGTAGTTTCATCCTCATCAATCACCTCTAAGTATTGAGTTCTTCTCTTGAATGAGAGATTCTCACAAAACTGCATTTTGTCAAATTCATATAGGGCATCTATTGTTTCTTTACTCATTCCCAGAGATTCATAATACTTTTTAAGTTTTTCCTGTTCAGCTTTAAACTTATTATATTCTTCGCCAAAATTGACCGACATTGTTATATCTCCTTTTTTTCGTTTAATTTGCGGTTAATACAAAAAAGGATTAAGGATAACGAGCTATATATTCTTGCCACTTAGATTTGTCATCTATGGCTAAAATAATGAATAAATACAAAAAGTCGAACTTACTCTTTAAAAACATAAGAACAAATTCGACTTTTCTTTTGATGCGATATTCTATTGTAAAAATTGAATTGCCTAATGGCCAGTAATAATAAACTGCTTGTTGTAGTATGAAAGTTATAATAAAGATTATCACTCCCTACATTAGAACGAACAACGATTGTCGATAAATAAAATCAATTTGTTGTATAAAAAGGACCCCTGTTGTTTTCAAGTGCTGAAAAAGCTCAATTCTTAGATTTTTATGAGCATTTTTAAGTGAATTTGACACAAAAATAGTATAAAAAAAAATCGCGGTAGAAAATTGTCAATTCTCTACCGCGAAAATAATCTATTTTTGTGTTATGTTGTCGTTTTCAGCAAATAAAAGTATTATCCATTAAGCCAAGAAAATTTTCCTCTATCATTATTAAAATCAAAGATGCTGTATTGCGTGTTCGCAGTACAGCATCTTTGAGATTCAGTAGAGTTCCATTCGTATCATGGCTAAATTCAAGAATTCGCTCACCTCTGGTCATCTTATGCAACAAGCTACCTTCATACACATATCTGTAATTAGTAGTTACTCCTGATGATATTGTGACAATTTTACCTATTCTCATGCCACAACATCGTAGGTATAAGTGATGTTGTTGTTCGAATTACTGTAACTTGCAAGTTTTCTTTCGTTTTGCCATGTGAGACTTATTACATCTCTGTAATTAAAAGGATTACCAATTGCATTATAAGTGATTATCTAACCATTGTAGGCAGATGGTTTAATGGAACAGAAGGCTCAAGACAAGAAATCATCTCATGGCTTTTTAATACTTTTATTTCTGATTTTCAATATAAATATTAATTTTGCCATCAATATATTCCACACTACAATTAATGCCAACAGCCCCATTTCCTGTGCTTAATTCTGCTCGCAAAAAACTATTTTCTTCATTCGACTTATCTTCATACGTATAACCGTTTTTATCTTGCAAAAAGCTCTTGAAATCTTCCACTATTTCATCAAACACCATCGTAGCATCGTTATATTCTATTTTAGGTATGCATATATCAATCCTATATAATCTTTTAGCTAATAAACCTTTGTAAAAATAGTAGTTAGACTGAGCATCATATCCATATAAGTTTTCGTTATACATGAGATTAATTATAGGGGCCACACTTGATTCTTCACTTCCATTCAACGGTTGACCTTTCCTTATTTTTATTTCATTTAAAGTCATCCCGAAACTCAAGTTGTGGTTATCAATCACAAAGTTATCTCTTGACATAACGAACCCCAAAACGAACGCCGCCAATGTGACAATACTCACCAAAAATACAATTACTTTTTTCTTCATCAAGCATTCTCCTTTAGCCTAACTATTATCACGTAATCCGAACCCATATGTTTAGATAAATCAGCGTCTTTTCTGGGTTTAGTGTGCGCTGAAAAATAAATTTTTCCTCCACTCACTTTTGTTATTAGTGTTGCATGATATGGTGTAGTACTACCTTTTTTTACAAAATACATTATATCTCCAGACTTGATTTTAAATTTATTGATCGCAGTTTTAATATTACTAGTTTTTGTTATTGCTGGAGAAATACCCTTTGAATATTTGCTTATGTCGCTAAAATACTTATATTGTTCACTAACAAGACGCCAAGATTCTGATACATCCCAATTATAACGTTTATTATTGGGCAACCATGTCCAGTTTGTGTACTTATTAGTTTTTCGATATGAGTACCAGTTAGATGTTTTCTTTATTCCTCCATAATATAAACACTGAGACACAAAATTAGCACAGTCTTGACCATAACTATAATAAGATGTATTCCTTTTATTATACCACTTAAGTGCATAAGCGATAGCATTTGCTCGATTATATGTACCTTCCGGATCATATCCTGTTATAGGATTATTATCACAATATGCAAACATATTTGCACCAATCACACTAGTTGCAGCATCAACATAAATGTCCGCATTAACAAATCTTTTAGTTGTTGCATCATAGTAACGGCTCTGAAGGTAATAGAATCCTGTGTCACCATCATATACATAACCGCGATAACGCAGAGGATTGAGAAATGCTACTGATGATGTGTTGGTTATCTGTTCTCCATCAGCATCTGTTATGCTAAGAATCTCACCATGGGCACCATAATAGTAGTTAGCTACTACTGTACCATTTGCTGACATTATCTTGGTAATATCACTCTGAAGGTTCTTTACATAGTAATATCTGGTAGCAGAGTCACCACTATAAACAATGAAAGAATCTGCCTGACCATCAACATCATAGTAGAATAAGAGTTGAGTATCGCCACAAATAAGTGATGTCAGGTTATTATTGCTATCATAGAAATACTTAGTAATAACACCATTGTTATTCTTCTCTGTACGGATACCGTCAGCATTGTAAGAATAGCTTATGGTTTTACCATCCTTAGTCAAAGTGGCAAGTTCACGGCCATTCTTCCAAGTCATTGTCATACCATCACGATATGTAAGAGGATTACCTACTTCATCGTATGTAATAGCTTCACCATTATATGCAGTCAGTAAATCTTTCCATTCTGAATCGCCATAAGTATATGTAATATCACTTTTAACACCAATGGGATATCCGTAAGTAGGATGGAAGTTCTGAACATACTCTCTGACGATATTACCGCCGTCATCATAAGTGTATGAAATGCATAATCTGTTGATATAATCGTTAACACTTATAAGCTGATTTAAACTATCATATCTATAAACATATTCACATACACCATTGTGATATTCTTTTGTTATATTGCCATTTGCATCATACTCGTAAGAGTAGGTTATAACATCAGCATCACCGTTCTTGATGATGATATCATCTATATACTCTGTTGTAGAGTTATCTGTAGCGCCTGCAAGATATGTATAATCAGATGTAAATGCGCTACCTAAGTCGGGAGCAGTAGATTTATTTGTTACCCTGCCGAAAGAATCTAAGGTGACAGTATTTGTCCAACCATCGTTATTCACATAGGAATTATCGTTAGCATCTACACCAGATGTAACAACCCGAGTAATATCGCCGATTGCAGATATTGTTATCTGATTACCATCACTGTCTGTTGTATCGGAAGAGTACGATGTGACAGTACCATCACTATTATAAGATGTTGTACTGAGAGCTACTCCGCTTACATTATACCAATAGTCTGTTGTATTGCCACTTGCAACATCGATTATCTTTGCAATTGCACCCTTTTTATTGTATACATACTTTACAAGGGTATTTTCGTCATTGCTGATTTCGGTAATTCTTCCCATATCGTCATATTCATAGTTAATGACATCGCCATTACCAAAGGTTGATTTAGTAAGACTATAATTGTCGCTTCCGTATGTGTTGGTTATAAGAGTACGGCTACCAATAGAGGTTCTTGTGTTGTTACCGTAACTATCATAGCCAAAATTATAGTTAAATCCGTTATGGCTGATAGCGGTAAGATTACCTGTTGCGGCATAGGTATAAGTATTTGTTACATCACCGCTTGTCTCGGACAAAACATTACTATATGCATCGTAAGTATAGGATATAACATTACCTTTTGCATCTGTAACGCTATTAACTCTACCATTATTTGCATCTACAGAATAAGAAACTGCGTTACCACGAGAGTCTGTCTCGCTTATAGCATAATTGCCTGTAGAGTCATAGGTAGTACTTGTTGTAATATGTGTTTTAGTGGAATCGAGGGTATCTTCGCCATCTTCGGAAGGGATAACTGTTCCCTGGGATGAGGTAAGAATATTTCCATAGCTATCATATGTATAAGCGTAGCCATCATAAGGTTCTGTGCTAAAAGTATCATCTGAAGTTTCGATGCTTTCTTCTGTTTCTTCAGACTCGACTATTTCATACATGTTATACTCAAAGTTTAGCATCGCATCAGAAATATTCATTGTACCTATATTGTAATCGTAAATGAACGAAAATACAACAGTTGAAATTACAACATCTGATTTTTCAGGAGTTACGAACATATTTACAGACTGCATCGCAGAGGTTGCAGCATTGAAATTCCGGATATGTTCTTCAGATGTACCATCAGTGTAATTCAATTTAAGCTTAATACCAAAATTTCTGTTATCTTTGAGAGGAACGGAATTTGCTTGAGCTGTACCAGTCATATTAAAAGATACATTCTTTTTGTTTACAGTTATTGTCTGGCTTGTGCTTTTTGCAAGCGAAGGATCACCAACTAAAGAATCGCCATTGCTCCAAGTATCAGTTGTGGTAAAGTTACTATCAGAGAGCAAATTAAAATCATTCATACAGCTTGCTTCTTCACATTGTAAGCAGTCAAACCAAGCAGTACCTGAAGCATTTTTAATACCAAAATACACTCTTACTTTCGCGGTATCTTCAGGAGCAAAGCCTGTAACGCTCATACGCTGCCATTTGTTGGTTCCGGATATTGCATAACTTGTTTCTTCTGAAATCATTGAGCCTGCAGAATTATAGAAACGCATCTTTAAGAAAACGCCTGCAGCACCTGAGGCATCTTCATCTAAAACAATATCGCTTGTCTTTACATAAGATGAAAATGTAACATCACGACCTGCTAATTCTGTGGTAGATATAGTCTGAAAACCCCAAGTGCCTTGTGTAGTATCGGTATTAGTGATCTTTAGCGAACGATTTCCAAAATACTGAACATTTTCTCCGTCAACCGCTGATGTTGATGAGGTATATACAACAGAACCTCCATTATTATTGTCATAGACAACATAATAACCACTTGCAGTTGCAATATCTGGATTAATTATAAAGTTCTTGGAATATGGGTCAGAAGATGTAGATAAATAATACCCTTCACCAGAATCACCTGTATTTTCTAAATGACCATCTGCGTTAAGAATTGAGATAGTATTACCTGCGTTATCAAATGTATAAGTTTCATTTCTACCCTGTTTGTCCTCAATTTGAGTGGTATTATCGGAATTGTAGGTAAATTTCAGATAGTTACCTGAACCCACATCTGTGATTTTGCTAACTGTACCATTTTCATTATATGAATAGGTGGTATTCGCTCCACACGTTGACTGTACGGAAGTTATTCTGTAAGCATCTTCATCGTATGTATATGTAACAGTTTCTCGGCCACTATACGCTACTTTATAAATATAATCTCGATCATCTGCATTGGAACCATATGTGAAAAGAATCTGTGAGCCGTCAGGCATATCAATTCTATTTACCCTAAATATTCCTAATGATGAACTTGTATAATAGCCAATGGAATATATCCTTCCAGCACCATCTGTTATTCGAGTAAGATTCCCATAAGTATACATATATGAAATCGTGTTGCCATAGTCATCTGTTTCGGAGATGATTTTGCCTCCATACATAGGATTAGTGAATCTTGCTTCAATACCATTACCTGTATCTAACAACAAATCGTTGCCATTCTGTGTAATCACATAACCGAGGCCATCCTCATCGACCCAACTCTCCACATAATCCTCTGAAGACATTTCTTCTTCAGTTGCTTCATACTTCGTAAAATAATGCTCTGTACCATCTTCATCGGTATAAACATATTCATAGCCAAGAGTTTGAAGTTCATCGCTAGGGATATCTATGTAACGATTAAAGGAAATATGCCAACCATTACCCATTACCGAGCCGTTGTTCAAATATGTATCACTTAACAAGCTGTTATATGTCATAGTAATTGTAACAGGCATTCTGGAACCTGTTTCTTCTACTAAAGTTTGCCTTAACACCATTGTACCCAAGGCGTCAGAAACATAACCTGTACCATAAATATTGGTTGGATGGGTACGATAAGTTAACTGCGGCTCTGTTCCTACATAGTTCTTGTAGGTAACAGTAAACATAGGTTTACATTCGGGATAATAACAACAAAAGCCACCCAGACTAATTCCTGCTAAATCTTCTGTTCTGAGCAACACACCATTATTAGCTGTACCATTATACCATTCTTTAGCTATTTTTGTAATATCAAAAGTTATTACATCTTCGCTTCCAGCAGTAACATTAGCGTAATCAATAACTGTGCTGTCAAATGTAATATTATTATATGTTACTGTATTATTAGCCCACGCTGATGTAACCTTATGTGCTCTCAACTGAATATCGCTTGCGGGAGTTGACATAGGATAAACATTCAACTCAGAATTTACAATGTAATCCCCTACTTTTAGTTCGGGTAATTCATTGATTTTGAACAAGCCGTCACTTTCTGAAGCATCTGATTTTCCTACATAGCAGTTTGTTTGTTGCCCCATTACTTTGTCAGGAAAACCTGAACTTACATATGCACTAGTTACCTCCTGCACTGAATCACCAAATACAATACTAGGGTCTATAGTAACCGGAAATTCTCTTGATTTATCTTTAAGCCAAGTTTTATCGGCAGTAAGCTTCACTGAAAGTTTACCTTTATTATTGGACAAAATCTTAAGTTCTAATGCTTTGCTTGTTTCATCATTTGCATCTACCATATATGGTGCACTGATAGTGTAAACGACTCCACCTTCACTATTTTTAAGCTTGATTGTATTCTCATCAATACACTCAGCTGTTAACTCACCAATATTGTAATCGATCTTAAAAACATTTTTGGTATTTGATTCTTTCACTATGAGGTTTTCTTTTACTCCTGTTGTAGAGTTAATAACCTCTAAGTCAATGTTGTTATATATATTTTCATAAACAACTTTGCTGCTAAGATTTGTAAGAGTTAAATACGCATCGTTACCAGTAAGTTCCTCTGCACTATCATCTCTCTGCTCTTTTGCAGTGACAATATTAGCACCGGAATATCCCCAAGAGATGGTATGAACACCTTTGGTGATTTCTATTAGCTTCGCTTTACCTGATTCCTTCAGATGTAAAACTTTAGAATCACTGTCTATATTTACAAGGATTTCTTCTGTTTCTATAGTTTTCTGTATATCTCTGAGACCATATTCTGAAACCTCATCAAATGTAGCCTCGTCCTGAGTGGAAACTACTATTGTTGTTTCAGAAGATTTGAGTGAATTATCAAAGTCTACATATTCACCATCCGCATTTTTATAATGTACAGGCACAGAATACTGTGCTACGATTGTAGTACCTGCATCAGTGATAAAGTATTTTGTATATTCATCTCGCTTTGTTGTATCCTCGCCGATAATGTTTCCTTGTCTTGTCACTGCATCTTCATCATACTGAGAAACAATATCTGTGTTCTGTATCACATTTTCATCAGCAGTTGTTTGCGCGAATGCTGATGTTGTTAACGAAAATACCATTGTTATTATCAGCAAAAATGATATCAATGACATTGATAACTTTCTAAGTTTCTTCATAAAAAGCTTCCTTTCTTTTAAATGGAATAGACATTATTTCATTACTTTTAATTATTATCCACGATCCTGTTCATACGAAAACACCTCCTTGTTCTTTAAATTTACCATTTTATGAGCTTTAAGTAATAGTTATGGTAAAATCGAAGTCTAATCGGGCAAAGACGATATTAATTTTACAATAAAATAAAAAATATATATCTATAAGTATACAAATATACTTACATCCTATCAAATTTTTACACATAATCAAAAATGAACAATTTAAAAGGGTTGTCTCACTCCATTGTTGTGAGGCAACCCTTTTTTGCAATGTAAAAATCCATTCTAGTTTTTGGGCAAAAAAGGTAAGAAGAATGACAACGCAAAAATGAATACTCATAAAAGAAAAGTAAAATTCAAACATCAATAATGTAGATCGCTTTTACCTGACAGATTGATGAAATCAAATTCCTATTTATGTAAAATAATTTCTTTTTACAATGTTAAATAATCTATGCTTATGTGTTAATTCACTTAAACATACAAATTCACCTATAACTCAACTTGCTTTGCTTGTTATGAAATAACACAAAGCAAAGAAAAAAGCACACCATTAAAAAAAACAGTTGCATCGTGTAGAACCAAAGATAATCAAAACCAGTAAAACAACTCGCAGTTAATGACAATAAAAAAACAATGCTCATCCATATTGATAAATTTATGGCATCAGTTAATTGGTTAATAATGCAGAACCTAAACATTATCAAAATAATAATCATTAATAAAAACAATACGATGATTGTTAACATTGCAAATAAAAAAGTGTTATCGTATAAATTACAAAGATAATCATTACCTAATGACAATGACGAGTTTTTGTTTTGCATATCCTCAATTAATGTTGAAGTGTAAAAATTAAAATCAAAGATATTGTCATTAGGAATATATTTTGGGAAAACTACTATTCTAAGGGGCACAAATAACACCAACAGTATAATACTAACGATCATTCCAGCTATTCCACAAAATCTTAATATGAAATATTTATAATTCACTATAATTAGTTCTTTTGTATACCTATTTCGATTTTCTTTTTTAATAAACAAATATGTATTCTTTATTAATTTCAATACTATTATCAAACAGATAACGGAAGATACTAAATTAAGAACGGAAACAAAAAATGTAGGGAAGTTATATATAACATCACGCTTGTCAGAATAATTCTCATAAAAATACTGTGTGTTATTTGTATTGTTTAAACCTAAGAGATATAAAGCCTTTTCGGAATTTGAACCTTGTGCTGACATAACTGTATCTATACTAATAGATCGATAGTTTTCATAACAAGTGTACGGAATGTACACACGTTCATAAACATCGGAAGAAACTTTTCCTAAAAAGCCATCTGACTCTTCATATATTCCTATGATCATATACTTCTCACCGAAAACATCTAACTTTTCACCAATTGCATTCACATCAAGCCTCTGAGATTCAATAAAATCTTTGCTTACTACTGCTACCGGTATCTGGCTATCAATATGTTCACTAGTTATCTGTGAGCCAGCCACATAAGTGTTATTGAGATCTAAATAGAACTCATTTACTAAAACAGGTTTAAACTGCACACCATTTTCTGTAAATGTATTATCGAGTTCAGCTGATAAACCTAATCCAACTTCACTCTCGAACATTGGTAAGTTCTCATATGCATCAAATGTAAAACCATTCGATAAGCCATTCCTTTTGTATGCAACGCTATCCGGCAGTCGTATACTAGTGAAACATATTGAGCAATCAAATAATAATAGTAATACAAAAAATATAATTAAGATAAAGTAAAACAACCATAAAGCAAACTTACTTTTCTCTTTAGAATTACTCATCTAAAATCACCTTTTGACCTTCAGACAAATGCTTAGTAGATGTTAAAATAACCTTTGTAACATTATCAGCGTTAATTTCTACCGCTGCATAATATTGATTTTGCTTAATAATACTTATATATTCTTTTTTTACATAGAACTCACTATTATTCTCTTTTAATATGTAAACATAGTGACCATATAAATCCTCTTGTATACACGTTTTCATCAATACATGTTCAAAACGCTCATCTGAAAAATCCATATTAATATTAACCGAATCACCAAATTGAGGCATAAATTGACCTTTGTCCAAATTAATATTATCTAAACGGGCAGAATAAGTATAATTGAGTTCTGTCTCGCTTTCGTTTTTTGTTACTATTGTTGCTAGAACTTGTTTCTGTTTAGTTTCTCCATCCTCACTTTTGATAGGTATATAAACATCAATATTATCACCCTCAGAAATAAACTCATTTACATCTCCTGATGCATAAAAAGAAAAAATAAAACTTGTCTGTTCTTTTGTATATTCATATATTGTTTCTCCTGCATTAACTTGGTATGACGAATTTGCTAACACATTAGTAATTATAATATTTTCTTTAGCAAGCAAATACCCGTCTTCATCAATACATTCGACAAAATCATTGTAAGACAACTGTGCAAGATTTTGTTGGACTTCAAGTTCATTAAGCTGTGCAACGATTGGATATCTTGCCTCATCTTCTGTAGCTTTCTGTAAAGTTTGATTTGCTACATCAATTTGATTTCTAATACGCAAGACATCCAGATACAACGAATCTCGCACCTGTGAATAACTTGAACTGTCAAACTTCAAAATTTTATCACCTTTTTTCAAACTTTGATCTTTAACAGCCAACACAGATTCTATTTTTATAGTTCTAGAAAGTGAAAAAGACAACTTGTTAGCTGGCTCAAGCTTTGATGATGTATTTAACGAAAATCCTACTGATGATTCCATTGGATACACAACAGTTACGTGTGGTAATAGAACATTATCAATTGTACTTGAAAAGTATGTAAGTAAAACTAGTATGATTATCAATACTGTAACTATGCGTACGATAACTGATTTTATCGTATTTTGAACTTCTTGACGATCCATAAATACTCCTTTCTATCTATACCTTTGCATCCTTAAATTCTTTGCTATGATACAAATACAACAATAATGGTGGAACCGCGAAAATAACTCCACAAGCAAATATAACACCTGGATCACTTTCACTAAAATATCTCATGGTAACAGAAAGAGGATATTTGGATGAATCTTCTAAGTAAACAATTATTTGCTCAACCATATTCCAGCAATCTATAAAAGTTAATATTATTAATGCCGCCATACCACCCTTTACTTGCGGAATAACAATTCTAAATAAAATTTTAATATACGAAGCTCCATCTACATGGGCTGCCTCAATTGTCTCGTCAGGTACATATCTCATATATTGTCGTAATAAACACACACCAAAAGCACTAAAAGATGACGGTAATATTATTGCAGCTAATGTATCCATTAATCCTAAATCATTTATAACAATGTAGTTTGGAACCAGTGTAACCTGTAATGGTAAAAGCAATAAAACTATATAAACAAAGAAAAGCTTATCCCTACCAGGAAATTTCAATTTAGCAAAAGCAAATGCAGCAAAAATTGAAATCAAACTTTGAAAAACAACTATAGGAACGGTTATTGCTAACGAATTCCAAAACATTTTAAGAAATGTAGGACGGCGTAAAAAAACATTATAATATTGTTCTAAACTAAATTTCTCAGGGATCACCTTAAACTCAGCATATTCTCCTTGTTCAGGCGAATATGCTTCTATTATCTCTGATGAAGGCATAAAAGAATTAGCCAACATATAAATTATCGGTAACAAAAACAACATGACTATTGCTATCATTACACTGTACTTAATAATTATTACAACTTTTTTTTTCATAACAATCCTACTTATTCAAGATAGTTTTTCTTTTTTTCAATTATAAAAAACACAAACATCATCGCTATAATAATAGCACTTAAGATTATCGATGTTGTACTTAGTCTCGGATAATTCAAATTATAAAAGCTATTATTCATAAAATGCTGAATCATATATACGTTTTCATCAGGATAAGTTCCGTATAATAAATACACTTCTCTAAATATTTTAAACGAACTAATTATTGTAAGCAGAACAACAAAAAATGTAGTAGGGCTTATCAAAGGCAGAATAATCTTTCGAACAATTTGTCCTCGGGACGCACCATCTAATCGTGCAAACTCTCTTACTTCCTTAGGAACTTTCGCTATTCCTGCAGAAAACAAGATAATATTATAAGCACAATTTTTCCAGACAAATATAAAGACAATTAATACCATAGACCATGAATCGTTGAAAAAATGTATATTATTTATACCTATCGAATCAAGAACGCCATTAATAATGCCATAGTCAGAAAAGATTATTTGCCAAACATAAATGACTGATGCTATTGGAACAATCAAAGGCGAAAGAAATAAGCTACTAAAAATACTTGTATGCTTTTTAAAAGTGCTTAAAAACAAAGCAATCAAAAAAGGAATAATAATCGCAAGAGGTATTGCAAAAACTGAAAAAACAGCAGTGTTTTTCATAGCAAGCCAAAAAGTATTGTTGTTAAACAACGATATATAATTATCAAATCCTACAAAATTATTTTTAATAGTAAAGCTATAATAAACACTTATTATGTATGGAATAAAATAAAAAACTGCAACGCCAATAATTGATGGGGCAATAAATGTATAGCCAACTACCGCCCTTTTTCTTTTTAATTTCATGCTATGCCCCCTTAATTATTTAAACTCCAGTATTAATTCTGTTAGCTATTGTATATAATTCATAAACAGATCAGCATATTTACAACAACTGTTCATTAGTTCTTGATGTGTTCCTTTTTCAATAATTTTCCCTTTATCAAAAACATAAATACAATCACAGTTCTTAATTGTACTTAGCCTATGCGCGATTATTATAACTGTCTGTTCTTGAGAAAGTCTATTTATTGTGTTTTCAATCATTTTTTCTGTAATTGTGTCCAAATTACTGGTCGCTTCATCTAATATAAGCAATTGAGGCTTTTTTAGCAACGCTCGTGCAATTGCAATTCTTTGCTTTTGACCACCCGACAAATTCTTTCCATTTTCTTGAATAATAGTCATATATTTTAACGGCAAACCTTCGATATACTCGCTGACACCAGCCAACTCACAAGCGGCTCTCAACTCTTCATCACTTGCTGCTGGTTTGCCAATTAACAAATTATCCTTTATAGTGCCACTAAACATAAATATATCTTGAGACACATAGGCAATTTTATCTCTCAAAAAACTAATTGAAATATCTGAAATTTCTTTGTCATCAAAAAATATTTTCCCTTTTTCAAAATCATAGAATCGTAACAACAACTTTGCCAGTGTAGTTTTACCAGATCCACTTTCGCCAACAAAAGCAATCTTCTGTCTATTGCAAATCTCCATACTAACATCATCTAACACCAGCGAACGTGTTCCATATCTAAAGTTTAAATTTACAATTTTTATTCGCTTATTAAACAAGCTATCCTCAGGAATTTCATCTAAAGGTAAATCTAATTCCGGTGTCAGTTCTAATATTTCACCTAACCTATCGGCTGCTACAGATGCAATTTGAATATTGGGTTGTAAGTTAATTAAATTTTTAACTGGATCCAAAAAGTATCCTATCAAAGCATTAAAAGCAATTAATTCTCCAATAGTTAAGCTGCCTTCAATAACTCCCATCGCACCAATCCACAACACGCAAACACTTCCAATCGCATATGTCAATTGTGTAACCATGTGCTGACTAATAGAAACTATTTGCCCCGAAAGAATTTTTCTTAAATAATTTTTATATTTTTCACTACTATCGTGTTTTTTTCTTTTTTCTATACAAAACGATTTTATCGTTTCAATTCCAGTAACAGATTCAACAAATTGTGATGTAACTTGTGCATTAGCCTCCATAATATCTTCATTTTTCTCTTTTACTGTTTTTTTATACGCACATACTATTACAAAGTATAACAATAATATAGAAACAGATACAATAAACAAGTTTCTATTAAAAATGAACATTATTATTCCACCGCCAAATGCGAGCAATGTATCCAACATTATTGTTATTGTAGCTTCTGATATTGCGACTCTTATTTTTGAAGCATCATTAAATCTGGACAAAATTTCACCTGTTTTTCGTGATGTAAAAAAATTAAGCGGGAGCATAAGTATATGACTATAAAACTTTAGTATGATCTCTTCATCTATTTTTTGTTCCATTTTCATCACTAAATAACTTCGCAAAAAAGACGCAAGCAAATGTAGCACATAGAAGATAATAATCACGACAGAGAACAACGCTAATTGTGAAACTGAAGAATTAGGTATTAACGTATCCATCAACACCTTATAATAAAGCGATGTACCTATTCCCAACACAGTAATCACTAAAGAAATAAAGAATACACAAAACACTAATGCTTTATAACTCAAAATCAACCTATAAAAACTTTTTAGTGTATATATTTTTTTATTCCCATACTCCGCTTCTTCTGTAGGCACAATAAAAATCAATACCCCTGTCCATGCATCTATAAATTCTTTCTTATTGACTTTCACCAACCCCTTCGCAGGATCGGAAATATATACTTTTTCGCCTGATATCTTCTTAATAACAACATAATGCAATTGGTTTCTTTCATTAATAATATGTGCTATTGCAGGGAAGGGAAGTTCATGACTAAAATCTTTTTTCGATATTTCAACAACTTTACTATCATAACCAAAGTGTTTCGCTACTCTATTAATCCCGTATGCAGTTGTTCCTTCTTTATCTGTTCCCGCAATTTCTCGAATTTGCGCAATTGAAACATCTAAACCATAGAGATGAAAAATCGTTGCAACGCAAGCTACACCACAATCTGATTCATCATTTTGGCGGATATATTTAAACTTTTTCATAACACTTATCCATATACTCTAAAAACTTCTATAAAGCAATATAGTTTGCATGCCACTTTATATCTAAGACGGTGGCATGCAAACAATTATGCAAGAGCTTTTGAGCAACACTTAAATTTTTAGAACACGATCAGGTCACATGTACCCGGACACTGAATCCATCCAGGAGTCTGTGTAAAACCATTAGGGCAGTATCCTGGAGTATAATCTTCACACTTATCAAGAATTGCATAATGTTTAAAATAACCGCCATTGCAACCGCCAGCTCTATGAGCTACATATGTGCAACCGCCTTCAATTTCCTTCATAGTATCTTCTGCAACTTCAACGAAGTCGACTTTTGCAAGAGCTAAATCTAAATTAATTTTTTTCATTACTTTACCTCCATAATTTCAGTTACTCAAAAGCTCACAGCACTACATTTGAGCAATTTACTCATCAAAATAAATCTTAGTTTTTGAAGCTATCTGATCAACAAATGATCCTTCTGTTAACTTACCACTAACAAAATCTTTGAGGGCAGGATTCAAGATTTCATAACGGAAATATAAGTTGTTCAAATTACAACTCGTAATTTTACCAATCAGTTTCTTATAGTCATCAATAAAAATATCGGTATTAACATATTCATGTGCATCACCATCATTTTGATCGTATCTTTCCGCTTTTTGTAACATTGACTCGAATGCTGCATAATTTGTTGGTATTCCTCCGGCTTTTATCCCTTTATACGAAGCTTCATCTAAAAGAAATTTTACAAACTTATATGCTTTTTCTTTTTGCATCGAATTTGCGTTTATTGCAACAAACCTATTTATCGATGCTTCTATTTCGGTATCTTCAGAAAAAAGATTATTTACAAATGTTATTGTTTGAGAGTAATGATTTTTTACAGCAACATATTCTGCAATCAAATTATCTATTCTTCCCACAGAAACATCGGTAAACAAATAACTCCCATCATAAACATCCATAGATAATTCGTTGAAATTTCTATCCAAATAGATCTCTGTTAAAGCATGCAAATCATTCATAAATTCATCGGATTCTAAAGATATAGTTTTATTTCTAAAATTGATATTATCTAAAACCAATTGCTCATAAAAGATACTTGCACCTCTAATAGTATCCATAGATGAATCCGAACTAGCTTCTTTAATAAAATCAGAAAACACTTCAGATATATCACCATATTCAATTGTCACATCTATAGGAATATTATATTTCTTTAACTGTTCCTTTGTTGACACATATGTGTTAACAAAATATGTTAATGGTACAATGACACGTTTACCGTTAAATACACCCGCATTCATTACAACTTCATTATAATTGCTTAGGTCTATTTTATCGTTACTCTCATCTTTCTCCATTAAAACATTAATGTCTGCTAGCATATCATTTTCTATATAGCTATACAAATTCAAAGATGCGTCACATATAATATCTGGGCCTTCGCCTGCCATCATCTCCGTTGATATAGTAGTCCTTAGTTCTTCAATTGTATCAAACTCAACTATATCAATCTTATCATGCTCGTCACACAAATTGTTGTATTTATTTATGTATACCCTCATATCATCTTGCGAGGTAGCGTTTTTAGTGAAATATGCTACTAAATGTTTGCTTGGATCGCCCCGATCTTCATATATATTAGCATTTTTATCACATCCACTAACAAACACAAACGAAAAAACCAATAATAATGCTATCATTGCGGTAAATAATCTTTTCATAAGTAGCCTCCATTAATTAACTCTAAATTTATATACTATACATTTAAAAATTTGTTGCCTTAGTATCACAATAGTTTCTCTGAGAAATAATAATATCCGAATAATTGGAAATATAATAACTAATTGGTATGTTGATTGGGTTTGTATTCTCAATTGACCTTATGCAAAAATTACAGTCCTCAATTTTTTCAATAATTGAATAATAAAAACCCTGCGTTTTCTGCTTGTTTATTAAACTAATTGCAGGGAACTTAATACTGTCAAAATCACCCTGAACATGAATTTGATATGCTTCAAATTTATGTAAATAGCAGTTTAAAGTGTTTATAACATCTTGGGGGTGAACACCTTGCGATGTAGATGTAAAACCTGAAATTATGTCAACATACTTTGGAAACAGATCATACATATGTAGCAAATTAATTACTGCCCATGTAGCAACATCACTTTGATGATGTTTATATGTATTAAATACAAAATCCGCTAATTTGCTATACTGATCTGTATATTGTGTTCTCAAAATTTCTATTAGCGCAAAGCTTCGCTTAACTAACTCGCGTTTTATACGGCACATTGTTTCATAAGGCGTATAGGGATCATGGTTCTTTTGAAAACCTACCGCATAACATTCACCACCACATATATGTTTTGCAAAGCACTCACTACACTTCTGAGACACATCAACATTTGGAATATCATAATTAATTTTTGGATTTTCTTCCATTCCAGTAAAAATGTTGCCAATCTTAAAATCTTCATGCCCCATCATTACACTACAAGAATATATGTCACCCTTGTAATCTATCGCAACTCTTTCTCTGCCAGCATCACATCTAAAAGTTTTGATTGTTCTCTTTGCAAACGCATTCTTTATGTAACTACCAAAACAATCCGAGCCTAAAAGCAACCGTCTCAAGTATTCGAAGTTGTTTTGACTTAGCTCTTTTAATATATTTTCACACAAGCGATCGTATGCGTTTAGTAAATAATCGACATCAAAATTTTCGAAGTCATATCTTGAGCCATCGAACTGTCTTAAAAAACGCATGCTAACACAATCCGAATTTTCAACATTATATAAATGATCATATATAACATCTACGTCTTGGTTGAAAGGAGTTATTGTTGTCGCAATTCCAAATCGTTTGTTCTTAAATTTCTTTATACCATTGACAATATCGTCATATGTTCCTTTTTTGTTAATATACATTCGATTTTTATCATTATAATCCCGGTTGCCATCAATACTTGTGCCAATAACAAGTAAACTACAATTATCAAGAAAATCTACTACTTCATCAGTAAAGCAAGTTGCATTTGTTGCAAACATAACGACAATATTCTTTCCCAACTGATCTCTTCTAAAGTCACAATACTCTATAATCGGTTTAATCAGGCCGTATCCCAGCAAAGGTTCACCTGATCCGGACAAGTCAATCACATATTGATTACTATTTGGGGCATATATATCTATGAAGTAGTCTATTGCTGCTTTCGCCATTTCAATGGACAAGGACTCTTTTGATAAGTAATCATCTTCTCTAAAACAATAAGAACAATTTAAGTTGCATCTGCGAGATGGATGTAAACACAACGTATGTTCGTTGTGTTTTCCTTGTTCTAAGTGTAATTTGATATTAAAATTGTCAATTGAATTTTGACACATTCTTTTTATATTATCTACATATGCTTCGTTATGTTTTGAAACATACTCAAGCAACTCTTTTTCGTTAAACACGTAATAATTTTCAATTGCATCCTCAGATACAACAACATAAAAATTCAACTCTAGAATATACATCACATTGATATTCAATCTTTTAAACACATACACATTATACTTCATTGATAATACCAATATTTACCTTTACTATTTGTAGTCAATTGTTTTTGCCGTTATCTAATCTTTTCTACTTTAAACAATATTAAGGAACTGCATTAACATACCGTACTAATAACAAAAAGGAACTTGCCGTTAGTACGGTATGTGTTGCCTTATGCAAGACTAAAATATTACTTAGAAAAAAATTTTTTCACTTTTTCTATAACAATCAATAAACCATTAAGTAACATAGCTAAACTCATAGCAAATATTAAATGGCAATTATTTTGCATTAAGAAAAAAGAACCTATAAGCAAAATTGCACTCGCAAAAGTTGCAACAAGTTTGAAAACTTTATGCTCTTTTTGCGAAAAGGATTTGTTTATATTCATTACTGGTGCAAAAGCTAATACCAAAGCAAATGAAACCACTTCAAAAATCATTGCTAATACATAGTTTGGATAAACATCTAAAATTCTAATCAATAATAAAACAACAACATTCGATACTACGGAAATTAGAAAACACGTCGAAAACTTTGTCGAATGTAAACCTCCTGAATACTTTCGTAAAAATTTAAAGACAATAAAAAAACAGATATTCTCAAAAAATTTATTGAACAGAACTCCTAGGAGGAGGGTTGAAAAAATATTAATGGCAGATTGTATTGTTATCAGTGTACTATATCGGTATATGTCCTCTTTTTCTTTTGGCAAATGATTATTTATTACTAGAAAAGCAACTATTTTACTTGCAATTGCTTCAATTACTTTATCCATTTATACTTATCTAAGCCTTTCGGCTCTTTAGGTTCATGGACATAAAAGCAACTTGCAGAATTTGCAACGCTAAAAAGCATTAGGGTCAGCAAGCCAACAGATGCGGTAGAAAAAACACCACCTAATTTTGTGAGCGACAAATTTTTAAATAATTTTTTCATAGATATTTCTCCTTTCGTTTTTTATACGATATCATACATAATTAATATTTTTTTATTTTTGGCAAAAACGACATAAAAAGTGGCAAAAACGATTGATTCGCTTATATTTTTCTATATTTGTTAAACTACAAGTAGATTTATTAATAAACAATACACTTTTATATGCTTGTAGTGTATTTTTTCACTATCAGTTTGTTAACAATAAATCTCAATCCTGCTATTCTAAAATATAGGAGGAGATTGGTATGAAAATTGATTTTTCTGCACTTGGCAAACGTATTGCACAAAGGCGTCACGAAATGGGATATAAACAATGCACAGTTGCTGAAAAAGCTGGTATATCGAACAATTATCTTTCAAACATTGAAAACGGCAAATCAATTCCAAGTTTGGAAACATTTGCTGATATATGTATCGCTCTTTCAACAACGCCTGATTATCTCCTTATAGGAACCATTAAAACAACCAGTGTTCCACAGAATATTATTGAGAATATACAGCTTTGTGACAACGACTCTCTATCGGTTATCAATGACATCATAGTTTGTTTTATCAAAAATAAAAATTAAAAAACAATTGCAAAACAACCTCCTTGATGTATAATGTACACAAGGAGGTTGTTAAATGATACGAATATTGATTTGCGATGATAATCCTATTGTTTTATCTCAAGTACAAGCTATGGTAAAAAGTATGGAGAAAAAGCAAAAGTTAACATTTGATATTGAACTCAAAAATAGCGGTGACTTTGCAATACGTAGCAATTCTAACTATGATATTGCAGTGGTAGATATTGAAATGCCAGGAATAAATGGTCTTAAACTTACTGAATTATTAAGAAAAAACAACCCTGATATTATTGTTATTATTCTGACATCTTTTTCTACCTATTTAGATAGTGCAATGAAAATCTCTGTATTTCGATATTTATCTAAGCCTATTGACAAAAATCGATTTTATAGAAACTTTTCGGAAGCACTTGATTGCTATAAAAACATTAGTAGAAAAATATATATAGAGCAGGATGGTGATGTCTATACAATAAAAACAAAAGATATTCTGTATATTGAAAACACCAAACATGGTTCTATAATTGTAACAAAACGTGATAGATTCAAAACATCACAAAAGCCACAAGAGTGGTTCTCAAAAATCGAGCTACCTAACTGTTTTATATTTTCGCATAAAAGTTTTTTAGTAAACTTGCAAAACGTTGTAAATTTTAATAAATCCACTATAACTTTCCAAGGACAAAATGATTTGATTGAAGTCTTTTGTATTTCTCAAAGAAAGTACACCGAATTCAAAAAAGCTTTTTATAATTTTGTAGGAGGTAAATGATGTCAGCACTATGCTATTTACTAACATATATTTTTGAGGCATTAATCTCACGAATGTACTTCTCAGAAAAATTCCCTTATAGCAGAAGCACGAAATTCACACACATCACCTTTGTTTTATCAGCATTATTACAGTTCGGTGTCAGTTTTATTGGCATACCATATCTTAACTTACTTTCATTTTTCTCATGTAATTTTCTTTTATGCCTAATATTATACAAATCCACTGTATTACAAACATTGTTTAGCTCTATTCTGCTTTCTGCTACAATGTTCATTACCGAACTATGTGTGTTTTATGCATCTACTTTGCTTTTTGGAATTGGGGTAACAGAACACACAACAAACGATTTAATGCTTTGGATACAAACATCTTCTGCAAAGCTTTTATATTTCTTTGCAATTTACATCATATCTAAAATTTCCACAAAGGAACACAGAAAAATTCCTCACTGGGGAAAATCGGCTCTTCTATTACTGTTACCAATTGTTTCGATAGTTTTGTTGTTGGGTATAGTTCGCCTAACAGAACTAAGCGAAATACCCGATTCCATTTTTCTTATATTTGTAATCGCTACCATTCTCCTTTTATATGCCAACATAATCGTATTTTGGGTACATGAATCTATCATAAAAACACAAAATGAAATTATAGAGCTTCGTCTTGAAAAACAAAAAGATGAACTCGATGCCGAGTATTATGCGATACTTCAAAATCAATATGAAAACTCAAACATTCTGATTCACGATATTAAGCGGCACTTATTATCCATAAACGAATTAGCCAATGATGATAATAACGAACGCATAAAAAAATATGTACGCAACCTATATGATGAATATCAGATCAGATATATAAAGCAGTATAGTAACAACAGCTTGATTAATGCAATTATAAACCGTTACGCAATGGCATGCAAAGAATATCATATAGATTTGTATTGCGATATTAGAAATATAGATTTTTCTTTCATTTCAGACAATCATTTGACAACCATATTGGATAATTTACTGGAAAATGCAATCGAAGCAGCAAAAAACGCAACTATAAAAACAATTGAACTAACTATCAAACAAAACAACTTAAACTTTGTAGTTATCAATTTATATAATACTTGTTCTTTTAAACCAAAATTCAAACACGGAGAACCAAAAACAACAAAAGAAAACAAAGATATTCATGGCTTTGGAATCAAAAGCATTCGGAGAATATTAAAAACTTATGATGGTAGTATTAATTTTGATTTTGATTCCAATAATTATCATTTTAATACTACTGTTATCTTAAAATCATCTCAATAAACATACAGCAAACTAATATAAACCTCAAATATTAGTTTGCTGTTTTTCTTTTCCAACAGAGATGAACGGTACGGAGTTAATCTGAAGGATTCGCTTTATGCTCTTTCACCAGTTAGATTTCCTGAATAATCAATTGCAAAATTCACTCTTGCACTATCATCTTTCGTATATGATTCTCAGTTAACATTCTCCTAACTATGTCGCCATAGTTAATATCTTGTCTTAGAGTATAGCTATATATGTCTTTCTACTCTGCTCGGTAAAGTTCAAGTGGGTACTTCTTAGGGGTTGCACAGTGAAAGGAGGGTACTACCACCAAAAGGACGCACTACCCCCTTCACTTTTCGCAATGAAAAATTAAAGCTTCCCACACCTGTTTTAAACCACATAGTATCTGTTGCTTGTATGAGAGCCGTTACTCCTGTACGCATACTCTTTGCGTACAAGCCTTGCTTTCTCTAAATCCTGTATAGCTCTGCGGACTGTACTCGGCGAAAAAGACAGCTCTCTTGCGATTGTTTTAATACTCGGCCAACACTTTTTCTCTTTGTTGCATCGGTCATATAGATAAATATAGACCGCCTTTGCTCTGTGAGGCAGATCATCATATTCATAAAGTTTTCTGTAATATGACATCTAATCACCTCAATTTGTCCGCACAGGAATGCTCTGTTGTAGTTCTTTTGGACTGTGTTCTTCTATTTCCACGGGTTCCTGAATCTGATCTTCTGTTCGAATTGGTGTGTGGGACTGTGCCATATCATTGGAATTACCTGCCTTTGATGTAACTTTAGGTGCCGCTTTTTGAGAAACTACGAGGTGTGGGAATTTCTTAAGTATCTCATCCTCAATGATATCTCTGTTGGTGTATTCAACTTTTCTTGCACCTTTGTCAGCTACAGAGTACGGCTCGCAATCAAAATCTATGCCCCATTTAAAGAAGAGTTTAAGCTTTGAAATAAAAGGATGGGTGCCTGTTTTCATAACTATGAAGTTACCTTTCTTCATCGACTTAAGCTCGTCTGCTGTCATAAGAGGTCGCTCTGTCATCTGTAATGACTGTGACGGATCGTTTTTGCTTCTTGATACAGAACCTGTCATAACCGTGCGTGTGCCAAGAGCTCTTGAGATAATCTCTGCAGTTTCGGATGTGGGAGCGAAACCGCCTGCAATGGTAATCTGACAGTTATCCTGAATAATAGCCGCACCTTCCTTACCGTAGTTTTTCTCCAACTGCTGATATGACTGGATAATACTAACAAGTGAGAGCCTACGGGAACGGGAAGCGGAGTACATCATCTCGGCAGAACTAATGGGAGGAAGTGTACCGAACTCATCCATATAAAACATAACCCTGTTCTTTAACGCACCGCCTTGCTCATCAGCTACTGTAAGTATCTCTCGGTATAACTGTTGCAAAAGAAGGGATACCATAAAATAAGTTGACGGATTTTCTTCGGGTAGTACGATAAAGATTGCACATTTACTTGAGCAGAACTTTTCTGCATCTATGGCCGTATCAAAACAGAGTATCTGTTCAAGCTCTGAATCCAGAAACGCATCGAGCCTTGAGAGAGCTGTTGACATAACAGAAGCCATTGCCTGCTCACTTGTGTTAAGAGCCGCTCCGGCGAACCACCTTGTCTTATGGTCGGGAGGCAGTTTCTCCATGAGCTGTTGGAATTGGTTCTTACCTCGCTTACCGCTTGGTGCTAATAAGTCTTGAATCAGTTTGAATACAGACACAATGTGCCTTTCCTTCTTTGGAGCAAACTCCGCAATCAAGAGAATTGCCGATGTAATAAGACCTTCAGCTGCATCGTAGAAGAATGCATTTTGTCCATAGGAGGCGGCATCTCCTTCGCTGAATATAAGAGTCTTGCCGATAATCTTTGCATACTTTTCCGCTTTTGCTTTGAGTGCAATGTTGTCAGGATTCTCTTTGTATGCATCCATATATTTATTTACAAGGTGCAGAAGGTTGTTTCCGTCAGAGCGTGTTGGATTACGAAGATCTATGATTGCTACATCGTAGCCATAGTAGTTCTTTGCAATGTTTCCGTAGTTACGATACAGGTCACCCTTTGTATCTGTGGTAAGAAAGGACATTCCGGATGCACAGGCATATTCAAGGTTTGGATAAAGCCAGTAGGCAGTCTTACCGCAACCTGCCGCACCGATCATCATCGTATGAACATCAGAGGTATCGACCATAGCATAGTCGATGCCTTTTCTTTTTTTAACACCTACAACTACCCCTTGAGGTAAACCTAAATCTTTTTCCTTTGCTACTTTTCGCCAAGTCTTCGGCTCAAAGGGTATGTGATTATACACTCGTCTGAGTTCGCCTCTGTTTGCAAATCGGGCAGTACCGTGCTGACCGTCACCAACAGTTTTGCTTTTGATTCCGTTTAGGTTATAGATATGTGAGATTAAAGTAATACCGCCTATGACCGCAAACATCACGGCGGCAACAATAATAACTATGTATGCGTTGTTCAAACACACGACACCTCTTTTCTTTTATTTAATAAATCCTCATTCCAATCCTTTAGTTCAGGCTTGAGGATTGATACTTTGTATCCTTTCTTGGACACATTTTGCGAAACCAATTGGGCTGATAACTGACCGACTTCGTCATTATCAAAACAGATATATATTTCGTTTATCTGTGGATAGTCCTTGAGACATTGATATAAAACTTTGGGAGATACCGAACATGCAGAAGCATAGCTATGATTCTGCCAATCGCAAGAGTACATTGTTATAAATGAAAGCATATCTATTGGAGCTTCGAATAGATATAGTCTGTTGCTCAAACCAATCCAATGAAAGCTGTAATCAAGTTTACTGCCTGCCTGATTGATTTTGAATGTACTGTTGGTAGCTGTTCCTCGCTTGTGAGCATGACGAGGCTTTCCTTCCTTATCAAAACCAACAAACACCGCATCGTGATATACCGCAGACTCGTAAAGCATACCCTTATGTGCGAAGGTATGAACTACCTCTCTATCAATTCCTCTTGTGTTCATCAGATACGCATACACTCGGTTCATGTTATTGTTTCTTTTGGGTAATATAAAGTTCTTATGTTCAGTAAACTTAAACTCACCGATATCGTGAAGCATTATGGTTGAGTCCAGAATAAACGCAATGGCTTCAGGATAGTATTTGTTGTAGAAGCGACATACAAAATCAACTGTGTCACCGCCTGTCTGCTCGTAATGGCTATACCAAAGGTTATCTTTGATTGTGATTTTGTTTGCACCTTCTCGCCATTCATATTCGGAGCCTCTGCATTTCACTTGTTCTCCGTTTCTCCGAAGCAGAGAAACAATATTCGCTTTGTGAGCCTTGAGTTTTTCTTCATTTGTGAAACTTCTTATGTTCATTTTTCTCTCCTTATCCCATCTTCTGACCGTGTGCCTGCTTCTTCTCACGAATCACCTGTCTTAACTTGCGGTCAACAGTATCCTCAGATGCACCGTCATCGGTAATGCTGTCACCGATAATCTGTGATATTCTTGCAAATAATCTAAGCGTCGCAAAACCAACTGACCTTGAGGGACGAGATGTTTTGTCTATGAACTTACCAAAGGTAACAGGGTTATGCACCCGCTTATCCCACGACATAGGTTCGGAAGTTGGAGTGACTGACTCGTTTTCCTCTGTTGAAGCTGAGAACACTTTAGGTCTATCTTCATCCATATGCTCTGTGTTACCTGACAGTTTAAAGGCTTCTTGAAGCACAGCATTTCTTACAGTTTTGAATTCGTTGTTCTTCGAAAGAGGTATTCTGTCGGGCATATCGTCCTGATAGATTCTGATAACATTTTCTCTTTGCTCATACCAAAGGTCATAGAGCCCTTTTATACGGCTGTCCTTTGCAATCTCATCCACAATACCATCCACAAGATTTTTGATCCTTTTGGGAAGATAACCGTAGACCTTCTTACCGTTATATGTTTTGAGTTCCTGCGACAGCTCTGTGAGTAAACTTTCAACGTGGTCAGTCTGATACTCACCGCTATTCATCTTTGATACAATTTGAGCAATCCTTTCTTTACTTTCCTGACGGAGTTTATCCCTTTGAACAGTTTGCTCATCGTATATATGATATAGGTCTTGCTTGAATATTTCTCTTGCAAATTCAGATTTGAATTTCAGCAAACCTTCTTCGCTCATATACGGAGTCTTGCCAACAGAATATGAAATCAGATGTATATGGGGATGACTTCCCTCATTGTGAAAGGCTGCATACCACCGAAGGTCATTTAGTGGAATACCCATGTGTTTTGCAAGAGAGTCGACTTTACCCCTGAGCATATCTTTCCAAGCCTTTGCATTATCGAAGCAGAGCTTCTCTGCATCCTCTCTGCGAAGGGACATTATGGTTGTCCATACCAAGCCTTTATGTTCTGCAACTTCTTTGGCAACTTTCGAAAGACTTATGGGTTTGTCATCTTGCGAAAACAAACCGTGTGTACCTTCTTTTTCTACACGAGGTCGCATAGCAATGTACTTTACATAGTTATTTCTTTTACCTATGAGGTCAATGTTTTCTTCAATGGCCTGGGAGATAAACTGTGAGGCGGTATATTTGTTAGGCTCTTTCAGGTAATCCTGATACTCAAAGGAGTCTGTGCTGTTTGGAAAGTCTTTCCTGATATTATCTATAAGCCTTTTCTGTTCAACAGTTGCAGGCTGTGTTTTCCACGATTCATCACACTTTTCAACTCCGTCACGGGTAGCAATATACTTTACAAGGTTACTGTTATGTTTTTTGCTGCCCTCTCTTATGTATCGCCATTTCAAAATAAACCGTGCCATACTTAGTTACCTTTCTGATATCTGACAACATCTTCAAAGGAGATTCTGCCGTTAAGTCTTTTGACTTCGCTGACACATTTAGCACGGAGTTTATATAAAGTATCCTCGTCTACATTGTAAGTTGCCGCCATTATATTCATCAGCATTGCAAGCTCTACAGACTGTTTGAATACAAGAGATGAGATTCTGTTTTCAAAACTATCCATAGCACCTTTTACTGCTGACACTATAACCGCAGGATAATAGTCGAGACAATCATTTGCAGTAACGAAACCGCAATAGAAATTTATGGCACTCTCAATAAAATCAGTGCGACAAGTAAATCCATGCATTTTGTATAAAGTATTTACTTTTTCTCTTGTATCCGGACTTAAATATATTGTCACTTTTTCTTTATTTTCATTGTCTATATTTTTGCTCATATATTCTCCTTTCTATACCTTGACGTCACGCAATACCCCTTTAAATTGGGGATTTTCTGCCCGAATTTAAAGATTGACGTTAATGGCTTATTCAGGTCCTGAAATAGACGTCATTCCTGAAAAGCTAAAAAGCCCTTTACGGTCGGCATTGCCGTCCGATGTATATTGCGTTGAGCGTCAAAAAGACGCCAACGCTTATTCCTGCAAAAAAATCGGACAGCTAAAGCAGACCGATTTTCGCCCCGAAAGCAATGCAAAGTGCATTTGCAAATCGGGGCGACATTCCCCCAATTTCGCCTTGAGGGGATTCTTCGGGTGTTTACTCCACCCTTTCCTTAAAACCGCACACAAGGCGAAACAGGGGCTTTACTTTGTGTTTTGTTTTAGGTCGGAGCAGTCCCCTCGTTAACCGTAGTTACCTCGGTTTCTGCTTTCGGGGGTTTCTTAGGTTTCTTAGGAGTTTTTGTCGTATCCTCATAGCTCATACTCAAGAAGTCACGCACTCCTGCAGGAACATTTTTTTCATACAAATATTCCAAGGCTTTTTTCATCTGTTCCTCGACTGTGGTGTCTTTCTTTTCGAGATAGATTTTAAGAGCCTTGATTTTGTATTCATCAAACTCGACTGATACATTTACTGTTTTCATTTTCTTCACTCCAAGTTTATAGGTTTGAGTTCGTTATCCGAACTCCATTCTTCATAGGATTCAGAAACATCACGGGTATCGGCAACATCAAGATCTGTTTCATTCCACTCTGCTCTGGCAATACAACAATTTCTGAAAGATGCCTTTCCCACATAGCAGGAATTGAACTCAGCACCTACAAAACAAGAGTGAGTTGCCATAACCTTTTCCATATTGCAATTATTAAAATGCGAATATGAAAAATCAGATTCTTCGCAGACTACAGATGACATATTGCATCCTATGAACCTTGCACCTGTTAAGTCGGAGGAACACAACCCTGCATCAGTAAGGTTACAGTTAATGAATACAGTGTTATTGAAAACTGCACCGTTAAGCTGTGCATTAGTAAGGTTTATGTTTTTCAAAACACAGTTTGAAAAATCAGCCTGTTCTCCACCTTCGTCATAGGTAAACAAGGTGTGCTTCGCAATAATCACATCTGCTTCTTCCTGAGTAAGAACTCTGCCTTTTCCTTCACCGAAAGTAGAAAGTATATATTTCGGATTCACCGTGACACCGATTTCTGAAGTGAATGTTTCAACGGTATCAAATTCTTCTCTTTCAGAAAGCATTTCGCCAAGGAGCGAGTAACTGAACATAGGATCATCCACAGAGATGGGAATATCCTTATCTCTTATGTAGTAATAACCGTCCTGCTGATTGTCCAAAACTTTTCTTACAACCTCATCTGCAACATCTCGCATCTGCTGTGTAAAATCTCTCAGCGATTGATACTGATTAAGTTCTGCAAGCTGTCTGCCGTTAGCAATATGAGCTGTGTATCTTGCGTAATTACAACCCTGAGTATCAACGAGGATTCCTTCATCGTAACCTTCTCCGAGAACAAGAAGACATCTTCTGATGTTATCTTCATCAAATCCCATAAGGTCGATGTTATCCATAAGGAATGACTGATCTTCAAGCAGATGGTTTTTGAAGTGGAAGAAGTTGTTTGTCGGCAATTCAATTATCTTTGCTACAATACAAGGTTCTGATTCGATTTCAGAATCTTTCCTGTTCATCACTGCATCAAGTTCTATCAAAATATTTCACCTCACATTCCAAAAGTCGGTTCTTCAGAAAAATCTTCATCTTCCGATTCATCCGACTCGTCCATATCTTCGTCATCGGCAAAAGCCTTTTCTATATTCTCGTCATACTTATCGGAGTATAACTGATATGTTTCTCCACCAATCTGCTCTAAGAATTTCTTATCAAATTCCCACAATGGATATGTACAATATCCGCTTTGTTTTGTAAGACCGGTATCTCTTGCATTACCTGTTTTCAGAATCTCCGAAGCAAAGGGACAGTTGTTTGTGTCAATGTATGCATAGTTTTTCATACCAATAAACTCATGGAAGTTTACAGTTAAGTTTGCATAAGGTTCTAAGGTACCCGAATCTTTGCAGTAAAGACGGATACCGAGATTGAACTGAGGCTTACCCATATAATCGAGGCTGTTATACAAAATAACTTCGGGTGTCAGTTCTACAAGTGTTCCTGTTACACCTCTGACCACAAAAGTCTTTGGCAATTCTTTCTGAGATTTGTCATACACAGAATCATCTGTAATGTCAGCTCCCAGCATACCAAGCATAGCTGATGCCTTTTCACTTGCCGATAAACCTTCGGGAGCGTTAGCTGCATAGATAGCCTGCTGTGCTAAGTCTTCGCCCGTAATTAAATCGGTTATTTCTTCTCGCTGATCTTTCTCAGCTTTGAAGTATTTATCCAAGGATTCAACATCGTATTTATGAAGTTCTTCTTTTGTCAATCCGATGTGTTTATGAAGGACTCTGTATAAGTCCTCATCGTTACTGTGATGCTCGATCATCCAAGTGATGAAGTTATTGATGAGCTCATCTTTTCTCGAATCTGTTATTCCGATACCGAGATATTCTTTTCCAGATTTCAATTTGTTGTACTCTCCTGTTCTTCAATATAATTTATGTAAGGGATTTTAAGCCAGTGTGTCCACCCCCTGTTATGAAGGTCTGTTGTAACAACACCGACTGTTGTTGTCATTGCTTCAACCACTTTTCCGTCACCCACATAGATACCTATGTGTCCCTGTTGCCACACTGCAAGTCCGGGGATATCGGGCATAGTTGAAAGCTCTCCTTTTTCAGTAGCCGCATCGTACATACCGCCTGCATCCACATCAGCCATTGAGTTTGAGCCATACTCAACTTCTCCTGATTCGGGGTTGTACCAACCATAGCCTTTAATAAGACCTACACAGTCTGCACATCGTTTGCCCATCCAATTCTCTCTGATGAATTCTTCATAAGGATTCACATCTTCGGGATATTGGTTCTTCTTGTAGGTAAGCATATCTTCATCAAGGATTGTTCCGAATGTGCCGTATACATAGCCCCACTGAGCATTAGAGGCATTCTTCGCCCAAGTAACCAAGTCGAGGTTATTCTTACTGTTTACATCCACATAATCGGATGTGTCGATATATGTGCTTCGCATAGTTCCCATAAGGTTTGTAAATTCTTCTACAGTTATCGATGTACCGAAGGTTGAATTCACATTTTCTATGAGCTGTGCATCGGTTTGTTCCTCTGAAAAACATCCCACAAGTTTTGATACAAAATCCGAGTCTGTTGCAAAGTCAGAAAGTGCAAGCACATATAGCACTTGTGCCTCTCTGACTCTCAAGGCCGAATATCCTGCTGTGGTCATTTCGTTTTCGATGCTAACCATAGTTTCTTCCATAGCTTCTAACGCCACTATCTGTTCTTCGGACATATTCGCCTGAACAACTTGTTCAAACTGTTCCATATCAATTGAGAGGTCTGTCTGACTTAATCCCATTAAAATACAAAGGGGAGCCAGAACAATGCCTATCACTATACCGATAACGGTCATCAAAAACTTTCTGCCTTTCTTATCTGATACTAAAGCAACTAAAACCTTCTTTGCGGCTACGGCAACAGCAGGAGCTGCCATTAACGACCACCCGCTTTACCGAATAGTTTCGCTTTGTATTCGGGGGCAATAACCTGAAGGAGATATACTTCATTACCACATATGAATAGACAAGTTCCCTGTTCTGAATATTTAATGAGATCATATTGACTTATCTCAATTTGAACAGTATCTGTATATTCTTTCTGGTTAATATGTCCCGGATAAAACAAACACAGGTTTGATGGAACACTAAAGAGAGGCTTTGTATACTCACGTATTGAAGGCAATAAAAAATCCTCAATATTCTGTGATGCCAGAATAATTGAGGAGTCTTTCTTACGAACACGTTTCATTGCGTTTCGTATATATTCAATTGATGTCATATTAGTGAGGAACAGATAAAGCTCATCTATGGATGCTACGGTATTTCCTTTACCGAGTAGCTGATTATTCATATACGAAAGGATATTGAAAAGCATTGCATCCTTGAGTCTTTTGTTGGTATCCATAAGTCCCTTTACACCGAAGCATAAAAACTTGTCGTCCGTAATGTTTGTGTGTCCGTTAAAATATACACTTTCCGTACCTACACACATACTGTGAATACCAAGGCACACCTCTTGCAAAGTTTCTTCTGTATAGAGATATTTTCTCTTATGATCGTATGCATTGAACTCTTCTTCACAAAGCCTATAAAAGTCAGTCATTATCGGAAAGTCTGTCGGTTTAATTTTTTGGTAGTCGGTGCTATCAGTAATACCAAACCTCGCATACAGTTTTGCAAGAAGTATCTCAATGGTATCAATCTGTGTATCGGTAAAGTCCTTGTAGCTTCTAAAAAAGTCTTTAAGAAAAGCAATATGCTGACTTAACCTTGTTGCCTTTCTAAATGCATCAGGAGTTAGCGGATCAATCTCGCCCGAACCATCTGACCAAGCTTTCGGTTCTAAGGGATTGATTATGTACTTTCCTTCAAGAAAATCAATATAGCAACCTCCAAGATTATTACAAAGATCTTCATACTCAGCCTCGGGGTCAAGACAGATTATGTTTTTGCCCGATTCTCTGATATTAGTGAGCAGGAGTTTCAGCAAATATGATTTACCCTGTCCTGAATTACCAAGTATCAGAATATTGCTATTTGTTTTGTCTTCTGCTCTGCGGTCAAAGTCTACAAGGATATTTGTTCCAAACTTATCCCTGCCGATATAGATTCCTTTGGGGTCTGTTTTACCTGAAAAATTAAAGGGATAGAGGTTGGCTACACTTGACACAGGCAACACTCGTTCAAACTGTGAGCCGAAGCAGTTATACCCTGTTGGAACAACTGAAAGGAAACCTTCCTTCTGCCTCATAGTCAATTTTTCTACTGAAATTTTAGATCTTGTAAGTTCCATTGATATGTCGCTCTGCAACTCCCTGAGGGCAGATTTGCTTTTCGCTTTCAGTTCTATGAACACCGTACAATGAAGGAGACATTCTCTGTTCTTACGAAGATTTGCCAGCATATCAATTACATCCATAAGGTTTCCTTCAGCTTCAATGGTATCGTTCATATCATTGCCGCCGGATTTCAGCTTATTTCTTCGAGTAGCATTCTGAATAATCTTTCTTTGCTCTATGGAGTCAACCAAGCGATGATAGATTCTCAGAGTTACACCGTTTCTGTCAGCAAGCTGAGAGAGGATTGCCTGTTCCTCTGTTGAGGGCGGATACTCTTTGATTACCCACACACATCTGTAACTATCTCCCACAAGATAGTAGTCGGATATAAACTTGATAGTGGCAGGCAGTATGCAGTCAAAAAAATCTTTTGTACGGATTTCTTCCACCTGTTCGGGTGTCATAACTTTAGGTTTTCTTCCCATTAGATTCCACCTCCTGTTCATAAAGTTTTTCTGTATCGAAGAACTGTTCACCGTCTATATCGGGCATATGTTCACCATTAAGGGATGCATCAAAATACAAGGCGAGAAATCTTTTGATTTCACTTTTTGAAAGCCTGTGTACTTCGAAGCCCTGCTCGGATATAGTCTTTTCAACACGGTTAGCAAGATTGAACACCTGAGGGGCTTTCATATTTTTGCACCTTGCTATAAAGAGGAACTGACGAGCTGTCGCCATTTCCATCTGTATGTGGTCCAGAAATTCAATGTCCTTTTTAATAATCTTGTTTACTTTGGGATTGAGTTCTTCACGGCTTCTCTCTGTAAGATATGCTTTGTTATCGTCAAAGCATTCAGAGGAGTCTGTGCAGGTAATTTCAATATCAGGTATGGTTGAAAGCACCTGCATTAAGTGTCTGATTTTAATCTCGATGTTGACACTTGAAAGCACCGAGATATTTGTGGGAACTACCTGATAAAAAAGCAGTTCTCCCTTTGAGGTCTTCAGTCCGTAAGTTGTAAAGGTTTTTATACCAAGCAACTCCTGAACTGAACGACCTTTCCGTTTCTTTTTGGCTGCCATATTTACCTCCACTCAAAGTATTGCTGTGTTGATATGAAAAACTTTACAGCGTATTTAATAAAGTCAAGTATTGTAGTTTCATCAAGCCTGATAGTTAAAAAGCCGTAACACAAAGTAATTACGGCAGGAACTAAAAACCTTGTATTTACAAGTATGACTATTGAGAGGAGGGCGGCAATTCCAAGTATGCAGAAATCTTTAAGGCTCCAAAGCCAGAGGTTGGCTGAAGCTTTAAGATTCTGTGGATACAGATATCTTGTCATTCTATACCTCCTATTGTTAATGATGAATCTTCTGCAAATTGGTCACAAAGCTCCTGAGGAGTCATTTCGTACACCTCAGTGATTTTCTCCGTTATCTTATCTTTGAGCAGTTGTGCTTCTGCTCTTGTAGGCACATATTCAAAATGCTGACTGTCTGTGCCGTTGTCGATTTCGCACTCTACTCTCAGAGTGTCTTCGAAAGGGTTGTATTTTGCGTACATATTAAGCCATATATCGTCATCATCTGTGTTTACATGAAATTTGCTGTCCACATCAAACCATGTTTCTATATAGCAAGTGATTTCCTGACCTATGTCGCAGTCCACATCCATTTCATAGTCCACTCGGATATCATCTGATTCTAATTGGTTGTTTGTCATTTGGTTTACCTCGCACGTGCCAGCGACCTTGTAAGGTTTACTGCAGTTGTAGATGCGTGTACAACACTCATCATATTTACTCTTACACTTGTGTCCAATCCGAACTGCTGTGCAATCTTAGGCACTTCATTTGCGGCAAGCATAATGCCGAGACCTAAAAGCATATTCAGAGGAAATGTAATCAGTCCGAGATACAATAGGGTAGTTTGCATAAATGCTGTAAGGCAAAGTGCCGCTACTTGCTTTATCCACTGTACAAAACCATCTGTATATCCTCTCGGAACGGAGAACATATATAGTGAGCCGACAGCTATCTGAACAAGAAGAATACCACCTCGTTTGATATTCTGAAAGAATATCTTTACAACGCAATATGCAAAAGCAATCAAACATAAAAGTATCATAAGGCCAAACTGCGAAGACACGTTTCCTGCTCCAAAACTGCCTGTTAGTACACCGATAGCTCTTGTTGTGAGGTCATACTGCGGTACGATAGTTCCTGCAAGCGATGCCAGATTGTGTGCAAAGGTTGTTTGTAGTGTTATGCAGAATTTATACAGTTCTACTGGCAATACTCCTACAAGAGAACACGCAAAAAATCCTTTAAGAATATTTATGGCTGTGTTCTTGGGATTTGCTCTGCCATTCTGATATTCAATGGCAACATCAAAAACAGCTACCACCATTCCGGCGGCAAACAATGCCCAACCAAACAGAGTGAAAAGCTCTATTGTAGCCTTTACCCAATCAAGATCAAAGATATCAGTACCCATACTTCCCATTAGTGAGAAAAATTCAGCAACCGCGCCATAGACTGCTTCATATATCCATTGAAGCATCAAGTCAAAGATTGCTGTGGTTATACCGCTTGTAACACCGCCAAAGATATCTCCGACAAAATCTCCGATTCCGCTGAATATGTCGCCAAGCCAATCAAACACGAATATTCACCTCCTGTTTGCATACAGCTCGGAGACGAGCATATCATCTCCGAGCATTTAGTTTGGTATGGCTTTATGACGGCAGTACAGTCCAGATGTACATAGGCGCAGTTAGTGTAAAGATAAGACAAGCGAACAGAATTGCAGGAGCTGCGAACTCAAACTGTCCGTGCTTTCTGTAGTCAAAATATGCTGTACCAAGTTTTACGAAAAACAAGATAGCCAGAATCATATCAACCACAGGAAACACAACATTGTTTACAACTGTCTGTACCTGTCCCTTGGCTTCGTTCCAAGTCCCTTCAATAGCACCCGAAACATCGCCTGCGGCAAAAGCTGTTACTGAACAGACTGTCGCAAACAACATGACAAGTGCTACACAAAGCAAGACTTTAAGTGTTTTCTTTTTCATTGGTTTCTTCCTCCAGTCTTTTTCTTATTTCTTCTTCATTGATTTTCCTAATCTTAATGTTAAGGTTCTTGCAAAATCTGATTTCGGTTTCCATACCTTTGGTTATCTCATCCCCGAATATCCAGAGTTCGTCACAGAACCATAATTTTCCGAGTCCGGCAGTTATGCCGATTTCTCGCTCTTTGGGGATAGTATCGTTAAGGCTATAGGCATAGTAGTGCGGAACTACTGGAGCAGTTCCTGAAAGGAGAGCGAATCGGGCATATCGTTTTACCTTTTCGATATTGCCCTCAATGTCACCTGAAAGGGGCGCACAGATGTACACCTTTTTCATCACATTACTCGTCCTCGTCTTCGTCTTTCTTTGCCTTAATTCCGATTACCGCCGTAGCAATTAAACCGCCAACCACAACTGCACCGATGCCTATCCAAAAGCCGTAGTTATTACTACCCGAATCAGACTGTGCTTCATCGGGAGTTGTAATGCTTGTTAACTCAGTTACGCATTCGGTAGTTGTAATAGGCAATACCTCGTCTGTTGTTGATGGGGCCGCACTTACTGATGTTACGCCAACTGTGAAAATAAATAATAAGGTCAGAAGCAATGCAACAGCTTTGCCTTTGGCCTTTTTAATTGATTTCATAAAAATCGTCCTTTCTGTTTTTAATCAAATGGGAGGTCAAGAAGATCAAGTTCCTTAAACTCATATTCAGATTCGTTTTTGACTACTTCTTTCTTGCTTGAGTCAGTACTTATTTTCTTTTTATAAGCATCAATAATTACCTCTTGGATTTTCTGATATCCTTCACGAGTAAACGCATAAAACATATCTTTATATTTTTCCTCACCATTTTTAGTGGTGTATTTTGATGCAGGCATAACAACAAACAGACCGTTTTTTGAATTTACAACCCTGAATCCATGCACTACAAATATTCCACCAATGATAAGACTTGCATATGCTTTGATATTGCTCTCATCAGTATAGATTTTATTGATTCTTACATTAAGATGAGGAATTTCTCTTTTTGAGTTTTTATCTGTATTGCTCATCATGTCCACCTCCCTTACATACCGCTGATTATGGTAAATCCCATATCAGCTTCAACCTCTGCCTGAGAGATTTCTTCAGGCTCTGCAAACTCAGACATATATTTCTCCACCTCCTCATCAGTGAGTCCTCTGAAGTTCTCTCCGTCATCTCCGCAAATAAAAAAAGGACCGGCAATGACAGTTCTGCCATCACCGATCCTTCGGTTTCCCTGCATACCGTTGAGTTTACCTTCCTCATTACATACGAGAACGGTGCCGTCATCCATATATACAGGCTCGATAAGACCGTCAACCGCCTGCTGTAAGCCTGCGAGATTGTTTCTTATCTCGGCTACAACGGGAGCTTTCATAGGTTCTACAAATACAACTCTCATCAAGTCATCGGGTTTCTGAGTCTTTGAAATATCAAAGTCAATCTCATCAAACCCTACAGGCTGAACACAGTTTGCTCTGCCGTTCATGACGATAACATCGGATACTGAGATAGAGTGTCCTCTGAACAACGGATGTCCTGCGTGATAGATGCTGGGACTGTTGTTGAACTTGCGGAAGATTTCCTCTAAGTTTGAGCAGTCCACATCTCCGTCAAACACTTCGTCATAGAGGCTTTCATCTGCCATCTCAATTCCTTTGAGTTTCCTGAGCGTTGCCCTTGACATAAACTTGAGACCGTTTTTATCTCTGTCGGGATTTATCTGATATACCTGAATACGCATTATTATTCTCCTTCCATTTTCAATGTTGGGGTTTGTGACTCTGTTTCTGCCTTATAGATACTTTCGAACTTTTCTCTTGCCCAATCAGGCAGGTGTTCATCCTTGATAACACCTATAAAGTCAGCTCGTCTGAACTGTGCAAACTCATCGTCTTTAAGAAAAACTCCCGACACAGAGGTGCCTATCTTGGTGGGATCGCAACCGAAACCACCCGTAGCGTAGAACAACTGAAAATCGGGAGTTTTATATTCATCTTTTAAGGCGGAAGGTTTAAGCACAAGGACTTTATCCTCGTAATATCCTTCATCACTGCAATGGGACTTATCAAAGAGTTTGAGATTATCCCATTCACTGCGAACACGGTTTAAGAACATATTCGTAAGTCCTGAATGAGAATCAACAGCATAATGCCAACAAATATCGTCTTTAGGGATATATATGCGTTTTGCCCATTCCTTATTGTCAGCACTTATCCTGCCGTCATCAGAGAGTCTTTGAACTGTATTTGCCAAGACAAAGTTCACCCGGTCAAATCCGTATGTAGCTATAATGTCGCAAGCTGCATCTGTGTTAAGTCTATTATCAGAAAAGTTATTATTGATTGCTCTTTCTATAGCTCTTGCACAGTCGCAGTTTTCTTTATAGCTTTCTCGCCACAGTTCTTCCTCTGAGCACCTTCTTGCATCTTTGAGTGACCAAGGGTAGACTGCTTTATGTTTATTTGACACGGAGTTTTCCTTCCCTTCGTCCGACAATTACACCTAAGTACATACAGGCTTTTCTCTGCTGTTCGGGAGTGAGGTTGTCAAGGAACTTTTCAACCTCTTTATTTCCGTGTTCGGCAAGGCACTTATGAACATCGTTTTTACATACTTTTTCCCTTGTAACAAGGATAGAATCTTCATCTATCTGCTCGTATGAGATAAGTTCATTTGACTTGATTTCCATAGCCTTTCTTAACGCATAAGGAATTGTTGTGTTGCCTTTCTTACCAAGGACTCTGAATATTTTCTTTTCCATGTTCTCACCTCGTATTTCTTAATTAATCTTCTCTTGTACACTCACCGCAGACGGGGCAGTAGTGAGGACAATCGCTACACACATCTGTTGTTTCAGATTCGATGTCACAATCACAGTCTTCCTCATCGGCACACTCGTCTTCATCGGCTTCGATAATATCTTCGGCAATAATCACCTCGCCATCGTCAAGGTAACAGTAAACTGTTCTGTTGTCCTCAAAACGAACAACAACAGTATCTTTGCCTGCGATAGATAAGGCTTTAATAAGCTCGGTGGGGATAGCAATGCTTCTGCTTTCAAATTTGTTAATCATAAAAATTTCTCCTTAGTAATTGTATTTATAGTCAAATAGGTTGAGCTGTCTGTTAAGCTCTTTGAGATACTTTTCATTCTCTCTTGCCTGCTTTTCAAGGTCATAGTTACCAATAAGCAATTCTTCAAACATTTCACCGGGTTTAGAACTCTGTGCCATATTGTGAAGTCGCTCCTGAACATAGGTATAGAAGCCATACTTGGCTGCAAGTTCAAGTATATAGGGATCGTTGTTGTAGGTAATTAAGAACTTGCACTCACCACTAAACTTCTTATGAATTTCATTCATATAAGCAAAAAGCTGTGCGTGTTCGTCCTCGTCAAAGTTTGCTTTCTGATAATAATTCTCTGTACCTTTGTAGGGTGGATCAAGGAGAATAAAAGTATCTTTGCCTGCGGCATAGTTGATGCAGTCTTTATAGTCACGATGCATAATAATTGCATTTCTCAGTCTGCTACAAGCCGCCACAATTCTTCCAAACTTTTTGGTCATATCCTTCTTTGCAATAGCAAAAGTCTTTCCTGTTGAGGAAAAACTGAAAGTCTGATTTTCAAAGAATGCAACCGCAAGTTCTATGTCCTGCCAATCGGCATTTTCAATCATTACTGCAGTTTCGGTAAGGTCATCAAGTATATTAGGTACATCTGCAAGGAGTGCTTTGTTAGCTCTGAATAGTTCTTCGGAATTGAAGGATAAATAAAGCCTTCCAAGTAAATATGCTAACTTTTCACTTCTCTGCAAGACTCTGAAAAACTTAACAAGGTCACCGTTGTAGTCATTGATTATTTCTTTTGGTACAGGAGCCTTTCTTAAAAACACCTCCGCACTGCCCATACAGGGTTCTACATAGGTTCTATGCGGAGGCATGAATGCATCTATAGTTTTATAGATGCATCCTTTGTTGCCTGTCCACGCAAGTGGACTTACTGAACCGGACACAATATAAACCTCCTTTTTATGGAGGCCGACTGCGTACAGTACAATAGTAAAAAAAGAAAGACCGCCTGCTTACGCAGTCGGCCTGTTCTGTTATTTAAGCTTTATTTTTCTCAACTTCGGCTTTGAGTTTTCTGATTTCTGTTTCGTAATCGTTGATTCTGCGAATCTGCATTGTACACATTACAACCAGACCTACACACGCACCAAGGAAAACACCTGAAAAGAAGCAAATCACATTAACCATAGGTCATTTCACTCCCTTCCTCTAAATCTTCATCGAAGTCCTCGTCACCGAAGTCCTCATCCTCATCAACTGAGGTTATGTTTACATATTCTGAAATAATACCCAGAGCTTCATCATAACTATGAGCTTCTGATGTAATTCGTGTAGTCATCTCTTTGGCTTCATCTCTCATACCGTTTTCACGAAGAGTCCTTGAAGCAATACCCATAAGGTTGAAGATATTACCATCCTGTCCTATAAGGGAACAATCGGGTTTCACCTTGTCAGGCTGCTCTTTGGGATGGAAACCGCCAAACTGATGATCTACAAAGTCGGTAAGCCAAGTACCGCCGAAAGTAGCGTGTGTACCTATTCTCCACATGGCAAGCTTACCGATGTTGAGTTTCGTATTATCGTTGAACTCGAATAAAATACAAGTTGAGCCTTCGTTATCAAAAACTGCGAGGTCATCTTCAGTAAACTTTGTACCTTCAAGAAGGATATCTCCCTCGGTAAAAAGTTCATTGATGCCGTCAAGCCATTCCTGAGGCTCACCTCCGCATCCTGTGAGAATGAGACCTTCTTTACCTTCGTAGTCCAGAAGATCTCTCATATTGATTCTTTTAATACTCATAATTTAGGTTCTCCTACTCCTTCAGTTAAATCATCAAAGTTACCGTACATATACATTTCAAAATTCATATCTTGTCCTATGAAATGAGGGTAATTATCATCTGTAAACTCAATATATCCCTGCTCCGGGATTTCTATGGGTTCACTCGTAATTACGGTGCCGCCAAAATTCACGGACACCTTGGGTTCAAGTGTTGCGAATCCTTCTCCGTCATCCCTGTTTCGCAGATAATAACAGAACAGTCCTTCGGGGATATCTGCATCCGTCAGTTTCTCGTTAGCGAACAAGGCAGGTTGTTCACACACGAAAACCGCTTCGTATTCATTACTCCAAATATCGATGATGCCATCTCCGCTTGCGTTCTTTGACAGTCCTAAATCTTGCATACTGTCATAGCCATGAACTTTGCAAGCAAATTCTACACTTTCAATTCTTTCTTCGGGGTAATATGTATCTGTACATTCACCGTTTTCGTATGTTTTTCTTCCGCAGTTATTTCCGATATCTTCATCAGCCCACTCATGCTCTAAGGAAAGGTCGGGGTAAAGCTCGGCTAATTTAGCTATAACAGGGTGAGGAGCACCCCACGCTGTGTTCATCCACAGAGTGTTATCTCCGCTTCTCTCTGTTACAACCTCATTTTCTTCATAGCCGTAAGCATTCCATTTTGTTCCCCAATTTTCGATACTCCACTCATACCAAGTAGGTGCACCGTACATAAGGATGTTCTGATATGCTTTCTTACCTAAGTCAAAGACCTCTCGTTCAATATCAGTTCTCTCCCTCAAGAATCTTTCCTCAACTTCGGGATTTATACTAAGAAGGTCGAGACCTTTTCTTGTACCTTCAAGAGTGTATACACTGATAAAATCACGATATGCCTTTAAACCTTTATCGGTATTTGAGCCACATTCGATATCAAGAGATGCAGGCTTTGGTATAACTTTATTAAAGTCAATAGAACCAAGCCCCACATCATCGTACTTAACTGCTTCAAGAAGTTCTTTAATTCTCTTGGGATCGCCAGTTATCTTAATGTGATTAGTTACATGATTTGGCATTATTCTTCACTCCTTACAATGCCGTATAAGTTGTTTATGTCTTTTATTTTCTCGCCTATAGCAGATATGACATTAACCGTAACGGCATTACCTGCCATCTTATAAAGATGGCCGTCTGTAAGTCCTGTCCCTTGAGCTTTGTAGAACTGTTCATCCGTAAAACCTTGTAATCGCCAACATTCTATAGGCATAAGTTTTCGAATTCTGCCCTTATGAATTACGCCATGTTTATCTTGGGCAGTTATTGTAAACATGGCTTCGTCAGGCTCTTTAATGCGCCGACCTTTCTGTCTGACAGTTTCTCGTTCTGGTGTGATTATAGCTCTCGGTTTTTCTTCGATAAGTACCGCAGAGTGTTCGCCTCTGTGATTACTTACTCCCGAATCCTGACGAGCTGTTATACACCTTGCAATGTCGGTTATGACGGGATCGGTGTTCATATCGATAAAATATAACCCTGTTTTACCGCCCCAACCGCCTGCTCCGGCACATTGTGTGCAGGCTACTCCGTCTACTGAGTAAACCCTTTGTCCTTGTGAGCCTCCGACGATTTCATCGAGAGCTTTCGCATAGCTTTGTCTGAGAGGAAATACTTGTCCGGCACCTCTGCTATCAAGATGGCCGATAATGAACAGCCTTTTCCTCTGTTGGGGAACTCCAAAATGTTTGCTGTTACACACGCACCATTCAACACTATACCCCAACTCAACAAGCACGGAGATGATTGTTTTATATGTCCTGCCTGAGTCATGCGATAGCAGTCCGGGGACATTTTCCAAAAGTAAAAATGGAGGCCGTTTCGCTTCAGCAATTCGGGCAATCTCAAAGAAGAGAGTTCCTCTCGCATCGTCTGCAAATCCGAGCCGTTTACCAGCAACACTAAAACTTTGGCATGGAAATCCTGCACACAAGAGGTCGAAGTCGGGCATTGTTTCTGCTTCGATTTCTCTTGCGTCTGCATAGAATACTTCTCCTTCTGTGGAATATATTGCGTTATACGCTTGGTTCGCTTTTGCATCTATTTCGCAATGACCTATACACTTAAATCCACCGATTTTTTCTAACCCACTGCGAAAACCGCCAATGCCTGCGAACATATCAAAGAATCGGATTGGCACTTTGCATCCGACCTTTTCCTAATTAACTAAATCACTCCTTATTTGAAAAGTAATAGTCCAACAGACCCTGCGGACTTGTAATAATTACAGGTGTCTGACTTAATTCTGGATAGTACTCGGCCTGTTTGCTTGAGTACAAAAGCCACCAATTCAAAAGCCTGTTATCATCAACAACCTTTTTGATCACCTTATATAGACAACTTATTGGCTCATACTGTCTTTCTATCAATTCCAAGCCTGATTCCAAAAAGCCTAAATAATTTACTATGTTTACATCACCGACACCTGAATCACGCATTATAGTTAAAATCTCGCAAGCTGTATCATTGCTGATTTTAATTGTGATTTCATCGTTCAACTTGAATCTCTCCTTTACATAGTCTGTGTCATGCCAAAATCTTCAGAGTCAAAATTCTCATCAAAATCGGCATCTTCTTTAGGTTCATCACCCTCGTTTTCTTCAAGTTCAGCATCTTCCTTGATATTGCCTTCCTCACGAAGTTCTTCTTCTGTAAGTGTTCTGAAAGAGTCCACCCCGGGGACTAAAGCAAGTGTTCTGCCGTTATCCCACTCCATGTGAATCTGACCTAAGTCATCAACATGATTGACTGTGCCTCTTGTACCTTCGGGTACGGGTGCATGAGCGTCATCCATATGAAGAAGCATAAGTCTTGTGCCTTCGGGATAGGCTGCTTTTGTTCTCTTGGCTTCTTTCTCCAAACGATCCCAATAACTCATCTTTTTCACCTTCTTTCTCTTGAGTTTTTTAATTACTCTACTGAGTTTGAAAGCAAAGTAGAGTAAAACAAAAAAAGCAGGCAGTATATATGAGTTTTCATTACTCACAATACTGCCTGCTTTTATGTACGTTATTGTATTTTCTTGTGCGTGTCAGAGTCAGCAGTTGCTGTATTCACAGTTTCTGCCGACTCATCTCTTTCTGCGGTTACTATAAGCCTGTGTGTATTCTGCCCATAAGGATGGCAAGTAACAAGAGATAGTAAGTCCTTATCTCTTGCCACCTGACAAGGACTAATATCCGAAGGCTCAACAATATGCCTTTCAAAGACTTTATACGCAAAGGTATAGTCAAGGATTTTGATGTAAATCATATCTCCTGTTTTGAGTTTATCAATATCATCAAAGAATATCTTGCCTACATAGCCTGTATGAGCTGCAAGCACACAGTGATTCCCTATACCGCCAACTGGGAACGCTGTGTTCGGGAGGTGTGCTGCTCCTTTTGAGAGTATATCTTCTCCCGAACCGTGATATATTGGTAAATGCACATTGATTGTTGGAATCTCGATGTAGCCTATAACACCATCGTTAAAATCAAGCACGTCATCATATCCGATTACATTACTGTATATTGAATACGAAAAATCATTATCCAGATTTTTAAGTTGGTCGTTATAGTCTTCTGCTTCATGGATCATTTCATCTTTTGATGCAGTATCAAGTGTATCTACCTTCTGAGAATAGTTATCAATTGTGCTTTCACAATATTTTGAATTGATATAGTTGCTAATAGACGGATACAAGCCTACGGCAAGTGAAACTATCAGCAACAAAATAGAGCATATTAAGAGTATCTTTACTTTCATAGGCTTAATATCCGTCCTTTGTTAGAATTTAGTTGTTGGCTGTTGCCTTTTTCTTTCTCATATACATCACAAAGAATACTGCAGAACCTGCTCCTGCAATAATGCTTACTACTGAGAAGATTACTGTACCTGCACCACCAGTAGCAGGGAGTACGATGGGAAAGTTTACAACATCGACACTTGCAATACCGTTTGTTGAACAGCTTGTTACATAGGTATTGTTTACGAAGGTATCGCCATATGTTGCTTCAATCTTCACGGGGATAGGATTACCATGGAGAGCGAAACCCTGAGGCGCCTTTGTTTCAACGATAAAGTATTCGCCACTCTGAAGCTTTATAATATCGCCATCTGTTGTCTTATACACTACAAGACCGTCTGCATCGGAAACACCTGTTGCAATGGCATTCTCCTGCTTCTTTGCATCTTCCTCATTATTAAAGAGTGCAAACTCTGCACCTTCGAGGGGAGTCTTATCTTCCTTAACCTTTACTGTCTGGAGAGTGTAAGTATAAACATAAACGCTGTTGCCTTCCACCTCGGAAGTAACACCGTTCTTGTTTGCATATTCAAGTTTTACTTCTTCGTTGGGGTTGCCCTGTGTGCCGATTACAGAATACTCATTAAGGGTAGCGGAGTAGGTAACAGAAACATAGTAAACATTGCTATTATAAAGGCTCTCAGTTTTAAGAAAGGATTCTTTAAGACTTACATCGAATGTTGTGTTGAGACCTTCGCCCTCACTTGTGATTGTTACTGTGTAGTCTGCATCTGAAAGTTCTGAAATCACATCACCGTCTGCTTCAAGAAGTGCTACATTAAAACTCTCTTTGTCGAGGGTAAGACCTGCGGACATATCGTCATATAACTTATATGTCTTAAGCTTCATGGAAGAAGAACCTGCTGTTGTAGAACGGAGTTCAAAATTTACTGTGTCACCGAGAGATACATCTGTAAAGTTTACATTGTCCTTTGTAGAGTTTGTGATTGTCTTCTCTGTTGTGGGTGTACCGTCAGCAACCTTTGCGGCAAGCTCGATATCCTCGATTGTGTACTGCCATGCAGTGCCGTCATAGTAAGGAAGAGCTGCAACTGAGTTTGTAACTGCCTTTACGCCAGCGGGGAAGTTAGTTGCTCTTACATAGTAGATACCCTGTGTTAAATTATCAAATGTGGCTGTATTGCCATCATCACTTGAATATGTACCAACTACTGTCGCTGTTGCAGGCATTGTGTCCACCTTATCAAGAGCCTTTACGATTTCTGATGTGTTACCTGAAAGGATTTCATCATCAATCTCATCTACGAGGCTGTCGTATTTGGTTTCGAAGGGTGATGTGGTTGTGCTTACGAGATTTGCAACCTTATACACTGTAAATGTATATCCGAGTTTGTCACACTTAACTGTAAAGCCTACAGTAGCGTTCTTATCAAGGTGTTCTGCCGCCATAGCAGGCATCACGGATACTGCTGAAAGGATCATCAGCATAACTGCCATAATAATGGCCATAAATCTCTTTGAGTTAAACTTTGTTTTCATAATTTAATTACCTCTTTCTTAATTTGTTTTAGTTTTAGATTTTTTGATATAGATTGTAGCCGTATAGCCCATAAGAGCAATGCTTAATGTCAGCACACAGAGTGCTACTGTTCTGTATGCTCCTGTTCCTGTACCGCCTGTGTCCCAGAGTACAGAGTCGTGGTTCTTAACTTCGATTTCAACCATCGTTGCACCCTGAGCTGTGGCACTTGCAAGTTTTACAGTAAAGGGGATTTTTTCGCCATATACCATCTTGCCGTCTACTGTGCTTGTTTCAACAAAGTAGTAGTCGCCTAAAGGTATACTGATTATTGCTACTCTCGGTCCCGATGACGGGATTGTGATTTCACTCTTGGTGCCTGTTTTGGAGTAGTAATATGTACTTGCTCCATAGTTACCAAACTTTACAAGCTTTCCGTCTTTTGTGTACATCTCAAAAGTAACACCTGTCAAGCCGTCACCAAAGGCATCGGTTTTTTCGAGATACACAGTACCAGTCTTGCTGTAATCAATCACTGGGATTATGGGGTTCATATCTTCCTCAACAGTTACAGTCACAATTGCTTTGTTTAAGTTGAAACCATAGGGTGCGACACGTTCCTGAAGATAAAATACCTCGCCTGCGGCAAACTTGATTCCTATTTCTCCAAGACCATCAGCATCTGTTGTTACGGTTGTAAGCAGATTTGACTCAAGAAGCATTCCGTTGCTGTCTTTAGCATTACTGCTATACACACCGTACACAGCATTGCCAACTGGAAGGTCGGTCTGAGCACAAGTTTTCTTAATAGTAAGGTCGATATCCTTAGGATCGTTCTGAACTTCAACTGTGATAACATAATCATCCTTGTCTACAAACTTTACATATACCTCATAAGTATTAGGATCAAGTGTGTAGCCATCGGCTGCAGTGTATTCCTTGAGGTGTAAGGTCTGTCCTGGGTAATAGGTAGATACCGTCTTTGCATAACCTCTTGAGTCTGTTTCTAGCATATTACGGGTTGCCCACTTATTAGAAGGATCATAAAGCTCATATACAGCACCCTTTACCGCAACACCTGTCTTTGAGTCCGTCTTATGAATCTGAATGTAAGGCTTATATATCATGTCATAAACTCTTACCCATACATAAGGCTCATCGGGTTCGGTAAGTGCTGAATGAAAAAGTGTCTTTGACTGCTCGATGTATTCGGGTGTTACTGTCACATCGTATATAATCTCATTGAGCTTGTAACCCTTGGCAGGTATCAGCTCCTTAATATAGATGGTCTGTCCCATACGATATTTCTTGGCACTGATGATACTGCCGTCAGCTCTTGTTACAACCTTTTCAAAAAGTTGTGTGCATTCCTTGTTGGAGTAGAAGCCATATGTAGCTCCACCTACACCTTTGCCTTTTGCCATCAAGTCAGGGTCATACTTAAACAGAAAGATTCTTACCTTTTCGATATCATCCTCAACTGTTACCTTTGCAGGAGTTCCTGCCATCGCCTGATTGAGAGTAAGTGTAACTGTATATACAGTGTTATTCTTAGTGTAATTGGGTGGAGGGGTGATCTCCTTCAAGTACATGGTAGAAGGTTTGTAGGACTTTGAACTCTCTGCATATCCCTTTGAATTCGTTGTCAGCTTTTCAAGAAGCTTTGTACATGCCTTGTCCGAATAGAGACCATACACAGCACCTTCAAGTAAATCTCCTGTTTCGGAGTCTTTTTTCTCAATGGCAACTGAACCTAAATATGGAGGGTTTTCAAACTTTACCTCGATTACAGTTCCTGCGTTGGGTGTTTCTGTGATAGTCACTTTCTCAACCTTACTGTCCACTTTATAGCCTGAAGGAGCTACAAGTTCTTTGATATATAAGACTGTTCCGGGACTATACGCTTTTGTGTATGCAATGCCTTTAGAATCTGTTGTCAGTTCTTCAAGCTTTACAGTACATCCTTCATTGCTAAACACACCAAACTTAACGCCCTTCAGAGGTGTCTGTGTATCTTTTGCCACCTTATAAATACGCACCGTTGTGGGGTACTTTACATTAGTAGCATTTACCTCTACAACATTGTCAACTTTCGTAGTAGGCACAACCTTTACGGTATACACCTCATCACTTAACTGACAATTGGGAGGAGGGGTAATTTCCTGACAGTAATATGTACCTGTGCTGTACTTATTCTTGGTTTTACCTTCACCATTCTTATCCGTGGTTACAGTTTCAAGCAGAGAGGTACATTCCTCATCAAAGTAAATTCCGAATACTGCACCTGACAAAGCAGAGCCTGTCTTACTGTCTGTTTTCTTGATTTTAATGTAGGAAGATACTGTGTTGGTTACACACGCAAATATAGTTTCGTAACCTTCTTCTTGAGCTGCTTTGAAGGCATCGGCATTGATAGATACCTCTACATCTGTAGGAGTATCATAGTACGCAGGCACCTGATAATCGTTCTCATAGTCCCTGCCTGATTCGCCTGTCTTAAGCGTACCTAACTCATGAATTAAATACTCACCTTCGGGTAAGTACAACACCTTTGATTTTGTGCTATCGCTGTTAAGGTAAGCATAGCCGTCTTTTGCAGTTCTTAAAAGATATACTGCACCAGACTGTTTGTGTGTCGCTGTAAAGTAAAGGTTTGCAACAGATGCACCGCATTCGCTCACTTTCTTGAACTGGAAGGGAATTCGATAGATGTTTGTTGCGTGACCAATATTGTTAAGACTCTTTGACTCTACTTCAATGCGAATCGAACCAGAAGGATATCCACTGCTATATGAGCCGCCATTTGGTCTACAACCATTAGGGAAATAATAGTCATTATCTAAGTCCTTTCCGGACTTGCCATCCTTAAGTTTACCAAGCTCATAGAACTGATAAATACCAGCAGGCACATCGTGTGTCAGACCATCATCAATATTCTTAATGATGTACTCTGATAAGCTCTGTGTAAATCCTGCTTTATCGGTGGGGCCGAGTATGAAGCCATTTACTTTGTAGTCCTTTATGAACTGAGCTGATGATTCTACATAGAAATACCAACCCTGAAGGTTTTCGGCTGTCGAGAGTGTTCCTTCGCCTTCCATAGTAGTATCATCTTTACTTTCGCTATCAGTCCAACAAGATTTCTGGATTCTGCCATCCCTTGTGAGAGTACCTGTTCTCTTGATATTGACCTTAACATTCATATATGCATTGGGAGGGTCAATCGTACCACCTGTAATGGTATCCTGTGCATAGGGAGAACCGTATGCTACCAAGACTCCACTATTTGTTGTGGGTACTCCTGTTTTATTCGATTGAGCAGAAATCGATTTACTTGTTCCATTAAGTTTTCCTGATGAACAACTGAGTGTGAGTTTGTTGCCACTCTGTTTAATAGTCACGGTAGCATTACCTACATCATATGTGCCTGCGAGACTAAAATCAGAAAGCACTCCATTTGAGTCGTTAAGAGTCATTGAACTGTATGTCCAAGTACCTTTTATTTCATTGTAGACCGCATCAAGTGCATAGGTGGGTGCTTTACTCTTAAATGCATGAGTCATAGAAGGAATTTTCCAATACTTGTCAAGACCAGTTACAATACGATTGTATGCAGTGCGTATATTCGGATTTGCATTGCCTGCACAATACAAGGAGAGATATCCGTTCTTTCCTGATTTAAGAGAGAAAGGAGCAATAGCGTTTCTTTCTCCGTCTACAACTTCCCAAATAAGAAGCTGTGTAGCAATGTAAGCTTCATCTGAATTAACAGCTCCAGCTGTGACTGTTGATGCACTACCTTCAAGACCATAGCAAAGTATGGTATTTATAGCCTTTCTCTGATCAAGTGAAAGGCTGTTCCATACCTCTGATGAGTCAGCAGTCAGATTTATACCGCCTGCAAGGTAAACACCGGGTTCTATGCAATATGCATTCGAGCCATCTGCATTTGCTTTCAGTCTATACTGCACCATTCCTGCTGAATGAAAGTAGGTTGACTGTACGGCAGTTATCTGATTACCATTACTGTCATAACAAGGGGTAAGCGTAATTGTGGTTGTTGCTGCCCTTGAGAATGTCGAAGGACTGTTAAGAACAGCTTCAAGCTGCTTCTTCGTAATGATACCTGATGTACTGATATTAAAGCCAAGTTCCTCGTTGGTGATTACATCACCATAGTCGTCAAGGTTGATTGTACTGAGGTCATAAGCTTCTTCGGCTGACACCGAAGGTATTAACGAAGTGAGACAGATTAACAATACAATAAGCGCTGATGTAATCTGTTTAAATATTTTTTTCTTCATATAAAACTCCTTTTGATTTAGTGTTTTAGGTATTGCCTACTAAGGTCGGTCACGGATACGCATTGTTATCATCCTTTCTGTTTTAATTTAAGATTGTGTGTTAAAGCAAAAAAGGGCAGGACTCCTAATTGGAATCCTGCCCTTCTGCTTACAATATGAAAAAAAGCAGAGGGGTTAACCTCTGCTCTCAGTCATCATTATTCTTTTATTCATGGCAGAAATATATGTTATACTCACCATTGGCCTGTTTTTCAGCATAGCAGTTGAATGTCCAGTCGCTATATGTTACTCCATACATACTACCAAATGCATCCGCTTCATTATTGAACGATACTATTGTATCATTCATAAAGTTATTAACTGAGCATTCAGAGTATGCCACCAAGTTTGTTTGAGTTAAAAACCAACCACTATTATCTTTATTAAGTGAAGGGTTATGTGTCATCCCAAGGTTTACGAAGTAGGTATTTATCGCTGATGTTATTTTGTCCATATTTGCATCTGTACACAGTTGACTATGCGGTATTGGTGTGTCATCTGTCACAGTCTGGCTGTTGTTGTTACTTGGTTTGTTGTCATTGCTTGTATTGTTGTTTGTATCCTGAGCAGGTTTTTGTGAGGAGGTTGTATTTCCACCGCTATTGGTATTACTGCTCGGTTTGTTTGTTTCGGGTTTCTCGGTTTCTATCTTTGGTGCTTCAGTTTGAGTTTCTGTATCCTGTGGCTCGGTTGCTACATCTGTTTCTGCTACTGTTGTTTCGTTCTCTGTTGTGGGAGCTACAGCCGTTACCGTAGTCTGAGTTGTAGGGGCAACCGTTGTCACTACAGCAGAAGTTGTTGTCGCAGGTTCAGTCTCATTTGATGTAACCTCTGTGTTGTTACATCCACTCAATATGGTCGCACATATCATTGCTGATAAGATTGCTACATAGATTATTCGTTTTTTCATAGCTGACACCTCTTTCAATATTTTGTCAAACACATCTTACTACACAAGACTTCGGATATCAACTAATATTTTATCGAATATCATAAGATTGTAACAAACCAATCATAATCGGATATTTATACTGTGCATCTTACAAGGAGTATCGATCATAAGGAAACCTGTCAAACTCGGACACTTCGGGTGTGAACTCAAAGGAAAAATCAAAGCTTTCAATATTATCACATTCAGTTTCAAGAAAATTATCATGATTTTTACATTTTTCCTCAAGCCACAGTATGTCATCGCCTGATGCTATACATGATTCGCCTTCACCATAAAGATATGCTTCAACATGTACTGAGATTTCTTCATCTCTCACTATCAACTCAAGGAAATCTTCTAAGTCTAAATCACATGAAAGATCATCATAATCTCTCGGTATACCACCAGTTAAATAAGATGTGTCATAACCGCCACCTTCTAAGGTAACTTTGGAAAACAAATATGCCATTATTCAAACTCCTTTCTTAACTTACAAATTAACAATTCCGGATCTATGGAAGTAAGCACTTTAAAATAATCGGATCTGAAAAATGCTATAACTTCTTTAGTAGTATACATCGCATCTCCATCCTTAGGTCTGATTTTTAATGTTTTGCGTGCGTTTCTGTAATCTGTAACAGCTTGCAGTACAATTGCATTTGCAAGCCTTTCATAAGGGTTTAAGTTCATTTGAATGTTCCTTTCTAAAATGTTTTAATATAAAAAAGAAGCCCGATACGATTTGTACCGAGCTTTCAATTTGTTAAATACTCTAAAAAATTTGTATATATTTGTTTAGGACAAATTGAGCTAAATGTTATCAATTTAGCCAAAATTAAAGTCGTTTTTGCCAAAAAACTTTTGCTGCACATCAATTACTATCATACTAATAATGGATAATTTAATCAGTAAAAAGTAGAATTCTATATTTATCGCTTAATCATTTACCCCAAATTATTAACTGTTAGTTATGATAACATCCTTTTAGTCTGTTTATTATTATCAACTGTTAATCTATACTAATAGTTATAGTTATACACTATAAGGAGTATAAAAATGAATTACGAATCTATCGGGAAGAATATAAGAAAATATAGATCAGACAAAAAAATGCGCCAAGAAGACTTAGCAGAATTGACTGGTTTATCTACCACATATGTGGGTATGGTAGAACGAGGCGAAAAGATTCCTTCGCTAGAAACATTTTTATCTATACTCAATGCATTAAATATATCTGCAGATATGGTTCTCTACGAAGTTTTATCAACCGGATATGATATTAAGGTTTCTTTACTCAACGAAAAACTTGAATCTTTATCAGCTAAAGATAAAACACTCGTTTATAACGTGGTTGACGCAATAATCGCACATAAAATTCCACCTAAATAAATTTCAATTAGTTCGCTATTGATAGCGAACTTTTTTTATTGCCTTCTTTCTTTCAATTTCGACAAACCAGATGTGATATAACATAACTATCAGTTAATGTATAAAACCATCAGTTATTACGGAGGAATGAAAATGAGCAAGTTAATTGAACAAATCGCCAAAAAGAACGGTGTAACACCTAAAGAGGTTGAATGTGAAATCAAAGAAGCGATTCACATAGCAATGCTAAATCGAAATGTTACACCTGAATCCAAAGCAATATGGGAAAAGCTTTCGCCCAATGGGGAAGAACCATCTGTAGAAGAGTTTATAAAATTCTGTGCTGGATTATTATAAAATTATAAATAAATTATTCGTAAATCTGTTACACAATCACTCTCATCTTAATGCTTACATACTGTAGCAAAAGTATCGTTTTTGCCAAATTTAAAATCATTTTCGCCACAAATCAACATTAAATTACTTTTTGTGATATTATTATAATGCAATAAAATTATAAAATTTTATGGAGGATGCATATGACTTTTGGTGAGCTGCTTTCAAAGGAATTTAATAAGTTAACTAAAGATGGAAAGTTTTGTGAAGTCGAGTTATTTACCAAATTACAGGATGCATTTATTAATTTGAGCATCGAGTATCCCGGAACCATAGAAATCATTCATGGTGACAGAAGTTTTGTAAATTTCGAATGCACCGCTGCATATGTCCCAAAAACATTTATAGGAACTACCGTTACTCGTGAGCTTTCAGATATGATGTTTATTGTATTCAGTAAATTTAAGAAAGATATTAGGTTAATGTACTTACAAAACAAAAAAGGACTCACAGCTACAAAATTCCAAGCTGAATTATTACAACTTAACCTACTTAAAGAACGCCTATCCCTTAGTTCATTCAATTTACCTTCATGTGTTTTTGGTAACGAAAATATACTATCAGATGCAATATTGCCTTCCGTAGCATCTTATGGTGTTTTCTATCAAAATCCTGTTGATAAAAAAACAGATATGGCATACTATCCTGCTAGTAATCTCACAGTAAATTTGCCTGCAGGAACTGGTAAAACACGTAATGCATATTATAACAAAGCTCTTTTTGGAGAAAAACTCACTATAAAAGACTATGAAGAAAGTCAAGGCGAACCCACCCTGAATGAATTTGGCAATGCATTAATTGATATGCTTATCGGAACACCTGTTTTATCAATGGAAAAACCTTGTATTTCTCTACTATCGTATTTACATAACTTTAGTCCTAATTTCAGAGAATCAAAATTCCCATATGATCTATTTGATAATTCAAATCATAACAAAAAAGATATTTCAGTTCCCTTTGTCTGCATAATTAATGCAGATAGAGCGAAAGAAGACATTATATATCCTAATTTCTAACAAAAGTAAAAGGAGGAATATGCTAATGAAATACGTCGCATTTTTAGATATATTAGGTTTTAAAGAAAAATTGAAAGCTATGACACATAGCGAAGCAAGACAATTTATAGGTCACTTTTCTGCTACTGCATATGCAGTATGGCGCGATATAAATCCATCTTATTTAAAAGGATACATAGTCAGCGACTCATTTATTATTTATTCTCTAGATACAAGTCAAGAGGCGCTAATAGAATTAGTAAAAGTGACAGATGCTATTTGTAAAGCTGAATTTTCTAGACACAGTATTATCTTAAGAGGTGCGATCTCTAAAGGAGAATTCGACAAACTCGAGGCTAGAGAAATGCATACTCTAGAAAAAGGGCTTATTGTTGGACAAGCATATGTTGATGCTTATCTTTTAGAGGGAACTGTTAAAACTGCCGGGCTTGTATTAACAGAAAGTGTATATCTTGACTTAAATGATATTGAGCGTTTCAAAAAAGACATATTTGCAGAAACCGATGAAGGAACTAAACATCATATTTTGCGATACTTAACCTTAGATTTCTTATTGGAAGAGAAAACGATAGATAAGTTTATTAAGTTAGCAAAAGATTCTCATTGGCTACCACATTTTTACAATTCTCTTTATTTAGCCCTCAGAAGTGAAACGAATGATAAAAAAGTCCATCAGGTTTTCTTTAATATTTTTGATGTTATCTCTGAAGGAAACCCATCAGCTAATTGGCAAGATGTTGATCTTTTTATACAAAATGCTTTTAACGAAAATGTTTTTGGCAATTTCAAAAAACGTTTTCTTAAATATATTCGCAATCACATTTTTCAACAAAGCAAATCATAACTATATTTTTTCTCCGATTTTTTACTAGTATTTACAGCAATTCAAACAACAGTCCAAAATACTTGTTAATTAATAATTATCTTGTATAGATCTACAATGCATGATATAATAAAATTAAAAACAATGTATTATTAGATAGGTTTTAGTTAAAACATTTTTTAAGATCTTGTACAAGAATAATTGAATCACTTTAATTTATATATCGATTTTCGAAGAGGTGTTATTATGACAGATGGAAAAATAGAATACTTGGAAATGATACAAGAACCAATTTGTAGAATGTCAACTATGTCCGCTATCTTTAAAGGATTTTCTGCAACAATTGTCGCAGGCATTTCTGCTATTTCATATTCAACGGTAAATCTTTATATACTATTGCTTTCTTTTTTTCCTATTTTAGCATTTGCAGCAATTGATATTTACTATTTAAAGTTAGAAAGAAAATTTCGCTTTTTATTTGAACAAGTACGAACAGGCACACATCCTATAGATTTCTCAATGGAATTAACACAAGATCCTGGAGAAATACTTCGTGCCAAAGCTCGTATTTGGGACTGTATAAAATCTCCTAGTATTTACATTTTTTATCCACTGATATTATTGGCGCCAACAATAGTTGTTTTATTTAAATGTTTTTGTATAATTTAGCAAAAAACTAACAAAAAACATAACTTATAAAACAAAATAGTAAGTACGGATATAACTCTTTATAGATATATCTGTACTGTCCACTATTTTGTCAATTTGATTCTTCCAAACATATTAATTCATTAAATTCAAAATACTATTTATTTTGTCGCAATTCAACATATTTTTTTTAATTATCGAAAAAAAACTGTAATATTGACAATAATAAGTAACAGATATATAATTATGGTAAAGTGAAGATTGGAGAGTTTGTCTCCGAAAAGTAATACTCTTAATTCTGAGCACTCTTCTTTCTATTAGACGAGTGCTCTTTTTTTATATAGGAGGAGTCTTTATGAATCATGATATATGGAAAACGCTTTTAACTAGAGATTTTAATCGCGAGAAATATTTATATCATTATACTAGTTTAGAAAATGCTCTATCAATTATAAATAACAACCAAATATGTTTTTCTCCTTTTACCAAATCCAATGATTTTCCTGAGGAAAAATTAAGCCTTTCCTTCATTGATAAAAAAAGTGGTATGAATTTTGGAAATTCAACTCATGCGAAACAGATAATCGCCTTTTTCAAAAAACGTTATGATAAAATGCAACTACTTTGCTTTTGTCTTGATTATGATTTGTCTGATGCCCAAATCAAAAAAATACTTAAAAGTCAAATTAATCCTTCAAAAGATAAATACTTCGATATAACAGGTAGAGGGTTCGCCATTCCTCTTATGTGGAGAAATATTAATGCAGCTAATAGTGGTGTCTGCTTAATTATAAATAAGCAAAAATTCGAACAAAACCTATATGCAGACGCTAACATTTTAAAGAAAGGTAAAGTCACTTGTTGTAAGTTTGATAATCCCTATCAAATAAGCAAAGACACACTGGAAGACATTTTCGAAAAACTTGAAATATTAAGATCGAAAAAAATGTCGTTTTTCAAATTAATAACTACCGAAGCTCATTATTTAGATTATAATTTTTTTTATAAAAAATACGATTGGCATTACGAAAATGAATATAGATATATTTCACTAAAATCATCGCCAGATGAGATCGTTACAGTTGGAGAACTAAGTTCATATTTAGAAGGTATCGTTATTCACAATTCAATAAATGGGGCAGACGAACAACGTATAACTTCTTTAGTTAATAATAGGTATGAAATAAAGAAAATATCCTTCGATGATAATTATTGCAAATTAATATAAAGCAAGGGAGTGTTTAAATTTGTCTACTAACTACAAAAACCTCAAACGAAAAGAATTTTTAAAAAATTTTACTACAAAAATCAAAAGACGTTATGTAATTTTAGAAACTGGTAAACAGTTAAGCCCTGACTTTCAAGAAACTATCAATTCAATCAACACTAAAGTAAATCAGATAATTCAAGTCTTAAATTTAAAAATAGAAGATCGCCAAATTCCTTACATTACCTTGATTGCTCAATTCTCCTCAGAATTAAGCGAGCGTTCGCGTATAGTTATACGTAATCAAGCAACATCAATTGAATTTGAAGAAATTATAAAAGACCAAGCCGATGAACTTGGCGAGTCTATATCTCATTGTGTAGAGTTTCTAATAGCATCTGGCTATAAGGAAATCATTATTAGCCCTATAGATTATGATGCAGAAATAGTGGTTGCTCAAAAATTTGTAGAATGCGCTATAATAGATATTCTTCTAGATATAGCCATGTTCAATTCTTACTCTTTTCTAAAAAAAGAATCGAAAAAAGAAAAACATGACTTTAGCTATAAAAAATATGATTTTTTCAAGTCCTTAAATTTAAAATGTTTTTATGAATGTAAAACAAGAAAAGCATTATATTACTCTTTTGCCTTTTCAGCAAGAGTAAATGAAGATGATTTTGATGTTGATAAATATATTGAGATCTGGAATTGCTTTATAAAAAAACATTTCGGTGAGTTACAACATATTGAAAAAAGTATATCCGAGCAACTAAAACAACATGTAGATTATGAAGAATTACCTGCTAATCTCTATAAAAGATTTAACAATAAACTCCCTGGTGCATATCTCGTCTTACGAACTAACAAAGATCGCTCGGAAGACCTTCACCCATTCTTATTTTCTTTATTTGGAATAGACAAGTATGAAAAAGGAAAAATCAAAATTATTCCAATTAATGAATTCGAAAAATATGAGCCTCTTCTTAAAAATTTAGATGTGTCCGCATTTAAAATCGTCAAACAGCCAAGCAAACGAACTGGTAAACCAACAAAAAACAAATCTTCTAAAAATAAAAAAGGCAGCAAAGCCACAGTTCCCCCCAAAAAAAAGCGTTTTAAAATAGCACTATCCTTTCCTGGAGAATACAGAGATTTCGTTGATCCTATCGCTAATAGTTTAGCAACCATATATGGCAAAGAATATATACTGTATGACCTGTTTCATCGTGCAGATTTTGCACGTGTTAACTTAGATCTATATTTACAGAACTTATACAAGGACGAGTCCGAACTAATAGTGATTTTCGAGTGCGAAGAATACAATAGTCGTAATTGGTGCGGTGTTGAGTCAAGAGCTATTAGAACCATACTAAACGGAAAAGACAATGGACGTATAATGCTTATAAAGTGTGGCAAGGGTTCTGCTGAAGGCTTTTTTGACAATATTGATGGTTTTATTGATTCATCAAAATATTCTTCAACAGAGGAAATAGTCAACCTTATTGTTGAACGATACGAAATTCAATCAAAAAAATCAACTTAATAAAGTTAACATTTTTAGTGGTCCGTCTCTTTTGGATTGTTATTTTAATAATCGTGTCAATAAAAACACTTTACACTATAAAAAATAATAAGGAAATGCCGAGAAGTTTAGATTTTCTTTGATAGCATCGCAAGGTATATTAAGCCAAAGAATCCAGAAGCATAAGTTTATAATCTGCTTCGCATTTATCTTGCCTATAAGTCCTATCACTTGACCACAATTATGACCACAACTTTTGTTATAACAAATAGAGCACACATAATATAAAGGATATTTAGCTCCCAAATCTCTCTAAAACAGAACCAAAAGAGCTGATTTTAACAGAAATATGTTTTCAGGGCCATTTGCTCTTATAAAAACTTACAAACATATATTCTTCACTATCATTCTTAAAAAACGACTCAAATTAAAACACATTTGAAAAGATGATAAAAGCAACCACTTGATATTAGTAATAAAAAATTATATTCAACGCTGTCGAAGTGCTGTTTTATGCTTTGAAGGATATTATGATATTCATGCCCCTGTCAACACGATAGGGGCTTTTTGCAAAAATATTACAATTGAGTAAATTCGGTGATATATAAATTTTAGAACTTCTATTTAATGATTTAACTATTTTTTGATATCATTTTGTTGTATTGAAAAATGTTAAGATCAACTTCTTTTAAGGATATTAAGGAGAGATTGTAGTGAGTGGAATAATGAACTTCATTGAAGGGTATAGGGATGGAAACTCATGGGAAGAACTTTGTGTAAAATGTTATCGTATAAGATATCAAAATGACAACTATGCTGAAATTCCTGCTGCACATGGAGGAGATGCTGGAATTGAAGGATTTACCAACAAAGGTATAGTTCATCAGTGTTACTGTCCTGAGCGTTCTTATTCCGATAATGATCTCTATGAACATCAAAGAACAAAGCTTTCTGCAGATATTGACAAACTGAAAAAAAACGCAGATAGATTTAGAGCACTTGGAGTTCCTATTATTGTTGAGTGGCATTTTAATATTCCTGAATATAAAGATGATCGAATTATCAAACATGCGGAAACCAAACGTCAAGAGGTTTTAAAGGCAAAAAAAGCTGACCCTGATAAATACAAACACATTTCCGAAGATTTTTGCATTGTAATAAAAACAGCAGATGATTTTGCACCAGAAATCAGTTCAATAATTCGTACCAACCTAACCGATAAAAAAATCAACTTAGCAATTAAGCACTATGATAAAATAGATTTCTCAAAATGCGAGTCTATTAAAGTTGAAAATATACGAAGAAAAATCAAAGCAGTAATGCTTGTGGAAGATGACAACGAGTCTTTAAATAAGATCGTAGAAATTTATGTTGGTTATTATATAAATGGATTGGAAATTCTTAATGAATTACGAGTAAGTTTCCCTGAATTTTATGAAGATATATTCCGTTTAGAACAAAGTTATAAGCGTGAAGTTGAAATAAAAACCTTTATGAACACGGAAAGAACAATGAACAAATCGTTGTTCGATGAGATTCTTAATGATTTTCATTCTAAACTTGAACAGGATTTTTCTGATAGACTGATGGTGTCGTCTATCAGTGAATTAAAGCATGATTTAGTAGCCAGATGGCTTGCAGATTGTTCTATGGAATTTAAGGGGTAATGATTATGGAAAACACTTCTTTTGAATATACGGACATTGTTTTCAATGCAAAACCCGACGCAGTTCCATATAATTGTCGTATAAGTTATAAAGTAAGCCAATTGTGTCTTATTATGCGATTGTGCGGTCGCGGAGACGTATGCTCCTTAGTTAAACTACATATGATTTCATACGCTTTAATTTCTCGAAAAAACATGAAACAACTTATTGAATTTGCTGAAGAAACAGGTAGTATGCCTATTGTTCGTTTTGATCCATCGGTTAACAAAGCACTTATGTACGCTATAGCATATGGACTAGTCGAGCAACAACAAACTGCAAAATACAAGTTGACTAATCGTGGACATCAACTTGCAGAACAAATAAAACTTGCAGGTGATCTTATGGTAATCGAAATCGATAATCTAAACACTCTCGCAAAAAAGTTAACCGAAACTAAAGTTAATGAAATAGTTGAAATGTGGAGGACAAAAGATGCTGAGAATTAACCGATTAAGAGTAGAAATCAACACAGCTGATGGTATATATGGAATTGATGAAACATTTCAAAACGGATTGAATTTTATTGCAAGTGTTGAGAACACTTGTGGTAAAAGCTCTATTCTAGCTGCTATTTATTATTGCTTGGGATTCGAACAAATTATAGGTGGTGCTGGTGGCATTGGCAGTAAAGTTCTTACATCTACCTTCAAAACATCCATCGAAGTTAACGGAAAGCCTTGTGCCGTTACAGAATCTGGTGCCTATCTTGAAATTAACAACGGAAACGAAACCAGAACAATTTATAGAAACATTAAATCAGATAGCAAAGATAATCACCTTATAACAGTTTATTATAATGATTATAATTCAATCAGCGATCCCAAAACTCTATCTGAAGATTACTATGTTAACATCCAAAATTCTGCTACAAACAAAAAGGGATTCCATACTTTTCTTGAAGAATTCCTTCATATGGAACTCCCATTAGTTCGCACATCCGACAATAATGAACGAAAGCTTTATTTACAGTTGATTTTTGCCGCTATGTTTATTGAACAAAAACACGGATGGTCAAATATCCTATCTGGAATGCCCATATTTGGTATCCGAGAATCAAAGAAAAGAATCGTTGAATACATATTGGGTTTGGACACACTAAAAACCGAAAAAGAACGAGATCGACTTAATTCCGTAAAAACACAACTTGAAAGAAAATGGGAGCAATTAATTACTGATATTGAACGTTCTGTATATTCTGAATCTTGTGAAGTATTAAATCTTCCAAGACATCCGAAGATTCTGTCAGATATTGATTGCTCAAGAATCGCAGTTGCCACATCCAAAAACTTACCTATTGAAGAAGAAATCGAATCACTAAACACTGAATACGAAGATCTTAGACAATTAAAGCCCAAAGTCCTTGATAATTTTGAAGCACTTAATAAAGAATTATCAGAAACACAGAATCAAATAATATCCTTCGAAGAACTTTTGCAAACTATAAGAATAAGTATTATTAACCACAATGAAGCAATTCGCCGACTAACAGCAGATTTAGAGATTATTAATTCCGATATCCTCAATAACACCGATGCTGCACGGCTTCAAAAATTTGGATCTGATGCAACCGGATTTGATATTTCGGCAAATATATGCCCTGTATGTAAGCATCAAATACAGGACAACTTACTAGATGCTAAAGCTGCATCTGGGTTTATGAGTATCGAGGATAACATACGACATCTTAAAGAACAAAAAAAGATGATAGAGTTCACTTTGGGAAGCCACAAAACATCTCGTGATAAGTTAAGCAGAGAAAAGGAAGATCTTGAATCTCGACTGCAAACTTTAAGACGATTAGCACAAACCCTCCGTTCTGACTTGTTTAGCAGTACAGATACAGAAGCTTCCGAAGCAATTATGCTTAAACGTATTGAGATTACTAATCGTATTGAACGCTTGTCAAAACTCAAAGATAGTATTGCGTCCTTTGTGGATCAACTTAAAGAATTATCAGTAGAATGGAAGCTATATCTTGATCAAAAAAGCAAGTTGCCTAAAAAGGGTATTTCTGAGTCTGATTTAGAAAAAATCTCTCTCTTGAAAAAGAAGTTTATTGCCAATCTGCAACGGTACCATTACAGTAGTTTGTCTAGTTTTGATGGAATTGATATTTCTATTGAGTCATCGCTTCTTCCTACTATTGATGGTTTCGATATGAAATTCGATTCATCTGCGAGCGATGGTATTCGTATGATTTGGGCTTTTACAATGGCTCTTTTACAAGTTTCTCTTGAAAAAGATGGAAATCATCCAGGCATCATCATTTTTGATGAGCCTGCACAACAGAGCATAGTTCCAGAAGATATGAAGAGCTTTATTGAGTCAGTTGTAGAAATCAGCAAACCTTACCAGCTCATCACAGCTATCACATTAAACAGCCAAGAGTTAATTGACATAATCAATAGTTTGGATAAATCAACTTATAAAAAAATAACGATACAGGGTAAGGCATTTAAACTATTGTAATAAATTAATTAACTGCTATAATAAAAGCTACTAAAACAAACAGGGCGACTCGTATGAGTCGCCCATAATTATTTATTCTTTTTTATATTCGTTCTTTTTATAGAGATTCCTTATAATATGATTCTGTATTTGATAGTGTTAAAATTGTAATTTATTATTTCTTTTTTTGATAAGGATCTAATCCCAAAAAAACAGCGATACTTTCCACTAATAGAATCAACGCCTCTTTGCTAATGTCACGATATTCAAAAGAATACAATATTTCCCTAATATATTCTTTTGGCAAATTATCTAACACCGTAGTCGGTAAATTTTGTTTATCTAACATACTACGATAAGTAGATAAAAGATAGTAAAGGGCCAATTTTTCGTTGATGGCCTCGAATTCAAGAGATTGTCTTTTTGAATTACTATCGTTTGCGATACAGATAGGTTTTAATTTTATATACCAAAAACAAATCAAGGAAACTTCTTTGAACTCTGACATGTTAAGTCCGTGAAAATATTGGAAATACTTGCTACGTTGTGCTACTTTAGCAATAATGGACAAAACAGATTTTTCGTTCACATAAAGATCGCTTGGATCATAACCGTTGTTTTTAATGAAATTTTCTATAATACTAATGTGCTTATCCCATAAAGCCTTATACTCATCTTCAGATAAAGGAGTATACCTGAAATTATTATCATTCATCAATGTTTTCACCATAGATTCTTAATATATTATTTTCAATTGCATCTTGATCAGTCGTTATTCTATCTTTAATATAATCGAAAAAGTCACCTGATGTTCGCTTGGGACTATTTGGGGGAGATGCTTTTTTTGATACTTTTTTGTATGCTCCATATGGAGGTTTTCTTTTAACCAGGTTTGAAGCAACATTCTTTTCCGCTTTTAGTGCGCTGTTATAGCTATGTTTAAATAACTTAAGTATTAGTGCTGCTATAATACAGATAACAAAAATAACTATTACTTCAATCATCATTTATCACCATTTTTTATATTAATTAATGTATTTTCTATTTTTGCTTCTTCCGAGGGCTCAATTAAAATCATTGTTATAACGTCAAACCATATGATTCCCAAAGATATTATCGATATCCAATATAAATGACAATACTGTATGCAGGGGAATGGTTTACCAAAAAATATTGCTGAGGTCCACAAAACAGTAAGTGTATTGGATGCACATAGGCAAAATGGTATAACTTTTGGTATGATCTTTTTTGAGGTAATTAGTTTGAGCAAATACTCCATTATTAATGCTAACGCAAACAGATAAAACATCGCTCCTATTTCCTTCGTGATCATCTCGGGTTCTTCAGATAAATAAACTCCACCAATCCATGATATCGTTATAATAACCGATTTAAATATTGATTCAGCTTTAGTATTATATATGTGTATAGACTGAAAATTGCTCCAAAATTTACCCTTGTTAGGATTAGACTTTCGACCACTCATATTAATAATCCTTCTGTACATAGACATTTAAAATATTATACTACACATATCAAAATAACACAATAGTTTTTATTAGTTTTTATACATAAACATAAGTTGATAATTTATTTAGCATTTATCTTACCAATAAATCCTATCGCTTGACCACAATTATGACCACAATTTTTGATATAACCAATAGAGCACACATAATATAAAGAATATTTTAGCTCCCAAACCTCCCTAAAACAGAGCCAAAAGAGCCGATATAAACGAAAATGCGTTCTCAGAGCCATTTGGGAGCAAGATGCCGCAGGTTCAAGTCCTGTCGCCCCGACCATACGGGAGCATAGCTCAGCTGGGAGAGCATCTGCCTTACAAGCAGAGGGTCACAGGTTCGAGCCCTGTTGTTCCCACCAAAAATAAGAGTTCCGATTTTTCGGGGCTCTTATTTTTATATCAATCAAGGGCTCGAACCTTGAGAAGGTGAGTGGCGTTAAGCAAATGTGCCTGTGACACATTTGTAGCCACGAAGCCCGCAGGCGGGTACCGAATGCGTATGCATTGGGTCGCCAAGGGTGAAAGACTTGCATCGCAAGGCTTTGCCCTGTTGTTCCCACCAAAAAGCACTGAAGCATTCACACGCCTCAGTGCTTTTTCTTTTCCCTATTTCATTGTTTACTTCAGTGGGAAATTTGATTATATCAATCAAAATTTTCTGATTGTTATCCGAGAATTCATATGATATTATATTATCATAAAGCCATTAGTGATCGGAGGTAGGATTATGAAGACATTGATTATTGGCGGAGTTGCAGGCGGTGCGTCTTGTGCTGCAAGGCTCAGGAGACTCGATGAGAGTGCCGAGATTATCATCCTTGAGCGTGGGGAGTTCATCTCCTTTGCCAACTGTGGTCTGCCATACTACATCGGCGGCGACATCAGGGGCAAAGCCAACCTGACATTGCAGACACCTCAGAGCTTTAAGGCTCGTTTTAATATTGATGTCCGTATTTTCAGCGAGGCGATTTCTATTGACTCTGCCCGAAAAGTTGTAACTGTTAAGAACGCAATCACAGGTGACACCTATGAAGAAAGCTACGACAACCTTGTGCTTTCTCCCGGTGCATTCCCTATCGCTCCCAATATTGAAGGTGCGGATAGCGAGAGGGTTTTCACTCTCAGAAATATCCCCGACACTATGAAAATCAAAGGCTACATCGACCGAGAGAATCCAAAGTCTGCCGTAGTTGTAGGCGGTGGCTACATCGGGGTTGAGATGGCTGAGAACCTTAAAAAAGCAGGGCTTGAGGTGACTATCGTTGAGCTTTCCGACCATCTGATTGCACCTCTTGATTTTGACATGGCAACGGAAGTTCACCGTTACGTAAAGGCTCAGGGCATTCGCCTGATTCTTAAAAACGGTGTCACTGCTATCAAAGAAACCGAAAACAACTTACACGTCAACCTCAACAACGGATGTATCGAAGCTGATATGGTGATTATGTCCGTGGGAGTCCGTCCCGACACGGCTTTCCTCAAAGATTCAGGTGTTGAGCTTGACGGCAGAGGAAGCATCGTCGTAAACTCCAATATGCAGACAAATGTTGAGAACATTTACGCAGTAGGCGATGCGGTGAGCGTAAAGAATTTCGTCACGAACGCTCCTGCGTTCATCCCTCTTGCAGGCCCTGCCAACAAGCAAGGCAGAATCGTTGCCGACAACATCTGCGGTATCCCTTCACGGTTTGAGGGTACACAGGGTTCATCGGTGTTAAAGCTTTTTGATATGACTGTTGCCACAACAGGTCTTAACGAGAAATCAGCCAAAGATGCTGGCTTTGATTTTGACAAAACCTACACCTACTCAGCCTCTCATGCGTCCTATTATCCCGATGCTACCATGATGTCGGTGAAGGTGCTTTGGGACAAGGCCACCCACAAAATTCTGGGTGCTCAGATTGTAGGCTTTGACGGAGTGGACAAGCGAATGGATGTTATCGCCACCGCCATCCGATTGGGCGCAAAGGTCACCGACCTTACAAAACTTGAGCTTTGCTACGCACCGCCCTTCTCATCGGCAAAAGACCCTGTGAATATGGTAGGCTTCGTGGCTGAGAATGTTATCACAGGCAAACTCAAGCAGTTTTTCTGGCACGATGTTGAGAATCTGCCAAGGGATTCAAGCGTTACTTTACTTGACACACGAACCGCTACCGAAGTTGCTCGAGGCAAAATCGACGGCTTTATGCATATTCCTCTGAACTCTCTCCGTGAGAGGGTTGATGAAATTCCCAAGGGCAAGCCTGTGTATGTTCATTGCCACAGCGGACTGAGAAGCTACATTGCCTGCCGAATCCTGACAGGCTACGGCATTGACTGCTACAACCTGGCAGGAGGCTACAGATTCTATGAATCGGTTATAAATGAGAAATCCGTGCCTGAGTATATTTGTACAGAATGTAAATAAACCTATATAAAACCGAAAGCACTGAAGTTTTTATTCTTCAGTGCTTTTTCATTGTTTATAGTGGCGCAGATTTTGACTTGACAATAAATACTCACTAAGCTACACTTTTTACATCAGATATTTTGTGAGGTGATAGTGTGAATAAGGAGTGGTCTGAACTTAATAAATCGGTGCAAGTATACCTCAAGAAAAGTGAAACATTCAACACAGGCATAGAAACTCTTTTACTTCTTAGAAAAAGTATGCTTAACAAAATATTAGAGCTGAGGGATAGTCTCTCTGATGAAGATTTATATAGTATGCCTTTTAAGAACGCTAAGGGTTACCACAGCAAAAGTATTGCATACTCCTTGTGGCACATTTTCCGTATTGAGGACATTGTAGCTCATACGCTTATCAAAGGTGACGAGCAAGTTTTCTTTAAGGATAATTACAAAGTACGAACATGTTCGCCTATAATCACAACAGGCAATGAACTGAATCCTGAGGAGATTTTTGCATTTTCAAAATCCCTTAATACAGCAGAACTTTTCAGCTACATATCTGATGTAGAAAAATCAACAACAGAGATTCTTTTATCTCTTAAGTTTGAGGATTTGAAAAAGAAAGTATCTGAAATTAATCGACAAGAGCTTGAAAATCTCAAAGTAGTCAGCAACAGCGAGGAAGCCCTCTGGCTGATTGACTACTGGTGCGGTAAAGATATCAAAGGTCTTATTCAGATGCCATTCTCACGACATTGGATTATGCATATTGAAGCCTGTTTAAGAATAGCAACTAAGATAGCAAAAGCTTGACTTTAATCGAATACTAAGCTAACATACAAGCGAAAAACAACTCCCTGAGGGTGGGCATTTTTATAAGCTCGATTTCCTCAGGGAGTTTTTGCGACCACATGTATTCCACAGTCAGGTATCATAATAGACGAAACAGACGCTCTATATGTAGCAGATGCGATGAAGCACTGTAACAGAAACCACCAGATGCAGCAGACGAAGGGGAACAAAGACAAAGATGACCGTTTGGGAACGGGACTACGTTTTCTAAGCGAAAAATCCCATCTCTCAAAAAGCCTGTATTCATCGGGCTTTCGAGACCGAAAAGTTTGCACAGACAACAATTTTGAGAGACAGGGACCACATGTTATCCCACAATTGTACGGGTAACTCTAAACCCTCTTTTTCTTCAATTTCTTCAAAAAAATAACATCGGAGCGTGGCGCAGTTTGGTAGCGCGCTTGCTTTGGGATGTCGATGCCGCAGGTTCGAACCCTGTCACTCCGACCAATTTTCCTCTGAGGCCATTGGCTTCAGAGGATTTTTGTTTGTTTAATGCTGTCCAAATTTTGACCTTTAAGGTAAGCAAAAAAAAGGAACGATACGAATCATTTCGTACCGTTCCTTTCGTTGTTTACGCCGTCTGCATTGCTTTGAGTCGTTCCTTCTCTGCAGCAATCTCTGCTCGTTTCTTGGCTATCATTTCTTCGAGCTTGACTTCACATTCTTCGTAGGTTTTGGCATACACATTACAGCTCTCACGCTTGCCATAGGCGTTGGTGGGTGTGTAAGGGTTGCGTTTAGGGCATCTTCATTTTTGCACATCAATTTTACGAGTCGGTCGATCTGAGAACCTCTTTTGGTTTCTCTTTCGTTAGGCTTGATGTTGCCGAAGTATAAATCTTCAAGCGTCGTCATAGTGTATCACATTCCTTTCAAGCACAAACCCATACCACAAACGCTTTTCAAAGTCCAGATAAATCCCTACTTTATTTTATAGAAAAAAGCATACAGTACAGTTACACTGTATGCTTTGTTTACGTAATGGAATACAAAAACGAAATAAATAAACACGGAATTAAAAACTGACACATAGATACTATCGAAATTACATATTGTTTTCTAAACTGAGTTTCTCGTTTTCCTCTTAATAAGATTACTATATTTCGAACTATTTCATAAAACAAAAAACTTAATAGTATACCAATTATTGAAAAACGAAATAAAGCTGTAACTAAACTCATTCCAAGAAAAATTGTTATTTCCAAAATCAAAGGATAAACAGGAATTTTGCATCCACAGTTCCTGCAGTGTCCTCTACAAACAATATATGAAATTATAGGAAACTGAAGTAATGGCGGTATTTTAGAGCCACAATTATCACAAATACATTTTAATGAATGAATTGTGAGCGTGTTCCCCTTAGTTAAACGAAGAATATTCGTTGTTGCTAATCCTCCTATATTGTAAAAAATAAAAAATAGTGAGATAACAATTATAATTCGGTTGGTCATAAAACAGGTTCCTTAAAATTCGATGTTTTTAATTCTAAGATGGGACTGTCTTATTAGGACAGTCCCATCCCTTGATTACTTCTGTTCTTCTTTCTTTTTACGTTTCTTATAAACGATCAGGAAGATAATTCCACCTGCAAGGAGGATAACACCTGCGATAGAACCGTAGAACAACGGTTTATTCGCATAGTAGATAACCCATCCACTTTGAGATACGGTCACTTTGGTGAATGTCTGATCATAAGCATTTGTTTTACCATCTGCATTTACAAGTCGGATCGTAGCCATGTCGTTCTGTGAGCCAAGGAGTTGGAACCCTGGATTGTCTTCCTAAGACCGCTTGGCCTCCGACTTCGGTTTATTCGCATAGTAGATAACCCATCCACTTTGAGATACGGTCACTTTGGTGAATGTCTGATCATAAGCATTTGTTTTACCATCTGCATTT
>JAZULM010000004.1:0-18413 GCA_045603105.1 Ruminococcus sp.
CCGCATAGACACTAGGTTTTTTGTTAGTTTGCCCTATTGAACACAAGCCCCTAAATTTATGGTTTTTCGGCGGTTTTTAGAAAGGAGGACATATTTCTAAAAGCACGCGTCAGAAATCCATACTCTGAGCAGCAAAAACTAAATATTCAAACTGTCACAAAGCCGGATGAGTTATAGACTTGTTCGGTTATTTATTTGAATTTGCTTTTTATACGGATATACGTGGATTGAATGAAAAGCATTTTTATATATGCTTTATAAGATTTCTATAAAAACTTGACTAAAATAATTAATTGTGTTATAATAATTATAAATAATAGATGTGAATGGAACTAGCTGTCTGCAGAGGAAGTTGGTTCCATTTTGTTTTGTATAGAAAATTTAGGGTGTATGATGAATTTATGAAAAAACAACGGCCTCTGGTATCTACAACACATATTATATTGTTGAGTTTTTTGATAGCGATATTGATAGGCGCAGTATTGCTTTCGCTTCCTATAAGTTCAGCCAATGGAAAACCGACTTCTTTTTTAGATGCGCTTTTCACCGCAACGACCTCAACCTGTGTTACGGGCTTGGTTGTAACACCAACCGTTTCCTCTTGGAGTGTTTTTGGGCAGGTTGTAATTTTGATACTGATTCAGATCGGCGGTCTTGGTGTTATTACCATTATGTCAGAACTTATGATACTTCTGCACAAGAAAATGGGTATCGGTGACAGACTGCTCTTGCAAGACGCATTTAATCTGAATTCGCTGTCGGGGCTTGTTCGGTTCGTAAAAAAGGTTGTAACCGGAACGCTCATTATAGAAGGTATCGGCGCTCTGCTTTATATGACGGTTTTTATACCTGAGTTCGGTGCAAAAGGAATATGGATATCGGTCTTTACTTCCGTTTCTGCCTTTTGCAATGCGGGTATTGATATTATTGCCGAAAACAGTCTTTGCGATTATGCACTTAATCCTGTCATCAATGTTGTTACGTGTGCCTTAATTATCTTGGGCGGTATCGGTTATATCGTTTGGTGGGATGTGCTGAGAGTACTAAAAAAGGCACGAACGAAGAAAGTGAGATTTTTCAGAGATCTTACCCTGCACAGTAAAATCGCTATCACAGCAACCTTGATTTTGATTTTTGTGGGTGCAGCATTTATTTTTGCATTTGAATATAACAATCCGCAAACAATGGGCAATTATACCTTGTTTCAAAAAATCGAAGTATCCTTGTTTCAGTCGGTCACAACGAGAACCGCAGGTTTTGCGACAGTGCCGCAGGAAAACCTCACGAACGCAAGCGCTATCGTGTGCTTGCTTCTGATGTTTATCGGCGGCTCACCCATTGGCACAGCCGGAGGTATCAAAACAGTGACATTTGCTGTTATCATTGTGGCAGCGATTGCCTCTATTCGTAATAAAGAGGATACCGAGGTGTTTGGCAGACAGCTCACAAAACAGGCGGTCAGCAAAGCAGTCGCCGTTACCTGTATGTCCTTTATTATTATGTTTACTTCAACGGTTTTGCTATCTGCGGTAACAGATGCAAATGCACTCGATATTGTTTATGAAACGGTTAGTGCTACTGCGACCGTAGGTCTTACAAGAAATCTTACGGCATCTCTCGGTAGTGTTGGTAAGCTTATCATTATCATAACGATGTATCTTGGCAGAGTAGGCCCTATATCGCTCGCCGTTGCATTTAAGCGAAGTAAGGATAATCAGAATATTGTAAGAAACCCTATCAAAGAAATAAGTGTGGGATAAGAAGGGATAATTTTTATGAGCATCAATAAAACCTATGCCGTATTAGGTCTCGGCAGATACGGAAAAGCTGTTGCAGAAGAACTTGTAAATAATGGTGCCGAGGTTCTGGCTGTTGATATCGACCAAAACAATGTTAATAACGCAATTGAAACAATCCCTGTATGCAAATGCGCCGATATTACCGAGCCGGAGGCAATAAAAAGACTTGGTATATCCAATATTGACATTGTTATCGTTGCGATGGCAAGTAATCTTGAAGCAAGCGTTATGGCGGTAACACTCTGTAAGGAAGCGGGCGTGTCCACCGTTATTGTTAAATGCGGCAATGAAATGCATCAAAAGATTTTAAGCCGTGTGGGTGCCGACAGAGTGATTTTTCCCGAAAAAGAATCGGGAACAAGACTTGCTAAAAATCTGCTCACATCGGGATTCTCGCAAATGATAGAGCTTTCAGATGAAGTGTCTATGGTAGAAATAGACGTAAAAGATGAGTGGGTTGGTAAAACGCTGATAGAACTGAGCTTGCGCAAAAAATATTCTATTAACGTTGTTGCAATACGAAACGATGATAAGATCAGTACAACGGTTGATCCTGCGCTCCCGCTTGAAAAAGGAATGCAGCTTATTGTTATTGCTAATACCCTAAAATTGCAAAAATTGAAATAATGCGGTGAATGTATGAAAGAACAGCAGAAAAAACTGATTGCGCCGATTATTGTAACCGCTATTATGGTTTTGTATTACATTGCTTACTTTGGCTTTTTAATATCACTGATAGATGGCATTTGGAAATGGCTTTTAGGTATTATCCCACTTGCTTTTACTGCTGTTATGCTTAAAGTTTGCATAGAACGAATAAAAGAAATAAAGAAAGGTGAAGAAGATGATCTTAGTAAATACTGATTACATCAGCGGCAAAGAACTCGAAATGTTAGGTCTTGTAAAAGGAAGCACTATTCAGTCAAAGCATATCGGAAAGGATATCTCCCAAAGCTTTAAGACCTTAGTCGGTGGAGAACTTAAATCCTATAATGAAATGATGAACGAAGCACGTGCTCTTGCTACCAAGAGAATGGTTGCGGAGGCAGAAGCTCTCGGCGCAGATGCTATTGTTAATATTCGCTATGCCTCATCTGCTATTATGCAGGGCGCAGCCGAAGTTATTGCATACGGTACAGCGGTTAAGTTCATTGAAAAATAATCTATTTTGAAAAAAGATTTGTTTTTTGAAAGAGGCGGTGACTAAAAATGTCATCGCCCTTTTCACATATCCATTTTAAAATAAAAAACAATTGGAAATTCTGCTCATAATTTCTACAAAAAGTGTGATACTAATATCACATTAAAATTGTAAAAAAGAGGAGATTTATATATGAAAGCAACAGGGATTGTGAGAAGAATCGATGCTTGTGTTATAATAGGGCAAACCGCTTGAAACCCGCATAAACACTAGGGTTTTCGCTGGTTTGCCCCACCCGACGCATTGGTGTCAAAATTGGGTTTTGGGCTGTTTTAGAAAGGAGCATAATACATTCTAATATGCGTCAGAAATACATACTCTGAGCAGCTAAAACTAAATATTCAAACTGTCGCAAAAACTGGGTGAGTTCTTAATTTCATCCAGTTTTTTTGCACAACAAGCTAAAATAATTATATTTACTTGGTAAAAATACTTGACAGAGTAAAATTGCAACTGTATAATAATGGATGAAGAGGTGATATTATGTCGAACTCATCTAATGATAGAGAAGTTAAAATCAAAATCTTACAACAGAATTTATCGTCGATAAGAAAAATTGCCGGGTGGACTGCTGAGCAGTTGGGCGATAAAATAGGAGTTACAAAACAGACTATTAGCAACTTAGAGAACAATAAGACACCTATGAATTTTACTCAATACATTGCTATACGTGCTGTGTTGGATTGCGAAATTGAAGAACATCCGGAAAACGAAGCGTTAGCACAAGCCATAGATATTTTACTAAACCATGCCGATAAATTAGATGAAGAAAACTATAAAAATGTAAAAAGTAGCATTGATACAGTAGCTGCTGCTGCAGTTGGTGGTGTTACAGGTGCTGCTCTCACAGGCGTGTTTACGGGAATGGTTTTACCTGTTGCCAAGGTGGCAGGCCTTACATTGTTGGGCCCTGTCGGTGGAGCTATAGGTATAGGCGCAGCAGTCGGTGTAGCAGGTGCAAGTTGGTTAAAGAAACTAATAAAGAAGAAATAATCCAATATTATCTAAGAGAGAGGTTTTAATTATGTCAGCAAACTATAAAAGTACAGCCAAGCAAAAGAGAAAAGAAGCTAAAAAAATGATGACTAAGGATCAGTTGAAAAAATGTCACGCAATTATACATACCGCATCTGTAGCAAGTGGGGCTGCAGGAGCTATTCCGATTCCTGTGGCAGATGCTTTGCCTATTTCGGGCATTCAAATCACAATGGTACTTAGTCTTGGTAAAGTATTTGAACATAAAATAGGAGAATCTACTGCTAAAGGTTTAATTGCATCAGCGGCATCAACTTTTGTTGGACGTAATTTGGTAAAACTTATTCCTGTTGTTGGATGGGGAATTTCGGCTGCAGTTGCTGCGGGAGTGACCGAAACGATTGGTTGGTGTCTTGCGGTTGATTTTGCCAAAGGTGATTATGTTGACGGATATGCAGATGGTTGCAATGATACATCTGAAGTATATGAAGCAAAGTTTGCTGAACAAGCGAAAGTGTTTGCTAAGCAAGCAGAGGAATGGTCTAAAACAGAACAAGCCAGAAAGCATACGGAAGAAGAATCTCACAAACTGTTGGAGGAATGTTTGAACTACATAGCCGATCTTGAAAAAGAAAGAGATTCGTTATTAACAAGGAACGAGCAGTTGAGTCATGAGAAGCAAGAACTTTTAGAAAAATTGTATGGGATTCGTACTAAATTATGCGCATAGGGGGGTTCCGTAATGGATTACAGTTCGTTAAATGAATGTCTAAAAAAAATTGAGAATGAAAGTAATATTATTTCTCAGAATAGAGAGACAATTTTAGACAATGCCGAAGTTATAACTGAAGAAAGTTTGCGTGTGGCGGATGTCGCCCATAGGTCTGATGAAATTATCGCAGAATTAGACAAAGAATTTGAAGAAAAAACAGGCTTATCTAAACTTGATGTTGCTTTTCTTTTTACTGCAATAGGACTGCAGATAGCAAGACAATATTTACTGACGAATTTTAAAGAGCGTTTAGGTGATCAAGAGGAAGCAAGCAAATACAGTAAAGATAAAAAGCATTCAGATCGACACCATAAATACTACAACCCATCGTTACAAGAAATCAAGGATAATCCAGTTCCGTTTGATGCTTTAAATGGCGCAAATGGAGCATTAAAGGGCGGTGGAAAGTTCAAACATCGTGGGTCAACATTAGGACATGACCCTATTCTTGGATTGGTGTTTGGCACTGCAAACATTGCAACCTCCACATTAACCACCAATACGCTACAATCATATCACATTACGACAAAAAACAAGAAGGACTTCTTTAGAAACAGAGCATCTACAATTACAATATTTGAAAAAGTGGGCGAAAAATTAACAAAAGAGGGTATTGAGGGCTGGGAAAAAGTTGGCATGTCCTTACTTTTAGAAATTAAACACTTACTTACAGATGTTGACTCTAAAGATAGTTTGCCGTTGCCTTTCTTAACCCTAATAGATGGATTACTAGATACAAGTTTTGCTTCTGACTTAGCTCAATATGGAATTGATATGTCCAATATACTTACTATTGGAAAACAGGCAAGTTTGAGCATATTTATAAATTCTATGATTGCTATGTTACATAGACTTCTATATAAAGGAACCACCGATGAGGAACGAGAATTATACGAAGTGAAAACTCGTAAAATCTTAATGTATTCAAATGCAGTTGCTGCATCAAGTAATGTTGCGGTTGTGGCACTAACAAAAAGATTTGATTTGTTAGATGTTGGAGGTATTGGGGTGGCGATATATCGGTTAATAACAGATTCAAACTTTATTTATAGTGTTAAGCATGAATTTGTATTTGGCGGTTTCCATGATTTGATAATGGGAGAAGAGCTAGATGTAAAAGAAATAAATGCTTAAATTTTAAGCACTCAATTAAACAATGGAGAATAATAATCCGACTTAAGTAAGGCATCGCTTCAGCGATGCCTTTGCTTATGCTGATATCTTACCTATTTTATGCCTATACTTTGCCTGTAACAAGACGATTCTCTGCCGATGACATTGGAATATGAATCATATATAATTGATGACGTGGAAAAATATAACTTGAAAAAAATTAAAAAATGCGACTATATTTTGTTTTTTTAGTTGCGTTTATATTATGAAGGGCAAAATATAGGCGGTGATAGACTATTAAAGAAATCCTGAGAATCGTGTCAAATGAGTATAATAATGGCAATATTCCACATACTAACTCCACACCATTAAATAGTGAAAAGGAGTTTTTATATATGAAAGCAACAGGTATAGTTCGAAGAATAGACGACCTTGGCAGGGTTGTTATCCCAAAGGAAATACGCAGGACTTTGAGAATCCGCGAAGGAGATCCGCTGGAGATTTATACTGCTACGGATGGTGAGGTCATTTTTAAAAAATACTCTCCTGTGGGGGAGTTGTCGGTATTTGCCACTCAGTATGCGGAGGTGCTGTCAAGAATCAGTTCTCTGCCTACTATAATTACTGACCGTGACCATGTAATTGCCGCTGCAGGTGTATCCAAGAGGGAGTATCTGGAGCGTAGAGTCACGGTCACTTTAGAGGGCTATATGGAGAATCGCCGAAGTTTTGCGGCACATCAGTCTGACGTATCCCCCATGCAACCTGTGGAGGGTATCGAGCATAACGCTGCCGTGGTCTACCCCATCATAGCTGCCGGTGACGTAACGGGAGCGGTTGTTATGCTCACAAGCGACAGTATCAAAGTTCCCACAGACGCAGAAATCAAACTCTGTCAGTCCGCCGCCGCTTTTCTCGGAAAACAAATGGAGGAATAAACTCAAAATCAATATTTACTCGCTCTTTGGGTGAAATGGGTAAAAGAAAAAAGCCGTACGAAATCCGTACGGCTTTAAACTTTTTAACGTAAGTGAGTTAGGGGTTAAATTACTTAACCTCAACCTCTGCACCAGCCTCTTCGAGCTTAGCCTTGAGAGCCTCAGCGTCATCCTTAGAAACGCCTTCCTTAAGAGCCTTAGGAGCGTTGTCAACAACTTCCTTAGCTTCCTTAAGACCGAGACCTGTAGCCTCACGAACAGCCTTGATAACAGCGATCTTGTTTGCACCAGCAGACTTGAGGATAACGTCGAACTCTGTCTTCTCTTCCTCAGCAGCTGCAGCAACAGCAGGACCTGCAACTGCAACAGCAGCAGCAGCGGATACGCCGAACTCATCCTCTACAGCGTGTACGAGCTCAGAAAGCTCAAGAACTGTGAGGCCTTTAAGTGTGTCAATAATAGCAGTAATCTTCTCAGATGCCATTTTAATAACCTCCAATAATTAAATAAGTTAATTTTTTCTTTTTAGCAGATAATTATTCTGCTACTTCTTCTGCAGGAGCTTCCTCAGCGGGAGCCTCTGCTACTTCTGCAGGAGCTTCCTCTACGGGAGCCTCTGCTACCTCTGCAGGAGCTTCTTCTACAGGAGCCTCTGCTACCTCTGCAGGAGTTTCATCCTCCTGGGGTGCGCAAGCTTCTGCGCCACCCTTGTCAACAATAGCCTGTACGGCACGGGCAAAGCTTGCGATAGGTGCCTGGAATGCACCAAGTACGTTTGCAAGAAGAACGTCTCTTGTGGGAAGCTTGGAAAGCTCTATGATCTTGTCCATAGAGATAACTTCACCGTCAATGTAGCCACCCTTTACTGCAAAACCCTTCTTGGACTTGTCTGCGTAGCCGCAAAGAATTCTTGCTGCTGCAGCGTAATCCTCGTCGCTGGTTGCAATAGCGGTAGTACCTGCCAGATGCTGGTCAAGCTCACTGAGACCTGTCTCTGCAAATGCTCTCTCGAGCAGTGTGTTCTTAACAACTGTGTAGTCAACACCTGCTTCACGAAGCTCTTTTCTGAGCTTTGTGTCGTCAGCAACGCTGATACCTTCGTAAGTAACAAGAAGACCTGTGCAGGAATTCTTAAGTCTCTCGGTAAGTGTTGCAACAAGCTGTTTCTTCTGCTCTAATACTTTTGCGCTGGGCAATGTATTCACCTCCGTTAAATTGATAACGCAGTTCATAAAAAAGAAGAGCCTCTTCCACAAAAGGAAGAGGCGATAGGTTCAAAATAAGGGTATTACCCGTTTTGATGCTTCTTCCTCGGCAGGCGGACAATTGTCCATTATACGGATAAACCGAACCTGCTGTCTTTAGAACAGCGATTTATATATTTGTGCGGAAAACCCGCCAAATACCTACTTAAAAATTGCTCCGGACTGTTAATTAGCCGTTTGTGGAAACTGCTGTAAACTTGTTGGGGTTGAGCTTAACGCTGGGGCCCATTGTAGAAGTTACAGCACAGGAGCGGATGTACTGACCCTTTGCAGCAGCAGGCTTAGCCTTAACGATTGCCTCCATAAGAGTCTCCAGGTTCTGCTGAAGTTTCTCTCTGCCGAAGGAAACCTTGCCGATGGGGCAGTGGATAATGTTTGTCTTGTCGAGACGGTACTCAATCTTACCTGCCTTAGCCTCCTGAATAGCCTTAGCGATATCAGTAGTAACTGTACCTGCCTTGGGGTTAGGCATAAGACCACGGGGACCGAGGATCTTACCGAGACGACCTACGAGGCCCATGCAATCGGGAGTTGTGATAAGAACGTCGAAGTCCATCCAGCCTTCCTGCTGAATCTTCTGTGTCATATCCTCTGCGCCAACATAGTCAGCACCTGCCTCCTGAGCAAGTTTCTCGTTGTCACCCTTACAGATAGCAAGGATTCTAACGGTCTTACCAGTACCGTTGGGAAGAACGATAGCACCACGAACCTGCTGGTCAGCGTGACGGGAGTCAACACCGAGCTTTACGTGAAGCTCAACTGTCTCGTCAAACTTAGCTGTAGCAGCCTTAACGCAGAGGTCAAGTGCCTCGTCTGTATCATATAATTTGCTTCTGTCGATGAGCTTTGCGCTATCGACATACTTCTTACCGTGTTTCATAAGAATATTTCCTCCATTGTTAGGTGGTTAAGCGGATTTTTCCTCCCACCCGGATAAATTAGTGAACTAATCAGTCTTCAACTACAACGCCCATACTACGTGCTGTACCTGCGATCATGCTCATAGCAGCCTCGATGGATGCAGCGTTAAGGTCGGGCATTTTTGTCTCAGCGATCTTTCTGATCTGCTCACTGGAAATCTTTGCAACTTTGTTCTTGTTAGGAACACCGGAAGCCTTGTCAATTCCGCAAGCCTTCTTAATAAGTACCGCTGCAGGGGGAGTCTTTGTAATAAATGAGAAAGATCTGTCTGCATAAACGGTAATAACGACAGGGATAATCATACCGATGTCGTTCTTTGTGCGCTCATTAAAATCCTTTGTGAACGCAACAATGTTAACTCCGTGCTGACCGAGAGCCGGTCCTACGGGGGGAGCCGGAGTAGCCTTTCCGGCAGGAATCTGAAGCTTAATAAAGCCGATTACCTTCTGAGCCATTGCTTATTGCACCTCCAAAATTCGTGGTTGATGGCGGAGCATCCTGAAAATATTAATGCTCCTCCCACAAGGGACTATGCAGTCCCTCAAATAAAAAGCTCTGCTCTTTATTTTAGTCTGTAAACAGTTCAGCCTGATTGAGTTCAAGCTCAACCGGTGTCTCACGTCCGAACATAGAAACGATAACGCGGACATAACCTTTTTCGACGTTAAGCTCCTCGACAACACCGATGAAGTCCTCCAAGGGACCATCGATAATGCGGACGGAGTCGCCGACATTGTAGGAAACCTCGACAACGCGGGTTTCCACTCCCATCCTGTAAACCTCAGCCTCAGTAAGAGGAACGGGTTTGGAGGAAGGACCAACAAAGCCTGTACATCCGCGGATATTGCGGACTACATACCAGGTTTCGTCAGTGTAGATCATTTTTACGAAAACATAACCGGGGAAGAGTTTACGCTCTACCTCAACGGTTTTACTCTTAGCATTGTCGCCCAGTCTTCTGATTTCTGCTTCAGTAGGGGGCTTAATCTCTGTGACTGTTTCTGTAGGCACCTTAACCTCGAGAATCATATCCTGAAGGTTGCGGTTTTCTACAGTTGTCATAAGATTAGATGCGACTTTGTTCTCGTAGCCTGAATACGTGTGTACTACGTACCATCTTGCCTCATCCGACACAGTTCACTTCACCCTTTCTTAAAATAAAAAAGTTAAGTAATACTTGCGGAGCATCAGCCAGCGCTGACGTTCATAACAAGACCGAGCAGAGCATAAAGGCCCTGATCAAGTGCGAAGATAAGAACGCCTGAAATTAAGATTACAAGCAGAACTACGCCGAAATTCTTTGTAGTCTGAGAAACTGTGGGCCAAGAAATCTTCTTAAGCTCGCCTACGCACTCACGAAGATATTTGAACAGCTTCATAAAAACGTTAGTTTTTTTGTTGTCAGCCATTTCGCTATCCTCCGTGATTACTTTGTTTCCCTGTGCAGAGTATGCTTACGGCAGAATCTGCAGTACTTGTTCATCTCAAGTCTGTCGGGATCGTTCTTCTTGTTCTTCATGGTGTTGTAGTTACGCTGTTTGCACTCTGTGCATGCTAGAACAATTTTCACTCTCATTATAACGGCACCTCCCGTGATTTTTCGGAATATTCCAGCCTCCCTCAAAAAGGGCACAAAAAAATAAGCCCCTTTTCCGAGGTAAGAACTATTGTATCATAACTTTTCAAGAGAGTCAACACTTTTTTCAAATTTTATCAATAGGCTAAAATACAGACAAAATCAAGGTTTTTCTATGTGCAAAATATACTTATTTTTCTCTTTTTGCTATGCATATCGGTATTATTATGGTATAATTCCACCATAAGCAAAGATATACGTTGAGGATGAGTTTATGATATACGTTTACCCCAATTACTATAATGAATTCAAATGTATAAAAAGCGACTGCCGTCATAACTGTTGCATAGGCTGGGAGATCGACATTGATGATGCTACCCTTAAGTCGTATCAGCTCAAAGAGGGCGACTTCGGAGAAAGACTCAGAAAAAACATCGCTGATGAAGACGGCGTCTGCCACTTTATTCTTGCAAACGATGAGCGTTGCCCTTTTCTCAATCATCACAACCTCTGTGACATTATAATAAATATGGGCGAGGATAAACTTTGTGACATCTGCAAAGAACATCCGAGATTTCACAACACCCTCCCCCACAGAACCGAATCGGGACTTGGTCTTTGCTGTGAAGAGGCGGCTCGTATTATCCTCACAAAGAAAGCACCTGTAAATCTCGTGTACTCCGCCAAAGATACAAGCGAGGATGAAATTGTCAGTCTTCGGGACAAAGTGATACGCCTGCTTCAAAACAGGTCAAAAGACATCGACGCCCGACTCGAGGATGCTCTCGCCATCTGCAAAAGCACCATGGGTGAAATTAAAATCAATGAGTGGACTGATTTTTTCAAAAATCTTGAGAGGCTGGATCCTGCCTGGACTCAGATGTTCCTACTTCTCTCGGGAGAAGAAAATCTTGACAGTAAACGGTTTGATATATATATGAAAGACCGCACAGAAGAGTACGAGCAGTTCTGCGTATACCTTATATACAGATATATGGCTATGGCACCCGATATCCGCGAAGCAACCCTTCGGGTAGAGTTCACTGCTTTATGCTATCATCTTATAAAAGCACTCGGGACGGCACTTTATAACAAAAACGGAAAATTCACCACAGAGGAGCAGATTGACCTGTGCAGGATGTTCTCCTCAGAGATTGAATACTCTGATGAGAATATAAGTCTTATCCTCGATGAACTGTACAATCACAACTAAACAATTATATCATTAAGATTTTATTAATTATCCCAAAGGTTATTGTTTGAGCCTCACTTTTCATATATAATTAAAGAAAACTTTTTGAAAGGAAGACATCTATGAACTGGAACGAATTATGGCCAAATCTCTTAAACAAAGCCGTTGAGTTTCTTTCCTCCTGGGGAATTAAACTTCTCATAACTGTGGCTATTGTATTTGCAGGAATCAAACTGATTAAACTCTTTGGCAAATGGATTAAAAACTCCCCCAAACTTAACAAGTTGGATCCGGGACTTCGCTCATTTCTGACAAGTTTCTCCAACATTGCGCTTTATGCCGTGCTTTTCATTACTGCTGCTATGATACTGGGTGTACCGGCTACTTCCTTTATCACTATTCTTGCCTCATGCGGCGTAGCAATCGGTCTGGCTCTGCAGGGTTCTCTTTCAAACTTTGCAGGGGGAATTATGATTCTTCTGTTCAAACCATTCAAAGTAGGCGACTATATCTCTGCCTCGGGTGAAGAAGGAACCGTTAAGGAAATCTCCGTAGTTTATACGGTTATTATGACAAATGACAATAAAAAAGTAACTATTCCCAACGGCTCTCTCACAAATTCCGTTATTGAAAACTATACCTGTGAGGATATGCGTCGTGTAGACCTGCAATTCACCACAGCCTATGATTGTGACATTGAAAAAACCAAGCAGGTACTTACAAAGGTAATAACCAGTCATCCGATGGCTCTGCTGACTCCCGAACCTTTTGTAAGACTCGCGGAACATTCTGACAGTGCTCTGACATACAAAGTCCGTGTATGGTGTAAAACCGAAGATTACTGGACACTGAACTTTGACCTTATAGAGAATGTAAAAGTAGCCTTCGATGAAAACGGCATTGAAATTCCCTATCCTCAGGTAGATGTCCATGTTACAAAAAACTGAGATAAAGGGTAGAATTATATATAGGGAATCCTCTCCAAACATAGTTTTCCCCTTTGAATCATTTGACATCGTATGTGTGTTATGATAACATTTTAACGAACAAAACTCAGGACTGAATTCAAAATAACAAAAAGGAATAATCACCATGGCATCACTTGACGAAATTCTTCAGGACATAGTAAACAAGGAGTACGACGAACTTCTCAATATCGCAAAACGCGCTCTTGCAGAAATACTTCCTGCATGTAAAGCCGTTGATACCAATAACGACGGTATGATTATGCTCTCATCAATCATTCTCTCCGCTATCGGTGCAGACGGCAACCTCTCTGCTAAGGAAAGACAATTTCTCAGAGATCTTCTTGGTTTCTCTGATGAGCAGGTTTCAAACTTCATCAAACTTTACAACGGCAATGAATCGGATCTTGTTGACATGTTTGTTGACACCATTCAGGGCGAGGTGAAGACCAGCACTGTTCTCTTCGTTTGTGCTATATGTGCTGTTGACGAGACTGTTTCTGCTGACGAAATTGCATATATCAAGAAACTTCTTGCATAATTACATACATACTTAACATCTGCAAAGGGCAAACTCCAACGTTTGCCCTTTGTTTTTATTGAAGCATATATTGAATGACACAAAAATATGTGGTATATTATAGTCAGAAACTATGCGGGGTGTAAATATGAAATCGATCAAGAATATCTATAAAATCGGCATCGGCCCCTCCAGTTCCCACACTATGGGGCCTTCCTTTGCTGCAACAGATTTTATCTCTCAATATCCCGAGGCGGACTTTGTGCAGGTAATACTGTACGGCTCGCTCGCAAAAACAGGCAAGGGACACGGTACCGACAGAGCAGTCATCTCTGCTTTGGCTGAAATCAAATCAGAGGTAATTTGGGACACAGAAACGAACACTACCAAACACCCCAATACGATTGAATTTATTGCATACAAACAAGGTGCCTTACTTGGCAAAAAGATTTACTACAGTATCGGTGGCGGTGACATTCTCAGCGAGGATAACACCTATGCCCCACCCAAGGATGTATATGCGGAAAAATCTTTCAGTGAAATCGCCTCGTACTGTAAATCACACAACATCCGCCTTTCGGAGTACGTATTCAAACACGAAGATAAAGACATTCAGGCATTTTTACTCGCAGTATGGGACACTATGAAAAACTCTATTGCCGAGGGACTCAGCCTGACAGGTATACTTCCCGGCGGACTTGAGGTTGAGAGGAAAGCACAGTTTCTCTACAATCAGCGCCACATAGACGAAAGTCCCCAGACAAGAGAAAACCGCCTTGTCTGTTCCTATGCTTTTGCAGTCAGCGAACAAAACGCCGACTGCGGTATAGTAGTAACTGCACCCACCTGCGGTTCCTGCGGAGTAGTACCTGCCGTACTCAAATATATGCAGGACAAAAACGGCTTTTCTGACGAGGATATTGTACGCGCCCTCGCAGTTGCGGGACTTGTGGGTAACATCGTCAGCACCAATGCCTCCATAAGCGGTGCAAAGTGCGGATGTCAGGCAGAAATCGGCACCGCCTGCAGTATGGCAGCAGCGGCTCTGTGTGAACTTTTTGAAATGGGAATTGACCAGATCGAATACGGTGCAGAGGTGGCTATGGAACATCATCTTGGACTTACCTGCGACCCTGTTTGCGGACTTGTGCAGATACCTTGTATTGAACGTAATGCCGTAGCCGCTATGAGGGCTATAAATGCTCTGAGCCTTGCCAACTTCCTGTATGGAAGCCGAAAAGTCTCCTTTGATATGGTGGTAGAAACCATGTACCAGACAGGCAGAGACCTTAAGCGTACTTACAGAGAAACCTCTGAGGGCGGTCTCGCAAAACTATACTCTAATATGTAAAAACAGTATCAAAAACGGCGGTAGAGATGCACTTTTACATCTCTACCGCCATAAATTATGTACATATTAATATCCGACCAAAACGCCGAAATACAAAACTGCTACAGATATAGCAAACAACAATAACTGAAGTTTCCATGTCCATTTAAGCCATTTCCAGTAAGACACGTTTGCCATGGAGAGTCCTATGAGCAGTACGGGATTAGTAGGCAGGATAACGTCTGTAAAGCCGTCTGCCATACAGTAAGTCAGAATTACCAATGTGGGCGAAACACCCAAGGCGTTTGTAATCGGCAGGACAATGGGCATAACCAAAAAGATTTTTGCCGATGCCGAGCCAATGAACAGTTGTAAAAACAGAATCAAAGCATAAATCAGAAGAATTGTAACAAACTTACCCTTTCCGACCAAAGACTGCAACACAACGTTCATAACCGTATCGATTATATTACTCTCGACCATCACAAGTTTCACCGAGGAAGCAACTGCAATCATAGCCACCGCAGGAAGCATTGCGACTGCTCCTTGAGAGAAATAAGACAGCACTTTTCGGAAGTTTTTGCACACAATCTGTCCCGCTATCAAACCGGAAATCAAAAAGCTTACGGCAAGGATGGGAATTGCAAGGCCGGAAATTGCCCGAATGCAGGCAATTGCCAGAAGCAACGCCCCTTGAACAGCGAAGAATACCGCATACACTCTGAATATCTTTATCTGATCCTGCGACTCCTCTTTGTGTAAGGTCAGGGTTTCACGCTTTTTCTGATCCAGCTCATAAGTAGGTGAAGCCTGAGGATTCTTTCGAATTTTCTTCAGATACCCTAACAAAAAAACACATAAAACAACGTAGACAATCACAAAGAATACCACTCTGAGCCAAACACCCGAAGATACTGGTATTCCTGCCAGTTGGACGGCTGTTCCTACAGAAAACGGATTGGTAATTGCAGTAGAAAAGCCGAAGCATGCCGCCATCAGACAGGCGCCCAGTCCCATCATCGTATCCAACTGCATAGACAGCATAAATACGATAATCAGCGGCAGAAGTGTTACCAACTCTTCAAACATACCAAACAAACTGCCGAAGAGCATAAACAGCAGTATCATAATGCACACAACCATACCACCGCTGTTTTTCAAACGTCGCATAATAAAATCAATGAATGTGCTGATACCGCCGGTCTTGTCCAGCAGATTGAACACACCACTCATCACAAGCAAGAAGACGCTTATCATAATGATAGTCAGTCCATCTTCCGACGCAAATACTCGAAATGGTGCCGTAAGCACACGCCAGGGTGCAATTCCGTCTATCTCACCTGCTTGATATGTACCGGGAATAATATTTTGATCTATGTCTCTTTCAAACGTTCCCTGAGGAATAAAATAAGAAAGTGATCCACAGAAAAACAAAACCGCCAATAACAGAACTGCCACCGTCACAAATGAACGTACACTTATGCTCGAATACGCTCCGCTTTTTTCAGTTTTTTCTCTCTCTTTTGTAATGATGACAATCCCCCCCTTAATTAACCGCTTCTACGCTTTTATCCCGCAAAATTATGGATGCCATATACCACTGCACCGCTGAACGCTTTTCATTCGGCACAAAGAAGAATATCTCCGTACCGTCATATATTTCGAAATTCACTCCTGCACCAAAAAGTAATCGATAAATCTTCTGCATAGGAAAATAAAATTCAACTTCTTCTCCGTCTTTGGTACCGACGTATGTAAGCCCGTCTCGGTTAAGCGTACAAACACCAAAACCGCCGTGTCTGGTTAGTCCCTTACCATTTCCTCTCAAGCGCAGTTCCACCTCGGACGACAATGTATAGTTCTCGTTCTCGTCAATTTCCTGCTCTAAGAGTTCCTTTTGCCAATCGTACCACTCGGTAAGATTTTCAAACTTAAACCCTGAGTCAAACTCATATCGGTCGCTCAGCGAAGTCAAATAACCGCAGTGTTCACAGAACACCTGATTTTTCTTTGTCGTTAAGGTATATTTTTCACCGCAAATCGGACAGGTAGTAAGTATATTTTCAATACCCACAGCGATTTTCTTTGAGCGATAATGCAACTCGGGTTTTTGCTTTATCCATTCGAACTCGTTGTAGCCGAGACGTTTCTCAACACCTTCTTTCAGCTGTTCAAGAGTCATCTCTTTTACCTGCTCTGCAGTAAATAACAGATCAAGTTCAGCCTCTACCAACGAACCGCGACGCAGTCCTTTGCCCCATTTAGGGTTAGCAAGATAGTCGCCGTCTATTTTAACGGTGTAGACGTTCACACCCGACTTTTTGATAAACGAGTAGGTGCTGTCCTGAATATCCTCAAATCGTCCGGTAGTGGACAAACGTGCCTCGGGCATCATTGCCAGTATTTCATTGTTTTTGAGAACAGTCAGACAGTTCTTGGTACTCTCCATATCCATCGAAAACATACTCTTGGGGAATGCTCCGACGCGTCTGAGAAGCCACCCCAGAACAGGATGATAGAAATAAAGTCTTGCCGAAATAATATGGGGCTTATATTTACGAAGCAATGCAGTCGCATAAATGAAGTCGACAAAAGAACCGTGATTACAAAGGATAATGGAAGGTGCTTCAGGCTTTCCGATTTTGTTTGATGTTTTGAGTTTCACTCCGGCAAAGAAAAGGTAAACCCTGATTGGATAATACAGAACTCCCATCAAAAAGCCGTTTACAGGACGCACCTTATTTTTGGGTATAGCCTTGTTTCGCTCGGCATAACCGTTGAGTTTTGCAAACAACACATCCCTCTTAAAGAACATAATGCCAATCAATACAATAAGTACAGCAAAAACACAGACAGAAACTATCCAGTCGGACATAATAGCCATATGCCCCAACCCTACTCCGATACAAACAGAAGGAAGGGAACCCAACATAGTCACTGTAATATATCGACGGTAGGACATTCCAAGACTTGCCGAAAAGAAGCAGATCATACCGTAAGGAATTGCAGGCAGGAAATATAGAATAAAAATAATTAAGATTGCTTTACTGGACTGAGCGATTTTCTTCAAATCAAGATGCAGATTCTTAACAAAAAACCTACGCAGTTGATCTCCGAATGTTTTTTGCAGCATATAAATCAGCGTATTTCCAACTAAAATACCGACCATACAGCACAGAAGACCTATCGGGAAGGGGAAGGTTACCCCGGCAAGCACCTGAACGGGTTCTGCCGGCAAGAACGTACATATTACCTGAAGCATCGACAGTACAGAAATTACAATATATCCGCGCCAACCAAAGCCTGACAGAAGTTCTTTCATTTCCTCGTTGGAAAGATCCTTGATAAACAAACTCCTGACAATATCCAGATTGCCACCTGAAAGTGCAAGCAGTATCAACAGCATCAAAATAACAGACACGCCGAATGCAATCAGAAATTTTTGTTTTGCGTATTTTTTATCCCTCATCATAACAAACCCATCTCGCTATTTTTTGCCTCTCATTTCTAAAGAAAGAAGATAATCATAAATATACAATCCATTATAACAGAAGTTGATTTATTTTTCAATCTATTGACAGCAAAGTACAAATTAAATCATACAAAATTCGACAAAACTTGTTCTTTGTAACGTTCATTACAAAAATATTGTGTTATCACAAGGAATATACCGTAGTTTCAGAGCAGGTTCGTTTTTATGATAAAAAGAAAGCAGGCTTGACTAAATAGTCAAGCCTGCTGTTGTCAGGATAGAGTTGTCAGCCAATAGATAATGCCGTATAGTACACTTGCCGAAACTCCGTATACAATTACAGGTCCCGCTATGGTGAACATCTTTGCACCAAC
>JAZULM010000005.1:0-24713 GCA_045603105.1 Ruminococcus sp.
CGCGCATACCCGCTTCTGCCAGACACTCGGAAATATCCTTTTCATTCGCACCGTCAAAGACAGGCGTCATGATCTTATAGCCGAGCTTCTTCGCAGCAATACCGAGGTGCACCTCAAGCACCTGACCGATATTCATACGGGAAGGAACGCCGAGGGGGTTAAGAACTATATCAAGAGGAGTACCGTCTGCAAGGAAAGGCATATCCTCGGGAGGAAGAATTCTGGAAACGACACCCTTGTTACCGTGTCTACCCGCCATCTTGTCACCGACGGAGATCTTTCTCTTCTGTGCTATATATACTCTTACTACCTTGTTAACACCGGGAGAGAGCTCATCACCGTTTTCACGGCTGAACACCTTGACGTCAACAACGATACCGGACTCACCGTGAGGCAGTCTCAAGGAGGTATCTCTTACCTCTCTTGCCTTTTCGCCGAATATGGCTCTGAGAAGTCTTTCTTCGGGAGTGAGGTCGGTCTCACCCTTGGGTGTTACCTTACCTACAAGTATATCTCCCGCCTTGACCTCGGTCCCCTTTCTTACGATACCCTCTGGAGTAAGGTCCTTAAGACCGTCAGCACCCATATTGGGTATCTCGCAGGTTATCTCTTCGGGACCGAGCTTTGTGTCACGTGCCTCGTGAGAATATTCTTCTATGTGGATAGACGTATATACGTCTTCTCGGACAAGTCTCTCGTTAAGAAGTACTGCATCCTCGTAGTTATAACCTTCCCAGGTCATAAAGCCGATGAGGGCATTCTTACCAAGTGAAATCTCGCCGTCCTTGGTAGCGGGACCGTCAGCAAGGATGTCGCCCTTCTTGACTCTCTGGCCACGGGCAACTACGGGAATCTGATTGATACAAGTACCCTGGTTACTACGGAGGAATTTGATTACCTCGTAGTCCTTTATCTTGCCTGAGTCGTACTGAACACGGATGCATCTTGCATCTGCACTCATAACAACACCGTCATCCTCAGCAAGAATACATACGCCTGAGTCTGTACCTGCTTTGTACTCCATACCTGTTCCTACTATAGGACTCTCGGTGACAAGGAGGGGAACTGCCTGACGTTGCATGTTGGAGCCCATCAGTGCTCGGTTGGCGTCGTCGTTCTCGAGGAAGGGAATCATTGCAGTAGCAACTGAAACAACCATTCGGGGAGAAACGTCCATATAGTCAAACTTGGAAGCATCAAGGTCAACGAACTCGTCACGATGTCTGCCGACAGCACGAGCATTGATAAAGTGACCTTCTGCATCAAGGGGTGTGTTAGCCTGAGCAACGTAGAACTCGTCCTCCTGATCGGCTGTCATATATACAACCTCGTCAGTAACGACGCCTCTCTCCTTATCAATCTTTCTGAATGAAGCCTCTACGAAGCCGTATTCGTTGATTCTGGAGAAAGTAGCCAGGTAGGAGATAAGTCCGATATTGGGACCTTCTGGAGTTTCGATAGGACACATTCTGCCGTAGTGGCTGTAATGTACGTCTCGAACTTCGAAGCCTGCTCTGTCTCGCGAGAGACCGCCGGGGCCCAGAGCGGAAAGTCTTCTCTTGTGAGTAAGTTCTGCCAAGGGGTTGGTCTGGTCCATAAACTGAGAAAGAGGTGAGGAACCGAAGAATTCCTTGATTGCTGCAGTTACGGGACGGATGTTAATAAGGCTTGAGGGTGAAAGTGCTTCCATATCCTGTGCCTGAAGAGTCATTCTCTCACGAACAACTCTCTCAAGACGGCTGAAGCCGATTCGAACCTGATTCTGGAGAAGTTCACCAACGCAACGGATACGTCTGTTGCCAAGGTGGTCGATATCATCGGTAACGCCGATGTGTTCTGCCAGACAGTTCATATAGTTAACAGAGGCAAAAATGTCCTCGATAATGATGTGGTTGGGGATAAGTTCCTCACGACGTGAGGAAAGTGCTTCCTTGAGTTCCTCCTGAGTGGAGCAACTGTCCAGAATTTCAGAAAGTACAGGGAAGAATACCTTTTCGTTGATGTTGCATTCTTCCTTAGCATCGAAGTCTACATAGCAGGAGATATCTACCATGTTGTTGGAGAGAATCTTAACAAGTCTTCCCTCAACGCTTACGAATGCTTCCTTTACACCGGCGTCTTCAATCTCCATAGCCTTCTGGCGGGAAACTGTATCGCCACGCATAGCAAGAACCTCGCCTGTACGGGGGTTGATAACATTATCAGCAAGAACCTGACCTGCAAGTCTTGAGGAAATGCCGAGCTTTTTATTATATTTATATCTGCCTACGCGGGACATATCGTAGCGTCTGGGCTCGAAGAACAGGTTGTTGAGGTGTGTCTGTGCGCTCTCAACTGTAGGAGGCTCAGAGGGACGGAGTTTTCTGTATACTTCGAGAAGACCTGTCTCAACGCTGTCGGTGGTATCCTTTTCCAGTGTAGCCTTGATTCTTGCATCATCGCCGAACATATCAAGGATATCTGAGTTACTGCCAAGTCCCAATGCTCGGAGAAGTACGGTTACGGGAATCTTGCGATTCTTGTCAATACGAACGTAGAATACGTCGTTGACGTCATTTTCATATTCAAGCCATGCACCACGGTTAGGAATAACAGTTGAGAAGAACATCTCCTTACCTGTTTTGTCGTGCTCCATCTTGTAATAAACACCGGGGCTACGAACTAACTGAGAAACAATAACTCTCTCAGCGCCGTTGATAACAAAAGTACCGCTGTCGGTCATGAGAGGGAATTCTCCCATAAATACATTGGACTCTTTGATTTCGCCGGTTTCTTTGTTGAGAAGTCTGGCAGTTACACGAAGTGCTGCAGAATATGTTGCATCCCTCTCTTTACACTCGATAACAGAGTAGTTGGGATTGTCCACATCCAAAGTGTAGTCGATGAAATCAAGTACAAGATTGCCGGAATAATCGGTGATACCCGATACATCCTTGAATACCTCCTTGAGTCCTTCGTCCAGAAACCACTGATAGGACTTTTTCTGCACCTCGATAAGATTGGGCATACCGATAACTTCGTCAATCTTCGAGAAGCTTACTCTCTCGCTGGTGCCAAGCTGTACGTGCTTAACATTCTCCATAGGCGTATCTCTCCTTGCTTAGAAATTCTGTGCCAATTAATGTCACAGGATAATTACATAAATCAGCCACAACATTTACACATTACACCAATACCAACCACAGTATATTGGGTTCAAAGATCATCGGAAGTAAATTTCTTATCTGCCGAAAAATTCCTCTTGACAACCAAGGTAATGTGTGTTATAGTCTTGATTTTCGAAATCATCCGATTTTTGTGCGGAGGGTACATCCCCCCATAATGGTACATCTTGATATTATAAAGGCACTTTGTCAACTTGTCAAGGGGTTTTTTATAGTTTTTTATAAAGATTTGGTGTTTTATTTCTTCCAAAGCAATATATCAGTATTTTGTAAAAATCTGTCAAAATCACAAACACACGGTACCGTTGATGTTTTTTAACATCATCTTCCCTCCCCAAAACTTTACAAATTTATATCCGGATAACAAAAAAGAGCACACAAAGTTTACCTCTGTGTGCTCTTGATTTTATACTTATTCTATTTGAATTGTGAATCTGCAAATAACAGACGTCGACTTAGCGGAGTCTGTCTGCAGAGTAAGCTGCAAAACTCTTCTTCTGTTTTTCCGGACGAACCTTCTTGCCTTTCATCTTCTTAGCAAACTTCCAGGACTTCTGAAGTTCCTCAGAAAGCATAGGTTCGAATTTTTCGATATACTTTTCATCGATAGAATTGAGGATGACCATAGTGATAATGGAGCGGGTATCCATATCACCGTTGGTGTACTGCGTACTGAGCATCTGAGCAAACTTGCTGATTTCACCCTTAGTACCTCTTAGGAGCATATCGTTAATTCTCGAAATAACATAGGTGCGGATAAAATGAACAGCACGAAAACTCTCGTAGTTATCCTGCTCATCCTTAATCTCAGCCTTGAGTTCTGGAAAATAGGTTACGAATCTCTTGCAAAGGAACAGTGGGTCAGCACTACCCTCGTCACTGCTCTTCTTTTTCTTGGTCTGTTTTACACGCTTAACGGCGGTGGTAGTTGTTACCGCCTCCGAGAAGTCGTTACCGATGGACTCGGCTTCTTTGTCGGTGTCGGTTTCGGGATTAAACATCCAGGTTGCCATGGACTTCCACTCATTATCGGGGCCGTCGTCTGTCATTGAACATGAACGCAGGACAACGTGCATTTTATCAGTATAATAAATAACAGAGTACGCAACAGTTTCTCCGATAAAAAGTGCTACCATTTCATTATCGGCAGAACTTACTTTTTCGCGGGTGAAGCCCTGAGGTTTCAGCGCTTCTGCTACTTTGTCGGAAATAATAGTGAATGCACTCTTTACTGCATTATTCATAGTAGATACCTCCGTAAATTAGTATTCTCAAAGCTATATTAAGCCAGTATATCATAATTATAATCATTATACATATATCACTATGTTTTGTCAAAACTTTTATCCGCTAATCAATTATTAACCCGCCCACCCCCTTGCAACTTACCTGCAAATATGCTAAAATGTGTTGTTAGAATAGGAAAATATGGCTTATATTCAGAGATAGAGATGAAAATATGAAAGAAAATTATCTGATATCTGTCGAGGGTACTCAGATTGTGGACGGTGAACGCGATACAATATGCCTCACCACCGTCGGCGAGTTCCTGACAAGCGGAGATTCATTCACAATAAGATATAAGGAATACGATAACGAAAACCCCGAGATTTACTTTTTAAACACAGTGCAAGTTGAAAACGGTAACACGGTAAACGTTATCCGCGGTGGCGCTGCGAAGTCAAGACTTATGCTCGAAAAAGGCAGACGTCATCAATGCCACTACAACACCATGTTCGGTGATTTGATGGTGGGTGTTTACACAGATACGGTTGAGGTTAATCTCGGTAGTGGCGGAGGTACACTCCGTGCCAGTTATACTCTGGACTTCAACGCAGGACTTGTCAGCAAAAACGAAATTTTTATAAAAGTTACAGAAAAAGAGGGAAACTGAAATGTCAAAGACAACTGCAAATGCATACTCCGAGCTTAGAAATGCTATTAACTCCGCCTTTGACAAGGCTATGAAAGAGGGACTTCTGCCTACGGCACAACTCCCCGAATATATTATTGAGGCTCCTGCCAATCGTTCAAACGGTGACCTTGCCTCCAATGCTGCTATGGTAGGTGCAAGAACATTCCGTATGGCTCCTATTAAGATTGCACAGGCTATAGTGGACTGTATTGACCTCAATGATACACTCTTTGCCCGTTGTGAAGCTGCGGGTGCAGGTTTTCTCAACTTCTTTTTGAAGCCTGAGTATTTCGCTTTAGTTATTGATGAAATACAGAAATCAGGCAAAGACTACGGCAACAGTGACTACGGTCAGAACAAAAAGTATATGGTAGAGTTTGTATCCGCCAATCCCACAGGTCCTATGCACATGGGTAATGCCCGCGGAGGCGCTTTAGGTGACTGTCTTGCTGCAGTTCTTCAAAAAGCAGGATACGACGTATTCCGAGAGTTCTATGTAAATGATGCAGGTAATCAGATAGAGAAGTTTGCTTCTTCGCTGGAAGCAAGATACCTTCAGATATACATCCCCGACACCCTCTTCCCCGAGGACGGATATCAGGGTGGTGACATCACAGACCTTGCTAAAGAATTTGCAGATATTCACGGTGATAAGTTTGTAGGTGAAACTTCTGACAATCGCCGTAAGGCTTTGGTAGACTATGCTCTGCCCAAGAATATCGCAAAAATGCAGGCTGATATGAAGAAATACCGCATTGAGTACGACAAGTGGTTCTTTGAGAGTGAACTTCACGAAAGCGGTAAAGTTAAGGCAATTATTGATTTGCTTAAAGAAAAAGGTCTTGTATACGAAAACGACGGTGCACTCTGGTATAAAAATACACAGGTGCTCACAGAAAAACTTCTGAGCGAGGGTAAAACTCAGGATGAGATTGACAAACTGGAACTTAAGGATGACGTACTTATCCGCCAGAACGGAAATCCCACCTACTTTGCTGCCGATATTGCATACCATAAGGATAAATTTGACAGAGGATTCGATACTTGTATCAACATCTGGGGCGCTGACCACCACGGCCACGTTATGAGAATGAAGGGCGCTATGGACGCTATCGGCTATAACGGCGACAAGCTTGATATTGTTCTGATGCAGCTTGTAAAACTGATGCAGGGCGGAGAAATTGTCAAGATGAGCAAACGTACCGGCAAGGCAATTCAGCTTTCTGATTTGCTTGATGAGGTACCCGTTGACAGCACACGTTTTATGTTCAACACCCGAGAGGCAAACACTCAGATGGACTTTGATTTAGATTTAGCTGTTACTCAGGATAACCAGAACCCCGTCTATTACGTTCAGTATGCTCACGCAAGAATCTGCAGTATCTTCCGCAATTTAGAGGCTGACGGCATTACACAGCGTGACTGCAGTATTGAGGAACTCACACTCCTCAAAGAGGCAGAGGAACTCGAACTTATACACCATCTGGCAGCCTATACAGACGAGATTATCGCTGCTGCTCAAAACTATGACCCCACACGTATCACAAAGTACGTTACCACACTCGCAACCTTGTTCCACAAGTTCTACAATGCTCACAGAGTAAAGTGTGGAGAGGAGTCTTTGACTCAGGCAAGACTTGCACTGTGCGATAGCGTCAGAACAGTTATTAACAACGTTTTGACTATGTTCTCTGTTTCCTGCCCCGAAAAAATGTAATATAAACTAAAAGCAGATGCCGATATCCGGCACCTGCTTTTTTTGTATTGTATATTATTCTTTTGTAGAATTATTCGTCCTTACCGCAGCACTTCTTGTACTTCTTACCCGAGCCACAGGGACAGGGGTCGTTTCTTCCGACCTTATTTCCTTTTCGTACTGTTCTGTTGGTAGAGGATGTACCGTCGCCGCCGAACTCAATGGGCTTTGCGACCTGCTCTCGCTTGATAGCAAAGGTTACGGGGTTTACTTTGGGGGCTTCCTCGCCTTTACCGAGCACTACCTGATGTGCTGCGGCAGCGGCCTTCTCGGCTTCTCGGCGGAGTCGCTCCTGTTCCTGTTGACGGCGCTGAATCTCATATACGTGTCTGGGAGCAACGAGTACAAGTTTGACGGTATCCTGACGGATGGACTCGATCATCTCGTCAAACATATCGAATCCCTCGTGAGTATACTCTACAACGGGATCGTGCTGAGCGTACGCTCTCATACGAATACCCTGCTTCAGTTCTTCCATATCGTCGATATGTTCCATCCAATGGGTATCAACAGAGCGAAGAAGATATACTCTTTCGATCTCTCTCATTGTATCCTCTGAAACAAGTTCCTCGTACTCTGCATATAGTTCACGGGCGTGAGAGAGGAGCATATCGGCTACCTCCTCAGCAGTTAACGTTGCGAGGGCTTCCTCTGAGAAATTGAGAGGACAACGGTCATCGACAAGCCAGCCGTTGTAATACTCTCTCAGACTTGCCATATTCCAGTTGTCAGGAGTGCCTGTCAGATACAGTTCTGTGTTTGCTCTGATAGTCTGCTCCATCATAGTCATAACCGTATCGTGGATATCCTGTCCCTCAAGCACCTGATTACGCTGACCATAGATAATCTCTCTCTGACGATTCATAACGTCATCGTACTGAAGAACGTTCTTTCTGATACCGAAGTTACGCTGTTCGACCTTTTGCTGAGAACTTTCGATAATATTAGAGAGCATATTGTTCTCGATAGGCATACTCTCGTCGGGGCTTAATCGCTCCATTATCATTCTCATACGGTCACCACCGAAGATTCTCATAAGGTCATCCTCTGTGGACAAGAAGAACTGGCTCACACCGGGATCGCCTTGACGTCCTGCTCTGCCTCGGAGCTGATTATCAATACGTCTCGACTCATGACGCTCAGTGCCTATGATGAAGAGTCCTCCTGCAGTTCTTACCTTTTCTGCTTCGTCAGAAAGTTCTTCTTTGAAGCCTTTATACAACTGTGCAAAAGTTTCTCTTGCCTCTATAATCTCTTTATTGTCTGTTTCGGCAAAACCTGTTGCCTCTGCAATAAGTTCATCGCTGAAGCCTTGTTTACGCATTTTTGAGGTTGCCATAAACTCGGCATTACCGCCAAGAATAATGTCGGTACCACGGCCTGCCATATTGGTAGCAATAGTAACTGCGCCAAGTTTACCTGCCTGAGCAACAATCTCGGCTTCCTTATCGTGCTGTTTAGCGTTAAGCACGTTGTGAGGAACGCCTCGTTTTGAAAGCATCTTGGAGAGAAGTTCGGACTTCTCGATAGAAATAGTACCAACGAGAACAGGCTGACCTTTCTCGTGGCAAGCGATAATTTTCTCTATAACTGCCTCAAACTTGGCTCTTTCTGTAGCAAAAATAAGGTCGTTGAGGTCTTTTCTTGCAAGTTCTCTGTTTGTGGGAATCTCTACAACATCCAGTTTATAAATCTCTCTGAACTCTGCCTCTTCTGTAAGGGCGGTACCTGTCATACCCGAAAGTTTCTTATACAGGCGGAAATAGTTCTGGAATGTTATTGTTGCCAGAGTTTTACTCTCGTTCTGAATCTTTACGCCTTCTTTTGCCTCAATCGCCTGATGTAGACCTTCGTTGAAACGGCGTCCGTACATAAGTCGGCCTGTGAACTCGTCAACGATAACGATTTCGCCGTCTTTCTCGACATAATCTATGTCAAGGTGCATAATTCCGTGGGCTTTGATAGCCTGATTGATATGATGCTGAAGTGTGAGGTTATCGGGGTCTGTCAGGTTCTCGATATCGAAATACTCCTCTGCCTTTTTAACACCAAGTTGTGTGAGGGTAGCGGACTTTGCTTTCTCGTCAATAATATAATCTATACCGTTTTCTTCGAAGAAGTCCTCCATATTCTCCTTGCTGTCTACTTCGGTGAAAACGTACTTTTTTAGTCTTCTCGCAAAGGAGTCGGCCTTTTGGTACATATCTGTAGATTTGTCACCTTTGCCGGATATAATCAGAGGTGTTCTTGCTTCGTCAATCAGAATGGAGTCAACCTCGTCTACAATAGCAAAGGCGTGACCGCGCTGTACACGGTGCTCCTTATAAACTGCCATATTGTCACGAAGATAGTCAAAACCGTACTCGTTGTTGGTACCGTAGGTAATGTCAGCATTATAAGCGACTCGACGCTCGTCGGGGGTAATATCGTGGACAATAAGTCCTACTGTAAGTCCTAAAAAGCGGTAAAGTTTACCCATCCACTCAGAGTCACGTCGGGCAAGGTAGTCATTGACTGTAACTATATGTACGCCCTCGCCTTTAAGCGCATTAAGGTATGCGGGAAGTGTAGCCACGAGTGTTTTACCTTCACCTGTTTTCATCTCGGCGATTCTACCCTGATGTAAAATAATACCGCCCTCGATCTGTACGGGGAAATGTTTCATACCCAGTACACGCCAGGAGGCTTCTCTGCATACTGCAAAAGCATCGGGAAGAATATCGTCGGTAGTCTCGCCATTTGCAAGACGCTCTTTGAGTATAGTTGTCTGACTCTTAAGCTCAGCATCGGACATAGCCTGATACTTTGACTCAAGTTCCAGAGTCTTTTCTTTGAGAGGTTTTATCCTCTTGATTTCTTTTTTACTGTAGTTACCAAACAATGCTTTAAGTAATCCAGCCACAGTGTTCATCCTTTCATATATATCACATAGTATCCCATTGTAATTAACTTTATATATAGTTCATTGTATCACATCAAAAAGGAAAAATAAAGGGGATTTTGAAAATGCACCTTTATATTGCCGTAAAATTTACAAATAGGAAATAAAATAAAAGTGCACACCAATGTGTACACCTTTAGTAAATCCATCTTGCATGACAGACTCTTATTCGTTTTCTTCTGTGATAATATGATTTACTGTATCCTTGACATTTTCTTCCCATTCCTCTGAAAGTACTGCCTCTTGAAACAGACTGAAATCTGGATTATCACTTTCTGTCAGCATAGTTTTTCTTATCTGCAGTTGGTCTATAAGTGAAATAAGCACATCTATAAGCATTAGAGAAAGCCCTATAACAAGGCACAGTTTCACCCATATTCCGATTATCAATAATACAACTGCAGGTACAAACAGATAAAATCTTCTGAATACTATATCACCTGCAAGTCCGACCCAGAACAATTTAGCGGGATATTTTCCTTTCACTACATCACCTCATTACGGTATATTATCCTTCATATCCTAAAGAACGAGCGCTTTCTACCATAGCAATACGAGCGATGGGGCCTGCGCTGTAAAAGCCGAATCCGCCCTCTTCTACTACTACCGCAAAAGCAAGGGGATACTTTTCGTCGGTGCTGTAGCCAACCATCCAGCCTGTGGACTCTCTGTCCTCGCCTACCTCAGCGGTACCTGTTTTGGCACCTACTGTGAGTCCCGAAAACATATTATCGCCGTAATAGTCGCTGACTGTGTATCGCATAATATCCTGAATCTTGTCTGAGGTTGCTTCGCTCATAAGTCTGCCTGAACTACCCGGGATAACACCCTTCACATACGAGGGAAGACGAACTTCTCCCCCGTTTGCAATAGCACCGCAGAGTATCGCCATCTGAACGGGATTGACCATATCTGTATACTGTCCTATGCCCGACCAGGCAAGGTCGTTGTAGGTTGCATCTGATAATTCAAAATGACCGTGAGCAGTTTTGACTCCGCTTACGCTGTAACTTCTGGTAATGCCGAGTTTACTCGATGTTTTCTGCATAGCGCCCTTTCCGACCTCAGTCGCTACGTCAGCAAAGGCTATGTTGCAGGACTGGGAAAAAGCCTCGTAAATATTCATTGTGCCGTGTGTGTCCAGACAGGTAACATCGTCACCGTCAAAGTCCTTTTTGCCCTCGCAATTAAAGGTCATATTGTCAATATCTGCTCCACTTTCTATAAGGGCAATTGTAGTTATAATCTTGTATATGGAACCGGGAGCATAGGTGCTGGATACGGCGTTATTAAGATATGCTCCCTCGGGAATGGTATCGGGAACATTCTGAGGATCATAGGCGGGTGTACTAACCATACAAAGCACATCACCCGTTTTATAGTTATAGACAAAACAGGCTCCTTTTTTATCGCCAAAAGCCTCGTAAACCTTGGCACAAACCTGACTGTCCAGAGTAAGGGTTACGTTTCCTGTAGACTTGATGCTTTCAGGCAAACCATAACCAAATACAGAACTGTGACCTACAAGTTGGGCTCTGAAGCGAGTCTGTACCGCAGTAGCGATATTGTAAGATCCGTCGCCCACCGAGTGAAGTGTGCCACATCTTGTGTAATAGTCGCTACTGTATAGACGACTGCCACCTTCAGACTGTGCAAGGACTTCTCCATTTCTGTCAAATACTGTTCCCGCGGAGCCAAGTCCTTTGCCCGAGGATAAATACTGATTATAGGTCTGACTTGCCCACACATCGTTGCTGAAAATGTAACGAACGCATAAAACACCAAGCCCCAGCAAAAATGCTGCAGCCAAAACAAGGGCTATAATGCTTCGTGACATTGTTCTCTTCATAAATTAACCTCAGTTATTTTTTGCAGATAATTTTTTAGTATAGGTGCGTTCATCCGACGCCTTGATAAATGCCAGAAGTCCCCAACAAGACAGCATACTGGAACCGCCTGCGCTGACAAATGGCAAAGTAACACCGGTAAGCGGTAATATATCCGTACAACCGAAGATATTAAGCGACGCCTGTATAAGCATCATAGATGCCGCACAACAAGCAGAAATTGAATAGAAGGTACTACGGCTTCTGATGGATACTGCTCGTGAGTAGATCACAAAACCGAAGATTACAAGGGCAACTGTAATTGCCGTAATAAGTCCCATTTCCTCGGATAAGATTCCGAATACAAGGTCGGTTTCCGACGCTCCGTAGTAGCGGAGTATTCCGTTGCCGACGCCTGTACCGAAAAGTCCGCCCGAAGCAATATACGTCAAAACTCCCGACTGCTGATAACCTGCATTATAAGGGTCATCCATAGCGTGTCCCCATATAGCGAAACGTTCTGTAATGTAGGGTTTGAACTGTAACACAAGAGCAACCGCAAAGACTGCTCCCACCAAAGCAAATATAGAGGTGGTGTAGTCTCCCGAACGGATAATAGATATGACAATAAAGGTCACAAAGAATATCAAAGCTGTACCGAAGTCACCCATAAGTGCCAGTGCTCCTACACAAAGAGCCGAGAAAATTATAAATTCAATGAGATTTCGTTTAGTCTGCAGATGATCAAGTGCCGAAGCACCTACAAAAATATAAGCTATCTTCACTATTTCTGAGGGTTGAATTGACACTCCGCCGATATAGATTCTGTTGGCTGCACCAAACTCTACAACACCGAAAATCAGGTTTATCGCTAAAAATCCCAGCGCAATAATCATAATCGCCATACGCCACTTTACTATGCGGTCGGGATTCTCGATAAACAACAGCAGAAGTTCATAGCCGACTGCACCGATAACTGACGCTGCAACTTGTATCCAGGCATCACGAACATCCTCTGCTGCCAAAATAACAGAGCCTGTGCCGGTTAAAAACAAAGCTATGGTCTCCAACTCAAAATTTGCTCTTCTGAATATCCCTGCAGAGAATCCGTACAATACCCAACAAAGGGCGATCATTGCTGCAACAATATAGAAGGCGTCTGCCTTCAATTCTCCGTAAGAGATACAGACTTCCACCGCCATAAACAGGTGAAACAAATTGACAAGTAACAAAAGCCAAGGTGTTGAAACTACGGGTTTTTTCGAAACTCTGGAGAAAAACCAATGGTGCTTTACTTCTTCGCCAAACTCGTCTCCTCGACGCAGATACAAGGTAGTTGAGCCGATTTGTATTTCATCGTCAAGCCCCACTCTGTGGCGGGAACGGATGCGTTTGCCGTTTACTTTTGTGCCTGATTTGGAGCCGATATCGGAAACAAACCAACCCTCTTTTCTCCGAAGGAGTACACAGTGATTTCGAGACACTGTCGGGTCGAGGATAACTATATCACTGCTTTTGCTTCTGCCGATGGAATTTTCCCAACAAAGCACGGGAATCTTCTGTCTAATTGTATCGTTGTAAAGCATTACAAGAGGCGATTCCTGACGCTGTTGACGGCGCATTGACCCGAAACATTGGTAGATGATAAACACCGTATAGACCGAGAGTAATATTCTCAGTCCCACTACCGCTATGTCTACTAAAAACTGTGTCATTCTGTCGCCTCCTTTCAAAAATTACTTTTAGTTTATATTTATATAATATTCTTTGTTCTTTTCCAAGTCAATAAACAATATTGTAATATTGATGTGAACAAACTAAAAACAAAAGTCCGCCTGTGAAGTACAGACGGACTCTTAATTTTTCATTTATTCAACAGTAACAGATTTAGCCAGATTTCTGGGCTTATCTACATCGTTGCCTCTGAGTACGGATGCATAATATGCCAGAAGCTGCAGAGGAACTGCTGCAAGCATAGGCATAAGAACTTCCTCGGTTTTGGGAACACGGATAATATAATCTGCCACGTCACTACCGATTTCAGTTTCTTCGTCACAAACAAGGATAACCTTGGCACCTCTTGCCTTTACTTCCTTGATGTTGCTGACGGTTTTATCCAGAAGACCTATCTGAGTTGCTACTGCGATAACAGGCATTCCGTCAGTAATAAGGGATATTGTGCCGTGCTTGAGTTCGCCGGCGGCATAAGCCTCGGAGTGAATATAAGAGATTTCCTTGAGTTTCAAAGAGCCTTCCATAGACAGAGCATAGTCAAGACCTCTGCCTATATAGAGGAGGTTCTCTGCATCTGTGAATGACTTGGCGACATCTGCGCAAATCTCATCCACAAGGTTGATAGTTTTTTCGATATTGTCGGGAATTTCTGTGAGAATTCCTGTGAGTCGTCTGCACTCGAGTTCAGTCATTTTGCCCTTGGCAAGAGCCATCTCGAAGCCAAGCAGATACATAACTGCGATCTGAACCATATATGCCTTTGTAGAGGCAACTGCGATCTCGGGACCTGCGTGTGTATAAACAAGCATATCTGCCTCGCGGGCAATAGAACTGCCCTTGGCATTAACAATAGCCAGAGTTTTAGCGCCAAGTTTCTTTGCCAGTCGCATAGCAGCAAGGCTGTCGGCGGTTTCGCCTGACTGGGAGATGATGATTACGAGGTCGCCCTCGCCTACCAAAGGTTCGCGATATCTGAATTCGGATGCTATATCCACGATAACGGGAACTCGGGCAAGTTTTTCTACTACATATTTGCCAACCATACCTGCATGCATGGCTGTACCGCAGGCTACTATGTATACCTGATGGATATCTTTAAGAGAATCAAGGGTAATTGAACACTCCTCAAGACTGGGAAGTCCCTGATAAATTCTGGGGGAAATCGTAGTCTTGACTGCTGTGGGCTGCTCGTGAATTTCCTTGAGCATATAGTGTTCGTATCCGCCTTTTTCTGCTGCCTCCTGATCCCAGTCGGCAACCTTAAGTTCTTTTTCAATAGCACCGCCCTCAAGGTCACAGAAAGATACACCCTGTGAACTCAGATGAGCAATTTCGTCATGCTCTAAGAGGTAGTACTGATTCGTATACTTGATAATTGCAGGAACGTCGGAAGCGATAAAAGATTCGCCCTCGCTTACACCGACAATAAGGGGACTTTCGCGTCTTACGGCATAAAGTTCACCTACTCTGTCAGCAAAGAGAATACCCAGTGCAAAGGAGCCCTCTACCTGAGAGAGTGTCTTTGCAATAGCCTTAACAGGGTCGCCCTCGTAGTTAAAGTCGAGAAGTTGGGCTACAACCTCGGTATCGGTTTCACTCTTGAAAGTTCTGCCCTGACCGATAAGATATTCCTTGAGTTCCTTATAATTTTCGATAATTCCGTTATGTACCAGCGTTACTTTTTCTCCGCCAGCGTGAGGATGAGAATTAACCGCTGAGGGTACACCGTGAGTAGCCCAACGGGTGTGACCTACTCCTGCGTGGCCGACAGGGATTCCCTCTGCTTCCATTTTAGCCTGGAGGTCATCCAGTCTGCCTTTTTCTTTTGCGACCTTAATTTTGCCATCCTCAAAAACTGCGATACCTGCAGAGTCATAGCCTCTGTATTCAAGTTTTCTCAGTGCTGAAACAAGCACTTCGCTGCAATCTTTAGGTCCAACATATCCAACTATTCCGCACATACACAATGCTCCTTATTTATCTAGGTTTGTTGCAAATCGCCGGTTTATCAAACGTTTCTCTTATGACTGAAGGTAGGAACAATATCGCTTAAAATCTCAACAACTGCTTCGCTGTCGTTTTTGTCGGCAGCCTGTTGCAATACGCTGAGTTTTGTGAGAAGTTCCTCCTCGTTGATTGCTATCTGATTTCCGATAAAAATCTTCTTATTGGCTGTGGACTTAAGTCCCTCTTCGTTCATAAGAAGTTCCTCGAAAAGTTTCTCGCCGGGACGAAGCCCTGTAAATTTAATCTCTACATCCCTGTATGGTACTTTGCCGTACATTCTGATAAGGTTCTCTGCCAGAGTTGTAATCTTGACAGGCTCACCCATATCCAGTACAAAAATTTCTCCTCCCTGTGCCATAGCGCCTGCCTGTAATACCAGCGACACAGCCTCGGGAATTGTCATAAAATATCTGATTATATCAGGGTGTGTAACAGTTACGGGCTTTCCGCTTTCAATCTGTCGACGGAAAAGAGGTATTACGGAACCGTTTGAGCCCAGTACGTTACCGAATCGGGTTGTGACGAAGTCGGTTTTTTCTGTATGCTGAGCCTTATACTGAACGATCATCTCACAGCAACGCTTTGTGGCACCCATTACGTTAGTGGGATTAACCGCCTTGTCTGTGGAGATCATAATGAACTTCTCTGCTTCGTATTTTTCGGCAAGAGTTGCTATATTGAATGTGCCGAAAACATTGTTCTTGACTGCTTCTTCGGGGCAGGTTTCCATCAATGGAACGTGTTTGTGAGCAGCAGCGTGATAAACCACCTGAGGCTTGTATGTAGCGAATATCATATCCATCTTATCGTGGTCTCTGACTGAGGCGATAAGAGTTACTACGTCTACACTGTCACCATATTCAAGAAGGAGTTCCTGCTGTATATCGTAGGCGTTGTTCTCATAAATATCTATTATGATAATCTGCTTGGGATTATACTTGGCGACCTGTCTTACAAGTTCGCTGCCGATAGAACCGCCGCCACCTGTGACCATTACTACCTTGCCGCGTATGAATGCCTCTGTCTGCTCTCTGTCAAAAGTAATCGGTTCTCTGCCCAGAAGGTCCTCTATGTGGATATCCTTAACCTGGCTGAGAAGCTGAGGTTTACCATCATCAAAAAGAAGTTGACTGAGGTAAGGTACCATCTTAATCCTGCACTTGGTCTTAGAGCAAAGTGCAAGTATTCTCTGTCTGTCCTCTTCAAGACAAGACGGAATCGCAAAAACAATAAGGGATATGTTACTTTGTTCACAAAGTGCAGGTATGTCCGCACTTGTACCCAAAACGGGGACTCCCATAATCTTATCTCCGAGTCGGCTTCTGTCATCGTCTACAAGACCTACGGGCAGAAGATTTCTGGAGGGATTGTTGGGATCTTTCTTTGCATTTTCGATATCAGTCAGAAGCAGTGTCGCCGCACGGCCTGCACCGATAATAAGTGTACGCTGGTAATTCTCGGAGCGACCCGCCTCGGTAAGACCGATAATTGTCCTCTTGGCCACCACTCTGAAGCCAAGCATAGAAAGTGTTACGGCCAAATATTGGGCTATGAAGAATACGTAAGGGAAATGTCCATCGAACACTCCAAAAAAGTACAAAAACGCCATAGATAATCCCATTCCAAGCGTTGAGCCTACAAAGCAGGCAAGATACTCGTGCTTACCCATAAGTCTCCAGAAAAAGGCATAGGCTCCCGACACAAATAACGTGAAGAAGCTGAACATTACTTCAACAGCGACAACAAGCGTCAGGGTAGACCAGTTCATCTGAAGTGCACCTGCACCACTGACATCGCGGGCAATATCAGTCCACATCAGCACAAGATTGATAAGGACTCCTAAAGCTGCAATTATCAGTGCATCGCTAAGCATAAGCAATATTTTTTTTGCATTAAACTCTTTCATATCAAACGCTCCGTCTAAATAAACTAAAAATGGAACATCTCGGGCTATGCAGAAAGATTATAGCATAATACCCCAATCTACATAACTATTCATTGAAATTTTAACACAAAACATTATCAAAGTCAACAAAAATAAACACTCCGAAAATTATATATTTTATTGCAATATAGATTGATTTTTTATTATTATATGATATAATTAGTCTGTTATAATAGATTTATAATGTCTTAGTCTGCTTTTTTGCAAATAATTCGGTTTAGGAGAGTAAACAATGTATCCTTTTTTCAAACGGACATTTGACATATTTGTATCATTTTTTGGACTTGTTATCCTGTCCCCCGTACTGCTTATTACGGCTATTGCCATTAAACTCGAGTCCAAGGGCCCGGTTATCTTCAAACAGGAAAGACTCGGCAAGGGCGGTAAGGTCTTCAAGATTTACAAATTCCGCAGTATGTGTGTTGGTGCAGAGCATACGGGCTCAGGTGTTTACTCCGGCAAAGGCGACGCCCGAGTTACCAAGGTTGGTAAATTCATCCGCGCCACAAGTATCGACGAACTTCCTCAGCTCGTTAATATTCTCAAAGGCGATATGAGTCTTATAGGTCCCAGACCTCCTCTTACATATCACCCCTGGACAATTGACAAGTACACCGAGGAGCAGTTCCGTATGTTCTCTGTACGACCGGGTGTTACAGGTTGGGCACAGGTAAACGGCAGAAAAGACGTTGAATGGAACAGAAGAATTGAACTTAATTGCTGGTATACTGAAAATCTCTCCTTTAGCCTTGATTTTAAGATTTTCTTTATTTCCATTTTCAAGGTGTTCACAAATGCTGACAACGAAAACACCAAGGATACCGCTGCTGCTGCTCAGGCACAAAAGGCTGCGGAATCTGCTGAAAATAATGCAAACACCGAAGAGGAAGCAGCATTAACTGCAGACTAATCCTCATTTTATCAAAGACTAAAAATTCAAGGGAGATTGAGATATATGAAGCTTCTGCTGACAGGTGCGGTAAACTATACAGAAGAACAACTGAACACCCTCAGAACTTCGGGCTTCGATATAACCTTCGTACAAAACGAGTTGGAGCCTCTCGGCATAGACTGCTCGCAATTTGACGCGGTGGTATGTAACAATCTCTTCAAAGAAAACCCTCCCGAAAAATTTACAAACCTTAAGGCGGTACAACTCACAAGTGCAGGATTTGACCGTGCACCTGTAGGGTATTTCGCCTCAAAAGGAATATCGCTCTTTAACGCTAAGGGTGTATACAGTATCCCTATGGCAGAGTGGGTAATACTCAAGATACTCGAAATTTACAAACATTCCGCTGACTTTTATACACAGCAAAAGAAAAAGGAATGGATAAAACACAGAGAACTGCCCGAACTAAACGGAAAGACCGCTCTTGTGGTGGGTGCAGGATCTGTGGGAATCGAATGTGCCAAGAGGCTCAAGGCTTTCGGCGTACACACCATGGGTGCAGATATATACAACTGTGCAGGTGAGTACATTGACGACTTTGTCCCTATGGACAGTCTGAAAGAAGCTTTACCTCAGGCCGACATCACTATACTTACCCTCCCCTTGACGGACAGCACAAAAGGACTTTTTTCCGAAAAACTCCTCTCTCTTATGAAGGATCAAAGTATCCTCGTAAACGTTTCACGCGGTGCGGTTATTGACGAGGCGGCTCTGTGTGACGCTGTTGCAAGCGGCAAGTTTATGGGTGTTGCGCTCGATGTGTTCGAAGAAGAACCTCTGAGTACACAAAGCCCTCTGTGGAATATGAAAGGGGTTATCATCACACCCCATAACAGTTTTGTGTCCTCGGGTAACAATCAGAGGCTTTTCCGCCTGATACTGAGTAACCTCAGTTCCGTAGATTTCGGCAATCGTCAGTAAACACTCTGACTAAACAATCATCTGAAAGGCAGATATATTTTGAAATCGGTTTTAATCATCTTCGGCGGTAACTCCACCGAACACGAAATATCCTGTAAATCTGTCATGAACTTCGTAAAGAACGTATCGGACAGTAAATATAATAAGCACTACGTCGGCATAAAGAAAAACGGCGACTGGGTTTACTATCAAGGTGACACAAGCCTCATTCCTACGGGTGAGTGGGTAGAGTCTCCCGATAATATTCCCTGTGTTCTCTCCCCTAACAAAACCTGCAAAGGTCTTTTGCTCCTTGACGGCAAGAACACGCTCATCCCTATAGACGTAATCATCCCCGTTCTCCACGGCAAAAACGGAGAGGACGGTACAATTCAGGGACTTTTTGATTTATGCGAAATCCCTTATGTAGGCTGTGGGGCTCTTGCTTCAGGTCTTTCTATGGATAAAGCATACACGAAGATTATCGTTGACAAATTAGGAGATATTCCTCAGGCAGATTATGTACTGGTAGAGGAAAGTGTCGCCAAAGACTATGTTGCTGAGGCTGAGGGCAAATTCCCCTACCCCATGTTTGTAAAGCCTTGCAAGTCGGGTTCATCCCAAGGTGTATCCAAAGCAGAGAACTCTGAGGAACTCGAAGTTGCTGTGAACCTTGCTCTCAAACATGACTCCAAGGTGCTTATTGAAGAAGCAATTATCGGTAGAGAACTTGAGTGTGCTGTACTGGAAACTCCAAGCGGTATTGTATGCTCAAATGCAGGCGAAGCCGTAGCAGGCGACGTATTCTACAGTTTCGAAGCGAAATACAACAACTCCGACTCAAAGACTGTCACCTCCCCCGAGTTACCCTGTGGTATCAACGATACTGTCCGTGACTATGCAAAGAGAATTTTCCTTTCTCTCGGATGCAGAGGACTGTCACGAGTTGACTTCTTCCTTGAAAAAGATACAAACCGAGTTGTCTTCAATGAGATCAACACTATGCCCGGATTCACCGAGATCAGCATGTATCCTATGATGATGGAATGTGTAGGTTATCCTGTAGAAAAACTTATGGATACACTCATTGAAGTATCGGATTACTCAAGATAAATAAATACGAAAGCAGGAATTTGTTTGAAATTTGTACTGATTTCGCCAAAAAACAGAACTGCCTGGAACTTCAGAGGTGACCTGATAAAGGACCTCGTTGCCCTTGGGTACGAGGTAATTGTCACGGGCCCCAACGACATTGACGTAGACAAGATAGAAGACCTTGGTGCAAGATTTGTTAAAATCCCCATGGAAAAGACCGGCGTCAACGCAATATCCGATCTGAAGTACATAGCCGCGCTGAGAAAACTCTTCAAGAAAGAAAAGCCCGATATAACTTTCGGCTATACCATTAAACCGGTTATATACGGTGCCATAGCGGCAAAACTTGCGAGAGTACCGAAGCGCTACTCTATGATAGCCGGTGCAGGTTATGTTTTTGTGGCAAAGACCATGAAAGCAAAAATCATAAGGATGATTGTAAAGATACTTTACCGCATAGGTTTTGCTTGTGCTAACAAGGTTGTCTTTATGAATCCCGATGACAGAAACGACTTTGTATCCCAGAGGCTCCTTAAAGAGAACAAGTGCTGTATGGTAAACGGCTCGGGCGTTAATATGGAACGTTTCCAAAGAGAGGAATTACCAAAAGAGCCTGTGTTCTTTATGTTATCAAGGGCGCTGAGGTGTAAAGGCGTCAGCGAGTATCTTCAGGCCGCAGGAATCGTCCACCAGAGGTATCCGAACGTCAGGATAATGTACTTGGGTGAGATTGACGAGTCTATGCAGGACTCCCTTAAGCAAGAGGAAGTTCAGAAATACATTGACTCGGGCGCTATTGAGTATTATCCCGAACATCCCGACGTAAGGATATATTACCGACAATGCTCTGTGTTTGTGCTTCCTTCTCACAGAGAAGGCATACCGCGAACGGTTCAGGAGGCAATGGCTATGGGCAGGCCGGTAATAGTAACGGATGCTCCGGGTTGCAGAGAAACCGTAATAGACTCAAAGACAGGTTTCTTAGTGCCTGTGGGTAATCCCGAAGCGCTTGCGGACACTATGTGCAAATTCATAGAAAGTCCTGAACTCATTGAGGCTTTCGGAGAAGAAAGCTATAACTACTGTAAAGAAAAATTTGATGTGAACAAAGTAAATCAGACACTGCTTGCTCACATGGATATAAAATAATCGGAGGTATAAAATTATGTCATTATACGAGAAAATTATTAACAGAGAAGAAAAAATTTCACTGGTAGGTCTTGGCTACGTTGGTATGCCTATTGCAGTTTCTTTCTCAAAGAAAGTAGATGTAATCGGTTTCGACGTAAACAAAGCAAAGATTGACCTGTATAAAAGCGGAGTAGATCCCACCAAGGAAGTTGGCGACGAGGCTATCAAGGCTTGTGCAGTTGACTTTACATCTGACCCCGAGCGTCTCAGAGAAGCAAAGTTCCACATCGTTGCAGTTCCTACTCCCGTAAATTCTGACCACACACCCGATTTAAGTCCTGTTGAGGGAGCAAGCCGTATCCTCGGTAAATATCTCACCAAGGGTTCTATCGTTGTTTACGAATCCACAGTTTATCCCGGCGTAACCGAAGATGTATGCGTTCCCATTTTGGAGGCTGAGTCAGGTCTTAAGTGCGGTGTAGACTTCAAGATCGGTTATTCCCCCGAGCGTATCAACCCCGGTGACAAGGTTCACCGTCTTGAGACTATCGTAAAAATCGTTTCCGGTATGGATGAAGAAACTCTCGAAGAAGTTGCAAAGGTTTATGAGCTCGTTGTTGAGGCAGGCGTTCACAGAGCAGAGAGCATTAAAGTTGCTGAGGCTGCAAAGGTTATTGAGAACTCTCAGCGTGACATCAACATCGCATTTATGAACGAACTCTCTATCATCTTCAACAAGATGAACATTGATACAAAGGCAGTACTTGAAGCAGCAGGAACAAAGTGGAACTTCCTCAAGTTCTTCCCCGGTCTTGTTGGCGGTCACTGCATCGGTGTTGACCCCTACTATCTTACATACAAGGCAGAGCAGATGGGTTATCACTCACAGATTATTCTCTCCGGCAGACGTATCAACGATGATATGGGCAAATACGTAGTTGAGTCTTTAATCAAAAAACTCATTCAGGCAGACGTTCCTGTTAAGTCCGCTAAAATCGCAATCTTAGGCTTTACATTCAAAGAGAACTGCCCTGACACAAGAAACACAAGAATCATTGACATTGTTAACGAACTTAAGGAGTACGGTATTACACCCGTGATCGCAGACCCTGTTGCTGATAAGGACGAGGCTCGCCACGAGTACGGCATGGAGTTCGTAGATATGGACACAATCAAGGATATGGATGCTGTTATCCTCGCTGTTGCACACGATGAGTTCTCATCACTGAGCATTGAGGATATGGGCAAGTTCTACACAGATACTCACAAGCCCGTATTACTTGACATCAAGGGACTTCTCAACAGAAAAGAATACGAAAACGCAGACTACATCTACTGGAGGCTGTAATTATGGGCTACAAACACCTTAAATTTCCTGAAAACTCAGTATTCCTTGTAACAGGCGGTGCAGGATTTATCGGCTCCAACCTGTGCGAGGCAATACTCGGTATGGGATATACAGTACGCTGTCTTGATAACCTTTCGACAGGAAAGAAGTCAAATATGGACTCCTTCAAAGACCATCCCCGCTTTACATTCATTGAGGGCGATATCCGTGACCTCGATACCTGTATGAACGCTTGTGAGGGCGTAGACTACGTTCTGAATCAGGCTGCCTGGGGCAGTGTTCCCCGTTCTATCGAGATGCCTCTTCTGTACGAAGATATTAACATCGGCGGTACACTTAATATGATGGAAGCTGCCCGTCAGCAGGGTGTAAAGAAGTTTGTATATGCTTCTTCCTCCTCTGTTTACGGCGATGAGCCCAACCTCCCCAAAAAGGAAGGCAGAGAAGGCAACCTTCTCTCTCCCTATGCTCTTACAAAGAGAGTTGACGAGGAATACGGCAAACTCTATAAGAAACTCTACGGACTCGATACCTATGGTATGAGATACTTCAACGTATTCGGCAGACGTCAGGACCCTGACGGCGCATACGCTGCAGTTATCCCCAAGTTTATCAAACTTCTCTTAAACGGCGAGGTACCTACCATCAACGGTGACGGCAAACAGTCCCGTGACTTTACTTATGTAGAAAACGTAGTAGAGGCAAACCTTAAGGCTTGTCTTGCACCTTCATCTGCTGCAGGCGAGGCATTCAACGTAGCCTACGGCGGAAGAGAGTTTCTCATCGACATTTACTACGGACTGACCAAAGCTCTGGGCAAAGAGGATATCGAGCCCAACTTCGGTCCTGACAGAGCAGGTGACATCAAGCACTCGAACGCTGATATCTCCAAAGCAAAGGAACTTCTGGGCTACGACCCTGACTACAGTTTTGAGCGAGGCATCGAGCTTGCTATTGAGTGGTACAAAAACAACTTATAATTATCGTTATTAACCGAGGTGTAAAATGATTGACCTTCGCCAGATATTCGGAAGAAATATACGCAAAAGAATAATGTATTTGCTCAAATTCCTTCCGGACAAACCATATCTTCAGCTTTTCTATTTTTCAACAACCGGAAGATTCATTAACTTCAAGAACCCTAAAGGATTCTGTGAGAAACTCCAATGGTTGAAAATCTATAACAGACATCCCGAATACGGCCCTTTGGTAGATAAACTTGCTGTCAGAGATCATATTGACGAACAACTCGGAGAGGGACATATGTTCCCTCTGCTTGGCCGTTGGGACTCCTTTGATGATATAGATTTCTCCACACTCCCTAATCAGTTTGTAATCAAATGCAATCACGATTCAGGCAGCACAAAGGTTATCAAGGACAAGTCCTCTCTTACAGAAAAAGATTTTGACGAATTAAGAAATCATTTTTCCGTAAGACTTAAGCAAGATTACTTCTATGCAGGTCGCGAGTTCCAGTATAAAGGTATCAAACCCTGTATTATTGCCGAGGAGTTTATGATTGACGAATCTGACCCCGAGAAGAGCATCGAAGATTACAAGTTCTTCTGCTTTAACGGTGAGCCTAAGGTTATGTTTGTCGCCACTGACAGAAGTACAGACTGCAAGTTCGACTTCTTTGATATGGATTTTAATCATCTGGACATCTTTAACATCCACGCTAACTCTGACAAACAAATTCCCAAACCTGCTATGTTTGAGGAAATGAAGGAAATTGCCGCAAAACTTTCCAAGGGAATGAAGTTCGTACGTATTGACTTATATGAACTGGGCGGAAAGATTTACTTTGGTGAGTATACTTTCTTCCACGGCGGCGGTTTTCAGTTGTTCCATCCTGAGGAATGGGAGCAAAGACTCGGCGACTGGATAGATTTGACATAAATCAGATTATTTATACAAGGTTTGTAATTATGAAACAAAATCTTATTTCTATTATTATGGCAGTATACAACTGTGCTCCTACAGTACAAGAGGCCATAGA
>JAZULM010000006.1:0-3218 GCA_045603105.1 Ruminococcus sp.
AAGATTTTTTCTAAAAGGCTTGAAAAACAAGGGGAAGTGTGCTATAATCTATGGTGTTAATGTCGGGGTATGGCGCAGGTTGGTAGCGCGCTACCTTGGGGTGGTAGAGGCCGTGGGTTCAAGTCCCGCTACTCCGACCAAGCACTAAAAAGTGCGATTATTCGCACAAAAATGCACCTTACAGTTTTTGCTGTAGGGTGCTTTTTTCGTCTTTTTTCAAAAAGTGAGACATCATGCAAACGAGAGCCGACTTGTGGCAAGCTCCTTTTGCTTCAAATCAGTATGCACATACCGCTGTGTTGTGGATATATCGACGTGTCCGAGCAAGGCTCTGAGCACTTCAACATCTGCACCGCAATGGAGCATATACGAAGCGTAAGTATGGCGGAGTTTATGCGGTGAGAGGTACGGCAATTCGGGGTATACTGCTTTTCGTTCTCTGTAGAACTTTTCAAAAAGTCTGTTGTAGTTGCGTAGGGTTATCGGTGTATTGCCGTCCAGGGTGAACAAGAAGCCCTCTGTGCTGTCGTTTGCCTTAATACGTCCAAGTATCTCTATCGCCTTATCTGAAAGCGGTACAAGCCGTTCTGTGCGTGATTTGGTGGTGTTCATTATCCTATCACCGTTTGCAGTCTTGACAAGCGTCTGACACACCTTTATGAGCTTCTTATCGAGGTCTATGTTATCCCACGTGAGGGCGAGAAGCTCTCCACGTCTGAGACCCGTCCATAAATCAAATTCAAACATTCTGCTCAGCTTTGTATCACATTCAAACATCTGTCTGACGTTCTCGGAGTTGAAGCACTCCACAAACTTTCGCTGTCTTTTCGGGGGCTTCAGACTATCGCAGGGGTTTTTATTACAATAGCCGTTTACAATGGCTTCTCGGAACACCCTTTTGAGCAAAAAGAAAGCTCTACGCTGTCGCTCTGAACTGTAGTCCTTTGTTGTCTTTATGCACCTCTGAATGTCTATGGGAAGAATATCCCCGAGCTCCATATCAGCGATGGGATAAAAGTGCTTTTGATTGATATAGAAGTAATCACGCTGACAATCGTATGATATGTAATCAACGCAATAGGCTGTGTGGTATTGCTCAAACCATTCCTTGAATAACATCGTCACGCTCCTTTCGTCTTGCTGTATCACGGTATTTGAAATGTGTATCAATCTGCGGACAATAGCATTCGTTATCTGCTATGAACGAAGAATAATCTATATCAGTCAGTTCCACAGGTGCATCTCTTGAGAGCTCACCGCCTGCAAGATAGTACTTGCCGAATATCTTTACACAGTCTTTTGTTATGTACTTTGTGAAGTAGCTTGATAATCGTGCTCTGTCATCTGATACTATGTATGCGGTAGAAAAGCCGTACCGCCATTCTTTGACGTTGTACACGGTCTGGCAAGCTTCCGGCGATATGTGTTTTCGCCTTGCCGTTTCAATCTTCATCGGCTTGCTTATTCCCTGCACTTTTACTGTTCCACTTTCAATCAGCGTTAAGCTGTCATTTATGAAGCCGTGGAAGTGAATTGCTCCGCTTTTGTGGAATTCGGGCACTAAGATATATCTGAGGTCTTTCCTCTTCTTTGCGTTTGAAAGGAAGTTTGTGACCTTTTCCCTCACCTCGTTTATATCCTTGCTGTCGAGCTTATGAGGGTCTATTGTGAGCGTTACAAACCACTTAAAATCGTTGAGCCTTACTATATCGTCAATTCTTGTCTTTGCTCTGCGTATACTGTCCTCTCTTGCCTCGTTGTCGGGGTTCTTATACTTAGGTGTTTTATCTGTCTTTTCCTTTATGAGCTCGTATCCTCTCTCTCTGAAGATACGTTTGTTTGCTACTGTAATTTTGACTTCTCCATCAGGGAAGTGTTTTATCTTCGCATTGTGGAAGATATCTCTATCAGATTTTCTGCAAGGCAGGTTCATTCTGTTCTCCTTTCTCTGACTGTTATTTGTGCTTTTGTTTTCAATCAAATGCCCTTGTTACAAGGGTTTTCTCTAATAAATGACGTTTATTTGTGTGTTCTATCAAGTAGCCCCATACGCTCACGAGATACCACCTCGAAGAGCGTTACTATTCCTCAGATGTACCGCCACCGCATGCCTTTCGGCAGGCGGTAGGCTGTATACAGCTATCAGCTACGATATTTTCGTATTTTCTACACTATATCACGTTTTAAATGTTATGTCAAGGGAATTTTGCCTACAAATTACGATATTTTCGTATTTTGTACAATGTGTACTACTGAATTTGTGCAATTAGTACGATAAATTGTCAGATATTACTTGATTTTCGTTTTCGAATACGGTATAATACTACTGAGGTGATACAAATGAGCGATAACAAACAGCAAGAGCCAAAGACCCTGGGAGAGGTATGGTCTAACTCCTGGGAAGGTGCGAAAAGAAGGACAAAAAGAAGCCGTGAAAAAAGAGAAGCCGTCGCAGACAGAATACACTATCTCAGGGTTACTCATAATCTTACACAAAGAGAGCTTTGCGAGAAAATCGATATAGTAACAACAACATACGCAAGCTACGAACAGATGAAAAGCGAAATACCGCTTGAGACAGTTGTGAGATTATGCGATTTCTACGAAGTGTCGGCAGATTACCTACTCGGAAGAACTGACGAACCAAAGGGATTATACTACAACAGAGTAGAAGAAAGTATAATAGAGCGAGTGCAAACACTTGAAGAAATAATTACGAAACTTACAACGAAATAACGTGCAGGGGGCAGAAGCTCCCTGCTTTTTTTGCACGGAAAGTATACAGCGTTTCGCAAGTGTCTGCGTGAGGAAAGGCAACAAAAAAGCCCCTTTCGGGGCTTGGTGTTAATAAGTGTGGTGTGGTGTGGGTTGTCAAAGGGTGTCCGTTGCGTCGCGTCCTACTGCCTACCTCTCGGGACGTTACCACCGCGAACGCTTGTTAATATCGTCAAGTGCACGAGCAGCACTTGACGATGAGCGGAGACGGCTTCGCCGTGTATTGGGGGCACTCTATGTACGTGATAAAGTGCCCCCTTCCACCGCTCCAAAAAGCACGATTTTTCGTGTTTTTTCATTTTGTGGATACCTTGGGGTGGTAGAGGCCGTGGGTTCAAGTCCCGCTACTCCGACCAAAATGAAAGAGAAGTCGGAGGCCAAGCGGTCTTAGGAAGACAATCCAGGGTTCCAACTCCTTGGCACACAGAACGACATGGCTACGA
>JAZULM010000007.1:0-2099 GCA_045603105.1 Ruminococcus sp.
ACCGTAGTTCTGGTAGTCCATTGTGATAGAGTACTGCTTAACCTCAGGAACGTTAATCTTTACAACCTCACTGTAATCTGAATAAAGATCAAAATAGTCGGTTTTTACCTCTTCACCTGAGTAGTTATAAGCCTCGTGCTCCAAACTGTACCTTGCTCGCAGATAGACCTCCTGCTCTTGCCACTCAAATGCACGCCAAGTGTTAATAACCTCGGGGTCGCGGATAAGCTTCCACCAGATGTCAATCGTATCAATGTAATATTCCTTGGAAGAAAGTCCGTGCCATGCTACCTCCTGCCAGTTTTCACCATCAAGGCTTGCTTCTATACGGATATCCTGATCATAAACCGATTTAACCGAGGTTTCCTCAATATCAAGCTTGATGCCGTCAAGGTATGATACCTCGAAGGGAGAAAACGCACGGAGCCAAATCATGTTTGCACCGCATTCGCCTGTACCAACCTCAATGTAAGGGTCTTCGATTGTGGGCGGAGTAAGAGTTGCAGGTATCTCTGCCTGGGCATCGTTTGAAGCACCGTAGGAAACAGGCTCGCACCAGTCGGAGTAGATATAGGACTCTACGTCTTCTTTATCCTCTACAGAATAGTAGCCTGAGGTCTGCTTAACACGGTATCTTGCTCTGAACTCCAAGGATTTGCTCTGGTCAAAGAGGTAGTAATTATCCCAGCCGTCAAAGTACTCGTCAAAATAGTCCTTTAAGGGGTAGTACTTGCTACCCTCTTCTGCGTTGTAGCATTCAGTTCCTCTAAAAACTCTCCAGTAAGTACCTGAAATGTCGCCCCACCAGTCGAAGCCTTCGTAGGTGGGATTGTCAAAATAGTTTTCTGTGTCCCATTCCTCGGTGTAGTGCCACTCGCCGCCGGGGATTCGCCAGTCATACTGAAAATCTACATCAAATCGTAAACCGTCGCCGTACTCTTTAGTCCACCAATAGTCGTTGTTGGTTCTGCCGCCCTCGGCATCACCCCAATAGCCGTCGGAATATGCAATGAATCTCTGCAAATCCTCGGGGTGAACTGCGTTTACATAAACACTTCCGCCATTGTCTGCGGTTATGTAGATGTAAGGAGCCGAAAAAGAGGCGGGAACCTCCTTAAAGTCATTGTCAGCGGCGCTGACAGCCCCCATAGGCACCAATGCCAGAACCAAAGTCAGGCAAAGGATAAGTGATAATAATCTTCTTTTCATGTCAAATCCTCCTTTTGGAAAAATTTATAAGTTGACATAATATTTACATTTTCGGTAATATTATGTTGTTTCCTCTGTTTTCATAATACTGATATTAACCTTGCCAAAAAGGTCCAGCAACTGAACATTCACTCCGTTTGCAGTGCGGTCGATGTAACCGTATTTTTCAAACTTCTCTGCACAGTCATCGCCAAAACCCGCATCTGCAAGCTGCTGTGCATAGGCTGTTCCCTGCTCTATAGTCCACTCAAGGTCAACAGTAAACAGCTCACCTATCATATCTCCGTCATAAGGTACTTTTCCACCCACGTCGGGAGTGGGAATAAGTGCTGTATACTCGTTTTGGGGCCAACCTATGGGAGTACCTGCTTTGGGAACTTCTGCAGAAACCTCTGTCTGCTGAGCGGTTGTATCTGCCTCAGCCTTGGTATAGGCAGTTGTGTCTGCCTGTGTTGTTTCGCCTTGCGTGTCTGCAGGTTCAGTAACATCTGTATCACCCGAACAGGCTGCAAAAGAGAACAGCATCATTGCCGCAAAAAGTAAAGCTAAAATCTTTTTCATATCGTTTCTCTCCCATTGCTTATTTGAACAAATCCAGAAAACTTGTTTTCTTTTTAGGCTCAGGTTTTACATAGTCAAAGCCGCCTGTAGGTTCTGCTACATTAAAGTAAATTGTAGGGGTGTCACTGTCACCCTCAAAGCAATGCTCGGTGTCTGCGTGGTAGCAGGTGCCGTTTATCATTTTGTAAAGGTGGCAGATACTTGGGTACTGACCTGCCTGTCTGAATCCGTTATTCATAAGAAGCTGACGGTAGCTTTCGACCGCCTTTTCTGCAGAGAAGTTACTGTCAAACCTTGCAGAAAACCAGCAGTAGTCAGGCTCTTTTTCC
>JAZULM010000008.1:0-6504 GCA_045603105.1 Ruminococcus sp.
GAGTCAGGCGGTACAACAGGACATCTTCAGTTACGCGCCGAGGAGTAACGGAGCAAAGGACTATAACGAGGTTGTAGAGGAGTTTCTGAGAGGTTGTAAGAAATGAGTAAAAAGAGTTTTAAGGTAACACCAACAACAGACTTTATAAGCGCTCCTGAAGAGGACGAGAGCGCTCCTATTGTCGAGATAGAGCGAGTTAAAGAGACTCAGAGTAAAAAGATACAGATAACGCTTAAACCGTCCTTATATCGGCTTTTAAAGGCTTATGCAGACGATAACTATATGAGCGTTAACGGCGCGGTAGTCCAGGCGATAGCGGAGTTAGTAAAGGGGGATAAGAAGTAATGAAACAGTTATACACTATTGAAGAGGTCGCGGACTTCCTGAGGGTATCTATCAGAACGGTCAGGAGATACTTAAAGGACGGAACGATAAGAGGGTTTAAGGTCGGTCAGAACTGGAGAATATCTGACGAGGAAGTATCACGCTACATCAGCGAACAGCAGAAGTCTACTTCTGTAAACATAGATTAACGGAAGTAGAAACGTACTGTAATTATTACACATATCTTACAGTATATGAGGTAAGACTATGCTTAAGGACATTAACAAACAGACAATATCAAAACTTATCACAGACGCGGTAGAAACTTTGGGCGCTGAGAATATTGTTAACGGCGCTCTGAAGTACGTTGACGCGGAGTCTCTGAGAGAGCAAGAATCTGTAACAGCAGAGATGTTAGAGCACACTTTTACAGTTGCGGGGTTTATGTATGGTATAGACTTCACACTCAGAAACCTTGACGCAAAAGACGAGTAACACCGCGAGTACCTGAGCGCCTGAAGAGGAACACTCTGAGGGGGTATGTAATCGCAACAGACGGAGAGCACCTGAGTATATAAGACATCACGCGCACAATTTCTGATTTTTCAGAAATAAGGGAGCGGGGGTCTGATCGCAACAGAGATATACCGCTCCTGTTATATGTGACTCTGATAGAGAATTGCTCACTTAGAAACGCGGTTTAGAAAATCACTTCCGGAACTGCAAATAAAAAACCGACATAATTTTTCTCATATTTTGAAACGTATTGTTATACCTTACATGCCGTTAAAATCGCTTAGAAACGAAAATAGAGCGCCGTATTATAGCAAAAACAGAGAATTACAACAGTAACGCATTTTTCAACAGTTTCAGGCGGTCAGGAGTGTATCACACCGTATACTGTAAGAATGATGTAACTATTACATTTATTATATGTAAAAGTAATGTATATATACTGTATATCTTACATATATTTTACAGTATCATTCACAGATTAGTATCAAAGTAAGCGCGCAAACGCACATAAAAGGGAGTGAACGCGCGTGATATGAGCGCTTTTAGGTTACAGTACCCATTAAGGAGAAAATTAAATGGACAAAAACAAAAAGATTATTGCAGAGAGTACACCGCAAGACGCTACTGACGAGAAGATAATAATCTCAGAGGACAAGGGGAAAGACTTTGACGGAGACATGGTAATAATAAACCCTGACGCGGTGAAACGAGAGTACGGAGACTCTATATACACTCGCCTGTTGGACGCTCTCAGTAGATACTGTGAGGATACAGGAACGAAACTCAATATCTCTGAGGAACGTATTAAAAAGGCTTTAACTCTGAAAGACCTGGACGATAAGACAGAGTTTAACGAACTCCTGAGAACGATACTCACAGAGTTTAGAGACGCGGTACTTGAAGAGGAGCACAAAAAGCAGAGCGGATACAGACCGACAAAGTATAGTCAGCTCGTAACAAAGGTAACGGACGAGTTACCGCAATTAGATTTTACAGAAGATGAAACCAAACATCAGTATGTAGTATCAAAGAAACACGCTAAAAAAGAGTGTGTAGTCTTACTCGCTACCGACAATACGGCACTCACAGAGCGCGGTATTTCTCAGTTTGATAATAGCGTATTCAACACAGTATGTTCTTTTATTGACGCCGGAGAAACGAAGTTTACACTCGCTCAGATAGCGAACTACTTACATCATGGAGACGATACTATAAGCAAGGCGGGCAAAGGTCAACAGGAGCGCGTCCAGAAGAGCATTAACAAACAGATGGGGTTACTGATGGATATTGACTATACGCAGCACTTAATGTTGAACGGTGTATCTATACAGGAACTCGGCCGAACAGGAATAGCAAAGAGGGCGAGACTACCGCTCACAGAGTACCAAATTAAGAACGGAGATGTTGTAGAGGGTATCGGTTACACAGTAGATAAGTTACCGCCTGAGTATGAGTACGCGAAAGATGTGAAGCAGATCGCGACAGTAGACGCTTGTTTATTAGATGTTCCTGTTGAATTGCACATGAGAGAAAAGGATATAGTATGGCGAGATTATATCATCAGAGAAATAGATACTATGAAGAAAAACAGGACATACTCGCGAGATACAGACGGAGTGCCTGTATTAAAAGTCGATACTCTTTTCGAAAAATGCGGTATCATAGCAGAGACAAGAAAAGCGCGGTATGAACTACTCAAACGTATTGAGATATTACTATCTGACTACATGCGCAAAAATGATTTTTACTCTTACGAGAGGAAACTCGGAAAGAACAGAAGAGTAGACGGATACAGGATATATCTATCTGAAAAGATGTATGATACGGCAAAAAAAGAAAAATAAAGTAGGGTACACTTGCGTGTAAAACAGGGTACACTTGAAGAGGTAAAAAAGGCTTATTGTTGTTGAAGTTTCAATAGGTACAGCGTTTCTCGCAAAAACAGGCAAGTATTACAAGTAATACAAGTAATACAGTAACGGTTGTACACGCTTCTTAATAGCGCGTGTACACCGTTTTTTTATGAGTGTATGTGATAGTATAGATATGAAAGATAGAACAGAAAAGGCGCGCCGACCTTAGCGAGCAAAGCACTTTTCCGTAAGAATCACAGGAAAAGCGCGGAGAGTGTACCCCTTACCCTGAGCACAGGGAGAGTATACAGCAGATGTAACGGCGCGGAAGTATTAAAGGGGAAAGCAAGTAATGAGTATTTTAGAGGACAAGGGAGAACTCCTGAAACAAATTGACGAGCATGTGGAACAGGCGGAGGGGTTAATGCAGAGAGTGAAGATACTGGACGATACATACAAGGAAGATCCGGAACTTCAGAAAATGAAAGCCGACCTGAAGAGGAGAGAACAGGAGCAGAAGAAACAGGAGAAACAGGCGGAGAAAGACAGAGAACGCGAGGAGCCTGTATCAGATTATCTGAGAGACTTTATCGGCGCTACATCAGAACGCGCGTCAACTCCACCTATACCGACAGGCTTTAAGAGGTTAGATAGTGCGCTCGGCGGAGGACTACATGAAAGTCTAATCTGTATAGGCGCTCAGACATCAACAGGAAAGACCGCTTTTACAATGCAGATATGCGACCAAATAGCAAAGAGTGGACATGATGTAATTGTAATCGCTCTTGAGATGTCGCGTTTTGAGTTAATGGCGCGGAGTATCAGCAGACACACCTATATCAGAGCGAGAAACGATAAGAACGGTAAAATCGCCTGGGCAAAGAGCGGACTTGGAATAACAGACGGTAGCAGACGGAAGTATTACAACAAACAGGAGAACGCTCTTATTGCAGACGCATTATCTGACTATTCAGAGTATACAGACAATATCTTTATTATCGAGGGTATCGGGAATGTCGGAGTAACGGAGATACGAGACATAGTAGAACAGCACATAAGAGACGCAAAAGCAAAGGGGAGAGAGTCAGGAGAGAAGCCTGTTCTGATAATTGATTATCTTCAGCTGATAGCGCCGTATGATACAAGAGCAACAGACAAGACCAACACAGACAAGGCGATACTTGAATTGAAGAGGATAAGCAGAGACAATAAAATACCTGTAATAGCGATCTCTTCCGTTAATCGCGGTTCGTACAGAAAGAACTCTGATTATAAAGGCGCGGTAACAGAGGACGCTCTGAAAGAGTCAGGCGCTATTGAGTTTTCATGTGATATTATCATGGGTTTACAGTTTCAGAGCGCGGGGAGTGACTTTGACCCTGATGTAGAATATCAAAAACCGACAAGGGAAATGCAGATAGTGTTGTTGAAAAATCGACAGGGAGAGCGCGGAAAGAAAATCAATTTTAATTACTTACCGACTTTCAACTACTTTGAGGAGACAGGAACATTAGACAATAAAATATCCTGGGAGAAGTCATAATGTAAAAACGATACAATATAATGTCTGATTAAGAATGACAACAGTTGACAACCATTACAAATGGTAGTAGTATATCAGTAGGGAATATATCACATCATTTACAGAGAGGTTGTCGAGATGGAAAGTATCACAGTACAGAGAGTAAACGAGATAACGGCGAGCGCGGAGTTTCAAGACTTACGCGCTCGCTTTATTGCTTTTTTAGACGCGACTCCGCAAACAGTTGCAACTTATGATAGAGCGCTCAGAGCGTTTGTCAGGTATCTTTCTGACGAGCAGATAAGCGCTCCGACAAGAGATACAGTAAAGGCTTATAAAGACTTCCTGTTACAGGAGCACCGCGCGAACACCGTTAGACTATATGTAACGGCGCTCCGCCTGTTCTTCAGATGGTTAGAACAGGAGAATCTGTATAGCAATATCACGGAGCACATAAAAGGCGGTAGAGTACCGTCAGGACATAAGAGAGACTATCTCACAGCGGAACAGTTAAAGGCGATACTGAAGAGGATAGACAGGACTACTCCGCAAGGTCGGAGAGATTATAGCATGTTTCTGTTAATGGCCTGTAACGGCCTGAGAGACTGTGAGGTTGCTCGCGCGGATATATTAGACTTGCAGACACTCGGCGGAAAGTGCGTCCTGAGAATACAGGGAAAAGGACGCACTGATAAAGACGCGATATGTAATATATCTCCGGAAGTAGAACAGGCGATAAGAGAGAGTCTGAGAGACAGGAAGAACACAGACGAGAGCGCTCCGCTGTTCTGTTCTATGAGCAACAACAGTAACGGAAAGAGACTCAGTACTCGGAGTGTATCTGGAATCATTAAAGGAATACTGAAAGAGTCAGGATATAACTCAGATCGATTAACAGCGCACTCACTCCGACATAGTAGCGTAACTATTGCACTTCAGAACGGAGCGACAATACAGACGGTACAACAGTTTGCGAGACATGCGAACATCAGTACAACAATGATATATAGCCACGAACTGGACGAGATAGAGAATACATGTAGTAGTACAATTACTCAGGCAATACTGTAAAAGTCGCTTATATCGGCAATTAGAGCGCCTGAGATTGTAATAAACAATTAAAAAGACGGTGGACTTTGATATTAAGGGAATATAGCCACCGTCAACACACCACAGAGACATGCGGTTGTCGGTACTATTATAACACCGCTCCGCATGAAAGAAAAGAGAGGTAGAGTAATGGTAAGTGTATGTGAACTTGAAGAGGTCAACGAGAAAGTCAAAGAGATCTCGGACTTGACCTGGGGTATGGGTCTGGTAGCACAGGAGAACGGCTGCGGTGAAGACGGTATATTTAATATCGAAAAACAACTCCGCGACCTGAGCAAGCAGATTAACGAACTGATGGAGAAAGCAAGAGCGCAAGAAGAGCAGAACAGTACAGGCGCTCCGTTTACTGTTCTGAAGTAGAGAGAGGGTGAGTATAATTGACTCTAACTGAGTTTGAAGAGGAAGTAAGAAAGAGCGGAGATACAGTAGAGGTTGACGCGGTAGTTATGTATGACCTTGTGTCTGATATGTCGCTACTTGAACAGGCTTTAACGAGTCCATTTCTGAAAGATGGAGACGCGCTACTCTGTGAGATTAAAAACGAGAAAGCGAGAGACGCGGTAGATAGAGCATGTAGCAGAGTATCAGAGTTTACTTCTATGTATCTGGAATCAATAGGAGTGAAAGAGAAATGATAGTAACTATCTGTAACAGGCGAGGGGGAGTCGGTAAGACTCTGACTTGCAGAACACTCGGAGCGGGTCTCCTGAAGAGGGGATATAAAGTATTATATATCGACCTGGACTCACAGACTAACCTGACTTATGACTTAGGAGCGAGTACAACAGGAGTAACAGCTTATGATATTCTCACCAACAGAGCGAGTATTACAGACGGTATACAGAGCATTAACGGCGCGGACATACTCAAAGGGAGTCCGCGCCTTGCAAGTGCAGACATGATATTAACAGATGTCGGCAAAGAGTACCGCCTGAAAGAACAGTTAGAGGAGATACAGGAGCGTTATTCTTTCATACTGATAGACACTCCGCCGAGTTTAGGTATAACGGTGGTTAACGCTCTCACCGCGTCAGATCGCGCGATAATACCTGTACAGGCAGAGATACACAGTATTAACGGAGTGAGTTTAATATCTGAGACAATAGATACAGTACGGCGCTATTGTAACAGCAGACTCATTACAGACGGTATCTTAATAACGAGATACAATAACAGGTC
>JAZULM010000009.1:0-18547 GCA_045603105.1 Ruminococcus sp.
AATTCGGGAGGCGTTTGCCGTGAAAGAAAAAATGAAAAATGTACTTAATATCATTCTCGATATAGTTATGGTACTGGTTATGGTTTTTGCTGTGTTGGTACTTTTTGTGGCGCTGACACAGAAGGCGGGGAACGTCTCCCATCTGTTCGGCTATACAATCAGAAGCGTACAGACCGAATCTATGGAAAAATACAACGAGGACGGCTCTCCTGCAGAGGGTGCCTTCTTCGTGGGTGACTTGATTATTTGTAAGATTTCCGACAAAGAGTCTTATGAAGTAGGCGAAACAGTTATGTTCCCCATGAACGTTGTCAACGTTGGCAGCGGATGGCGTGAGGCTGAGCCTTTTGAAACAAATACTCAGACTATTCTTGTTACTCACAATATAGTTGAAGTAGTTGAGGAAAACGGCACTACATACTACCGCACACAGGGTATCAACAATCCTATTGAAGATATGAATCTGAAAGAGGCAAGTGATATTATCGCTGTGTATACAGGTACACGTATCGGCGGTGTAGGTAAAGCCATCGACTTCGTACAGACTTCCAAAGGATTTCTTCTTTGTATAATCCTCCCCATTCTCATTTTCGTATTGATTCAGGCTATACGTGTTATTCGTAATCTGATCGCCTACAAAGCATCGAAAGCTACTGCAGCAGCGGTTTCAGGAGAGCTTACTGACGAACAGAAGAAAGCAATAGCCGAAGAGTATCTGAGAGCTAAGCAGTCCTCAGAAATCAATACTACGCCGCCAGTGGCGGACGCCGGTGACGGCGAGTAAATAATAAAGAAGCGAGGAAGCTTATTTATTATGATGTTTACAGATGTTCAATAGTTCCTTCATACGTCAGCAGAGTATTAAGGAACTATTGATATCCGTGACAGCTTGAATAATATACAAAATGAAACGGCGACCACCGGTTGCGCAATATGGCTTGTCCGTATGATGATTTTGTATATTCTTCAGGTTGCCCAAGGGTTAATCTTTTTATGTCATTATAAGGAGACTGAATATTATGGATGGAATACTTAAATTTTTCTTTGAGTTCTTCGGACAATTTCTCGGGGGGCTGTGGACTGCTTTCTCCAATATTTTTATCGGACTGAAAGAGATGTTCAACTTCCCGAAATACATTGGTATTGTCAATTCTTACACCACAGAACTCGGCGGACTCGCATGGGTTTATGCAGTTATCGGTATGATACTCATTATCGCTGTTTTGGTTCTGCTCGTTTACCTTGTAATTATGGGACTCAAAAAATTCGTAAGATTCAATAAGAAGGTTAAGGACACAAACGACCTTATTGACGAGGTTACCGCTCTTAACCGTGAGGTTATGCGCCTGAATCTCGAGAGAGATAAGATTCTCTCCATGAAGGTTTCTCAGATTGGTCTTAACCCCAACGAAATTTCTGAACTTACAGGTGAAGAAATTGATACCCTCAATGGCAAACAGGATACTCCTTTGCAGGAAGGCGAGAGCAGATTCTTCAAACTCTCTCAGGTTGACGCACTCTGGGCTGATTACGTTCCCCCTGTATACGATAACGAGATCACTCTGCCCGAAATATGCGAAAGATTCCGCAACTTCGCTTGTTCCAAGCTCGGACTTTACTATGACATTAAGATCATCCGTCTGTTTTTGGCTTCCTTTGCATCTACAAGACTTATCATCCTTCAGGGTATTTCCGGTACAGGTAAGACTTCTCTCCCCTATGCTTTTGGTAAATTCCTTCAAAACGATGCTATAATTACATCTATTCAGCCTTCCTGGCGTGACCGTTCGGAACTTTTCGGTTACTTCAATGAATTTACAAAGCGTTACAACGAAACCGAACTTCTCCGTGCTATGTACGAGGCTACATATAACGAAAACATCTACCTCACAATTCTCGACGAAATGAACATCGCCCGTGTTGAGTATTACTTTGCTGAGATGCTCTCAATCCTTGAGATGCCCTCCAGAGATGAATGGATTGTTGACCTTGTTCCCAACGTATGGGATAACGACCCCAAGCATCTCGACAGCGGTAAACTCCACCTGCCCCAGAATATGTGGTACATCGGTACAGCTAATAACGACGACTCTACATTTGCTATTACCGATAAGGTATACGACAGAGCGATGCCCATCGACATCAATACAAAGGGCGTTCCCTTCGAGGCACCTCAGACCGAGCCTTTGAACCTTTCTTACAAGCATCTTGAAGAAATGCTTGATTACTGCAAGGAACACCACAAGGTTTCCGAGGAAAATCTCCACAAGATTGAACTTCTTGATGACTATGTTATCGAGCATTTCAGACTTGCATTCGGTAACCGTATTGTTAAGCAACTCCGTGAGTACGTTCCTGCTTTCGTAGGTTGTGGCGGTACTGAACTTGATGGTCTTGACTACGTTCTGGCAAGAAAAGTTCTCCGTAAATTCGAGAGCCTTAACCTCAGTTTCATCCGTGATGAAATTGACGGCCTTGTTGACTATCTTGACTTCCTCTTCGGTGAGGAAAATATGTCTGAGTGTAAAGAGTACCTCAGAAGACTTCAGAAACTTGTCTAATATTCTTATTATTTATTGTATACAAAGTATTTTTTGAAAGAGGTGAGGAAATCCTAAATGGCTGACTTTAACAAGTATTATCGTGCATATATCCTCATGCAGGAAACCTTAAAAGGGGATTTCACTCATAGTTATCTGACCAGCACACTGGCGGATGCTGATACGGGATCGGATGAACTCTCGGGTAAAAACTACAGCCGAGTTATCGATATGGACTGGGTTGAAGCGATCGAAGACGCTATCCCCTATATCGACAAGGCTATCCGTGAACAACGCAGGTTCATCATCCAGAACGAAGATATCGTTCCTATTGAGAAAGCCCGCAAAATCACCAGTGAGTCCGTACGTCATCTTGCCCAGCACACAAATCTGATTGCTCGCGTTGAGGATGATGATGTTACTCCCGAGCGTATACTCGATATTCAGCGTGAGGAAAGTTTCGCTATTTACGAAAACAGATTCCTGCGCACACTTCTGATACACGCTTCAAAGTTTGTTGATGACAGATACAAGGAGATGAAACACGCTCCCAATGACTCTTATCAGAAAATTCATCTGTCAAGACACCTTACTCTTAACCATCAGGTACTTGACTTTGAACTGACATATTCAAACGAAAGCCACGAACAAAAGGAATTCGATATCAATGCCGATGTTTCCACATTGACCGACTTCCAGCGTGTAAGAAGAATTCGTCGAGTGTTGGCTGACTTCTCTGCATCTGCGCTTATTCGTGCGCTTACAAATACAGAAATGGTACGCCCCCCTATTCAGCGTACCAACCTTATGACCAAAAACCCCAATTTCAAAAAGGCACTTGACCTTTACCTTTTCATTACATCCTACAAAAAGACCGGCTTTGAAATTGTGGGCAAAGAATACACAGGCAAAATGGACGAGGAAGTTCAGCTTGCTATGTATAATGTAATGTCTTATGAGCATTTTGTCATAAGCATTGCAACAAACCCTGCACTCAGACGACTTCTGCACGAAAAATATCTCGAAGAAAATGCAAGACTTGAGACAGAGGCACTTCGCCCCGAGGAGCAGATTCTCGCTGAAACAGAGAAAAGAATCGCTGCAGTAAGGGCTGAGGAGGCTCAGCTTCGTCTGGAGGAAATCCGCGACAGAGAGAAACAGATTAACGACCTTAACTCTCAGCTCAACCACGCTAAGTTTACACTCCGTCAGTATGAAACCAAGATGACGGAAATGAAAGGTCTTATTAATCTCCACGAGACAACTATCCAGCAACTCAAAGACCAGGTTTTTGAGATTGAGAAAGAGAAGAAAGTCTTAAGCGATAAGGTTGAGGAACTAACCGCTTTAAGTCTTGCTCAGGCTTCTACTATTGAAGCACAGGCAGGAGAGATCGCTTCTCTCAAGGCAGAACTTGAATCTAAAAATCAGGAAATTGCAAAACATCTTGAAACTATCCAAGCTGCAAAAGAAGCAATCGAAAAACTCAAAGCTGAGTGCGACAGACTTACTGAAGAAAACGCTGCACTCTCTGATACTGTTTCCAAACAGACTGAGGAAATTTCACAGCTTCAAGGTGAAATTGAGGTTGCACGTGCTGAACTATACAAAAATGCAGAGGAAATCGGCCTGCTGAAAGAAACTGTTTCAAAGCGTGATACACAGATATCCGCTATGACAGAGGAAATCTCCTCGCTGTCAGGAAGACTTTCTGCATTATCCGATGAGTATGAAAATGCAAAAACTCAGCACATTGCCGAAACAGAGCAAATGCGCCAAGACTTCAGCACAAGAGAGGCAGAACTCATCTCATCACACGAAACAGTAGTTTCCTCTATGCAGAGTGCTCATTCTAAAGAACTCGCTGACCTTAAACATCTGCACGAGCAAAACATATCCGAGCAACAGCAGATTATGGAAAGCAGACTCAGAGAACAGACAGAGTCCTTCAGAAGTGAATTCAAGGCTATGATTGACAGTCATTCAAGCGAGGTACAACTTCTCTCGGCTTCACACGAAACCGCTCTGGCTACAGTAAGAAGCGAATACGAAAAGCAACTCGCAAGCTCTGCCGATAAGCACAGAACTGAACTCGAAAGACAAAGTGCATCTGCCAAGAAGTCTATGGATGCCTTAGAGTCAAGACATAAAAAAGCGTTCGAAACCGCTGAGGCAAAGCACAAGAAGGCTTTTGACACTGAGCATACACGTTATCAGCGTGAACTCGACAAAAAACAAAAAGAATATGACCGACTCCTCGCAGAGGAAAGACGTCGTGCAAAAGCAGAAATTGCCAAAGCAAAACGCGAGGCAGAACTTAAGGCTAAGGAAGCTATCCGCGCCGCCGAATTAAGACTTGCTTCTCAGCAAAGCACAGACGCCGAGCGTCAGTCAGATTCCAGACACATCGGAACACAGAAATTCGGATTCTATTTTCATAAAAAGTGAGATAATCAATGAGTATAATCGGCTACATTAAAGACACATTAAAGTCCAGACAAAAGATGGCACTAATAAGATTAGTTGCTTTGTTGATCGCAATCGTTATGTTACTTCTGGTTGCGGTCTGGGCTTGGTTTGCCAATAATACCGAAGCCGATGCATCCGGCCTCAATATCTCAGTAAATGCCGGTAAAAATATGTATATCTCGCTCGACGGTGGACTCACCTATCACCCAGGAATCGATCTGCTCGACGAAAACTCACAGATATACATCAGTGAATCTAACAAAATCAAAGATAACCTTATGATGTTGGATATTACCTCTGACGGTAAAACTTTTCTCAGACCTGTATTCAGCCAGACAGACGGCGCTAACCGTACTCCCGATACATCGAAAAACTGGTCTGATGCCACACCTAATCAGGCATATATTTCCCTGAATATCAATTTCAGAACTACTTTTCCCGGCAAAATTTATTTAGGCTCGGGCACCGATATTGTTACCTTCTGCGAAAGTAACAATTTGCCCCTGACGGGTACATCGTCAGGAAACCCCAGCACCAAGGGAGATTTTTCCAAAGACTGCATAGTTGGAGCATTGAGGCTTTCTGCTGTGGATGGCGACAATCTACGCTTTGTGATGATACCAAGAAGTGATATAGAGCTTATTACCACAACAACAACCGTAGATAACATTACATCCTACAGTTACGAGGTAAAGACAGGTAATGCCGTATCAAACCGCGCAAAAATACACGAGTACTATAACAGCACAAAAGAATTCACAACAAATAATTCTCCCCTGCTAAGTTCATCCGCAACACAGTCAGCAGCCGACGAAAACGCTTATCTGACTACAACAGTTCTTGACGAAGAAAGCGGACAATATATTGGTAATGCCACAATCAACATCTGGCTCGAGGGCTGTGATGACGAGGTTAAACGTGCGCTTTCGGGCGGTAAGTATAATATCGCTCTCGATTTTGTCGCTCATGAAGTAACAGAGAATGAGTAAACTTTATTAACACTTAAACATTATTATAAGGAGGTGCAACAAATGAATAATTTTTCATCAAGATTTAACAGACTTCTTCGTTCTGTTGTTGCACTAACACTTATGATGATGTTGCTTATTGCTACTACATATTCCTGGCTGTCGCAGAATTTCTCATCTACTGTAGACAGTTCAGATTACATCACGATTTCTGCTGATACAGCGCTTGAGATGAACTATGGTAAAGACTATGAATCTCAGGGTGCCGTCAACGTCAATGATTTGCTTGGCAAGAATATCACTTTATCGGAGTGTTCAAGTGTTGACGGACGAAACCTCTACTTCCCTTTATCGGAGTTTTCAGACTCAGGTGATGGAGATTTCACAGCAGATGTGAAAACTTCTGACCTTGTATTCCGCGAGAGTACAGGTAACGACCTTAATACAAAATACATTTCCTTTGATATATCACTTAAGTCAGAAAGCGATACTCCCGTGTGGCTTTCCAAGACAAGTTACATAAGAAACAGCGAAAATGCCGATCCTACATCTGCAAAAGCCGTAAGAGTGGCTTTCATTGATAATAATATATCTAACCCCAAGTCATATATTTTTGATAATTCTACAACAAAGGACTATGCCGAAAAAAACAATGCCGTAAAATCAATTAACGCAAATGGTATTGCTACTACTGCCCAGTGTAACACACATTCATTCGGTGAATATATCTTCGGTAATGCACAAAACAATCAAGCCCTCTTTAATCTTGAGGCTAATGTTCCCAAGATTATTACTGTTACTATATGGCTCGAAGGTACAGACATAGACTGCAAAAATGACATACTCAACATTGATGATCTTGATGTTTACACCAAGTTCACAACATCTTACGAGGATGTCCGTACAATCTACTTTGTTGACCAAACTCTTGAAAAATGGGTAGATGACGAAAAATGTTACCTCTATGCTATAGATAGCTCAGACGGCACACGCTATCCGATGACAAAAGATACTGATTATGACAACACTTATACCTGGAGCGTAAACCTCCCCGCTAGTGTCAAAAACGTCAAGTTCGCAAGATATAATCCTGCACAAGATAGCGACTGGAATACCTTCCCGGCAGGTACGATCGGAGATTGCAGTACCTTCGTTGCATTCGGTCACAATACAGGTATGTGGACTGATAACTTCTCAGGCACTACTATTACCCTCTTTGACGGAACTGTTAACAGATATCTCGATGATTATGCAAACAGTAAACCAACTGAAATACACGTTGCCTTCACAATTAACGACGGTAATGGCAATGAAAAGAACTTCAATTACAAGATGAGTTACGTAAACTCAAACAACAACTGGCAGATAGTTATCCCCTCTGAAGCAGAAACAATCAGCTTCATAAGATACAATGTAAACGATGACGGAACTGCTACGAACACAGTCGGTAACCCCTGGTCTGATACTGTACGCGGAGATAACCTCTACTACACAGTGACGTCATCAGGCTCAGGATACTGGAGTAACAAACTGCTGTATCTCGAAGGTAAGGGTTACTCGAGCGGATGTATCTTTGTTGCATATTTCTATAATTCAGAAGTCTCCGGTACTCAGCAGTGGACTTCTATGTGTGCAACATCTGACTCAGGCAAGTATATGGTAGCCGTACCCGACGGAATGGACCACATTGACTTCCTGAGATACAATCCGAATGCTGATAAGTTCGGCTGGGATAGACTTAATCCGAAGAATGTATACAATGAGGCTGAAGAAGGTTCAAAAACCCGAGTATTTGGCGATAATAACGTATTCACAATCACAGGATTCACAGGTGAGTATTGGGTTGACGGCACAAAACTTGAAAATTACTATATGACAGGTAAATGGAGTTACGAGGAAAACCCCTGATTCATTGACCTAAGATAAACAAAATTTACAGAAAGGAGAGTATAATATGAAGGGTAAACACTTTGCTAAACCCGAAAAGAAAAAATTAAACACAAAGAGTATTATACTCTCTGCTGTTGCAATGCTCGAGTTTTTACTTCTGGCGGTGAGTGTTTCGTTTGCTTGGTTCGAGGGTGTAACTTCTCTCGAGATAAGCGGTAACAATATTGCCACCCCAACAAGCATAAACTCACACGTTGTAGTCGGTGAAAACTCAAGCGAGAGTGACACAACCTTTAATCAGATTATCGACCTCACATCGTTTTATGAGGAACAGAATGACGTTAGGCTCTCCCCTGTTTCCAGCGCAGACGGAATTAACTTCTACGCTCCGTATGAATATACAAGCACATCAAACTTTGCAAATGCAAAATACAGAAAAATGTCACAAGAGGATATTAACGCTAACATCATAAGATTCGAGTTTACAATATCCTCCCCCTCAGGCCCTACTGATATTTATCTGTCTGAGATATTGCCTCAGTTTGAGTTATTTGATACAGTTTCCTCTTCTGCAGCCCGTATGTATGCCTATAGATTTGCTTACAGCGATGGTACTACAACCCATATATTATCGACAAGAACGAGTAATATCACAACTATAAGTAGTATTGACTACCTCAATGCAGACGATACTGCACACACCGTAACAGGTAGAGTTAAGAGTTTATCAAACTATATCTATAAATCCGATCACAGTACTGCGAACAATGTTTTATTCCATTTGGAAAAAAACGAAACGAAAACAATTACTTTTTCACTATGGTTAGATGCTCTCGATGAAGGCTGGACTAAAGCCAGCACTTCGAGAGAAAACCCCGCAAGAGATACAATTGGTGAAAAGGTTGCATTTATCGCAAAACTCTGTACCACCTGGTCTATTCCCAGAACTATTACTGTTTATGATTATACTGCTACACAGTGGGTTAATACCGAAGATACCGTACAAAACGATAACGATATGATTCTATACGCCCGCAATGCAGACGGCTCGGGTAACCTGTACCCCTTGGCATATTCTTCATCCGCAAAATCATGGACGGGTGAAATTCCGATGGCTGTCAAAAATCTGGAATTCCTTTGGATATCATCATCTGACAGCAACCGCACTCCCCACGTTACCTGGCGTCCTGCCAACCGTGGCGACGAAACAGTCCTGACACTGCTTGGCTCAAGCACTGCTGTCTGGGGGCTTGAGCCTTCTGAACTCACAAAAATTGATTTCAGAGATTATACCAATGACAGTTGGGTTAATAATAAAGACGATAAAGGCAACGATATCAATATGGATGTCCGTATCACATACAACGGCAGTACCCTTGAGTACAGTATGACTGATACGTTCATAAGAGATGAATATAATAAGAGCACCTGGTCTTGTTGGATACCGAGTTCTGTGGACTTCGTAAGATTTAACAGAAGCGGTAAAAACAGCGAAAATAAAGATACTTTATTCAACTATTGGAATGGTGCAAACAGAGGCAGTAACACAGTTTACCGCGCAATTGACAGCGGTACAACTGTAGAGGATACCACTTACAAGATGTATCTTGAAATAGACGAAAGCCTTGTTGATACCTTCTTCTACAACAACCACGCCCCTGCTTTATCATTCACGTCCGACAATAACAGAGACGTTATAAATGCAGTAAACGGAGCATATAACACATTAAGTAAAGACAATTATATACCTTCGACCGATTCCTGGCCTATTGGCGACTCAAGAATGACACAGGTAACACCGGGAGATAACACCCTTTGGTATATAAATCTCAGTTCACAACCTCAAAACGGCGACCTGATTACCATCTGGAACCGTACTGCTAACGGATTTAACACTGTCGACCAGAATCAGAGTTTTGGTATGATAACCTATAACTCCAGTTACAATACCATTAAGGTAACAGCACGCGAAGAACTTACCTCACAAGGTGCAATCAACAACCATTATCTGACACTTGAACAGACAAGTAATACAAACACATCCCCCGGAGATACTAGTACATCACAGTCAAAACTCTGCACAGGTGTTTGGGGAGAACTTACTCTCAGCGGCCCTGCAGTTAACTTCAAGCATTACGACACAAGTGTCTCCACTATGTCAGCAAGATTCACTTATGATAACACTTCTTACTCTGTACCTCTCACAAAGGGTACCGATAATCTGACGTGGACTACATCGAATATACCCGATGGTGCTTCATCAATTACATTTACTGACGGAACAAACACCTGGTCTACCTCGGGCAGAAGTACGTACTGCTACGCTTTGGATAAGAATACCGCCGAGTGGAGTACTGCGGATAATCTCATTCGAATCTACTTTACCGATAACTGGGATTGGGATAATAATCACTCTATTCACATTCATTACTGGGGTGGCGATTCTCCGACATCCTGGCCCGGAAATGCTATGACATATATAGGTAAGAATGATCAGAAACAGACTGTATACTGTGCTCTTGTACCCGCTAACTCAACCGGTATCATATTCAATAACAATAATAACGGAATACAAACAAGTAATATCACTTCTAACATTACTGATATGAAGGGATTCTATATTTCGAGTGGTTCCGGAACAGCCCACAAGACAGGCACCTGGAATGTTGATGCCCAGTGGATAAAAGATTACTCAGAATAACTACAGAAAGGATGGTGAGACCATGACAACTAAAAGATTTCTGAAACTGCAGATTATATTTGCGATTATGCTTATGTTTGCACTTGTTTGCAATACCTTTGCATGGTCTCAGCGTCCTGCGGTTTACGGCGGCGGATTTATGAGTATAGACAATACTGAGGGCTCTGATACTCATGATAAGGATAAATCAAGATTCACTGCTTTTTCCTTTGATACAAGAGGTCACAACTACTATATTAACGGCAACGGATGTACCGCTAAGACGTATCTTGGTACTGTTGATAGTGACGGCAACGTAACGTATCCTCAAAGCACTGCTACGGGTAATATTACTTCTCTTGCAAGTGATACCTACTCACAAGGCGATGTTCTGTACTTTAAGACTTACATATCAAACAGCAAAGCCTTTGTCACCAACACGTCTTTGTTTATTGACGTGAAGTACTCAACCGCTCTCGAAAATAAGTATTTTATCGGAGTTTCCTCCCCCACCAAAGATTTGATAACCTATCCCGCAGAAAGTACTCAGGGCAACCTGTCGACAGTAAGATGGATACCTGTTGTTGCTCAGTACGAGATATCTGCAAATGCTCAGTCTGTTGAGATCGAATGGTACGTTACATTTACAGGAAATGGTAGTTTTGAAATTACAAATATTGTTCTGACAAACAACTGATAATAGGGATTAAACAAACACAGGAGTATTTAAATGTTTCAGAAAATAAAGAAAATTGTAGCGATTATATTAGTACTTTGCTTTCTGGCAGGTATTGTTTATGTTTTAGTAGCCAGGATATCGGGACTGACACCTAATCTCTTCGGATACAGTATGTTCAGAGTTTCATCCGAAAGTATGGAACCCGAGTTAAGTATCGGTGATATTATTCTCGTAAAAAGAACAGATCCTGAGACTCTCAAAAAAGGCGACATAATAACATATAACGGAGAGTTGGGACCTGTAGCAGGAAAACAAATTACTCACCAGATTGTATCAGATCCCATTGAAAAAGACGGTGTCCTTCACTTCACCACAAGAGGTATTAAACCGGGTGCTTTGGATGACCCCGAAATTGATGAAACACAGATTGTCGGACTGGTACTATGCAAAATCCCCGTAATCGGAGCGCTTTACAATTTCTTCAGCCAATGGTATGGCTTTCTGGCATTTATTGTGATACTGATTATTTCCTTCAGCGGTGAACTTATGAATCTGATTGATATTATCAGATACAAAGATCAAGAGGAAGAGAATAAACCTCCCCAAGACCCCAAAAAGGTACCTAATGCAACTTATCTCCAGGCACTTGATAATGAATCTGAAGAAGTTATCTCTGAATTGGATGACATATATTAAAACTAAAGCCTCCGAGCAATAATCGGAGGCTTTCTCATATTATACCTTGATGTTAACGATAAAATAATGTATAATAAAGAATACAAGGAGGGATAATATGGCTAAAGGAAGTGGTAGTTGTGAGATGTGTTCTCACTACGTCTATGACGATTATATGGGATGCTATGTATGCGAGATAAATCTAGATGAGGATGAAATGGAAAAGTTTCTGAAGGGAAGCAATTTTGACTGTCATTACTTCTCTCTTGAGGATGAATATAAAATTGTCCGAAAGCAAAACTGATTATCGCCGTCTTTGTATTAACAATGCAAAGGCGGTTTTTGCATAAAAATACAGGCACACAGATTATTCTGTGTGCCTGTTTGTTATATTAAGTTAAACTTAATACTTTATTAAATCAATGAAAATTCGTCGGACTATTATGCCCAAGGATCCCAGTTGCCAATTGTCCACTTGCCTTCTGCACCGTTGGTATCCTGCATATACATGCCGACACTACTTGTGATCTTAAGGTCGATAGTCTGGTTAGAACCGCCGCCATTACCGTTGTTGATGATATAGTTATCATACTCAACAGGAACGTAAGCAACGTACTGTTTCTGACCATAGTCGTTAACGAGAGCGAACTTCATCTGTCTGCCGGGCCATGCTGCCTGCTCACCGCCTGATGAACTCCAGCAATAGTAGTAAACATTCTCCCAGTTGGAATCGTTAGCCTGAGAGTAAACTACTGTGTTGTAGCCTTCGAGTCTGGGATATACACCGTTAGAAACGTCGATTGCATAGGGATCGCTGGGATCAATTGTCATAGGCTCCTTGTGGAGTTCTGTTACGTAGTAATTGAACCAGTCGTAACCCTGCTGAAGGTCTGCAGTTGCCTTGGTGAGTTCCTCATCGGTACCGCCCTGAAGTACGTAGTATGATACAGTTGTTAAAAGTGCATCGTACTTCTGATACTCGTTCTTGGAGGTATCCTCAGCAGAAAGGTCAAATCCAAACTTGGAAGCCTTCTCCTTGAGTTCATCACTAGTGGTCTTGAGAGTGATTTCTACTACGTAGCCTGCTTTATCCTTGAGCAGAGCAGATGCTGTGTTGTAGAGTTCCTTGAACTTGTCCTGAAGACTGCTGTTCTCATCGCTACCGCCCTGAGTAGGAGCCTGTGTGCCTGTACCGGGGATAGTCTCGCCGATAGCATAGCCTGTATTCATATCTGCAGCCCACTTCTGTACAGCAGTTGCATCCTTAACGGTAATCTTACCGTCGCCGTCTACCTCTGCAGCAAGTTTACCATCAGCGGAGAGGATAAGGAGACTTGCAACATTCTTCTGGATTGTGGTAGCGTCCTTAACGTTAACCTTATCATCAAGGTCTGCGTCACCAAGGAGGATACCGCCAACCTCAGGATTTGAGGGATTGGTAGGCTTGTCAACATCGCCACTTGTGTCATAAAGATAAACAACACAGGTTACACCTGCTACTCTGTTACCGGAAGCGTTAACAGGAACAATAGCCGTACCGAGGCTTGCAATCTTCTCTGTGAAGTATACGTCGTTACTTGAGGAGTTGTTGTATACGTCAACTACATCGTCAGCAAGTTTTTCACCTGTCTTAGCGTCGATGTGGCTGGTGATAACTGTAGTGTTAAATGTGAGAATCTTGTTCTTGATGTAGATAGTACCAGCTGCGTCATATCCTGCTTCACCGTTGAGAGGCTCCTGAGAACCCATAGTGTTGTGGAACATAACCTTACAGCTTGTTACATCATAATCGAGCTGGCTTGTTGAGGAGTCGATAGTCTTCTTGTACCAAAGACCTACTTCTTCACCCTCAGGAAGTTCAGCGGGATCTGTAACCTTAGTCATACGCTGTGCCTTGGAGTTCCAAGCACCGAGAGGCTCGTCGATAGTCTCTGTGTAAGCGTACATATAAACTGTAGCCCAGTTGTTATGGTTGTAGTAGTAAACTGTGATACCGTCAGAAGCAAGAGGTCTGAACTTGAATACGATTGTTGCAGGATTTTCTGCATCAAATATACCTGCGTAGTTTGTGGGATACTCTTCTGAAATGAGTTCGTAACCTGCAACGTTCTTGAAGGGAACGTTATACTCTACGCCGTCAAGAATTCTGTATGTGATGTCGGGAAGAATGTTCTTACCGCTTTCGTCTACGTACTTAACTGTGATGTAACCGCTTGTGTTGAATGCTTCGTAGTAGAAGTTTACAACAACGTTTTCACCCTTCTTAACTGTACCATATACGCTGTTGCCGTCCTTTGTACCAGCATTATACTCAACATTGGTTACATTATGGTCAAATGTTGTATAAGAATCGGGATTTGCTCTCCAGGTTGTACCTACTTCGTACTTAACCTTGGATGTCTTGTAGATTTCATCACCGATGTAGTGGTTAACTGTTACATACTCATACTCGGGAGCCTTAGCGTTAGTTGTACCCTTAACGAGAACAGCTGAACCGTATGCTTCAACCTCGTATGTTCCGCTTGCAGTACCGAGAGACTCAACGCCTGCCTTCACGCCGTTGGCAACGATTGTCCATGTGCCTGCGGGAAGTGTAACTGTACCTTTAGAACCGCCGTTGTTAAGAATAACTACTGCGTCTGTCCACTCACCTGCTGTAGTGTTTGTACGGTGGTAAGCAAGGATGTTTGTGGTATTGGAAACTGTAAGGAATGTGGGGTTAACTCTTGATGATCCGTTAGAGAAGGGACTGAATGCACGTCTGATCTGGCTCATACCCTTTGCGTATGCTGTCTCAGTTGCATAAGTTTCAATTCTTTCCCAATCGAATGCGTTAATATCACCGCGGTTGTAGGAGTTACCGTTACCATACTTGGAACGTGCAAACTCTGTACCTGCAAGTGTGAAGGGAATACCCTGAGCTGTGAGGAGGTATGTGTAGGAAGTTCTCAGTGATGCCGTAGCCTTAGCAGAAGTTGTATCATAGTCTCCGCCATTAGCTGTAGCAATTGTATCCCACCATGTAAGACCGTCGTGGCAGTCATAGTAAGTAATGGACTGGTTGGGGAAGTTGCCGAGTGTACCGCCTGTAACACCTGCTCTTGCTCCGCCGATACTTGCACCTGTAGAGAATACGCCCTTGATAGCGTTTCTTACAGTATCGTTGAAGCCTGCGATGTTAGCACTAAGTTTGCCCATATTTGCAATAGCAGCATCGTTACCCTTGTAAAGACCGGGGTCGCCGCCTGTACCTGTCCAAGGCTCACCATACATAAGAATCTTCTTGCCTTCGCCGTCATACATCTGGTTGAACATATTTCTGATGATGTTCATAGTCTCGATGTCGTGAGAAGCCATAAGGTCAAAACGGAAGCCGTCGATGTGATACTCTTCTACCCAATACTTGAGTGACTGCATCATATAGCTGCGGAACATAGCCTTATCGGAAGCCATTGTGTTACCGCAAGCAGTTACGTTGATATAGAAGGATGCACTGGACATTCTGTAGTAGTAGCCGGGAACAGTATATGTAAAGGGAGACTGCTCTGTACCGTATGTGTGGTTGTAAACAACACCCATAACAACAGAGATACCTCTGTCGTGGAGAGCCTGAATGAGCTGTTTGAACTCATTGATTCTTACATTACCGTCATAGGGGTTGGTGGAGTACATACCCTCGGGAACGTTGTAGTTCTTGGGGTCATATCCCCAGTTGTAAGACTCGGGGTTAGTCTCGTCACCTGAAGCAAAGTCGAAGGGACACTGAATGTGAACAACCTTGATACCCTGCTCTACAAGATAGTCAATACCAACGCTCTTTGCACCGTCCTCACCGTTGATGGTAAGACCGCCCTCTGCAAAGCCAAGGAACTTGCCCTGATAGTTAGCGTCAACACCTGAGTTATCGCTGGAAGTAATGTCAGCAACGTGACCTTCCCAGATAAGCTCTGCAGTCTGCTCGTCAACGAAAACGTGCTCGTCCTTGTCCCAGCCGTCGGGATCTGTGGAGTCGAGATCAACAACCATTGAACGGTCGCCGTTGACACCTGCTGCCTTGGCATAGATATCGAAGGTCTCGATTGTGCCGATGGAAGATGTTACAAGGTATGTATAGTAAACATTCTTGTAGTCATCCTTGAGTGCGATAGACCATGTGCCTGTAGCATTGTCTTTGGTCATCTCGTACTTGCCGATATTAGCTGCGCCTGATTCCATATCGGAACCTGTAGCATAGAGCTTAAGCTGAACTCTTGTGGCTGTGGGAGCCCATACCTTCCAAGTAGTTTTCTCGGGAGTGTAGGTTGCGCCCAAGTCTGTCTTGGACATATCAGCCTGAGTAGCCAGATAAGCCTGTGCCTCGGATTCAAGGTAGCTGACGTTATGGTAGCTTCCCTGAACAGCACCGATCTCGGCGGTGGTTGTTTCTGCAGCGGAGGTACCGATTACGCAAACACTTGCAGCACTTGCGATAAGCAGTACACTGAGCAACAGTGAAAACAATCTGCGAATTTTCAAAAAAATCCTCTCCTTTTCTGTGCGTTAAGTCGCACTTTATTCATCTTGTATTATATCACAAAGCCCTGCAAAAATAAACAGTTTTACCCTTATTTTTTGCTCACGAATTGCACAAGAATTACAAGGTTATTTTGTACATATTGATATCACGCTGTGGCATCAATTCAGAGGTCACCCCAAGGATGATAATAAATACTCTGACACACACAAAAAAGGCAGCCGAAATACGACTGCCTTTGATGTAAATATGTGTATTTATTTGTCGATATTGATTGTCGGGAAGCCTACTCCGAAGGCTGTACCCACAGATATACATACTGTATCCTCTTTGTCCTTGAAGTTAAGAGCAACCGCTGTTCCGTCGTGGACAAGACGTACTCTGAAAGGTCGATGCATTCTCGAGGAAAGTTCGTGAGAGAGCATTCCTGCATAATCGGAAGAAAGCAGAGAAAGTTTTCCGTATCCACCTCGTCTTGGGTTGAGTTTCGTGCCTTTGACATAGTTTGCAATGCTGATAATGACCTCACCCTGCCCCTCATCAGCGTTCAAGTCACCTTTTTTACAGGTATCATAGATAACGTTGAGAAGATATCTGTGAAGTTCCATAGCACGAGCGCGGTTTTCTTCGCTGTCTGAATAATCGAGTTCCATATTCACAGACGGCAGAGAGTGAAGATTTGTCATATTTGAAATTTCACCCGAGCGTTTGCGGATAACACAACGCTTTATATTTGTCTGTCCGAAGTCAAGTACCACAAAGGTTTTGTCGCTGTCATCAATCAAGGTTGCACATCCGATAGCGCCGATATGGGATGAATTTTCGAATAAAGAAATATTATAGGGCTTCTCCCCTGCTATATCAAACACATAGTGAATCTGCTCTTTGAAACGTTTACCCAGCATACCGCTGACCAGACCACCTGTGAGTACGAGATTCTGAACATTTGCCCAGTAGTCCCAACAGTCGTCAGTCCAATCGCTTCTTGCTATTCGGTTTTCTGCAAGTCCCGTACGTAAAGTCAAAAGTATAAGTCCCAATCTGTTGCCGTATTTGGTAGAAAGAACTGTGGCTATATGTCTGAGTCTGATGTCGTCGCTTACAAGCCCCTCGGATAAAACCTTTGGTAAATCGCTGAAGGAATAAGCGGACACATCCACCTTCATTTTCTCAGCCATAAGTTTTACATCCTCACTTATAAGCTGTGCAGAGAAAATGTCCTTTGCCTTCATCCCTTCTACGGAGTTGTCTACACCCAAAACAGGGAGTTTTGCTATCCGCACATTATTGATAGAACACATATGAGAGATATATTCAATTTTTTCTGTTTCATCGTAACAAATGAACGGATTTCGCAACGCCATCACCTCCGAGGCTGAGTTTACTATGTATCAACTGCCTGCTGATTCGTAGGCTCTGATACCTCTGTTCCAGATAAACTGTGACACTATAAACAGCACCACCGACACTAAAACCGTCACCGGAAGACTCCATACACTCTCGCCTCGGAGAATGTATATTGCCGGATAATAAGCGGTAAGTGCGAAGGGCAGGATATATGTAATCGCAGTCTTTATGAATGTATTATATATTTTGGTGGGATATTTTGCAAACTCATTTGTCATATAGCACATATGAGTAATGTGTCCGCTGCGTTTTGTCCAGAAAGCTATAGCGGCAGTAGCTGTTTTGACAGATGTGTAAATCATAACCGCAAAAGGAATTACAAAAGCAACAGGTATAAGTCTTAACCAGTTTATATTTGCAGCAATGTCCGCAGGCATAGAAAGAACGCTGTAAACAACTAAAACAATACCTACAAACAAATCACCAAAAGCATCTACGCAAAATTTTTCGGTTAAAACATAGAACCAGCTGTTTACTGGCCGTGTCAGGTATTTATCGAAGTCGCCCTTTGCAACGGTCCAGTAGCCAATTCCCCAAAGATTATCAAAAAGCAAGTGGTCGATTCCCTTGGGAATAAGTGAAAAACCATAGATAAACAGCACTTCGTTAAAGGTCCAGGCATCAATTACTTCTCCATTAACTTTATATGTAAGAGCGGGAATCGTAGCAAATATTATACCTAAAGTAAGGATTTTTACTGCCTGAACCAGCACAAAACCTATAGCA
>JAZULM010000010.1:0-42125 GCA_045603105.1 Ruminococcus sp.
GAAATGGGATTATAAGACAACTACTTACGATGGTGCCGAACCTGAGGAGACAACAGCTCCCTCCGATCCCGTAGAGGAGACAACAGCTCCCGTTGCAGGTGACACAATCACAGTTTACTTCACCAACAACAGAGGTTGGGAGAAGGTGTATATCTACGGCTTCTATGGTGAAGAAGGTCAGCCCGGTGCAATTCCTTGGCCTAAGGACTATCCCGGCGAAGAGATGACCTATGTAGGTCCGAACGAGCTCAATCAGGATGTATATTCCTATGAGGTACCTGCTGACATCGACTACATCAAGTTCTCAAACGGCGGTAGCGGTGCAACAAACTATCGTACAAACAATATTCCCAACTCTGTACTTTATGACAACATTCAGATTTATCTTACTACTGAATCCGACTTAGGTGAAAATGGTAAGAAATGGGATTATAAGACAACTACTTACGATGGTGCCGAACCTGAGGAGACAACAGCTCCCTCCGATCCCGTAGAGGAGACAACAGCCTCCTCCGATCCCGTAGAGGAGACAACAGCCCCCTCCGATCCTGTAGAGGAGACAACTGCTCCCGTGGTTGAAAACATCACAGTTTACTTCACCAACAACAGAGGTTGGGAGAAGGTGTATATCTACGGCTTCTATGGTGAAGAAGGTCAGCCCGGTGCAATTGATTGGCCTGTTGCATTCCCCGGCGAAGAGATGACCTATGTAGGTCCTAACGAACTCAATCAGGATGTATATTCCCACGACGTACCTGCTGATATCGACTACATCAAGTTTGCAAACGGTCCCAGCGATAGTGCAGACTATGCACGTACAAACAATATCGCTAACGAAAAACTTTATGACAATGTACAGATTTATCTTACTGATGAACTCAGTGCAAGTAACGGCAAAAAGTGGGATTACGCTATAACTACTTATGGCGAGACGACTCCCACAGAGCCTCCCACAACAGCTCCCACAGAGCCTCCCACAACAGCTCCTACAGAGCCTCCTCTCCCTGATTCCGGTTATGTGATTCAGGCTGAGTCCTCTAACTGGTCTGATGTTAAGCTTTATACAGTTGATGACACTACTCTGACAGCAACAGTACAGCTTGAGGCAGGTTCCTATTCATTCAAACTCAAAGATGCCAATGGCGCAGTGTATGGCTGTAACGGTACAATAACTCAGGCAAATGCAGGTAGCAACTATAACTTCCGTACACAGACTACAACTGTACTTACACTTAATGCTGCAGCAGGCACATATACTTTCACAGTTAAGATTAACTCCAACAGACTTACACTTAGCTTTGCATATGATGCACAGGTTGTTGAGACTCCCACAGAGCCTCCCACAGAGCCTCCCACAGAGGCACCCACAGATCCTCCTGCAGCAGATGAAATGACAGTATATTGCATTAACTCTGCTAACTGGGATGCAGTATATGTATACGGTTGGGATGCAAACGACAATAACAATTCTTGGCCCGGAGTACAGATGACAAAGACAGACAAGACCGTTAACGGCTTCGACGTATACTCTGCTACTATCAGCTCTTCTTATGTAAATGTTATCTTCAATGCAGGTAAGGATACCGGAATACAGACTGAAAATCTTACAGCAAATAGCGGTCAGTATTATGACGTTAAGGGTAAGGCTTGGTACGCATCTCTCGATGATGTTCCTGCAGTAGATCCTCTGGCAACTGACAGATATCTTGTTGGTTCCTTCAACGGATGGAGCACATCTGAAAATGAGTTCAAGCGCAATGCTGCGGGTGAAGCATTCGGCTATGTAACCCTTACTCTTGCAGCCGGCGAAACTATCGAGTTTAAGGTTGTACGTGACGGCAAATGGACCAGTCCTAAGTCAGTAACAACTATCACAAGTTCTGTTGAAGGTATTACATTCAGCTCCAGCGGTGTACAGGATAACGTTAAACTGACAGCAACAGTTGCAGGTGAGTATGTATTCGCATTTGGCGTTGATAACTCTCAGCTTTCCGTAACATATCCCGAATAATTAAAGGATACTTACGCCGTTTGGGTGTTATCTGACTGAAAAACTCAAAAATTAACAAAGAGGTTGACCTCACTGTGAGGCCAACCTCTTTTCTTATTTGTAGTTGTATTTGATTTTGTCATAAGTTATGCTATAATAATAGAAAAGGAAGTGGTAATATGTTGCTTTACGATATATCCGGAGATATTATGACCGCCAAGGTCTACGAGGGAGACCCTGCACCAACACACGAATACATAAAGAGTATCGATAATGGAGATGACTATAATCTGTCACAGTTTTCGATGTGCAGTCATAACGCAACCCACATTGATGCACCATATCATTTCGACCCCGACGGTGAAAAAATAGGGGATATGAGGTTGTCCACATTCTATGGAAAATGCACAGTTGTATCTATAAAAGGCATACTCACAGGTCAGGATATGGAGCGACTTCTTCCTTATTGCAAGAAGCGTCTGATCCTCCACGGTGACGGTGAGGCATATATCTCTCAAAGTGCTGCAGTAGTAATCGCCGACAGCGGTATTGTCCTTGTAGGTACGGACGGAGTGTGCTTGTCCACGGCATTTGACGAGACGCGGGTACACCTGGAGTTTGCACGCAAAGGTGTGGCTATTCTTGAGGGACTCGACCTTAGGGGTATTCGTGATGGCGAGTATACCCTTTGTGCATTTCCAATTAAACTCTCCGATTCCGAAGCAGCACCCTGCAGAGCGATACTTATGGAGCAGGAAAAAGGCTACTGATAACTGTGGCTTATTAACCCTCTTGGAGGCAAATATATGAAAAAACTCGTTGTGTTTGACCTGGACGGCACCCTGGTCAACTCAATCTATGATTTGGCAGACTGTGTTAATCTGGCGCTCAGTTCAGAGAATCTGCCTCTAAATTCTTTAGAAGAATATTACTCCTTTGTTGGCAACGGTATGGAGAGTCTCATACGCCGTGCTATGAAAGATAAATCTGAGGACGATATTCTCTACAGAGCCGTCAGAAAACGTTTCGATGAATTATATAAAGAACATTGTAACGACAAAACAGTTCCTTACGATGGAATAGCCGAACTTTTGTCAAAACTTCAATCTCGCGGTATAAAGACCGCTGTCCTTACCAACAAAGCCCACGAATTCGTAGAGGGCATACTTCAAAAATGTTTTCCCGACCATAAGTTTCATATTGCTCTGGGTAATCGGGAAGGAGTAGCACGTAAGCCCGACCCTCAGGCACTTTTGCATCTGATAGAAAAAGCAAACGTAAGCCTTTCGGACTCTGTGTACGTGGGTGACAGCGAAGTAGACGTTGCTACAGCCAAGAATGCAGGAATAGATCTGATATGTGTTGGTTGGGGCTTTCGCAATTTAGAGGAACTTAAGTCCTCCGGCGCTGAGATTATTGTATCTTCAGCACAGGAACTTTATAATAATATTACAAACATATAAAAATTATCAAAAGGAGGCGGAGTATGAGCAATAGAAATTATCAACTTGAGTTGGAGAAGATTCTTTCAAACATCTCACACAGCGATACACCGCCTACTCTGGCACTTCACAGCTGTTGTGCGCCATGTTCAAGTTATGTGCTTGAATATCTAACCTCTCACTTTAATATAAATGTAATATACTACAACCCCAACATCTCAACTGAGGAGGAGTTTCTCTACAGGATGTCAGAGCAAAGACGTCTTATAGAGTCTATGCCTTTTAAGAACAAGGTAACGTTGACTGAGTGTGACTACAATCCTCAGCAGTTTTTCGATATAGCAAAAGGATGCGAAACCTGTCCCGAAAGAGGAATGCGTTGCCACAGATGTTACAGACTTCGACTTGAGTATGCAGCAAAAGAGGCGCTTCGCACAGGAGCCGACTACTTTGCCACCACTCTGACACTCAGCCCGCTGAAAGATTCCGCCGTTATTAACGCCTTGGGTGAGGAACTATCCAGTCAATACGGAGTATCGTACCTTCCTTCGGACTTCAAAAAACGTAACGGTTACAAACGCTCCATAGAACTCTCAAAGGAATATAATCTTTACAGGCAGAACTTTTGCGGTTGTATCTACTCTAAAAGGACGGATACAGACAAGTGAGTATATATGAGTATATAATAGAATATAATATACATATTTAAGGTCTTGCTTTTGAGAGTAAGACCTTTTTGCGATATATGTCGAAATATAAAAAATATTGATTTTTTATGTAAGTTAATGTATTATTAATACAATGTTAACAATTAAGGGTGAAAATAATGAGAGCAGATGGAAGACTGACAAAGAACGTGTTTCCTATGTATAAGGTAGCGGCTCATATTATGGACAAGCGCTATGATGCACAGAATATGATTACTCTGAACATCCCGTTAGAGCCTATCCGTACATATCTTAACAATAAGAAAAAAGAGGGCATATATTTAAGCCATATGGGTTTATTTATCGCCGCATACCTGCGTACACTCTGCGAGTTCCCTCATCTCAATCGCTTTATCGTTAATAAAAAGATTTATTCACGAAACGAAATTGCTGTAGGTATGGTAGTTTTAAAAGCAGGAGATATCAATAACGAAACTATGTCCAAGATATACCTTGACTTAGAGGATACGAGTTTTACCGTTCAGCAGAAGATTGATGATTATATAGAGAGCAACCGAGAGGCAGACGAGGAAAACGGAACAGATAAAATAATTAATGCGCTTCTCAGCGTTCCGGGGCTTCTAACAGTCGGAGTCAAACTTTTTAAATTTCTGGACAGATACGGAATGTTGCCTAAGTCTATTATAGACGTAAGCCCCTTCCATGAGTCTTTGCTTATTTCCAATCTGGCAAGTATCCGTACAAACCATATATATCACCACGTTTACGAGTTTGGTACCACAAGTGTAGGACTTACTTTGGGCAATCTCCGTGACGTACCCAAGGTTAAGGGTGGCGAAATAGTTCTGGAGAGATGTATTCCCGTTGGCCTTGTTATGGATGAGCGAATTGCCACAGGTGTATACTTTGCTCAGGCATTCAGAAAGTTCAGAGAATATCTCGCGGATCCTTCTAAATTGGAGTTACCTCCCGAGAGGATTATTACCGACTTTGAGGATCAGTACGATAAACAGCGCGAGCGTCGTGCCAAAATGGCAGAGAAGAAAGCCCTCAAAGCAAAGAAAGCAGAAAAGTAAATATCATATTATAATTATGAAAAAGGTTCTCTGAGAAGGGAATCTTTTTCTGTTTTTATTAAGTCGAGAGAAATAGGTATATTCAGGTAAATATTAGATTTAATGGAAAAAACAAGTAATTAGTTTGCAAAGTATGTAACAAAGTTGAAAGGAATGCGTACATCTCGGTTACAAAAAGTAATCTTTCAGGGGTTTTTCCAAAAAAATAATCAATTATATGGGATATTTTGTGAATAAAGTACTTGATTTTTATTAGCGTATACTATATAATGATAATGCTTAAAAAAGCATAAAATTAAAAGGAGGATTTTATTATGTCCAAGACAAAGAAGATAATCAGCCTGCTTATCGCAGTTATGCTGGTTATGACAATGGCAACAGTTGCTATCGTTTCTACATCTGCTCTTGCAGAAGGCGAGACATACTATGTTGCAGGTTCAGGTGGTCTTTGCGGTTCTGATTGGAACCCCGCAGACTCCAACAATCAGATGACCTGGAAAGACGGCATCTATGAGAAGGTATTCACAAACGTTGCTGCTGGTAGCTACGAGTTCTGCGTAGTTAAGGATGGCATGTGGGATGCTGGTCAGTGGAACCTTACAGGTGTAGCTGGTTACGAGAACAACGCTCACGTTACAGTTGACGTAGCTGGTTCTACAGTTACAGTTGGCTTCAACGGCACAAACGCTACCGTTGATGTTACTGCTGGTTCTGATACTCCTGATACTCCTGATGTTCCTGATGTGCCCGAAGATACTACTCCTGTAGTTGGCGACGGTGCAAAGGTTTACTTCACAAACAACAAGGGTTGGGGTGCAGTATATGCATATGCATATGATGCAAACGGCGCTGTTGGTGCTGAGTGGCCCGGTACAGCTATGACATTTGTTGAGACAAATGGTTATGGCGAAGACATCTACTCTGCTGAGATTCCTGCTGGTGTTACTGCTATCGTATTCAACGGTGGCGTTGATCAGCCCCAGACAGTTGACGTAGCTGATGTCGTTGACGGCCAGGGTTACTATCCTGATCAGGAAGTTGAAGGCAAGTGGACTGTAGGTACTTACACTTACGAGACTCCTGATACAACACCTGACGAGTCAGAGCCCGTTGTTGATACAACTCCTGACGAGACAGAGCCTGTTGAGACAGCTCCCGTTGTTACAGATCCTATTGAGACAGCTCCCGTTGTTACAGATCCCGCTGCTTCTGAGACAGAGCCTGCTGCATCTGAGACAGAGCCCGTTGCTTCCGAGTCTGAGCCTGCTGCTTCCGAGTCTGAGCCCGCTGGTGATGACACAGCTGTTATCGTTAACGGTACAGCTAACGAAGTAGCTGTTGGCGACGTAGTTACATACTATGTTGACCTTACAGCAGCTCGCCTCTTCGAGAACATTCAGGCACTCGTTTCCTACGATGCTGACAAGCTCGAGCTTACAAGAATTAAGTCCGACGATCCCGACGTAGAAGATTGGGAAGTTGAAGGTCCTGCATTCTGTCCCAACCTCGAGGGCGTTATCCTCAACGCTGGTACAGAAGGCGTAGTTAAGTTCAACGCTTCTAAGGTTGCTGGTTACAACTTCAAGGAAGGCGCAAACCTTATCACACTTGAGTTCACAGTTATCGCTGATGGTGAGTCCGAGATCGCTCTCACAATCGAAGAGATGACAATCAAGGGTGGCGACGAGTCTTACTTCACAGGCGGTCAGCAGGTAACAACTGAGGGTATCGAGGTTAACGAGTATCTTGTAGCTCCTGAGCACGAGGATCCCTCTTCTGAGCCCACAGCTACAGAGACAGAGCCCGTTGAGACAGCTCCCTCTGCTACAGAGACAGAGCCCGTTGAGACAGCTCCCGTTGAGACAAAGCCCGTTGAGACAGCTCCCGTTGAGACAGAGCCCGTTGAGACAGAGCCCGTTGAGACAGCTCCCGCTGCTTCTGAGGATCCCACAAGTGCAACTGACGGTGAGGATAAGCCCGTTGATAAGCCCGTAACAGGCGCAGCAGCTTACATCTACGTTGTTCTTGCAGTTCTCACAATGGCTGCTGGTGCAGTTGTTGTTCTTCGCAAGAGAGCTAACGGCTAATTTCAAAAGATAATTTAAAATTTTAACATAATTTTTAATTATTATGCTTTTTCGCCCCTTCGGAAACGAAGGGGCGTTTTTCTATGTTATTATGAGTATCTACAATTAAATTCAGTTTTGTCAGTATATTTATGAAATAAAAAAACATTTCATAAAATCGTCATTGTAATTTTTCTATTGTTATAGTATAATATTCTCATCGGTTATACTTTACCGCAAATAATTTTTCAGGAGAATACTATCATGAAAAGGACAATTAAACTTTTATCTACATTTATTATTATGATTTTCATACTGTGTATATCTGCCTTACCTGCCTTTGCTGCAGGCGAAGCAACAGTCAACGGCAAAACTGCTTCCGTCGGTAGTACCGTAGAATATACACTTTCAATTTCTGATGCTCATCAATCTATCTGTGGTATACATTATGTTATTTTCTTTGATACCAATGCACTCAAACTTACAAACTTTAACGCTGATAACGTAGGTGGCACTATCAACGACAATCAAAACGGTGACGGTCAGATTGTTGTAGTAAACGGTCTTATCAATGGCGCATCAGGACTTGCTTGTAATGATAAAACAATTCTTGCAACTGCTACCTTTGAGGTAATAGGTGAGGGCGATACCTCTATTGAATATTACATCCCTTATATGTATGACTTCGATATGGTAAACATCTACGATTACACCTTAACTCACGATATCAAGATTGACGGAACAGATGTTATCTCAGACGAGGCACCTGCACTCAGAGATGTTTCCGACATTGACGGCTTCGATAAAGGTGACTTCGAAAACTCACCTGAGGGTACCGGCTCGGGTATAAAACCTGAAACAACTGCTCCTTCAAATAATACAAATAATAACAACACTCAGCCGAAACTTGACGGAAAAGTTGTTGGAGCAATAGTTGTCGGCTGTATCATTCTTATTGCTATAGTAATTCTTCTTGTTATCAAGAGCAAAAATTCTAAGAAATAAGCTGACCGAAACTTTCGGTTAATTACTAAAATCTGCTAAATTTTATTTAGAATATATTTTTACCATATTGTATCCATAAATTACAATGTTTTAATAAAGGCTCAAAAAATCAATTTATATCTTGATTTTTTGGGCCTTTTGTTATATAATTTAATAGCCGAAAATTCATTCGGTAGAATAGTACTATTTTATTAGGAGGAATTGAAATGTCCAAAAAACTCATTAGTGTTCTTTTGGTAGCAGTTATGGTACTGGCAATGGGTACTGTAGCATTAGTTTCTGTTTCCGCTGATCTTGCATCTCTTCCCGAGGTTGCAGAGGGTTGCTACAGATACTACTTCTACATGCCTGACCAGTGGCTTAACGAGTACACAGAAGCAACAGGCAACACCGCTGGTATTTACTGGTGGGCAGGCACAGGCGCTCACACAACATGGCCCGGACAGGCTGCTGAGAAGGCAGACTTTGACGGCGTTTACTACTGTGACGTTCCTGTAGATGTTACCGCTGTTGTATGGAGTAACTTCCTTGACGGTGGCGTTGACATCACAAATCCTCAGTATCAGGCAGCTGTTCAGACAGTTAACGTAGGTACTGAGTACTATGATCCCGACGAGAGTCCCCTCTATCCTGCAGGTACAGACAACTTCGACGGTATGATCTATGTAACAGACTTTAACAAGACTCAGGTTAACGACTATAGCGGCAAGATGACATACGCTGGCGAGTGGTACTACTACTACGGTGACGGCAAGTATGGCGTTGCTCCTGTAGAGGGCGATAGCGAAGTTCTTACTGACCCCGCTCTTAACTGGACTCCCGACTATACAATTCCCGAGGATACAGGTTCAGGTATCGTTCCTTCAGCTCCTGAAACATCTGAGCCCGTTGAGACAGCTCCCGTTGAGACAGCTCCTGTTGAGACAGAGCCCGTTGAGACAGCTCCCGTTGAGACAGCTCCCGCAACAAATGACGAGGAAGAAGTTCCCGAAACTCCTGTTGTAGAGCAGAATGCTATCACACTTAACGATGGCGTTGAGTATCCCTTCGTTGAGGGCGACGTTGTTACATACACAGTTGATGTTACAGCAGCACGTCTCTTCGAGAACATTCAGGCACTCGTAAACTACGATAGCAGCGTTCTTTCTCTTACAAGAATTAAGTCCGACGATCCCGACGTAGAAGATTGGGAAGTTGAAGGTCCTGCATTCTGTCCCAACCTCGAGGGCGTTATCCTCAATGCTGGTACAGAAGGCGTAGTTAAGTTCAACGCTTCTAAGGTTGCTGGTTACAACTTCAAGGAAGGCGCAAACCTTATCACACTTGAGTTCACAGCAATCGCTGACGCAGCTACTTCCATCGACCTCGTTGTTGAGGAGATGACAATTAAGGGTGGCGACGAGTCTTACTTCACAGGCGGTCAGCAGGTTGCAACTGAGGGTATCGAGATTGCTTACGCTCTCACAGGCAACACAGTTGTTATTCCTTCAGAGCCTGCAACAGATCCTGTTGTAACAGATCCTGTTGTAACAGATCCCGTTGAGACAGCTCCCGTTGAGACAAAGCCCGTTGAGACAGAGCCTGTTGAGACAGAGCCCGTTGAGACAGAGCCCGTTGAGACAGCTCCCTCTGCTTCTGAGGATGCTACAAGCGCAACTGACGGTGAGGATAAGCCCGTTGATAAGCCCGTAACAGGCGCAGCAGCTTACATCTATGTTGTTCTTGCAGTTCTCACAATGGCTGCTGGTGCAGTTGTTGTTCTTCGCAAGAGAGCTAACGGCTAATTTACAGAAACAATAAAAGTTAATTTGAATAGTTAATTTTCTGATTAATTATTATGCTTTTTCGCCCCTTCGGTTTCGAAGGGGCGTTTTCTGTTATATAGTGCATTTTCCAACATAATTGTTTTTCATCACACATACTATATTACATATTGATTGGAAAGGTATGCTTGTGATGAAAAATAAGTTCAAAGCAGGTGTTGGCGTTTTACTCGGTATATTTCTTGTTTCACTCGCAGGAATGTGTTTGTGGACAAGAACAGCAGAGTATGATATTAACAAGAATAAGATAATACTTGCCGCGGTGGCACTTACTATGCCTGACTCTACGTTTACCTATGATACCGAGAGTGACGAAACTGTCATAAACAGCGAAGCGGATATTACAGAATCTACACAGCAGACCACCATATCGCCCTCGACATTTGACGAAACAGTTTATTCAGAGGATCCCTCAGTATATGACGAGGAAGAACACTATCCTATAGTTGAAACTCTCTATTCAAGTGGAGAATTGGGATACAATGACTTTTTTGTAAAAAATACAACAGGGTTCAATCTCAATATCGAGAAATATTTAACCAAAAATCTCGGTTTTGATTTTGAGGATAACAACGAGGTGCAAGTGCTTATTTACCATACACATACAAGCGAGAGTTATCTTACATACGATGCAGGATATTACCATGAGAGTTTTTATCCGAGAAGTGATAATAGCGAAAGAAATATGATAAAAGTAGGGGAGGCAATTTGCAATTCTCTTGAAAGAGCAGGTATCGGTGCCATACACGCTACGGAAGTTCACGATAACCCCAAATACGACGGAGCATATTATCGAAGTTATGACACCATAGAAAAATATATTGAGAAGTATCCGAATATCAAGGTCACTATAGATGTGCACAGAGACTCCATAAGTTACGGTGCTGATGGGGGAAAGATAAAGCCTACCTTTACAGTAAATGGTAGAAAGGCAGCACAGATTATGATAATGTCTGGCTATGACGGAGACGGATACTATGACTTTCCTTTTTGGGAGGATAATCTCACCTTTGCCCTCAAACTTCAGGATACCGCCGAAACTATGTATCCCGGTATGACCAGACCTTTATACTTCGGTGATTTTGCATATAATATGAATGTGAATAACGGTTCTTTGCTTATTGAAGTAGGCACAGACGTAAATACCTTGGGAGAGGCAGTATATACGGGCGAATTATTGGGTAATGTTCTGGCAAAGGTATTGCAAAGCGAGTAATATTTTGGTATAATAAAGCGATAATAGGGAAGTTTTTTCTTGAAGGACTGAGAAAAGTGAAAAAAGTACTTTCGATATTAATAATATGTACTATCTTTGCCACTGCAGGAATGCTTTGTATATCTGCAGAAACTACTGCTTATGATGAAACCTATGCAGTAGAATCTTTTATAGAGGAAACCGAGGCAACAGAATATACAGAGGATACAACAGCACAGATAACCGACCCCGTAGAAAGCGGTATTACAGAGACCGAACCCGAACAACAGACCGAAACACAGGAAACAAGACCAAAGCCCACTTACCCTGAGTCTTTGCCCGAGATATCTTCTTCCGACATTATTATTCCTGATGTAATCGGCGATATAAAAGAAGATAACGAGCCTGCGCTTTTCTGGGGATTTGTGGCCTGGATATGTATAGGTGTAGGAGTAGCGGTTATCTTAGCGGTACTCCTCACTACTAAGACAAAAGCCTATCGTGGCGGCGGCAAGAAGCGTTATTCCACAGGAGATAAAATCTCGGGACAAAAACGTCTTCTCAATGACAAATACTATAATTCAAAACGTAAGTAATATGAAAATAGGAAATGTTGAAATCAAAGGCTACGCTTCACTCGGCCCAATGGCAGGTGTAGCGGACAGAGCTTTTAGAGAATTATGTACAGACTTTGGTGCGGCTATGACTACTACTGAAATGGTCAGTGCCAAGGGTATATCATATAATAGCAAAAAAAGTGCGTCGTTGATGGAAATATCCGAAAGAGAACGTCCCTGCGCAGTTCAGCTTTTCGGTTGTGAGCCTGATACCATGGCCTATGCGGCAGAGTTCTCTCTTAGGTATAATCCTGACTTTATAGATATAAATATGGGTTGTCCCGTACCAAAGGTTAATTCCATAGGTTGCGGATGTGCATTGATGAGCGATCCCGATCTATGTGGAAAAATAGTAGAATCTGTGAAGAAAGCAGTAGACGTTCCCGTAACCGTAAAGATTCGCAAAGGTACAGATTCAGAGCATATCAACGCCACAGAGGTAGCGATTGCAGTTGCCCAGGGCGGAGCCTCAGCGGTGGCGGTTCACGGCAGAACCCGTGAGCAGATGTACAAGCCCTTTGCTGATTGGGATATAATCAAACAGGTGAAAAATGCAGTTTCAATACCGGTAATCGGTAACGGCGATATCTTTTCAGCTAAGGATGCGGCAAGGCTTTACGAAGAAACAGGATGCGACCTTGTTATGGTAGGCCGAGGCGCTTTGGGTAATCCCTGGATATTCTCTCAGATTAATGCTTACCTTTCGGGAGAAGTTCTGATCCCTGAGCCGACTATAGCACAACGATTGGATGTTATGCGAAAACATATCGAGATGTTGTGTGAGTATAAGGGTGAGGATACAGGAATGAGAGAAGCGAGAAAGCACGTGGCTTGGTATATTAAAGGCTTTCACAGTGCCGCATCCCTTCGAAACGAAGCAGGTACCCTCCGTACACTGGAGGATTTTTATAAATTGCTAAAACGAGTTGCCTTAACTCAGGAAATATAAGGATAGGAGTAAGAAAAATGGATGTAAGAAGAAACATTGAAGTAGTTGGTATGACCGACAAAGAAGTTGCCGAGGCAATGGATATGGAGTATGCAAGACAGTGTCGTAACATAGAACTTATTGCAAGCGAGAATATTGCTTCTCCCGCAGTAATGGCTGCTATGGGCACAGTACTCACAAATAAATATGCTGAGGGCTATCCCGGAAAGAGATACTACGGCGGTTGTCAGTGTGTAGACGTTGTTGAGGAAATCGCAAGAAAACGTGCTTGTGAACTTTTCGGTGCAGACCACGCTAACGTTCAGCCTCACTCAGGCGCTCAGGCAAATCTTGCTGTATATTTTGCAGTTCTGGAGGCAGGCGATACCGTTATGGGCATGAGCCTTGCTGAGGGTGGCCACCTTACTCACGGTTCACCTGTAAATATGTCAGGTAAGATTTACAATTTCGTTCCTTACGGTGTAGATCCTGAGACTCACGTTATTGATTATGACAAGGTGCTTGAGATTGCAAAAGAGTGTAAACCCAAGCTTATCGTAGCAGGCGCATCTGCATATCCCAGAACTCTTGATTTCAAGAGATTCAGAGAAATCGCAGACGAGGTCGGCGCTTATCTTATGGTAGATATGGCACATATTGCAGGTTTGGTAGCAGCAGGCGTTCATCCCAACCCTGTTCCTTACAGCGACTTTGTTACTACTACAACTCACAAGACTCTTCGCGGTCCCAGAGGCGGACTCATTCTCTGCAAAGAAGAGTATGCAAAGATTATAGACAAGGCTATTTTCCCCGGTTCACAGGGCGGTCCTCTCGAGCATATTATTGCCGCAAAGGCAGTATGCTTTGGCGAGGCACTCAAGCCCGAATTCAAAGCCTACGGTGAAAATATTGTCCGCAACTGTAAAGCACTTGCAGATGCACTCACTGAGCGTGGACACAAACTCGTAAGCGGTGGTACTGATAACCATCTCCTTCTTCTTGACCTTCGTGATACCGATATTACAGGTAAAGAACTGGAAGCAAGACTTGACGCGGTTAACATCACAGTAAACAAGAATACAGTTCCCAACGAGCCCAGAAGCCCCTTTGTTACCAGCGGTATCCGTATCGGTACAGCAGCGGTTACAACCCGTGGTTTTGGCGTAGAAGAAATGGTCAAGATTGCCGAATTGATTACAATGGTAATCGAGGACTTTGAGGGCAACAAAGAGAAGTGTATTGCAGAGGTTAAGGCTATCTGCGACAAATTCCCCCTCTACGCTTAAGTCTGTATTTATTAAAAGACAAATCGGGAGGCAACAACTATGTCATCACCTCTTGCTGATAGAATCCGTCCCGAAACTTTGGATGATATTGTAGGTCAGGAGCACCTTCTTGGAGAGGGGAGACCTCTCAGACGTATTATCGAAAGCGGGGAAGTTCCCAATCTGATATTTTACGGTCCCTCAGGAGTGGGCAAAACCACTCTGGCGACCTATATCGCAAAGAAAACAAACAAAACACTCAAACGTCTTAACGGCACCACGGCTTCTACAGCGGATATCCGTGCAGTTGTCGAGGAACTTGATACCTTCGCAGGACTCGGCGGTATACTTCTGTATCTGGACGAAATTCAGTATTTCAATAAGAAACAACAGCAGACTTTGCTTGAGTTTATCGAGGACGGCAGAATCACCCTTATCGCATCTACTACAGAGAATCCCTACTTCTATGTATATAATGCTATTCTCTCTCGAAGCACAGTGTTTGAATTCAAACCCGTAGAGGCAAAATCTCTCTTTCCTGCTATAAGAAGGGCTGTAGATATCCTCTCAAAAGAAAAGGGAATAGAGATAACTATCTCGGATGAGGCGGTAAATCATATCGCGACTTCCTGTGGCGGAGATGTGCGAAAGTCCCTCAATGCGGTGGAACTTTGTGTTATCGCTTCTGATGTTAAGGACTCCAAAATGGAGATAACCCTTGACCTTGCAAAGGAGCTTTCTCAGAAAAGTGCTTTCAGATATGATCGTGACGGAGACGAACACTACGATATTATCTCGGCTTATCAGAAGAGTATGCGAGGCTCCGACTGTGACGCAGCGCTTCACTATCTTGCACGGCTTTTACAGGCGGGCGACCTGCCCTCTGCTTGCAGAAGGCTTATGGTCTGTGCTTGTGAGGACGTGGGACTTGCTTACCCTCAGATAATTCCCATAGTTAAATCTTGTGTTGACATTGCACAGGCGGTGGGGCTTCCCGAGGCAAGGCTTCCTTTGGCAGATGCCGTTTTGCTTGTATGTCTTGCACCCAAATCAAACTCAGGCCACGATGCTATCGTTGCCGCTATGGCGGATGTGGAAGCAGGAAAGTCGGGCCCTGTACCCAGAACTTTACAAAACAAGCATTTTGATGGCGCCGATAACGAAAACCCGGGACAGTTTTATCAGTATCCCCATGTTTTCCCTGACCATTACGTGCCTCAGCAGTATCTGCCTGATTTGCTCAAGGATACAACTTACTACACTTTTGGCGATAATAAAAACGAACAGGCATTCAAATCTTACTGGGATAAGATAAAAGGAAAGTATTCCTGAGTGAATGTAAGTATTATGGATAGGATGAGTTTTCATCCTATCCTTTTTTTATCTTTTTATGCTGTGAAATCTCTCTCAATTTACAGATAATACAGAACTTAGCCTTCACAGATAAATTTTGGTAAAACTCATTCCGCTTTTTTATTACTTTTCTCAAAATCGCATCAATACTATGTTGTACGAACGATAAAACGAATAAGGTGGATAAAAAAAGGCTATATATCTTGTATAAAAGTGGAATGAAAACATTGTATAATAATAAATGACAATAATTCCTATAGAGAAAAATACATTTACTATAATTAGGTATAATTTATTGTGATGAAAAGTATACGTAGAAGTCAGCTTCGTATACAATTTTGACTTCAAAAGGAGGATTTTATTATGATAACAAGTAGTCGAAAGTTGATGTCTCTTGTGTTGGCTTTGATTTTGGTTGTTTTAATGCTTACTGTTGGCATCGTTGCAACTTTGGGTGTATCAGCGGCATCAGGAGATACAGTCTTCTGTCAGAACGAACTGGGCTGGGGTGAAGTCTACTGCTATATGTGGACTGACGGTGCTGGTGAAAATCAGGGTTGGCCCGGTGTTAAGATGACAAAAGGTTCTGATAATCTGTGGTCTTACAATATCACAGGCGATTGGAACAAGATCATCTTCAACAATGGTAGCGGTACCCAGACCGAGAATATGGATTACAAAGGTCACGGCAGTTGCTACAACAACTCTACAAAACAGTGGACAACAGTAGACGTAGAGGAGAACACAAAACCCGTAGTACCTACTACACCTACTCCCACAACACCTACTCCCACAACTCCCACTCCCACAACTCCCACTCCCTCAGACAAATATGTTGTTTATTGCCTTAACAGTGCAGAGTGGAGTTCTGTAAGTGTTTATATGTGGAATGACGGATCTGGTAACAACGGTGGTTGGCCCGGTGTAGCCGCTACTAATATCGGCGACAATATCTGGATGCTCGAATATGATAAGGCATACGCAAAGATCATCTTCAGCAATAACGGTGGTAATCAGACCGGTGACCTTCCTCACCCCGGTACAGGATATATGTACAACAATAAAACCGGTGAGTGGACAAAGTACGATCCCGGTCAGCTTCATATAAAGAGCACAACTGCTTCTGTTGATTCACCTCAGTATACAGGCGTTGAAATCAAACTTTCAGTAGTTGCAGGCGGTGGTGAGGGAGACCTCAGTTACAAGATTACCGCTAATGACACAGTACTCTGCGATTACAGTGCAGAGAATTCAGTTTTATGGACTCCTACCAAAGCAGGTACATATACCATTACTTTCAGCGTAAAAGATTCCAAGGGCAACACCAAGGAACAGACTATGTCCTACACAGTAAAGGATATAAATGCTGAGGTTAAGCCTGTAATTCAGTCTGTAGCAGTTACACCTACAAACTCAGAAAGCACTCAGCTTAAAAAGGGCACAGAGGCTTCAATTGATATTTCTGCAGGTGGCGGTAATACAGGCACAAAGCTCCTTTTCTACAAGGTTAAGATTACAGATCCCTCAGGTAATATCTGTAACGTTCCTTACTATACAACAAAGGATCAGTATAAGTTCACACCCACAAAACTCGGCACTTACGAAATCACAGTGTATGCACAGGGCAGTGATAACTCTGTAACAACCCGTACATACAAGTATGAGTGCGTTGATGAATTCGCAGCTCCCGGTAAACTGACAGCTTCTGCACAGGTTACAGGTTCTCAGGTAGTAGGCTCTACCGTTACCGTCAAGGCTTCTGCTTCAGGTGGTGTGGCACCCTACACATATCAGTTCAAGGTGAACTCTCAGGTTGTTAAGGCTTACTCCTCTGTGTCAACTTATTCCTTAGAACTCAAGAGTACAGATACATATACAGTAGAGGTTTCAATCAAGGATAACGAGGGTACAGTAAATACTAAAACAGTAACAATTACTCCCACCTCATCCGAATCTCCCTCTAATCCCACAAATCCCTCCGGTCCTACCGCTCCTTCCAGTCCCGATACAGAGAATCCCGGCAATTATCTCAAGGGTGATGCAGACTGCTCAGGAGCAATCAACGTTAAGGACGTAACTGCTATTCAGAAGCACGTTGCTGATATTGAGACTCTCTCCGAACAGGGCGAGGCTAATGCAGACGTTGACGACAGCGAGGCTATTAACATTAAGGATGCTACATCAATTCAGAAATGGATTGCAGGACTTATTACCTGGTAAGGAGGCGTGACCTATGAATAAATTCAAGAGATTATCTGCTCTTGTTTTAGCTTTTGTGCTTATATTCTCCATAGGTATAGTAGGTTATTCCGCCGCCGATGAAGAGGCAGCAGAAACCTCAGCCGATGCAGGTATCACAGTCTATTTCAAGAGCGAAGGCTCGACTCCTTATATTTACTACTGGAATGCACTCCCCAATAATCTCGAGACCGAATATCCCGGTAAAAAGATGACTCTGGATGCATCTCAGGAGGGCGGTAACTGGTACAAGTACACCTTCGGCACATCCACAAAGGTAAATGTTATGTTTACCGACGGAACCAACGGCCTTGATGGTCAGATTTCTTCCGAACTTACCTTAAAGACAGGTGAGTGGTGGTATGCTGACGGCAGACTCCGCAGTTACAACCCCGACATTCCTCGTGAGGATAACGCTACCGATATGCGCGAGGAAACCATTTACTTCGTTATTACTACCCGTTTTTATGACGGAGATACAGGCAACAACGTTCATTGTTGGAGCGACAGTGAAGCCAACAACCCCGACTCCGACCCTGCTTGGAGAGGTGATTTCAAAGGACTTGCTGAGAAACTTGACTATATCAAGGCTCTGGGCTTCTCCGCAATATGGATTACCCCTGTAGTTACCAATGCTTCCGGTTACGATTACCACGGCTATCACGCTATGGATTTCACCACAGTTGATTCCCGCTATGAGTCCACAGACTTTACATATCAGGACTTCATAGATGCTGCACACGCCAAGGATATGAAAGTTATTCAGGACGTAGTATGGCAGCATACAGGTAACTTCGGCGAAAGCTACTTCTGTAATCTTTTCGAGAAAGATTACACAGCTGACCTGAGTAATATTAAGGAATCTATGGTTCCCACAGATTACCTCCTCGATTCCTACGGCTTATCCTCCGCTGAGGAATATTGGAGTCAGCCTGACCAGACACAGTATGATCAGCGTCTTAACCTGATGAAGAACACATCAAGTGCTGCAGGTGGCAACAACTCCACAGGTGTGCATCCCGACGACGTTGACTATGCAATGTCCAAGGTATCAACCGATACCAAGTATAACCCCAACAACTACTATCATACAGGATATTTCCAGAGCCTTAACTGGGACGACTGGACCTGTAAGTATGCACAGATTGCAGGCGACTGCGTAGACCTTAACACAGAGAATCCCGCAGTTGCAAAATATATCGTTGACGCTTACAGCAAATACCTCGATATGGGTGTAGACGGCTTCCGTGTTGACACAGTACGCCATATTTCCAGACTTTCGCTCAATATGATGTACAATGATGCTATCAATGATGCCGCCGCTGCAGCAGGTAACAGCAACTTCTATATGTTTGGTGAGATTTGTTGTCGTTACAGTCAGGTATGGTATCGTGACCACGCTTGTGAGTCCGCTCAGTTCTATACCTGGGATGAAACCGACTCTTCTTTCAAAAACAAGTGGAACTTCAGCGAGAATGCTACTGCTGAGGAAATCAACGAGAATATGAACCTCACCTTTGACCATTACAGAAAGTTTGATAACGTTAACAGTCAGCCTACATCAAACAACGCTTTCTTAAATGGTATCACTTATCACGAGCCCGATTACAGCCAGTACTCAGGTATGGGCGCAATCGACTTCCAGATGCATTGGTGCTTTGACAGTGCATCGGGTGCTTTCGGTATTGCACAGGCAGAGGATAAGTATTATAACGACTCAACATGGAACGTAACATACGTTGAGTCCCACGACTACAGTCCCGACCGCGGACAGGCAAATCGTTTCGCAGGCGGTACACAGACTTGGGCAGAGAACTTAAGCCTTATGTTTACCTTCCGTGGAATACCCTGTCTTTATTACGGCGGAGAGGTTGAATTCCAAAAGGGTATTCAGATGGACGTAGGTCCAAAAGCAGCATTGTCCGAGACAGGCCGTGCCTACTTCGGCGATTACCTTGAGGGTACAGTAAATGCAACCGACTTCAGCGAATATACCGCTACAGGTAAGGTTGCAGATACCCTGAACTCAACTTTGGCTCGTCACATCACAAAACTCAATGCAGTTCGCCGTGCTATCCCTGCACTTCAAAAGGGACAGTACACAACAAACAGCAGTTACGTGTCCGGCAATATGGCTTATATCCGCCGTTATACAAACGCTGCTGAGGGTGTAGACAGCCTTGCACTTGTTTCCGTATCCGGCGGCGCAACCTTCAAGGGTATCCCCAACGGTAAGTACATTGACGCTATTACAGGTGATGTAATAAACGTAACCAACGGCACTCTGACAGTTCCTTCTATCGGTGCAGCAAATGCAAGAGTATATGTTTGCTGTGCATCAGGCTTCACAGGAATTGACGGTGCAATAGGTGAGACAACAGGTCTTACATATCTCAAATAATTTATCAAAAAATCAGAAAACAGGAGGGAAGGCTATTGAATCGTATTAAATCTATGGTAGCAATCATTCTTTGCATTGTTCTATGCCTTTCTATGGGTGTATATTCCGGTTTTGCTGCAGAGAGTGAAATAACCGATACCTCTGCCAATAACGAAATTGTCATCCACTATTACCACGAGGGCGGTACTCCATATATCTATTATTGGAATGCACTCCCCAAAAACCTCGAGACAGAGTACCCCGGTGTCAAGATGACCAAGGACTCCGCCTCGGGAGCAAACTGGTATAAATATACCTTCTCAAACACAACAAAGATAAACATTCTGTTTACAGACGGTACCTCCAAACTCTCGGGACAGCTCTCCTCTGAACTTTCCCGAGAAACAGGAGACTGGTACTATAAGGATAATCGCTGGAGCAAATCGGCTAATCCCGCAGATACCGAGAGAACAGATTTCCGCGAGGAGTCAATTTACTTTATAATCACCACCCGTTTTTATGACGGAGATACAGGCAACAACGTTCATTGTTGGAGCGACGGTAAAGCAGGTAACCCTGACTCTGATCCCGCCTGGAGAGGCGACTTCAAAGGTCTTGCCGAGAAACTTGACTACATCAAGGCTCTGGGCTTCTCTGCAATCTGGATTACTCCCGTTGTTACTAACGCCTCAGATTACGACTACCACGGATATCATGCTTTTGATTTCACAACAGTTGATGTCCGCTATGAGTCCTCTGATTTTACATATCAGGATCTCATTGATGCCATTCACGCTAAGGGTATGAAGGTTATCCAGGACGTCGTGTGGAATCATACAGGTAACTTTGGTGAGGCATACCTCGGAGCAATGTTCACAAAGGAATACACCTCCGTTAAAGACTTAGGAAGTATTGACTGTATGCAGATTATCGAAGGTTCCGATCTCGATAAATCTTACCCCAACTACGATAACCTCGATGGCAATGCACAGTTTCACGCTCGACTTGATATTCTCAAGAACCTGTCCGGTGGTTCTCATGACCCCAACAACTACTATCACAGAGAGCAGAATATGGGCTACGAGTCCTCTATCGAACAGCAGGGCTCTATGGCAGGCGACTGTGTAGACCTTAACACAGAGAATCCCGCAGTTGCAAAGTATCTTACAGATACATATCTTGATTATGTGAATATGGGTGTTGATGCTTTCCGACTCGATACAGAGAAGCACATCAACCGCTGGACTCTTAACAACGCATATTTCCCTGTATTCGAGGGTATAGAAAACTTCTATATTTTCGGTGAGGTTTGCTCACGAGTTCGAGAGACATGGAATCACAACATTCCTTCCAGTTCTCCCGCATTCTTTACTTGGAAAGAAACCGAAAGTGCCTGGATTGGCAACTGGGATAAAACAAGTCCAACCGCCAATATCCAGAAGTCCATTGATCACTACGATGCTCACAGAGATCCAAGCGGTTCTCCCACATCCACCAATGCATTCCTTAATGGCATTACATATCATAGCCCCGATTATTCCAAGTCCAACGGCACAGGTATTATCGACTTTACAATGCATTGGAACTTTGAGAATGCACATGCTGCTGTTCGTGCAGGATATACCGAGGATCAGTACATAAACGACTCCACTTGGAACGTAATGTACGTAGACTCCCACGACTATGGTCCTGACGGAATGGAGAAAACAAGATACAGCCTGGGCTCACAGGCTTGGGCAGAAAATCTGAATCTCATATTTACTTTCCGCGGTATTCCCTGTATCTACTATGGTACAGAGGTTGAATTTGCCAAGAATCAGCCTATTGACGTAGGTCCCGATGCAGCTCTGTCAACCACAGGTCGCGCGTACTACGGCGACTATCTGACAGGTACAGTCAAGACTACCGACTTCGGCGAGTATACTGCTACAGGCAAAGTAGCTGAGACTCTGAACAGTACACTTTCAAAGCATATTCAGAAGCTTAATGCTATCCGCCGTGCTATTCCTGCACTTCAGAAGGGACAGTACACTCACGACGGAAATTATGTACAAGGCGGAGATATGTCTTATATCCGCAGATATACAAATAAGCAAGAGGGAATAGACAGCCTTGCACTCGTTGCAGTAACCGATGGTGCAACATTCAAGAGTATCCCCAACGGCAAGTATATTGATGCTGTTACAGGCGATGTTAAGAATGTAACAAACGGCACCCTTTCCGTTCCTTCTACAGGTAAGGGTAATATGAGAGTATATGTTTGCTGTGCACCCGGATTTACAGGTATTGACGGTGCAGTAGGCGAGACAAACCTCACATATCTCAAGTAAAAATTTATAATTAATAAGTGGCATTTTACGTCGAGAAAATGCCACTTATATCTTTTAAGGAATTATCATGTGTAAATAATAAAAATTGTTGAAAAATTATCTAAAAATATTCACTTATTGTTTACAAAAAGTATTGCAGTTTTGAAACAATTGTAGTATAATCATTGATGACGAGAAGAATCTCGAACGAATTTTTTAGGAGGTAAAAACTCATGTTCAAGAAAGTTCTTTGCCTGCTCATGGCTCTTATCATGGTTGCAGGTATGGCTGTTATCAGCGCTTCCGCTGCAGATGACACCAAGATTTATTTCGAAGTTCCCTCTGACTGGAACAACTACACAAGCATCTTCTGCCACATTTGGGTATACGGCGGCGACTCTCTCGCAGTATGGCAGTCCAAGAAGGAAAAGTGCACAGAGGAAAGCGATCGCCTCTACTCCTACGACATTTCCAAAGCAGGTACTCTCGAGGCTGGCCAGTATTACGGCGTTATCTTCAGCGCAGATACAGGTATCCAGACTTACGACCTTCTCATGACAACTGCTTGCTACGGCGACACAGTTTACTGTGATGGTACAAAGTTTGAGAACCCCGCAGACAGCAACAAGACCGCTATCGCAGCATACTGGAAGAACCAGTCTTCTTCACAGTACGGTCCTATCATGGGTATCACATCCATCGGTAACGTTGTAGGTACATGTATTGCTCCCGGTGAGACAGCTGAGGGTATGTTCAAGAAGTTCATCTACAATGAGTCAACAGGCGAAGAGGGTGCAAACTTCGCTAGCGCAAAGACATATTCCGAGAAATCCGAGCAGGCTATCATCGACGATACAGCTACAGCTCTTGGCCTCTCTCAGGCACAGGTTAAGGCTATCATCGAGGCTACCGGTCTTAAGATCGATTGGAAGATGGAAGAGTCTGCAGCTCCCGAAGTAGAGAAGCCCATCACAAACAACGGTGGTAGCACAGGCGGCACAGTTAACGGTGCTGTTTCCACAGGTCAGGAACTCACAATTGTTTACATTGCAATCGCAATGATGTTTGCTTCCGCTGGTGTTATTTTCTTCGCTCGCAAGAAGAGAGTTACTGAGTAATTTAATCTTACTTAAATAAAGCTAAACCTCCCGATTAGTCGGGAGGTTTTCTTTATGTGTAGAGTATTATAGACACCCTGTGTTGTAGGAGCGTTTGTGCAAGATATACTATTTTAGTTCATAAAGATTGTGCAATATACAAATTAGTAAATTTGCATAAAAGTATTGCACATTTCATAACAATATAGTATAATATAGATGACAAAAGGAAAGGAAATAAACAAACTAAATAATAAATGGAGAGGAGGAGATTCCGATGATTGAAAGTTTCACCTGTCCGAATCACGCTTTAATAGTGATGGCTGATTCGGCAGTAACTTACAGTTGTGCTTTTAATAGCGTCAGTTGGATTATCTCTTCCGATTTTTATTTTTAACCTACTGATGTAAAAATAACCACAGATTCGGACAACCTAAAAAACTCAGTTATTCTATTAAAAACAAACTGAATCACGTAGAATATACACAAACGACTTCCACCGACGGCAGAAATGCTTTCGGGTATTAACTAAAAGGTATAAGCCAATGTACAGTTAAACTTTTTTAAAAATTCTTAAGAAGAGGTACGGACCAATGTACAGTTAAGTTTTTATGTTAATTCTAAGAAACGCGAGGTACAGGCCAAAGGACAATTTATAACTTTGATTTAATTTTAGGAATATAAACTTAAGTTAAAATAAAAGGTATAAGCCAATGTACAGTTAAGATTTATTTTTAATAAAATCTAAGAAACGCGAGGTACGGTCCCAAAGAAACTTTAGATTTAATAACGAAAAAATAACCCTCCTGCTAAGTCACGCAGGAGGGTATATTTGTGTTTTTTATTGATATGTGTGGTCGCAAATCTCGTTTATCTTATCCCGAAGTTTCAAAAAGTCCTCAAATGCTTCGGGCTTTTTTCTCGGATCTCGGAGGATAGCCGCAGGATGAAGCATTGGCATCATAAGTACGCCGTTTTTCTCAAAGAAAGTACCGTGCTCCTTGGTAATCTTAATATCCTCTTTGATAAGTCTTGCAGCAGCAATTCTGCCAAGACAAACTATGATTTTCGGCTTCATAAGTAGAACTTGATTTCTCAGCCAATCAAGGCAACAAGCCACCTCATCGGGCTTAGGATCACGATTCTGAGGAGGACGGCATTTAACCATATTTGCTATGTAGATATTCTTATTTCTGTCGAGATCCACAGCACCAAGCATCTTGTCCAGAAGCTGACCTGCTCTGCCAACAAAGGGCTTTGCGAGTAAATCCTCGTTTTCGCCGGGGCCCTCACCGATGAACATTACCTCAGCATCCACAGAGCCTGTGCCGAATACAACGTTGGTTCTGCCTTCACAGAGTCCGCATTTGCGACAAGTCAGACAAGCCTCAGTGAGGTCGTTCCAATTATCGTACATAAAAATCCTCCTTTTTGGAAAATATTATCATAATCTGTAGAGATATGCTATAAAACAGTTGAAATTTATTATTTACGGGTGTAAAATAGATTTATTAAATTTAATGATAGGTGGTAATTACAATGAAAGTAATGGTAGAAACTTCTGCTCGTCACATTCATATTACACAGGAGACTCTTGAGACTCTCTTCGGTAAGGGTGCAACCCTCACAAATAAGAAAGACCTTTCTCAGCCCGGTCAGTTCGCTTGTGCAGAGAAGGTAACCGTTGTAGGCCCCAAGGGTGAGATAACAATGTCCGTTCTTGGTCCTGTTCGTCCTGCAAATCAGGTCGAGGTTTCATTCACAGATGCAAGAAAACTTGGCTTAGTTCCTCCTGTTCGCGAGAGTGGCGACGTTAAAGGCGCTCCCGGATGCAAACTGGTAGGTCCCATGGGCGAGGTTGATGCAAACGACTGCGTTATCGTTGCAAAGCGTCACATCCATCTCACTCCCGAAGCAGCATCCGAGTTCGGTGTTGAGGATAAGCAGATAGTATCTGTTAAGGTTGGCGAGAACACAGGCAGAGAGACTATATTCGGCGACGTTGTAGTCAGAGTTAACCCCAACTTCTTCCCTGCAATGCACATCGATACAGACGAGAGCAACGCAGCAGGTCTCTGTGGCACTGTAGACGGCGAAATCATCGCTTGATTGTAAACCAACAATATTCAGGAGCAGACTTCTATTATGGAAGCCTGCTCTTTTTATTTACTTTTTAAGATACTTGTAATTCTCAGCACCACCGTAATTTGTAGAGATACCGTCATCGGTATAGAGGAGGTATTCATCTCCCGAGCCAATAAGTTCAAGATCCTCTGTGTTAAGAGAATCTGTATTGCTTGCAGTTTTACAAAGGGGGATAGCCTTTCCCTTTTTGATGAAGAAAACAACCTGATTCTCCGCTACTTCAACAAAATGATGTCCCTTTGACATATCCTTGAGAGTAAGCACACCCTTGTCCATCCTGACCTCAGTCATATCCTCGGGCAGGTATACGTATCTGCCTATAGCATTTTGAGTATATACTGGTGCAATCATAATCTCGTTACCAATAATGAGCTGATCCTCTGTGTGTTTTGCAACAATATCTTCAGGATATTCAAAGGCAAGAGGCTTGAACATAAGATTCCCCTCAAGTGTAGCCTTCATATATTCGCTGTAAAGATAGGGGATAAGTCTGTATCTGAGGTCGATTATGTGCTTGAAATCATCGGTGTTCTCAAACTGATAACATTCCTGACGTCTTGTGCCGTAAGCCGAGTGGTTTCTCATAAGAGGAACAAAAATTCCAAGACTCAGCCAACGTAAAAGCAGATCTCGTGAAGCCTCACATCCGAAACCGCCCAAATCGGCACCCACGTACATAAATCCGCACATATTAAGCGCGGGAAGCACCTTAAGATTTGCGAGGATATGTGACCACCAGGAGTGGTTGTCGCCTGTCCAGATGCCCGAGTATCTGTGCATACCGATATACGAGGCTCTGGAAAACAGCAGGTATCTTTTGTCGGGATCGTTTTCAGTGATACCCTGTGATGCGCTACGTGTCATATTATAGCCGTAAAGGTTATGAACGTCTTTGTGACACATTCTACCCTCTGGTGTATTGTGATAAAAAGCTCGGTAGTCCTCGTCACAGTTTTGTCTACCTCCGAAGTACCACTTGAGGTCATTGAATCCGTCCAATGTAAGAGTATCATCTTTGGCATATTCAGAAATCTTTCTGTGGGCTTCATCTACACTTTTCTGAGAGAAAAATATAGCAGGTTCGTTCATATCGTTCCAGAAACCCTCTATACCCATATCCGTAAGTATTTTATATTTTTTTCCGAACCAAAGACGTGCTTCAGGATTAAGAAAATCGGGGAAGTGTGTCATACCCGGCCATACACAAGCCTCAAAAGGTTTACCCTCAGCATCGGTACAGAAGTAACCTTTCTCGATGCCTTCTTCGTATACGTCATATCCCTTTTCAATCTTTACACCTGCATCTATTATAGGTACAAGGCGGATACCCTGCTGACGCATTTCCTTTACGAAATCTTCGAAGTCAGAGAACGTTTCACTGTTTATGGTGAAGTCCTTGTACCTCTCCATATAGTCAATATCAAGATACACAGCATCCAGCGGAATACCTGTTTTTTTATAAGAGTCGACAACTTCTCTTACCATATCTTTGTCCGCATAACTCCAACGGCTCTGAGTATATCCGAAAGCCCACATAGGCGGAATATAACTTCTGCCGATAGCCTGACGGAATTCTTTTATGATACTGTAGTAATCATTGCCGTCAATGATATAAACACTCATATCTTTACACTCAGAACTGACCTTAAGAATATCTTTATGAGTAAAACCTACGTCGAAAGTAACAGTAGTTGCACAGTCAAAGAACACACCGAAAAGGGCATCTTTGCTATCAATAACAATAAAGTTATGTGCACCGTAAAGAGAGTTTGTAGCCTCGGTATGATTAGGGTCATCCGAGCAAAAACTTCTGTAGATGTATCCTCGCTTATTTATACCTCTTACACTTTGACCTAAGCCGTACACAGCATCATCATCAGAAAGTTTTAGTGTAAACTCAAGTCCGTTTTCGGTATTAGTAGAGAAATAGGGAACAGCACCTTCTGATACGGGTACGTCAGTAATTACAGCTTCAGTTTCATAGGGTTGACCAAAAAGATACTTATTTATCACAAAAAACACTCCTATTACCATTAAATACTTGAATTGTTCATAATCATAAGGTATAATAACTATTATAGATGAAGTATACCATATTTGCGCCCTTCTTACAACCGCAAATAATGTATATTCAGAGAAAAAAGGAGAACAGATTATGGAAAATAAAGTTGTATTATTTGCCGACAGTTCAATCGACCTTACCAAGGAGCTTTGTGAGAGATATGATATTCACACAGTTCCCATACATGTCGTTCTTGACGATAAAGTTTACGAGGACGGCGTAGATATTACCACAGAGGAAATCTTCGAGTACTATTACAAGACAAAGAAACTCCCCAAGACTGCCGCTATCAACGTAGCTGATATAGTAGATGCCCTGAAGCCCTATGTGGATGATGGATACGAAGTTGTATATATAAGCCTTGGCTCGGCATTGTCCAGTAGTTATCGCAATAGTTGTCTTGCAAGCGAGGAACTCGACGGCAAGGTATATCCCGTTGACTCCTCAAGCCTCAGCACAGGCGCAGGACTTTTGGCTATTGAGGCAGCAGAGCGTATTGCAAAAGGTATGTCCGCAAAGCAGATTGCCGAGGAAGTAACCGCTCTTAATCAGAACAACCACGCAAGTTTTGTACTTGACACTTTGGAGTTCCTTCGCGCAGGTGGCAGATGTTCTGCTCTGGCAGCATTTGGTGCAAATATGCTTGGACTTAAGCCTTCTATCAAGGTTTTCAATGAGCAGCAGGGTGCAATGGGTGTCGGCAAGAAGTATCGTGGTAAGTTCGAAAAAATAGTTCTTGATTATATCGACGATACTCTGGCACAGTATGATAATATTAAGCCCGACCGTGCATTTGTTACCTATTCTTCTATGGATAATGATCTGGATAAAAAGGCTTTGGAGTATGTTAAATCAAAGGGCATATTCAAGGAAGTGTTTCTCACCAGAGCAAGCGGTACAATCTCAAGCCATTGTGGTCCCAACTGTATCGGCGTTCTCTTTATGACAGAGTAATTTTATGTGATAAATAAAAAGGCCTTCCTGTATTACCAGGAAGGCTTTTAAATTAGTTAAGGGCAAATCTGAGTGTTTCTACATTTTTTGTCATCAGCGAAAGATAAGTTTCTCCTTCTTCAAAATCGTCTTTAGAGATATTGTGACAAGAGTAGAACGTACGGATTTGCGCACCCGTTTCATTTGAAATTGTTTGCGCTATGTTGTCTGAACTGAGTTCAATCTTCAGCACAACAGTGATATTCTCCGCTTTAACCTTGTCGATAAGGTCGGCGAGGGTAGAGGCGCTGACTTCGGTATCCTCAGAACAACCCGAGAATGCAGAAAAGTACTCAAGCCCGTACTCTTTCGAAAAATACAGCAAAGGGAACCTGTCCGCAAAAACGAGAGTGTTTCGCTTTGAACTGCTCACAACCTCGCGGAAACTCTCATCAAGTGCAGTGAGCTTCCCGGTATAGGACTTTAAGTTTTCTTTATAATAGTCGCTGTTTTGAGAGTCTGCCTCACAAAGTGCTTCGCATATTTTTTTACATATTATAATCGAGTTTACGGGGGAAGTCCATATATGCTCGTCAACCTCTTCGTGTTCGTGTGATTCGTCGTGGTGTTCGGACTCGATAGGATCGACAGCATCCATAATCTGAATGACTTTTATGTCGGGGTTGCCTGCATTTTTTAGCAAATCTTTAACCCAGGTGTCGGACTCTCCGCCGGTACAAATAAAAATATCACAGTTGCTTATTTCCATAATATCAGAGGCGGTAGGCTCAAAACTATGAGTTTCAGCACCCGGAGATACGAGCATACTGATATTTGCTTTATTTCCTGCAATCTCTCTTGCAAAGTCATATTGTGGGAATATGGTGGCTACAACAGATATTTTGTCATCGTCGGGAGATATGGTGTTTATATCACAAGCCGTGCAGGATAGAATTAGCAAAAGCACAGTAATAATCGAAATTAACCTTTTCATCATCTGCTCCTTTTCCTTGATTTGATAATCATAACACAGATTTATAAAAAAATAAACAGTAAATATTACATAAGATACGCTTCCGTTAATTCGGGTATATGTATCGGCATAGCACAGTTAAGAGAAAGAAACTCTGCGAATTTCTCTATGATGTTCTTTTCGTTTGTTATATTATTAATTCTACAGTAATAGTCAGGATTTTCCGAATACTTTAATCCCTCTTGGTAGACTTCGAGAGAATATTCTCCGCTTTCTTCAGAGATTTCATATATTATTTTAGCACTACAGTAAATTTTACTATCCTTCATTTTACCAACCATCCGATAATACGTAATAAATAATTTTGAAATATATGGGAAAAATAAATCTTGCTAATTAAGGTGGTGAGACTATGGATTACCAGACAACAGAATATACAGGTTACGGCGATGAAAAAACTCACCTTGAATACTCAGAGAAAAGTATAAGCGGCGAACTTTTTGACGCTATATCACAAAACCCGAAGCAAACAGCGATTATCTATTCACGAGAGAGAATTTCCTTCGAAAAACTCGGAAAAAAGATTCTTGATACAGAAAAGGTGCTGTCTTGCATGGGAGTAAAGAAAGGGGATACCGTGGCGGTGTGCCTTCCAAATATTCCGCAGGCGGTATATTTTCTTTATGCTGCAGACCGTATCGGGGCCATAGTCAGTTTTATCCACCCCTTGTCATCAAAGGAAGAACTGAAAGTTTATATTCATAGGTTAAATCCCTCAGTCGTTGTGATTCTTGACAGTGCCGTAGATGTTTTTGAGGAAGTATACAAAGAAACAGGTGCCGTCAGGACTATAATAACGTCGCCTATTGATGAACTGAGGTTTATAAAGAAAACTCTTTGCAATATTCTCCAAAAGAAATATAAATGCATATCTGACGGTTTTGAATCTTTTGCGAGTTTATCAGCAAAGTCAAAAAAACACTCTTTGACCTCAGAAGTCAGAGATTCCCGTGATACTGCGGTTATACTCTTTTCAGGCGGTACAACGGGTGTGCCCAAGGGAGTAATGCTTTCTTCATACGCCTTAAATGCTATGGCATACCAGACAGCTGAGATGTGCGGATTTTCTCCTAAGGGTAAATCTATGTTAGCGGTACTGCCTTTGTTTCACGGATTCGGGCTTTGTGTATGTGTCCATACACCGCTTATTCACGGAGCAACTTGTATTTTAGTTCCGAGGTTTTCGCCCTCGGAGTGCGAAAAAATCATAAAAAAATACCGCCCCAACTTTATAGCGGGAGTTCCCACTTTGTTTGAGGCGATTCTCAGAGAGAAAAGTCTCAGAAATATAAATCTGAGTTTCTTGGCAGGAGTCTTTTCGGGAGGAGATAAACTTCCCGAAGGGCTCAAAGCAAAGTTTGACGGATACCTAAAGGAAAGAGGATCCGATGTAAAGATACGAGAGGGATACGGACTCACAGAGTGTGTATCCGCCAGTTGTCTGACTCCGCTGAGTGGAGAGCGCTTAGGCAGTGTCGGACGTCCTTTCCCCGATACTTTTTACAAGATTTGCGATATTGAAACAGGAGAAGAGTGTCCTTTTGGCAATATAGGCGAAATCTGTATTTCGGGGCCTACGCTTATGACAGGTTACCTCAATAATCAGAAGGAAACCGAACGTGTACTCAGACTCCACGATGACGGACGAATATGGCTGCACACGGGAGATGCAGGATATATGGACTCGGACGGATTTTTGTACTTTAGTGAACGAATCAAGAGGATAATTGTAAGCAGCGGCTACAATATTTACCCCTGTGTGATTGAAGAAATCCTGCGCAGATGTCCTTTAGTTAAAGAGTGTTGTGTAGTAGGTGTTAAGGACAACTACAGAATGGAAAAAGTAAAAGCCTATATTGTAGTTTCAGCAGATTGTGCAAAAGAGGATAATATTCAAAAGAAGATAAAAGAGTATTGCGAAGCACATATAGCAAAATACGCGCTCCCAAGAGAAATAGAATTTGTTTCATCGCTGCCGAGAACCTGTGTGGGGAAAGTATCGTATACAGAACTTAGCGGTGATGAGTCGTAGAAATGTTTTACTTTGTTTCTGCCATGTTATGTATATCCCTGACTTTTTTCATCTCATCAGAGTTCATACGTCTGACAGCATCGCGTTGTTCTTTTAAGGCGTTTCTCTTGAAAAACAGAGTATAGAATACACGCTTTATCCAAAACCAGGGCAACAGAATGGGAGCTTTGAGTAAAACGGGGTGTTTCTTGCTCATAACGGAAACTCCGGGGAACCAGTTGCCCATAAAGTATTTTACCTTGTCGAAGAAGGTAAGGCTGGAAGATTTATCTTTAGAAAGCCAGGAGATTCGCTTCAGTTCTCCGATGCCGTATTCTCCGCTTTTAATGATGTATTCTGCCAGGTCCTCGTACTTGCCCACAAGAGGTTTATTCTCAAGGAAACATTGTGTCAAAATACACATATTGTCATAAAACTCAAGTATCTTGTGTTTTTTGAGCATACTGCGGACAAATGACATATCCATCTCGGGATGTGTGCGTTCAAAAACATAAAGGTCAGAGAACAGTCTCATTCCGCATCCTGCGGATACAAAGTGCTGGTGAAGATGAGTGACAAGATTAAGGTAGAAGTATTCATCGTTAAATACCAAGCCGATTGAGTCACCATCCGGAACAGACTTCTGAAAAGGATCAGAAAACAGAGTATAAAACTGAGAGCCTGTACGGGTGACAGCAGAGTGAAGTTCAAAAATAAAAAAGTTTCCCTTTGAGTATTCATCGTGATAGTCAATAGAACTGTCAAGTTTATATCCGAGACTGAGCATAATCTCTTTTGAGCGGATTCTGTCCTCCATACTCATACAGATATCAACATCCGCAGAAGTACGCATATAGGGAACAGGGTAGTGGTTTTTAAGCGCAATACCCTTAAGTTTGATGAAAGGTATATTTTCTTTTTTGAGAATGTCAAAAATCATCTGAGCTTCAATATCCTGTCTTGCTTCACGTGCAATAAGGCGTTGACAGTGGTACTTGATTTTGCTCATAAAATCTTCTGGAAGATTAAGTTTTGAAAGGGCGGGTTCAATTATGCCCACTACGTTATGATGACAGGCAAGATTATATAATTTATCCCAGTCGAAATCTTCCCAAGGCATCTGAGGTTCTGTGCCTCTGATACCGTGTCCCATAAGGGAGCCAAGATACATTCCGTATTTCAATAACTGCGTATTACTCATACATTTACCTCTTTGCCACTTGAATAAAGAGATTATATCACAGACGCGTGGCTAAAATCAACGAAACTTGTAAAAATTTGACACAAATAATAAAAGGATTTTTATTATACAGAAATAATAGCAAAAAAACTCCCCGAAGTAGGCGTTGTACCCGTAAGGATACAACGCCAGTTTTATTCGCCTTTGGCGAGTTATATTGCTTTGCAGTTATATTCGGCTACCGTCGAGTGATATTGCCTTCGGCAGTTTATTGGCGAATAAAATATCACTGAAACCAAAAGGTTTCAATAACACTATTGCCGTAAGGCAATAATATCACTGTGAGACCTGTCTCACAATATCACTATTTAAAATTTTTAGAGATAGTAAAAACGGATGTGCAGAAATTCTACACATCCGTTTAATATTTGTCTCATACCGTAACAAGCAGGGAAAATGTATATCACATTTTCCGCCTGTTAGGAGAACCTAAAACCCTTTTACAAACGAATACCATCTGTTCGATAAATTGGAATTTGTCTAACAGTCAAACTGAAATTTATCTTTTCTTATATGTCGCTACAATTCCAACTACAGAAGCCAAAAAAGTAATCGGTGCAATTCTTACAAACAAGAACTCAAACCCATGCATTATTGTTCCCGCCACCGCCAACTCAGGATCATTGTAATTCCAATCCAGATAAGAACTACTCATTGATGCAAGCACGATAAATATTATCACTATAACCGCACACACTGAAATAAGAATCCATCGAATCGTTTTGACCGTTGTTATACTTCTTTTTGCAAGCTGCAAATTAATAACTTCCAACTTTTTAGAAAGGGTCTTTAAATCATCGGTAGTCGGTACTGCTATGGGTTCTCCAAGTAATTCACTTACAGTAGTATCCAATTCATCCGCCAACACAATCAGCATACTGGAGTCAGGAACTGACACACCATTCTCCCATTTTGATACAGTCTGTCTTACTACATTCAGTTTAATTGCAAGTTCTTCTTGCGATAGCCCTTTTGACTTTCTAATTCTTTTGATGTTTTCATTAAGCATAATCTATGCCTCCTTGTTTTGATGGCTCAATTATATATTCAAAAGAGCCGTTGCCACAAGCAACGCATATTAACATCCGCTTATTTATCGGCTTTTCACAGACAATTTCTTATTTATCGGTTAGTTGTATTATACCATAACTTGACCAACAAACAAAGAGAATATTTAAAACACCCGCAGTTTTAAAAAACTATGGGTGTTTTGTAATTTGTTTTACTATCCTTTAGAGTACGACTATTATATCGGGGAGTTTTTGTTATCAGTTTTTGATCATAGGTTGTGAGACAGGAGCGTCAACCTGAAGTCCTGCCAGATATTTCTGAATAATAGTGGCATCAATGATGTTTATAGTACCATCCTGATTAACATCTGCACATTTGAGTCCGAGTTCCTCGGGGGAAGCAAGGTCGGCGAGGTGCTTTTGAATCAGAGTTACGTCTTTTACGTTAACCTTGAGGTTTAAGTCAGCGTCACCGATGATTGCCTGCTCGGGAGTAATTACGGGAACATAATCTCCGATAAACTGTGCGCTCAGCCAAGCAACGCGGGTGTTGAGCCAGTCGATGGTATAGTTGTATTCACCCTCAAAGGTGCTGATGTCATAAGTTGTGGCCTCTTTAGCCTCTACGAACTTACCGCTTTCATTGTCATAAGTTCCGGTCAGAAGATTTGAGTGGTCACAAATCCAGCTGCCTGTATTCATAAGCCAACCCGAGGTGTAGTTCATATCAGCAGAGCCTTCGAGGAAGTTATAGTAAACGTCAGATGAATAAAGTTCACCCTCGTTTACATTCTTGCTGTTAAAGGTCTCAATAGCAGGAACGAACTCATTGAACCATACTTGCGCAGCATAGTTCATAACTGTTTTATTTCTGGCGGCATAGCCCATGATTGTATATCTTGAACTCTTGTTGTTAGAGGGGCCGGGCTTGAATTTTACCCACCAACCCGTGGGTTCTTCATAATCATTTACGCCCATATTCTTAAGGTCTCTGACAACACCTGTGGCGTTACCGATGGAGTTGTCATAATCCCATACGGGAGAGCCGAAGAACTTCCAGTTGCCTGCGTCATCCTGCTTGTATACAAAGTAAAGAGAAGACACGCCAACGTCCCAGTTTTTGGAGAGTTCATTGATAAGCATAATCTTTGTCAGAGAGTCCAGATCAACAAGTTCGGTCATATTTGCCGAGTCAGTACGAACAGCGTTATACATTGTATCGAACTTTGTTTTTGCTATCTGGAGAACTTCGTTGTAATAAGGATCATCCTTGTCAATTTCGGGACCTTTGAGTGTAAGTTTACAACGTGCAGATGTAGTCTGTACCCAGTAATCTGCGCTACCTGCAGAAGCGTCTACCTCACAGATAAAGGGGAACTCCTCTTTGAGTGTGCCGTCTTCGTTCAGATGTGTATCGTCGTCAATTTCGGGAACGAGGTTGTTTTTGCCGATATCAACTTTCTGTGTCAACTGATATGAGCCCAAATACTCGCCGTTCATATACAAATCAACAAATCTTGAGTCAGATGCATAGGGCATACCTACAGCATCGGATAAATCTTGAAGGAAGCGGTTTCTAAGTAAAGAAGCGTCCTGATAATTTGCAAGTAATGAAAGCTTCTTGGTCTTTTCCATTCCGTCAACGGAAACAGCGCTGTCATAGGTTACGTTAAAGGGCTTTTTCTCTTTGAGCCAGGTGGTGTTACCTCTGCCCTTGATTTTCTTTACAGGTGTGTTATCAACGTTACCTTCATCGTCAACAATTGCACCGCTGGCCTTTGCATCATTTTCCTTATCCTGACATAAGTAGGTAAGCAGATCTGTACCTTCGCCGTCAGCATCAGGATTGTTAATAAAGATGGAAGCCTCAGCAGTAGAGTGCATAAAGATAAGTTCCTGTGTTTCCTCGCCTATAGTAACCTCGTAGGTAACAGAGGTATCATATGCAACGGTTGTTGCTGTACCCGGCTGAATGGTAACATCCCCGATGACCGCGGCAACAGAGTAGGAGTTGTAGATTACAACCTCTTTTGCATCTGTACCTGAGGGCAGGAAGAAATACTTTTCTTTGGATAAACCTTCGCCGTCTACCAGTCCCAGTTCTTCCATATCCTCGTCGGTGTAGTCGCGGTAACTGTCGGCATTCTGCCAATGGTGCCAGGCTTCTGTTTCCTGTGCGTCAGATACAGCGTGAACATAGAGCATATCAGGCAGGAAACTTCCGGGCATCTCCAGTTGTTCCGCAGATACACCGAAGGACATAACGCCTGCACTCATAAGCATAAGAGTACATAGAAGAATACATAAGAATTTTTTCATTGTGTAACGCCTCCTTTAGAAATAATAAATATTTACAACTTAAATATATCATATTATTATTTGTCAGGTCAATTATTTTTTGTAGGCTTATTATGTATTGCAAGTGTGTGCTTTACGTGATATACTAAAGGTGCAAATATATGTATTTCTGAGAGGATGAAAACTATGTTTCTTTATGATAAAACGGTAGTCCGTGAGGATATTGAGGAACTTACCCACAGAGAGTATATTCCCTTTGATAAACTTCGCAACAAAACTGTTTTAGTTACAGGTGCTACTGGTATGCTTGCCTACTATTTCACTATGGCACTTATGCATCTGAACATAACACAGAATTTTAATGTAAAAGTAGTGGCACTGGTTCGTAATGCAAAGAAGGCAGAGGCAAAATTTTCGGGCTTTATGGATGATCCGAATTTTGTGTTGCTGTCACAGGATGTTTGCTCACCCATTGATTACGAGGGTGATGTTGACTATATTTTCCACGCAGCAGGTGCCGCCAGTCCTTATTTTATCAAAAACGATCCCACAGGGATTATTGCCGCCAACACTCAGGGTACAGTCAATGTTCTCGAACTTGCAAAGCAGAAGAAGGTAACTAACGTTATCTATCCCTCAACCCGAGAGATTTACGGCAAGGTAGACGGTGTGGAATTTATCAAGGAAACCGATATGGGAGTATTTGATCCCCTTGAGGCGCGTTCATGCTATCCTGAGAGTAAACGTATAGCAGAAACCATCCTTAAGAGTTATCAGGTTCAGTATGGAGTTCCTTTTACAGCAGTACGTATTGCTCATTCCTACGGCCCCGGTATGATAATTGAGGGCGACGGCAGAGTAATGGCAGACTTCATCGGCGATGTGGTCAACTCAAGAGATATCGTGCTCAAAAGTGAGGGCCTTGCTCTTAGAGCATTCTGTTATATCACCGATGCCGTAGCGGCAATTTTTCTTGCTATGCTTTGTGGCGAGGTGGGTGAGGCATATAACCTTGCAAATGAAACCGAGCCTACCGCTATCCGCGACGTAGCCCAGATGCTCGTAGATTTATTCCCTGAAAGAAATATCAAGGTTATCTTTGATATAGCAGAGAATACGGGTGCTTACTGTGCTTATGCCAGAGTAGGTCTTGATACCTCCAAACTTGAGGCATTGGGTTGGGCACCTCAGGTAAAACTTATTGACGGACTCAAGAGAACAGTTATCAGTTTCGATTAAATAATAAAAAATAGAGAGCCATTTCCTTTTCGGAGATGGCTCTTTTTTTTATTCTTCAGTATTGATATCTTCCTCTTCGGGGAGTATCACTGTATATGCGCAAACATTATACTTATGACTGTGCTTTCTGATGAGCTTAGGCTCATAATCCTCCATAGTGCAGCCTTCGAAAATTATACCCTCTTTGCTGACAGAGTGACACACTCTTTGGTTAACAGGAGGCAACTCCATATAATCACCAAACATGTGAGTAAGGAGTTTCTCATATTCAGAGGGAGCGCGGAATGTACAGCCCTCGAACTCAATGTCAACACCATCGCCCCACCACTCGGCGGGAGCAACCTCTGCGGGATGACCGTGGAATCCGCTGAGAGAAGCAAGGTAGTTTTTCTGTGACATTTTATTGGAAAGTTTACCCAGCATAATTCTGAACCAAAGCAGAAACCTCTTCGGTAAAATCGCCTGGAAGAAGCGGAAGAACAGAATCTGTGCCAGAGAAGCCTTTTTGTACAGAGGTTCACCGGTTTTTGACTTGGAACAAATAAGACCGATAAGACAAGCAAAACCTCTGAAAAAGAACTTCTGCAAAGCCTCGCTGTCGGGGATATAATCGAGAGGGAAGATATCTATAAAAATACCCTTGTGAAGAGTTGTATGCTCAAACTTATTTTCGCCGAAGTAAGTTCCTGTTCGGCGCAGTTTTGCATAATAGAAATAGCAGCCCTTGTCGGTACCCTTGGTCTGCATAAACAAATCTTCGGGGAACTCGTCTTTGGCAATTTCCATAAGTTTATCGAAGTCTTTTCTGGGCATCGAGATGTCGATGTCATCGTCCCAAGGAATAAAGCCCTTGTGCCTTACGGCGCCAATGAGAGTGCCGCCTACCACGTAGTATCTCAGGTTATGTTTACGACAAACTCTGTCTACTTCTTTGAGAATATCCAACTCAGCAAGTTGAAGCTTTCTGAGAATTCTTTTTTTCTCAATTGCTTCTTCTAATTTTATATTCAGATCTTCCTGAATCAGTGCCTCTAATTCTTCTTTAGAAAGACCTTCATCAAGAGATGCCGAAATAATCTTTGAAGCAGAATCAGTGGCTGTATTAATGAGAGATTCCAAATTTACATTTTCTGTGTAAGGCATTAAGTCAACTCCTTATATATGAAAAGTATCTTACGAAACGTTTACACAAAACTGGCATTATTATATACGAAAAATTATCTTTATTCAATCTTTTTCACGTAATTTGGTGTTTTTCACATTGTTTTATTCGGGTTTAATTATATATTGTGCATTATTACAGTCGGCAAAATTTTCGTATTATTACTCAGCGAACTCATTTCTCTGTGAATATTCGGACTATGTATTGTCAACAATACAATCGGAGGTGCTGATTGTATGAGAAGATACAGTTATAAGAAAGATAAAAAGTCCCGAAAGGAAAAAATAGGGTTTCTGACAGCGTTTTCTATATGCCTTGTTGCAGTAGGATTAGCGCTTTGGTCAACATATGCAAGTATCGGAGATTTTGAGAATAGTAATGTAACAGAGCCTACTTATATGGCGACATTGAGTCCTACCGAGCAGGTGAACAATCAGGTAACAGGTGTTACCGTAACCGAAGAATATACTGAGCCTACAGTAGAGTCCACAACCACAGAGCCTGTGTCAGAGTACACCACCGAGCCCACAGAGGCAGTTGAGTTTTATACAGGCGACAGCGACAGCCTTGCAACCATATTGCAAGTTTCCGCAAGTCTCGGATACCCAGTACGCTCAGGTGAGATTTTAAAGGAATATTCCGAACAGGCAGTCTATAGCAAAACGATGTGCGACTATCGTGCGCATACAGGTATAGACTTTGTCGCCGATATCGGAGAGAACGTTATCTCTATGTCTGACGGTGTTGTAAAAGAGATATACACAGACAGTATGTATGGAAATGTTATTGTGATTGAAAACGGTAATTTTTCCGTATACTACTGCGGAGTGTCCGAAACGATGTATTGTGTTGAGGGTACCGAGGTCGAGAAAGGGGATATTATCGGCAAGGTGGGTACAATTCCCTCTGAGAGTAGCGATGATATGCACCTGCACGTAGAGGTCAGAGTAGGGGATGTTACCATCGACCCGCTGACTGTTATCGGAAGCAATCAATAAATATCCACGCCCCCGTTTCGTTTCAGGGGCAAAACAAAGCCATCGGCAAATTCAAATGTCGATGGCTTTGTTACATAGTGTCATATTTATATATTTTTGTCTACAGATATCAGAAACGAGAAGTTACCCTCTTAACCCAACTATATAATACAGGTGAGAATTTAAACAGTCTAAAAAAGATCCTGCGCTTTTTCGGAATACAGTTAAGATCAACCTTAGGATATATGCCTTTGAATTTTTCTACAACCGTTTTCATTTCCTTTTTATAATCTCCCTCGTCCATACTCATATCCACATATAATAAGGTCATAAGGTTGAGCATGAATGACATTATATTGTTGTAAAGTTCGGGATTTTCGGGAAATCTTTCAGTGAAAAAAGAATCATATATATCGATCAAATGTATGCCGGTAAGCTGGCTGGGGCGAAATCTTCCTCTGACGGCACTTTCCTCGCTTTGAACATAATGGTAAAGAGGGCGTGAATCGAACCAGACTTTTTCAGCCTTGTCAAAGGCCTGAATAGCAAAGAGAGAGTCCTCGCCGCGACATACTTTTTCGTGGAAACGGACACCTTCGATTATCTTTTTTGAGAACAACTTGTTCCACGCAAACAAGACACCGTTTGTGAGTTGTGCCACCGCTCCGACTCTGTCAAAGAGACCATAGCGGTTGTCGGGCAGTTTGTGAACTGTTTCTCTGTCGTTATAGGTTATGTAATGCTCGTAATTAACGGCATCAACCTGATGCTCATTGATTATGTTGATGAGATATTCATAGGTATCTGCTTCAAGTATATCGTCACTGTCAATGAAACTGTAGTAGTCACCGTGAGCAAGATCTATGCCCTTGTTTCTTGTGGCAGATACACCGGAGTTTTCCTTGTGATGTACAATAATCCTGCTGTCTTTTTCGGCATATTCTTTACATACCTCAAGGCTATTGTCTGTGGAGCCGTCATCAACCAGAATTATCTCCAGATTTTTATAGGTCTGATTTATTATACTGTCAAGACAGGGACTAAGATATTTCCCGGGATTATATATAGCAATAATTACAGAAATCAAAGGGGTGGCTTTATCAGACACAGTATCACCTCATAATCTATATTATATAGTTAATATACCACAGAACACATTGTTTGTCCATATAACAATAGGAGGGGGATAGATTTTCTATCCCCCTTGAATAATTATTTGCCGAATTTGATTCTGATGTAGTTCTCTATGAGTTCAACAATCTGTTCAAGACTTAACTTGGAACTGTCAATACAAAGATCATAGTTTGTGGCATAACCCCATTTTTGACCGGAGTAAAAACTGTAATAATTAGCCCTGACCTTATCAGTTTTGTTGACGATCTGTTCAGCACGATTCTTTGAAACGTTGTGAATGTTGATGGCTCTTTGTTTGCGATATTCCATATTGGCATGGATAAAGATATTTACACAGTCATCTCTTTCTCTCAGTACATAGTCAGCACATCTGCCAACAATTACACAGGGACCGTCATTTGCGAGTTTCTTGATAATCTGATGCTGCAAAAGATAAAGTCTGTCATTAACAGGCAGGTCATCTGAGGAGTTAAAACTGCTGCCGAAACTATACAGTCCCATAGATAATGAATAGAGAAGACTGTTTGCTGCGCGTTCATCAACGTGATTGAATACCTCAGCATCCATCCCGCTTTCTTTGGCGGCTAAGGAAATAAGTTCCTTGTCATAATAGGGGATACCAAGTTTTTTAGCAACGGCTTCTCCGATCTCTCGTCCACCGCTTCCGAACTGTCGGCCAATAGTAATTATGCACTTTTTCATTGAAATACCTCTCCGTATATAAATAGGATTATACTATATATAATATATTAACATAACAAAACAATAATAATCAACAGTAAATTGATAATATTGAAAAGAAAATTTGATTTGTGAAAGTTAACTAAAAAAATCAGCCTTAAAAGAAATAAAAAAGAGGAGATGATGATTTTGAAAAAAACACTTGAAATATTTGAATTTATGTGTATAATAAATCAAGCTCGAGTCAATACTAAAGAGCGTTGGTATTCTACAAAATGAAAAATTTTCCGGGTGTATATTTTGAAACCTTAAACGGAGCATAGCACCATAGAAAACTTTTTAAAAAAATTTGAAAAAAGTGCTTGACATTTTTATTTCAATGTAGTAGAATATCTCTTGCACCACGAAAAATTGAGGTGAGTTTGCCGAGGTTTTGACTGGTCAAAAGGACATTGAAAATTGAACAACAAAGAAATGAGAACCCGTAATTTTTTTGAGGAAAAAAGTACTCAAACAATTACAGTGAAGATGAACACATAAAAAACATCGAGTAAACACGCAAGTGTTAAAAATGAGCAGACACAAAAGCTCTGAAAATGATATTAACGCCGAAAGGTGTTAAGATACAATTTTTAGAGAGTTTGATCCTGGCTCAGGACGAACGCTGGCGGCGTGCCTAACACATGCAAGTCGAACGGAGTAAAACGCTGAAATGATAGCTTCGGCAGGAATTTCTTGTTTTACTTAG
>JAZULM010000011.1:0-3190 GCA_045603105.1 Ruminococcus sp.
ATTTACTTTTGCTCTTTTGTGTGATAAAATGTATGTGTATAAGTGTGTATATTGAAGATACACACAGTTTTATGGGGTGAAACTTATGAATGAAATGATTAACGAAAACGCAATTGACCTTCTTTGTGATGCCATCCTCTCGCTTGAGAGTAAAGAGGAGTGTCGCCAGTTTCTGAAGGACGTATGTTCTGAGATGGAACTTCGTGCAATTACCCAGAGAATAGTTGTGGCAAAGATGCTTTCCGAGAAGTGTGTATATAATCAGATTATTGAGGAGACAGGCGCTTCTACTGCTACTATCAGCCGTGTTAACAAGAGCCTCGAGTTCGGTGCCAACGGCTATCGTACAGTCCTTGGCAGAATAGGCGAAACACAGAAGGGTTAAGTATGGCATACGAAGTTTTTGCTGATTACTACGACTTTCTTACAGATAATGTGAACTACAGCCAAAGGGCAGACTATATTCTGGACCTTCTGAAGCGTTTTAATCACGCTCCGGGACTCACATTAGACCTTGCCTGCGGTACAGGTTCACTTACTCTGGAACTTAAGAAGCGAGGCGTCGATATCTATGGTATAGACGGCTCACCCGATATGCTTTCCGTTGCACTGCAAAAGGCAAGTGATTCTGGCGAGCAGATACTCTATCTGTGTCAGCCTATGCAAAATATCGACCTGTACGGCACAATTGACACCTGTATATGTACTCTGGACAGTATCAATCATCTGACAAATCCCGAGGATGTGCGCAGGACTTTTGAGAAGGTGTCGCTGTTTATGAACGAGGGCGGACTGTTTGTTTTTGATGTTAACACCCCTTACAAACATGCTCAGATACTATCTGATAACGTGTTCGTCTTTGATACCGATGAAGTCTACTGTGTGTGGCAGAATACTCCCTCGCAGGAGAACGTAACGGATATATCCCTCGATTTCTTTATTCCCGAGGGCGACGTTTATCAAAGGATAACCGAGGAGTTTTCCGAACGTGCATATACTGAATCGGAACTTACCGATATGCTTCAAAAATCGGGATTCAGTATCGAGGCGGTGCTGGGGGATATGACCTTCTCTGCACCTACTCAGACCGAGCAGAGGATGATTTTTGTCGCTCGTAAAATAAGTTAATAAATATCCGAAAGAGTGAATATAATGAATAAGATAATAAGATGTATTACAAGCGACGGTGCAATTATGGCATCGGCTATAGATTCATCTGATTTAGTATATGCTGCGCAGAAACTCCACCGCACCTCTAATGTTGCAACGGCGGCTTTGGGCAGACTTCTGACTGCCGCATCAATGATGGGAGCACAGCTTAAGAAAAAAGAAGCCACAATAAGCCTTCGTGTTGCAGGTGACGGACCTTTGGGCGTTGTAATCGCCGCTTCTGACAGCGATGGATACGTCAGAGGTTATGTCGGTAATGCAAACTGTCCCACAGAGCATTACCAAAACGGAAAACTCAACGTCGGTGCTGCTGTGGGCAAAGGTGTGCTGAATGTTATGAAGAACTTTGGCACAGGTGATCCCTATATAGGCCAGGTTCCTCTTGTCAGCGGTGAGATTGCCGAGGATATTACAAGTTACTATGCAACCTCGGAACAGCTCCCTACAGTATGTGCTTTGGGCGTTCTTGTAGATAAGAATATAGGAGAAGTTCTATTTGCAGGCGGAATGCTTATTCAGCTTCTGCCCGGTGCAGATGACGAAACAATAGATAAACTTGAAAAGAATATCCACGATATGGACTCCGTTACAGCAATGCTGACAAAAGGTCTCAGTCCTCTTGATATGCTCAAAGAAGCCCTCAAAGGCTTTGAGGTAGAGGTGCTCGATGAAATGGAAGTGGGATATCGTTGCGGATGCTCCAGAGCCTCTCTTGAGAACGTAATCATAGGACTTCCCGAGGAAGAAATCAGAGAACTTCCCGATGAATCGGGAGTAGCCTCTGCTAAGTGTCATTTCTGCAATAAAAAGTACATTTTTACTACCGATGACCTTGAAGCGTTAATCAAAAAGAAAAAATAAAAAAATCAAAAAACTTTGAAAAAAGTATTGACTTTTTTGTGTGGATGTTGTATTATAATACGCGTCACGAAAAATGGCACCACGTGGGAGCATAGCTCAGCTGGGAGAGCATCTGCCTTACAAGCAGAGGGTCACAGGTTCGAGCCCTGTTGTTCCCACCACGTGGCCCGGTAGTTCAGTTGGTTAGAACGCTAGCCTGTCACGCTAGAGGTCGACGGTTCGAGCCCGTTCCGGGTCGCCATTTTTTTTGCCTCTGTAGCTCAGTTGGTAGAGCAGGGGACTGAAAATCCCCGTGTCGATGGTTCGATTCCGTCCGGAGGCACCAGACATGCGGATGTAGCTCATCCGGTAGAGCGCCACCTTGCCAAGGTGGAGGTAGCGAGTTCGAGCCTCGTCATCCGCTCCAAAAGGCGAAGGAAGGCACTTAATTTCTATACGAATTAAGTGCTTTTTCATTCGGCGTCATAGCCAAGTGGTAAGGCACGAGTCTGCAAAACTCTGATTCCCCGGTTCAAATCCGGGTGACGCCTCCAAAAAACAAAGCACTTCTTCGGAAGTGCTTTGTTTTTTGTGTTTGTGTCCGCAGGACACAACATCGTTTGCGAGTTTACTCGCAACATCATTTGACCTTTAGGTCAACATCGTTCCGCTTGCGGACACAAAACGATGTGATGCTTGCATAAACGATGTTACACCTTGCGGTGTAAACGATGTGAGCTAACGCTCAACGATGTTGCACTTCGTGCAAATATATAGTATAATCTATAATGTAATAGAGGTGATGGCAATGAAAGAAGACAAACTTTCAGACTTATCTATGCAATTATCGGTCGATGTTCTGAAATTGACAAAAGAACTTAGAGCAAAAGACGAAACTGTCATTTTAAATCAAATTGGCAGAAGCGCAACAAGTGTTTGTGCTAATATTGCGGAAAGTAAATACGGTAATAGTCGCGCCGATTTCATTGCTAAACTTGAAATTGCTTTGAAAGAGGCAAATGAAACCGGCAAATGGCTTGAAATGCTTTTGAAAACGGACCTTATTGATGAGGAAACATATAAGTCTATTGATAAAACCTGCTCAACCATTCGTATTTTGTTGATTGCTTCAATCAAAACTGCGAAAAGCAAGTTGAATAAATAAAGGAGAGTTAAAAAT
>JAZULM010000012.1:0-3557 GCA_045603105.1 Ruminococcus sp.
CATGATTACGGAAATAGTCTGCATTGTGTGGCTGTCCGATAGGCTCTCGGCAATGCACTTCTAGCCAATCAAGATTCACACACCTTTTCCGTGTGGACGACTTTTCCGTTAGTCTTCTGTGTGATTGTTCGTCTTTCATAGTCACACGTTATTATGACGATATTCCCGTTTCTGTGGCGTAACTTGGTGAACACACCGACAAAATCGGTGTGCTCAAACATGATCGTATAGCCCTCAGATAGTAGGTCGTCTCGTCGATGTTGGTACTTTGTGCCAATGACGGCACGTGTGATTAAATCCGTCATGACTTTGGCTCTTCGTATGGATATACCCACCCCTGTCTATCTGCGACAAATTGCTTAGCTCCTGCAGAAATGAGGGCAACAAATTCTTGCTCTTTCTCGTCACGGACAAGAGAGGGTGCATGATATAACTTACTGATAGTCACCTGCTCCCCTCCGTCTGCACGATATAATGTGCTCGGTACTGGATCAGGCTTTCCCCCGACAAGTTCACAGATCCTGACGTTGATAGATAGTCCTGCCTTCATGCACTTGTCCTTGGGACTAGAGTACACACGTAGTGAGGTACTTCCTTGACACAGGACTTGAGTGCCTTTCTTAAGGTATTGGAGTACTGACGGTTTGCCGTTCATTACGCAATCAACCCACGTTGTTTGTTCATGTGTCACTCCGTCCTCAGACTTCCACCTATCTGAGTGGCTGACCCTAAAAGTGGTAAACTCTTTTCCGTTGTAAACTTTGGTTTCTGCATCTGCACCGAGGAAACCGATAATTGTTGTTTGTAACATAACTTTAGGTATTTAAGGGTGAATAATAAAAGCGTAAGAAATCCCCTTATGGCTATTAGGTCATAACTGAGGTTTTTTTACGTTGTTCGCTTCGGCATGGTTAGACCATTTCGAGGACATCCTCAAAATGTTCATTTTCGGATTGGAGGTGGTCGATTCATTTTTGATAGTTTTTTGTATAATACATAAAATTTGTGTGTGGAAAAAACTGATACTTTCTGAACGAATAGGCCAGTTCAACACAAATCGCTCGTTGTGAAGCGATTTGCCATGTACGGCAAATGTATCTTTTTTGTTAATGTGCCTGCATTCTGAATTAGAATGACTATTATGGGAAAACAAAGAAACAAAAAAAAGGTGGGATTTTCCGTTAGGAAATCGTCCCACCTCATGCCGTTGGCGATGTGTTACGTTCGGGAGTCGTACCTCTACGTTGCTCCGTATCCTACACGGCTGCAAAGATAGGAAAAGTTTTGGTAAGTACCAAAATATTTCCGAGGAAATTTGCGAAAAGGGGCAAAGTGTCCCACGAAGTAGGACAGAAAAAGGGGGAAACCTCACGATTTCCCCCGAACATATTATGACAATAGTCAGCGATGACTATATCCTAAACAATTAACCGAAGTTTACAAACCTTCGTGTGTCTCAATATCGAAGACTGCAATAAGATCAGTCTGCTCGTTGAGTGTAAAGGTGTAAGTTGCAGAAGTAGAAGCAATCTCAGTAGTACCGTTGTAGAGCCAATTACGGAATGTATAACCACTTGCAGGAGTAGCTGTAACGGTTACCTGAGTACCTACATCGAAAGTACCACCTCCACTAACAGTTCCACCATTGCCTAAAGCGGTAACGAATACACGTGCTTTACCCGCTTCTACTGCTGTAATACCATTTTCCCCAGCGTTCCAAGATGCACCTCGTGTCTTTGAGAACAGATAATCGGTGAAGTTGATAGTTCGAGTAGCTATAAGTCGTGCTAAATCTGTAGCAGAGGAAACATTAAGGTTACCATACTGAGCGGTTGCACGCTCGCTAGTATCACTCATTGCGTATGCATAAATGACATAGTTTCTGTCTGCGCCGTCCGTAGAGTTACCCCCCACATTTTCCCAAACTACGGGGAAAAAGAGACCCAAATCATTGTCAAAACGTGTTGAAACTATTTGGGTTTCAGCCAATGACAAATTGCCTTCGTCTGTCTTGACAAATAGACACCAAACAACACGTGAAATGTTAGACGCTGGCTCGTCCATAAATCCGCTTACAGCAGAAATCACTTCGTCAACGGTTTTAAAATCACCCGTAATCTGAGGAAGTGCAGCGTTACCCTCGGTAAGCTGTACATTTTCGTAGGAAATCTGAGCAATACCACCAGATGCGTATGAGTTAGCGAAATTACGCTTGACGAATTTGTTACGCTTGCTCACCAAACCCTCCTTAGTCATAGCAATGACCGGTGCCAGGGATGCGGACAGCTGTGACATCAACTTCATTCTAGCACGTTGGTTTACTTGTGCCTGTGTGTTAGGGTTAGCGACATGGGGGTTATACTCTCTTGCGATAGTCTGACCTCCTGAGGTGCTGAAGACGATTGAGCCAATTTTACCCATTGTCTTGCCGTAAAGTGAAGTAACTTTTCCCATAGTGATTGAAAATATTAGTGAAACAATAGATAGGAACGTGTAAGAGTGGGCGAAAATTGCCCATTTCAACGTCGGCAAAGGTACAAACTTTTCCTGAAATCTCCCAAGTGAGAGATGCGTGGGAGTTGAGTGAGAGGTTGGTGAGTCTTGGGTGCGACTTGTTAAGGAGATGGACGAGAGTTTAACATTTGTTTGCATTTAGCCGTTAACATTCTGTAACACTTCGAAGAAGAGTCGTTAACATTTGGGAGATGCACCGAGCCGTAGGCGAGGGGCAAAGTTTAACAAACTTTAAGACTGCATGCATACTATGTATTAACATACTTTAACCTTGTGTCAATACATTTTTAACGTAATATATTTGCATATGTCAATACTTTTTTGTACCTTTGTAGTAGAAATAAAGATAACTTACAGCCCTCCCGAAACACGGCAATCGGCACATTATGACAAAAGAGCAATATACCTACAAAGCAACTCCCAACTATCGAAGAAGAACATACACAATACGTGTATATCTGAATGGTAAATTGTATAAAAAATATCGTACACTCCCACAAGCAAACGAGGTACACGATTGTTTGACAGAAAACGATATAAAGAACTATCTTCGTAGTTCGTATGACTATTTCGAGGTAAGAGGACATTACCTATTTGCAGCATTCTAAAAAAAATGGAGGAAAGAGACCATGCTAACGAGATTTGAAAACTATCTGAGGAACATCAAAGGCTATTCAGAGAGAACAACCTCTGAATACCTCAAGGACCTCAAGGCCTTTGCCAAATGGGCAAAGGCTTACAAAGAGGATGCAAGATGGTCAAATCTGACTAGGTCAGATATTGACGAGTACATAACTATGAGGGCAAATGAAGGCATCAAGCCTGCGACTACAAACCGAGAACTGGCTGCAATCTCTGCACTCTACAGGTACTTCATCCGTGAAGGACTGATGAAGAACAACCCAGCTAGATATCAGAGCAGAAGAAAGGTCGGCTATCACCTCCCCAACACCATCCCATCTGAGGACTTGCAAGCTGCCTATGCCAACTCTGTAGGTGTCGTTCATGTATGGATAGGACTTCTATCTACAACCGGGATGAGA
>JAZULM010000013.1:0-3680 GCA_045603105.1 Ruminococcus sp.
ATTTTACATCATGATATTATCATGATTAAAAACGACCTATACTATTGATGATAGCATATAAAATATAATAATGCATATTAAAGTATACGACAAAATTACGACAACTTGAAGAATTACGACAGTTTTACGACGCTATTCTGAAAAGATTTGAAAAGATTTGAAAACAAAATATAAAAAGAAAAAAACCTTGAAACCAGCAAAAATACTGAATATCAAGGTTTTTTCGGTGGTGATCCATCGGAGATTCGAACTCCGGACACCTTGATTAAAAGTCATAAAAGAATGTAGTAATAATGGGAACTTTGAGGAATGATACGACAGTTTTTACGATTGAGCTAAGTCATAGTGCTTATGAATGCGTTGAGGTCGGCTTGTGCTTGAGCGGCACGAGATTTGCGGATGTGGGTGTAGATGTTTCGGGTAATCTCTATAGTTGAATGTCCCATAAAAGACTGTGCAAGTTTTTCGTCAATCTTAGCATCGTAGAGAATAGTAGCGTAAGCGTGGCGAAGCTGGTGTGGGGTCAGAGTGAGTCCTGTCGCATCGATGTAGCTCTGCCACCTGCGGCGGAACTCCGAGTTGGTGTAGGGGGTAGTTCCTTTACCAAAGACAAAGCAGTCGGGAGAATTCGTCTGAGACAAGGGGTATAGCTTCTCGTACAGAGCGTCAAGCAATACTATGTTTCTCATACCTGCTTGAGTTTTTGTATGTTCTTCAACAACAGGTTTGTTGCTGTGGTATACGATATTCTTATTAATGCGGATGAGCTTACGCTGAAAGTTAATATCGCTATAGCGGATTGCCAGAGCTTCTCCTCGGCGGCATCCTGTTAGCAAGAGAAAAAATGCGAACAGTCCGAAGGGTTGGTCGTAGGAGTTCATTACAGTATCAATGTCTGTGTCGGAGGGTATCTCTCGTGGCTTTTTGGGAAGCTTCTTTGGTAGTTCTGCGTGTTTGGCAGGATTAAACTGTACAAGGTTACGGCTTTGTGCGAAGTCGTAAACTAAACTGATGACTATTCTCTGAACCTTGACTGTCTGAGCGGAATATCCGAGAGAAGCAAGGGATTTGAGCAAGGCAGTGATATCCATAGGCGTTATATCACAGAGTCGGAGGGAGCCAAGCTCAGCTAATGCTCTGCGAATTGCTGGTTTGTAACATACTTGTGTGCCTACTGCGATATTGTCAAAGTGTTCATCCTGCCACATTTCCAGCACGTCAGAGAAAAGGGGGTATTTCTTGCGGTCAGCGGACTTCTCAAGTTCTTCTATTTTCTGCTGTATTTCTAAAGCAGTAAAGCCATAGACTGAGATACGTTTGCCGTCTATGGTAACTTTTTTCTCAAGACGTTTCTTCTGCTTTGCCATAAAATCCCTTCTTTGATAAATACTCTATGAACTTCTGCTTATCTTTATCAGAGAGAACTCTGAGGCGGAGCAGGAGTTCTTTTTCGTCATCGGGTAGGTTGTAGATATATTCGGGTGGTGTATTATTTAATGTCATCTTTATTTAAGTTATTGAAGAACTCGAACGGAGATTGTGTTTCAAATGTTATTAATTCGATTTTACCTATAAATCTGTTCCAAAAGTCATCAGGTGACAGGGAAATCTTTTCATTGTAGTTTTCGCATATAAACTCTTCTGCAATATGTAAGTTATAGTCTAATTCATAAGATTTAACGGATACCTTATAAATTTCCCATTCGTCACCAGAATATAAAAAACAATAATTATCCCATGAATGTAAAGTAGCATCCATACGAATACAGGCTATATAATTTCCATATATATTGTCATTAATTTTTACTGCAAAGTCTATATCCAGATAGCTTTTGAGACAAGTATAGGTTAATGTTATTGGCGGATGCGAATGCTTAACCTTTTGATTTGTTTCTTCCGGTGTAAGAGAAAAAACTTCCTCAGATTTGAATATAGGAAAAATCTTGACTTTTGCTTCAAGGTATTTGTCGTTGCTGTAAGGTAGCGGAGTGCGATGAGAAAAAAACATAGTTACCTCTTTATCTGACTTTACTTGTAAAGTAGATTGCTTTACCAAGGATGCGGATTTGGGAGAGCTCAGCCCCCTCGTATTCCATAGGTCTCATTGTGGGGTTCTCGGCGCGAAGCTCGAGTCTGCCCGGGTACTTATATACTTTTTTTAGAGTTGCTTCGTCACCGATTAGGACGGCGGCAATCTCTCCGTTTTCTACATCAGGTTGTTCCCGGATATATACAATATCGCCGTCAAAGATTCTGGCATTAATCATACTGTCACCTTTACATCTGAGGGCGAAGGTCGCACCCATATCCTCGGGAGCATTAATAAATAACTCTATATTTTCATCAGCAAGAATAGGTTCCCCACAGGCAATTGTGCCGAGGAGGGGGACTTTTTTTGTTTTTGGTAGGGGAATGATGTTGGATATAGGAGAAAAGTATGTATCATCCTTACCTATAATGTAATCAACTGTGCATCCATAGTATTTTGCTATTGTAATTAGTATTTCAGAGTTTGGCTGACGTTCTCCTTTTTCATAACCGACATAAGTGGTGTAGGAAATGTTTAATTCTCTTGCTACTTGAGCCATTGTTTTTTCTGCTTTAAGTCTTAATTCTTTTAAGCGTTGCATATTACCACTCCTTTTACAATAAGTATACACAAAATGTGTAGTATATCAATATGTAATTACTCGAATTGTGAAAATGCACAAAATATATTTACTCGATTTGTATATTCTTTTACTTGACGACTACGCGTACTGCGTATATAATGAAGTGGAAAGATACGCAAACTGCGTAGTTGGAGGTGACGTATGAAACAATTCATGTATCCGAACATAGAGGCGGAAAGAGCCAGAAGAGGAATGACAGTGGGCGAGATGACCGAAGAACTTGGTGTTACACGTAAAACATATTACAACTGGATATCCCAAGGAAAAATCCCTATGGATAAATTAGAGTTATTATCAGCACTTTTCGGTGTAAGTGTTGACTATCTTCTCGGTTATGCTGAGTAAGACTCTGTTATTAATACAAGCGTAGGGGGAATATCACAATGACAAAGAAAATTAAATTAACAAAAGCAGAAGCTGAAAGGCTTATGAAAAATAACGGCAGCAGTCTTTACCTGAGAGGAAAAGCGATAACATCTCTACCTGAGAATCTGACGGTAGGCGGCAGCCTTGACCTGAGAGGAACACCGATAACATCTCTACCGGAGAATCTGACAGTAGGCGGCAGTCTTTACCTGAGCGGAACACCGATAACATTTCTACCAGAGAATCTGACAGTAGGCGACAGTCTTGACCTGAGCGGAACACAGATAACATCTCTACCAGAGAATCTGACAGTAGGCGGCGATCTTTACCTGAGCGGATCACAGATAACATCTCTACCAGAGAATCTGACAGTAGGCGGCGGTCTTGACCTGAGAGGAACACAGATAACATCTCTACCAGAGAATCTGACAGTAGGCGGTAGTCTTTTCCTGAGAGGTACACAGATAACATCTCTACCGGAGAATCTGACAGTAGGCGGCAGTCTTGACCTGAGCGGAACACCGATAACATCTCTACCAGAGAATCTGACAGTAGGCGGCGATCTTTACCTGAGCGGATCACAGATAACATCTCTACCAGAGAATCTGACAGTAGGCGGCGGTCTTGACCTGAGAGGAACAC
>JAZULM010000014.1:0-73005 GCA_045603105.1 Ruminococcus sp.
GTAAGCATAGTGATATGTTCAGCTTGGCAATACTAATAGGTCGAGGGCTTGACCACATGGATGAATCTCAGGATTTGTCAGTCTTTGGTCGAAACTCTTTCTCTCTTATCTCTTCCTTCTTTATTCAGTTTTCAGGGTGCATAAACCCAATCTGCACCATTAGCTCAGTTGGTAGAGCACCTGACTCTTAATCAGGGTGTCCCGGGTTCGAGTCCCTGATGGTGCACCAATCTGGCTCGTTGGTCAAGCGGTTAAGACACCGGCCTCTCACGCCGGTAACGGGGGTTCGATTCCCCCACGAGTCACCATTTTGGTAACTCCTGCATAATATGCAGTATTACATATATAGTTGGTGTTGATGACGTAGGGGGTCCACCTGTTCCCATTCCGAACACAGAAGTTAAGCCCTATAGTGCCGACAATACTTGGCTGGTGACGGCCCGGGAAGATAGGAAGATGCCAACACATATATTCCTCCATAGCTCAGTCGGTAGAGCACTCGGCTGTTAACCGAGTTGTCGTTGGTTCGAGTCCAACTGGGGGAGCCACACAGAACACACCCAATCGGGTGTGTTCTTTTTTTCATAAAAATATTAAATCTGTTGTTTTTAATTTTTAGGTTATGATATAATCATTTCGATAAATAAGATTTTGCGAGGTGGAAACAATTATGTTCAGAGAAATTGCGAGAAGGAAGCAGGTTCTCACAACGGAGCAAATTATTGAAATTTTAAAGTCTGAAAAAAGGGGAGTTTTATCTGTTCATGGTGAAAACGGTTATCCCTATGGCTTACCTATAAACTTTTGGTATAACGAAGAAAACGGATATATTTATTTTCACAGTGGTAAAAAAGGTCACAAGAATGATGCAATAGCATCCGATAATAAAGTATCATTTTGTGTATATGATGAAGGCTATAAAAAAGACGGAGAATGGTCGCTGAATATCTGCAGTGTAATTGTTTTCGGAAAAATTTATATTGTTGAAGAAGCCGAAAAGAGTGTTGAAATATTTCGCAGTCTGAGTCTTAAATTCACTTCAGACATTGAATATATTGATTCGGAAATAAAAAGATTTGCAAAAGATACAATATGTTACGAGTTACAGCCCGAACATATTACAGGGAAAATTGTTAATGAATCTTAAAAAATCAATATATAACAGTTAGATAACTATAAATATATTATACATACGGCTTTTCTACTGAATCTAAAAATATATTTGTTCAGTATAGAGGTTCGAAAAGATGTAGAGGTCCACAGAGAACACATCCGAAAGGGTGTGTTTTTATATTTAACAGTACTTTTTTGCTATGAAGTTAAGTTGACTTTTAATGTTGATTTTTGTAGAATTATAGCGTAATGTATTCGTATTAATGAAGGGGTGGATGAGTTATGTTAAAACACAGTCCGGTTTTGGAAAAGATTTTATCACAGGCTAAGGATAATGCACAGAAATATGGTATAGGTGTTGTCGGTGTTGAGGATGTCTGTATCGCATTGCTTATCAATATTTTTGATGAAAAAAAGCGTGCTGAATGCGAGTCTGTAGCTGTTGGCGACGAGGTAACTCTTTTATGGTACGAAGTAAGTAAACTCGGAGCAGATCTCATGCAGATGTTACAACCTCTGACTATCTGAACATCGAAGATATTGATTCTGATGGAAGAAACCTTCTCGGGTATATCCGCAAGAATACGACTATCCCTGTGTATATTATCGAAACCAAGAATCATAAACTCAATTATGAGGAAATTATCTCTCTGACCCGCGAGGGTGTGAGAGGAATTATTGACGTAGGCGATAAGGATAAACTTCTGAGCCAGATTGAGGATATGTGCATAAAGCTTCATCATCAGCAGAGTATGATGAATCTTGCCAGAGCAAATAAAGTGGTAGTGTATGATACCGCCCAGAGCCTCTCTGATGATGGCAAACAGGCGAGCATCAAACTCTTTGATATCAGACTCGAGAGAGCAGTAGATGCGGAGGACAGCAACAGTATCCTCAGCAATATGTCGCGACCTGACGTGAAGTTGGAGGATGTACTCGGTGCAGAAGATGCCAAGGCGGAACTCCGTTATTTCATAGAGTACCTTCGTAATCCCAAGAAGTTCGTGGATACAGGCGTTAAAGTCCCCAGAGGACTTATACTCTACGGACCTCCCGGAACAGGTAATACAATGCTTGCCAAGGCTATGGCTTCAGAGTCAAATGCGACATTCATCACAGCGGAGGGTAACCAGTTCGTCAAGGAGTATATCGGTCAGGGCCCGAAAGCGGTGCACGATTTATTCTCAATGACACGTAAGTACGCTCCTACCATTCTTTTTGTAGATGAAATTGACGCTATAGCCAAGGAGCGAAGAGGCGGTACAGGCGACCGAGATGCCTTTCGGTCGCTTTGTTTTTTATACGTGTTTCTTGCAATTTATTTGTCGAGGTGGTATAATACCCACAAGTATATGAAAGAAGGTAGTGGTAATATGTCCAACATCTGGCACGATATAGCCGCAACAAGAATCAAACCCGAGGATTTTATCTGTGTTGTTGAGATTTCCAAGGGCAGCAAGGTTAAATATGAACTTGATAAGGAAACAGGCTTTATAATGATGGACAGAATACTGTATACATCCACTCAGTATCCTGCGAATTACGGCTTTATCCCCAAAACTTACGGAGATGACGAGGACCCCCTTGATGTTTTGCTTCTCTGTTCCGAGGAGTTAGCACCGCTCACACTTGTCCGCGCTTATCCTATCGGTGTTATGTCAATGCTTGATAACGGCAGAAACGACGATAAAATCATTGCAATTCCTTTCGGCGATCCCCGATACAATCAGTACAAGGATATGCAGGAACTTCCCAAACATATTTTTGATGAGATGACTCATTTCTTTACTGTTTATAAAAACCTGGAGAATAAGGATACCGATGTCAGCGAGGTAAAAGGCAGAGAAACTGCTATTAAGATTATCCGTAAAGCAAGAGAAGATTATAAAGAAAAGTTCGGCTGATAATCAAAAAAACTGTGAACGCTCTGAGAGATATTCAGGGCGTTTGTTTTTTTAATTTATTTCTTGCCATAATTGACAGGTGTGCTATAATATATTTATAATGTGGTAATTTGTGCTTGTGCAAATAAGGTAATGCCTTTGTGCATAGTATTTACTCGTATAGGAGTGAGAATATGAAGATACTTGCAATCGAATCATCTTGTGATGAAACCGCGGCAGCGGTGGTAGAGGACGGCAGAAAAGTTCTGTCATCAGTTATTGCATCTCAGGTAGAGGAACACAGACTCTATGGCGGAGTTGTACCCGAAATAGCCTCCCGCCGTCACGCCGAGAGTATATCGGGAGTTGTCAGAGAGGCTGTGGAGAAAGCAAACCTTACTTTCCAAGATATAGATGCTTTGGCAGTTACCTTTGCACCGGGGCTAATTGGTGCTTTGCTTGTGGGTGTTAATTTTGCCAAAGGTCTCGCACTTTCCACAGGCAAACCGCTTATTCCCGTACATCATCTTCGTTCTCATATAGCAGCGAATTATATTTCTCATACAGAACTAAAACCTCCCTTCCTTTGTCTTGTGGTATCAGGAGGACACAGTCATATCGTACTTGTAGAGGACTATACCAAGATGCAGGTAATAGGTCAGACTCGTGACGATGCAGCGGGTGAAGCGTTTGATAAAGCAGCTCGTACAATGGGAATGCCCTATCCCGGCGGAATAGAACTCGATAAGGTAGCCGAACTTGGAGATGACAGTGCATATACTCTGCCTCATCCCACTGTTGCGGGTTCACCTTATGACTTCAGTTTTTCGGGGCTTAAAACCGCGGTAATTAACCTTTTGCATAATGCAGAGCAAAAAGGGGAGAGCATAAATAAAGAAGACTTGTGTGCATCATTTAGAAAAGCCGTGGTATCCTGCCTTACTGATAATCTCTTCAAAGCAGCCGAGGATCTGGGTGTCAATACAATTGTAGCCGCAGGAGGCGTGTCCGCCAATTCACTTCTTCGCCGTGAACTTAACCGTATATGCGATGAAAAAGGCTACAAACTCTACGTTCCCGACCTGTCACTTTGTGGCGACAACGCGGCGATGGTGGGCGCTCAGGGATATTACGAATACTTAAGCGGAAATCTTGCTGAGTCAGATTTGAACGCTGTTGCAACACTTCCCATAGATTATAAATAAACTCTACAAAATTTCAGAAAATGTTTTTGAAATATCGTTATTAATTTAACAGTTATGTTACAAAAATATATTGATATATAATTGCCTTTATGGTACAATATATATGGCTTTGGACCAATTTATGTAAATCCACCGAAAGGAGCTTAATAATATGACAAACAACAAATCAGTTCTCAAATGGCTTGACGAAATGAAGGCACTCCTTACTCCCGATGAGGTAGTATGGATTGACGGCAGTCGCGAGCAGGTAGAGGCACTTCGTGCACAGGCTTGTGAAACAGGCGAAATGATTAAACTTAATCAGGAAAAACTTCCTAATTGTTACCTCCATCGCACAGCAGTTAATGACGTTGCACGTGTAGAGGGCAGAACATTCATCTGCTCCAGAAAAGAGGAGGACGCAGGTCCCACAAACAACTGGATGGATCCCGAGAAGGCATACGAGATGCTCTTTGATATTGCTCGCGGAAGCTACAAGGGCAGAACAATGTATATTATTCCTTACTCAATGGGCCCCATCGGCTCACCTCTCTCTCAGATTGGTCTTGAGGTTACCGATTCTATCTACGTTGTTCTCAATATGGATATTATGACTCGTACAGGTAAGGCTGTACTTGATACACTCGGCGATAGCGAAGACTGGATCAAAGGTTTGCACTCTCGCTGTGATATTGACGAGGAGAAGAGATACATCTGTCACTTCCCCGAGGATAACTACATTATCTCCGTTAACTCCGGTTACGGCGGAAACGTTCTTCTTGGTAAGAAGTGCTTTGCTCTTCGTATTGCTTCTTATCTCGGTAAGAATAACGAGTGGATGGCAGAGCATATGCTGATTCTCGGTATCGAGGATCCCCAGGGTAACGTTACCTATGTATCCGCTGCATTCCCCTCAGCATGCGGTAAGACCAACCTGGCTATGCTTATTCCTCCCGAGGGATATCGTGCAAAGGGCTACAAGGTATGGACAGTAGGCGATGATATCGCTTGGATGCGTAAGGGCGAAGACGGCAGACTTTATGCTATTAACCCCGAGAACGGCTTCTTCGGTGTTGCTCCCGGTACAAACGTTAAGTCCAACCCCAACGCACTTGCTTCCACAATGGAAGGCACAATCTTCACAAACGTAGTTCACAACCTTGACGATAACACAGTATGGTGGGAAGGCCTCGATAAGAATCCTCCCACAAATGCAAACGACTGGATCGGCGAGCCTTGGAACGGCAAAGAGTCCGACAAGAAGGGCGCTCATCCCAACAGCCGTTTCACAGCACCCGCAAAGAACTGTCCTTGCATCAGCAGTGAGTTCGATTCTACCAAGGGTGTTCCGATTTCCGCTATTATCTTCGGCGGCAGACGTGCACAGACAACTCCCCTTGTATATCAGTCAAGAGACTGGAACAACGGCGTATTCGTAGGTTCTATTATGGCTTCCGAAACAACAGCAGCTGCAACAGGTGCAGTCGGTGTTGTTCGTCGTGATCCTATGGCAATGCTTCCCTTCTGCGGTTATCATATGGGCGACTACTTCAAACATTGGATTGAAATGGGCGAGATCCTCGGCGAGAACGCTCCCAAGATCTTCAACGTTAACTGGTTCCGTCTTGATGACGAAGGCAACTTCCTCTGGCCCGGATTTGGCGACAACTTCCGTGTTCTTGAGTGGATTGTTAAGCGTTGCAACGGTGAGGCTGATGCAACAGAGACCGCTATCGGTTATGTTCCTTCTGCAGATGATATCAACGTAGAGGGACTCGACATCGAGAGAGATGTTCTTGAGAGCATCCTTGAAGTTGACAACCAGAAGTGGCTCGGCGAAACAGCAGGTATCGAAGAGTTCTATCAGAAGTTCGGCGACAGACTGCCCGAGGAACTCAGAGCACAGCTTAACACTCTCAAAGAGAGACTTTCTAAGTAATTCAACACTTTATTCCCGAAGGGACAGCGAAAGCTGTCCCTTCATTTGAAAACAAACATTTCGGGAGATAATATGAAAAAATTTTTTCTCGCTATACTTCTTTGTATCACCATATTGACCTGTATGTGCAGTTGCAGTGTGTATGTTTCTCTTGGGGATAAAACTCCTGGTACAGACACTGACGGCAATATATCGGTCGGTGATACTAAGGGTTACAATCAAATAGACGCCGATCTTTTTGACTTTAGTACAGTTCTCTATACCAAGACTGACCTTACCCGAGGTTACGATTACCTCAAGGAGGAATCAGAGCGTCTTTGTTACGACTTGATTTCTAAGAGTGTATTTTATATATCTCAGGAGAAAAAGGGCAACAGTTACGATATTTTACCCGTAACCGTGGAGTCTGCAACTCTTTGCGAGTCACAACTTCACCTTATAATAACAGCATATACCCTTGACCATCCCGAGATATTCTGGATCGAAAACGAGTTTTCTTACTACATAAACTCATCGGGTGACACAAGTCTGCAACTTAAATCTGCACTCAGTTCAGAGGAAATAACACAGGGTGCCGAACTTATGAGAAATGAACTTGACAGTATGATGTCAGGTCTTCAGGGAAATCTCAGCCAGTATGACCGAGAACTGTATATCCACGATACACTTCTAAATAATTGTGTGTATGCAGGTGAGGTTCTGAAGGGCGCTGATGACTTCAGTTATTATACAAGTTACGGTGCAATAGTCAACTCCAAGGCGGTGTGTGAGGGCTACTCCAAAGCTATGCAACTTATGCTTTCTATGGTAGGAGTAGAGAGCTCCTGCGTGTCGGGCAGAGGTGTCGATGAACTTCATATGTGGAACATTGTATCCATCGGTGATAAATGGTACCACTTAGACGCCACCTGGAACGATACAGAGGAAGAAAATGTAAATTACGATAACTTCAATATAACTACCGAACAAATTCTCCTTGATCACAGCATTTCTCCTCTTTATGATGAACTCACTGAGGCGCAGATCTGTGGTGACGATAACAGTCCTGCACAGAAGTTTAACCTCTTTGTTCCCGAGTGTACCGACTACGATATGAGTTATTATATGAATAATTCGGTAACTGTCACAGGCTTTGATGACGAGAACATCATGGGCATAAGCGAGGCTATCACAAAGGCAGCGAGAAATAACGAAGAAAGCATTCACCTATATATAGATCCCGATTTTCTTTCGCTTGAAGAAGCTGAGAACAATCTCTTTTATAGCGGCGATTACGCTATATTTACCTGTATAGATAAAGCAAATGATATGCTTACCGATACTCGGGTTTCAGACGATCAGGTGTCAACTACCAATTCACCTGTTCACAATATTATCACCGTTTATTTTGAGTATGAGGCTGTGGAATAAATGATTATTATGGCAGTTGATTTAGGCAAAGCACGTACAGGCATTGCCGCATCAGACAAAACAGAATATCTTGCATCTCCCGTTACCGTTATCTCAGAAAAAAGGGTTGATGTGTTGCTTGAGAAAGTCGTCGACAAGGCCCGCGAGATTAAAGCGGAACATATTGTTGTGGGACTTCCAAAGAATATGGACGGCTCCGAGGGCGAGAGTGCAACAAACGCCAGAGCATTCGCCGAAAGATTACGCGAGAAACTTTCCCTTGACGTAGTCCTTTGGGACGAGAGATGTACCACAGTTACTGCTCACGGATATCTGAACGATACCAACACCCGAGGCAAAAAGCGTAAAGCGGTTATTGATGCCGTTGCCGCTACAGTAATTCTTCAGAGTTACCTTGATAGCAGGAGATAAGCCTATGTGTCCTGATGTCAGTATTTTTGGAATTACTATAACTTCCTACGGACTGCTTTCTGCAATAGGCCTGCTCTTTTCGGGTATTGTGTTGCTGCTGCTCTCAAAACGCAGAAACACAGATATATTCGACCTTTTGCAAACCGCTATAATAGGCGGACTGGGAGTGCTTTTCGGCGCTCATGTCCTCTTTGCTCTTACCAGAGTGGGGGAAATATCGGAAACAATCGCAAACTTTGGAAACTACGATTCTTTTTGGGCGTTTATGAAAGTTATACTGCGATATTTCTCAGGTATGGTTTTCTATGGCGGACTATACGGCGGATTACTCGCAGGTGTTCTTTTTGCACGTCACAAAAAATATCCCTTAAAAGACATGTCCGACGTGTTCGCCTGCTCAATACCCGCTTTTCATATGTTCGGACGTATAGGATGCTTTTTTGCAGGATGTTGCTATGGTATACCTTTTGAGCGAGGAATAGCAGGCAGAGTGATATCTTCAGGCGGAAAAGAGAATATACACCGACTGCCGATTCAGTTGATTGAGGCTGTGTGTTTACTGATACTATTTATTGTTTTGGTGACACTTTTCGTCAAGTCAAAATTTTGTGGCAGACTTATGAGCATATATCTCTTATCCTACTCGGTATTAAGGTTTATACTCGAGTTTTTCCGCGGAGATGAGATAAGGGGCAGATTCCTTATTTTTTCCACCTCACAGTGGATAAGCCTGATTACAGTAATTTCTGTTTCCACTTATCTTCTCTTAAAGAAAAATAAAAATAAACATACAATATAAATTAAGTCCTCCGTAATTATCGGGGGACTTTTGTTTTTGCCTAATATTTTCGGATAATATTGATTTATTCTCTTTGTAGTAATATAATTAACATAGGTATATATATCTTCAGATATAAATGAATGACATATCGGGGGAATAGTAATGGAACTTGATATTATAAAGAGAACGTGGGCGGAGATTGACTTAGATGCAATAAAGCATAATTTCGAGGTAATCCGCAATCATATAGGTAAGGCAAAGTTGTGCTGTGTAATCAAGGCTGACGGCTACGGTCACGGAGCGCTCAAACTCGCTCAGCTTTACTCAGAACTGTCTGTTGATTTCTTCGCGGTATCCAATATTGACGAAGCGGTAGAACTCAGAGAAAACGGCATTACTAAACCAATACTTATTCTCGGTTATACTCCCGTCGAGTTAGCGGCAAAAATATCCGCATACAAACTTACTCAGGCGGTGTACGGATACGATTATGCCGTTTATCTGAATAACGCCTGTATAAGTTCAGGAGTAAAACTCGATGTTCATATAAAGATTGATACAGGTATGAGCCGTATAGGCTATATGTGTCAGAGTTTCCCCGAGGATATGTCCTCTATAGATGATATCGAAAACACCTGTAAACTCTCAAACTTAAGCGTACGAGGAATTATGGCACATTTCTCCGTTGCCGATGAAGGAGAGCAGGGTAGAGAATATACCCAAAAACAACTTGATAACCTTAACTTTACGGTTAAAACTCTTGCTGACAGAGGTATCACATTTGATGTGATTCACCACGCAAACAGCGGTGGTACCGAGTATTACAAGGACTCTCATCTCAATATGGTCAGAGCAGGTATTATTCTCTACGGCTTAGAGCCTAATCCCGCCATAGAGAGTGCAATTTCGCTCAAAAAGGCAATGACTCTCAAAACAAAAGTTGCCTTTGTAAAGAAACTCCGCAAAGGTTCCTCAGTCAGTTACGGCAGAACTTTCACCGCCGAAAAGGATATGGTAGTCGCAACAGTTCCCATAGGCTATGCAGACGGATATTTCCGCAGCTTTTCCAAGGGCGGATATATGAGTATCAAGGGTGTCAAAGCGCCTATTTTGGGCAGAGTATGCATGGACCAGACCGTAATTGACGTTACCGATATCGAAGATGTAAAAATCGGCGATGAAGTTGTTATCTTCTCCGACGGAGCAGATAACGCCCCCACAGTAAACGAACTTGCAAGTATTGCAGATACCATCAATTACGAAATCGTCTGTGCAGTTTCCAAGCGTGTTCCCAGAGTTTACATACAGAACTCAGAAGTTGTGGATGTGATGTATAAATTATGAGATTATTAGCAGTTGACGGCAACAGTATACTCAACAGAGCCTACTACGGCATCCGTCCCCTTACCACAAAGGACGGACAGTATACCCACGCCATTTACGGATTTCTTACAATGCTTGAGAAAATCAAGTCAGATACCAAGCCCGATTGTGTTGCAATCGCTTTTGATCTTAGGGCACCTACCTTCAGACATAAGGCATACTCAGGCTACAAAGCAACCCGAAAGGGAATGCCCGAGGAACTTGCTCAGCAGGTAGAACCACTCAAAGAACTTCTTGATTTGCTTGGTTATAAAATAGTATCTCTCGAAGGCTTTGAAGCCGATGATATATTGGGCACGTTTGCGTCCGCCTGCGAGCAGGAGGGTGACGAGTGTGTTATTGCTACGGGAGACAGAGATTCTCTGCAACTTGTATCCGACAAAGTTACAGTACGTCTGGCTGCTACAAAGCAGGGCAGTCCCACCGCTGTCGTTTACGATGTTAATAAGGTTAGGGAGGAATACGGTGTAGAGCCTCATTCTCTTATTGACATCAAGGCAATACAGGGCGACACCTCCGATAACATCCCCGGTGTATCGGGAATCGGCCCCAAGGGTGCAACAGAGTTAATTCAGAAATTCGGAAGCCTTGACGGAGTGTACCAGAATATCGACTCTCCCGAAATCAGAGATTCTGTCAGAAACAAACTCATAGCCGATAAGGAAAATGCCTATCTCAGCCGTATGCTGGGTGAGATTTGTCGTACAGTTCCGATATGTACTCAGTGTGACTGCTACAAGGTGGAAATGTCCGACTCGTCTGCAGCAGCAAGATATATGGCAAGGCTTGAACTTTTTAAACTTATAGATAAATTCGGACTCAATGAAGTGAGTGTTTCTGTAGCCGAAACTGAAAGCGAAAAAACCAAGGTAAATTTGGTTGAACTTTCAGATTTAAAAGAACTCCCCGAGGATAAAAATGCTGTGTACTATCCTGTTTTTGAGTCAGGCGAGTTTGAATCGCTCTATGTCATTTTAGAAAACGCAGTATATATGACAAACAGCAGAGAACTTTTCCAGAAAATTCTCGAGTGCAAAAAACCTCTGTCTTTTTACGATTCAAAGCCTGTTTATTCCTATGCTGATAAGCAAGGAATAGATATGACTGTGGCTGATTTTGATGTTACCTTAGCGGCATATCTGCTCAATCCGTCATCCTCAGACTATACACCCGAGAGACTCTGTGCCGAGTACAGAGTAGATACCCCCGAAGTACAGAACGGCGGGTTATCTCCCTTTGTGGCGGCACTTTCCAATCTTAAAGTTAAACTTTTCTCTGAGTGCGAGGAGAAAAACCAACTCACACTTTTAAGCACGGTAGAACTCCCGCTAGCAAAGGTTCTTGCCCGAATGGAGAATATCGGATTTAAAGTAGACAGAGAAGGTATCGAAAAATACGGAGAATATATAGGCGAAAGACTGACTGCTTTGGAGCAGGAAATTTACACCTCGGTTGGCTATGAGTTTAACCTCAACTCACCCAAGCAACTTTCCGAGGCATTGTTTGAGAAACTAATGCTCCCCGCTAAGAAAAAGACAAAAAGCGGTTACTCTACCAACGCCGATGTTCTTGAAGACCTCAGACCTTACCACCCCGTGGTGGGAATGATTCTTGAATATCGCACCTATGCAAAACTCAAGTCCACCTATTGTGACGGACTTCTGAAGGTTATTGCCGAGGACGGCAGAATCCACTCGAGTTTCAATCAGACCGAAACCCGTACCGGCAGAATCAGTTCCACAGAGCCGAACCTTCAGAATATTCCCGTAAAGACTGCTCTTGGCAGAGAACTGAGAAAGTTCTTTGTCGCTAAGGAAGACCACGTTTTGGTAGACGCCGACTATTCTCAGATTGAACTCAGAGTTTTGGCTGATATTGCCGATGACGAGAATATGCGCCGAGCATTCCTTGATAATACTGATATTCATACAGTTACCGCTTCTCAGGTTTTTTCTATGCCCGAGAATATGGTAACCCCTGTAATGCGAAGCAGAGCAAAGGCAGTAAACTTCGGTATTGTATATGGAATCGGAGCCTTTTCTTTGTCCAAGGATATAGGCGTTACGAATCGTGAAGCGTCTGAGTATATAAAGAATTATCTCGCTCATTATTCGGGCGTAGACGCATATATGAAGAAAGTCATCGAGAATGCCCGCATAACAGGTTACGTAGAAACCAACCTCGGTCGCAGACGTTACCTGCCCGAACTCTCTGCCTCAAATCATATGACAAGAGCCTTTGGTGAGAGAGTTGCCCGTAATATGCCCATACAGGGTACCGCCGCCGATATAATAAAAATCGCAATGATAAGAGTAGACGAGCGCCTTCGCAAAGAGGGAATGGAATCAAGACTTATATTGCAGGTACACGACGAACTCATAGTCGAGGCCCCCATTCACGAGTCTATGATGGCGGCGATGATACTTCAGGAGGAAATGGAACAAGCAGTAAAACTTTCTGTTCCTCTTGTAGCCGAGGCGGCAATGGGTGCCACCTGGTATGACGCCAAGAACTAAAAGATGCTATGAAGAAAGTTTTATTTGTTTGCACAGGAAACACCTGCCGAAGTCCGATGGCTCAGGCGATTTTTAACGATATATGCTCAAAGAGAAATCTCACCTATGAAGGTTTGTCTGCGGGTATATGGACGCGTTCGGGATGTCCCGCTTCGCAAAACTCCATACTTGCAATGCGTGATATGGGAATCGACATCTCAGATTTCAGGTCAACAGAGATTTCCGATGTGAATATGGATGAAATCTGTTTATTTGCCGTTATGACGCCCGAACACAAAGAAGCGCTAATTTCATTCGGAATAGATAAAAGTCGCATACAAGTTTTAAATGAGGCAAATGGAGGCATATCCGATCCCTATGGCGGGAGCGAGGCGCGTTATCTTATTTGCAGAGACGAACTTTTGCAGTCTGTCGAGGAACTTCTTATGAGGATGGGTGAAGATCAGTGAATATAGAAAAATTAACTGTAAATAACACACAGGCAGTGCAAAAACTTTTGAGTGAATGTTTTTCTACACCCTGGTCGTGTGAAAATATCAGCAGTTTGCTCAGTAGTGAATATGGTGAATGTTTTGGAGTTTTCGATGAAGATGAGCTTGTAGGCTATATCGCCCTTGAGTGGGTACTCGACGAGGGTAGCCTCACCGATTTAGCGGTAAGTCCCACATATCGCCGACAAGGACTTGCATCCCTTTTGATGGATAGGCTGATTGAGTCAGCCCAAAGCAAAAATCTCAGTTTCATAACCTTAGAGGTCAGAGCCTCAAACCTCCCTGCGATAAAACTTTATCAGAAGTACGGCTTCCTTGAAGCAGGCAGACGACCTGATTATTACAGAAACCCCACCGAGGATGCTCTCTTGATGACTAAAAATATGTAAAAGAAAAAGCCTGATGCTTCAAGCATCAGGCTTAATTTATTTATTATTCTGTAGCGTAGTTATCGAAGTAACCCTGAATAAGGATAACGGGAGTACCTCTGTCACCCGAACCGCTGGTAAGGTCACAAAGTGAACCCAGCAAATCGGTGAGCTGTCTGGGAGTAGTTCCCTGAGACTGCATATCGCCTACGAGGTCGCCGCCTTTTGACTTGATAAGTTCCTTCATAGCAGCGGCGAGTTCATCACCGGACAGATCCTTGAGGTCATTGTCAGCAAAATACTTCATCTTCAGTTCATTAGGCTTGCCTGCAAGACCGGGTGTGTAAGCAGGGGAAACAACGGGGTCAGCGAGTTCCCATATACCGCCGACGGGATCCTTGAAACCGCCGTCACCGTATATCATACACTCAATCTTCTTGCCTGTAGCCTTGAACATCTCCTCCTGAAGTCTGTCAACAAATTCCTGACAATCACGGGGGAAGAGTTTAACCTTATCCTCGGTTGCCTTATTAGAGCCGAGAAGACCGTACTGAGGATTGAATCCGGAGCCGTCAACACTCTGAGTAAGTATCTCGTCCATACGGAAAACCTTCTCAGCACCTGAAGCCTTGAGGAGTCTCTGTGTACGGAAACGGGTGTGAATATCACAGTTGAGAACGTTCTTTGTATAGTTGAGGATGTATCTGGGGTCGTTGGAGAAAATAATCTCAATGTTGTCACCCAGACTCTTGTAGTACTCAATATAGTCAACACCTGTGAAGGTGTGCTTTGTATCAAAACCGAAAACCTCGCGGAACTGTTCTTCGTTAAAATGGTCTGAGTAGGGGTTAACACCCTTCTCGTCAATCATATCATAAGTGATGAAAGAGTTACCTACTTCATCAGAAGGGTATGAAAGCTGAACGTAAAGTTTTTTGCATCCCATTGCGATTGAACGCAGGAGTATAGCAAAACGGTTACGGCTGAGAATGGGGAATACAATACCCAACTCTTCACCGCCGAATTTTGCGCGGATATCAGCAGCAATCTGCTCTGTTGTAGCGTAGTTACCCTGTGTACGTGCTACTACTGCTTCGGTAACGCCGATGATGTTTCTGTCCTTGAGTTCAAAGCCTTCGCCCTCGGCAGCATCAGTTACGCTTTTAACAATAGAAGCTACTAAGTCATCGCCCTCTTTGAATATAGGACAGATGATACCTCTTGAAGTTACTCCTGTGTAATGCATATAATCAACCTTCCACAAAATAGATTTGTTTTTGCGAACAATTTATTTTACACCTATGTTATAAATCTGTCAATAATAATGTAAGTATTTTTTACTGTTTCATCACATAAAAATATTCCTCTGAGAGATAATTTTTCCTCAGAGGAATATATAGTTAATATTGTGTTTTTAAACTTAATTCTTTATTAATCAGAAGCCCTTTGACTCAAGCAACTCTACAGAGTTTGCTTTTAGTTCAGTAGCTCTGGAAAGAGCAATAAATACGATAAACCAAGGAGTGTTTACGGGGTTTGCAATGTTAACAATATCCTGTGCCGCATAGGTAACTATAACACACAGACAAACAAGCGAAAGAGGATTTACCTTTGATTTTTTGAAAGCATCAACTATTGCAGAGCCTACAAATACGAGGTAAGAAGCAAGTCCCAGAATACCCTGAGTTATCAGGTAGTTTATATAAACGTTGTGGGCAGAGTTTGTAGAACTTTCATTAAACAGTTTGTTCATTTCCTTAAAGTAAGGTCTGAACATCTCATAGAATGACTCGGGGCCTGTGCCTACAAGCATATGCCACAGATTCTGACCTTTGAATATTTCGATAGATTTAATCCAGAAATATCCTCTGTGAGTACCCCAATAGGTATCGAATCTGAAGAATCTTGTGAGACCTGTGAGTTTGCTTTCGGTATCTATAGCGGTATATTTAATGAACATATATACTATGAACACTACTGCAATTCCTACAAGAGAAATAAGAACTATAGGTACAGCCTTGGGCAGGGTATCTACACCCATCTTTGAGTTGAGGAAATAAAGTACTAAAGCCAAAGCGACAAATAATGCGAGAATAATATACACCGCGTTGCTATATACAAAGAACTCAGAAAAACTTGTGTATCCCTTTGATTTGCTATCCATAATCAGGTCATAAGCCAAAAGGAGTTTTGCACTCAGCATCATAACGGCAATGCCTACGGAGAATCTCTGGAGTCTTTTTGTGTTTGTGCATACAGCGATGGCGATTACAATAAACGAGGCAAAACTACCGAGGAATCCGCCGTCACTGGTTGCAACAATCAATGCACAGAACTGTATACCTGTGCTTATATAAGAAAAGATTCTGAGTATTTTATCCTCGGTAGCAATAGCCATACCGAGAGAGAAGGGGAGTGCCACGCATACAAAGGCGGACAGGTAGTTCTTGTTTCCTATTGTGGATGTAAAGTTCTCCATTACGCTGACAGAGTCTTTATATCCGTCGAACATACCCAGAGGATCCATATAGTAGTAGTTGACTATAGCAAGAACACTGACGACAGCCATACCGCCCAGCATAATGTAATATACAGCTTTGTGATTAAAATAGTAGCGGGAGATTACCATATAGCAGATAACGAGCAAAGCAATCATCAGAAAACCCATATTTCTGCCGTTACTTTCAGTACCCGAAAGTCCCATGAAACTATGGAAGATATCACCGCTTGTGAGCATGGATATCAGAGAAACTCCTGCAAAAGAAAACAATGCGATATCTGTGAGATTCAACTTAAAGGGGTCGTGATACGTGTTGAGTTTAATATAATGCTCTTTGTTTCTTGAAAGGTAATTTGCAAGAGAAATAATACCCACCGCGAGTCCGATTACGAGAGTTAAGGACAGAAACATCCAGAACTTGTCACGACGTGCCGCGGCATAACGATTGGAAAGGAATAAAGGAAAAACAGTAAACAGCATTACAACGTAAATTGATGTAAGGGCGTGATTTACCGTATATCTCAGTTTAGGCTCATTTTTTTTAATTGCTTTTTTAGCCATTTGAAGTACACCTCATTGTTTAAGTGTTTATACAAGATCTCCGTAGTTTTCTGTTCTGTCTTTAAGGGATACGCATACGAGTTTTTCATCACCATCGGGAGATACCTCGAGAGAAACAGAACATTCATACAGCAGATGTCCCGAGAGATAGTAGAAGGTAATACTTGTATCACTGCCCTGGGGATAAATTTTGCTTGTATCAATACTTGTTATTTCCTTAAGTCCCGAAACTTTAGCAACTCCGTTTTCGTCGAGAGAAAGTACGGGAAGATATGTAGCACGGTTAACGGGAGCAATAGCCTTGTACGCTAACTTCACAGTTTCCTTGAGAGTGCCTTCTCCGCCTTTGAGATAGAGTGTATCTCTCTCGGGTTTTGATACAACCTGTGTATCTTCAGGTTGAGCAAAACCTGCAGCGCTGTACTTAAGCAACACCTCCACCGAGAACCATCCCTCATAATCGTTGTCAGACGGCTCCACATACTGAACTTTATTGCCTGAGTTTGTACCTGAGTTATTACCAATATTGCATCCGCCAAGTGCAAAAACCGAAGTGATAACTATAGCGAAAATAATGATTAAGGCACTGATTTTAGTTTTCATATATACCTCCGATGTTTTAATCTGTCCATACTTGATATAATAATACCACAAAATCACTTTCAAGTCTACCCTAAATTACTGTATTACAGCCAAAAAGAATATGCCCGACCGTCACAGACAGTCGGGCATATAAGTATGATTTATGAATCGTGAAAGGGAATTATCTGATGTTAATTTTTATCTTGTTGAGAGGGACACTCACCCTTAGAGGGACAGCCTGAACATCCGCAACAACAGGATGTGATATTATCTTTTGCAGCGCAGGAAGCACTGTCGGGACAACCGATGCACTTTAGCCCGCGTTTTTTAGACTTGACTATGTAAATAACAGCAAAAGTTACTATAGCAATCAATACTAAAGCCAATAAAATATTTACGATTATCTCATTCATATTATTAACCGCCTTTGATTATTTTGTAACGGTGGCCTTTGCTTTTGTGCCGTTCAATGCATACTCAGTACGGAGTTTTCTGTCAGAGTTAATACACAAAGCGGTAATGATACCTGCAAAAATAATAACTGCAGCACCGCCTAAAATTGCGGGGAGAATCTGAAGTGTATCGGGAGAAGTGAAGAGTGTACCTACTGTGTAAACGAGGTAGCTGACTGTAAAGCCGACACCAAGCTGGAGTCCGATACCGCCCCAAAGCCACTTCGAGGATTTCATCTCGGAGTTCATAGCGCCTATAGCGGCAAAGCAAGGGGGAGTATAGAGGTTGAACATAAGGTATGCAAGAGCGGCAACCTTTGTAATAGCCATAACGCCTGCAACCTCTGCGCCTGCACCCTCCATAAGTGCAAGTTCTTCTGTATCAATAAGGTTATCGAGTCCCACAAAGCAAACAGCAAGTGTGCCGACAACGTTTTCTTTTGCAATGAAACCTGTAACGGCGGCTGCAGCCAACTGCCAGGAAAGTACTCCTACAACAGGAACAAGGATATATGCAAAGGGTGATGCAATAGTCGCCAGAATAGAGGAATCAGCAGAAGCCGCCTCTTTGAACGTCCAGTCAAAAGTCTGCATAATCTGAACCGCTGTGTTACACAGAAGTATTATGGTAGCAGCCTTAACTATGTAAGACCAACCGCGACTGCACATAGACGAAAATGCTCTGCCGAAAGAGGGGGCCTTATACTCGGGAAGCTCAATGATAAAGAAAGATTTTCTTGCCTTATGGCCTGTAATCTTGTTTACAAGCAAAGCACCAATGAAGATAAGAGCGATACCTGTGAAATACATCAAAAAACTAACCCAGCCTGCATTGTCAAAGAATGCACCTGCAAAAAGTGAAATTACGGGAATCTTTGCACCGCAGGGCATAAAGGGAGTAAGCATCGCAGTAGCGCGTCTTTCACGCTCGTTGCGGATGGTACGACTTGCCATAACACCGGGGATAGCACAACCGATACCGATAACAAAGGGGATAACCGATTTGCCCGAAAGACCAACTTTCTTGAATATCGGGTCAAGCACAACAGAAACTCGTGCCATATAACCGCAGTCTTCCAAAAGTGCAATCAGGAAGTACATTACCATTACCAAAGGCAAAAAGCCCACAACAGCACCGACACCGCCGATTACACCGTCAACTAAAAGTGCCTGAAGAATCGGTGCGGCGTTTACCGATTCAAGAAGTCCGCGTATCCACTCGCCGAACATCTCGATATAGGTTACAAGACCGGGGATAACGGTACCGTTTTCGAACTCATAGCCCTCTGCAATCCATGTGCCGAGCCAAGACTGAGAAATCATAAACACAAGCCACATAACGATTGCAAATATAGGGATACCAACCCATTTGTTGGTAAGCACAGCGTCAATCTTGTCCTGCTTGTTTCTGTCTTTGGTTAAAACTTTACGGCTTTCAACCTTCTTTACAATATCGTTTACAAAATCAAAGCGTTTTCTGTCAGCAGCCTCAACAACTGATTTGTCAGTAAGGTCGATATCGCCCTGAACATAGGGAGCAACCTGACCTTTGCCAAAAAGGTCAGTAGCGGCCTTTACTACAGCCTCAAGTCCCTCGCCCGAAGTAGAAACAGTCTCCAAAACTACACAGCCTAGAAGTTGTGAAAGTTTTTTAGTGTCAATATCATTTTCTTTTTTCTCGTTGATATCTGTCTTGTTAAGAGCAACAATAACGGGAATACCGAGTTCAAGAATCTGAGTTGTAAAGAACAGGCTACGGCTTAGGTTCGTAGCATCCACGATGTTGATGATTACATCGGGGTTTTCGTTATTTACATAAGAACTTGTGATACTTTCCTCTGATGTAAAGGGTGACATAGAGTATGCACCGGGAAGGTCTACTGCAATAAGTTCCTCAGCCTCACCGCAGAGGCTTTTCTTTATGGGACTCTCTTTTTTCTCAACGGTAACACCTGCCCAGTTGCCGACTCTTTCGTTACGGCCTGTCAGGGCATTAAACATAGTGGTTTTACCCGAGTTGGGATTGCCCGCTAAAGCAATTCTCATAACCATTCCTCCGTATATGTAAGTCTGTTATTTCAAAAGTATAAGTCTGTCGTAATCAGAACAATACTGCTTGATCCTGTCAGTTAGTCTTTGCTAACTAAGGGGTAAAAAGTAATCAGCAGATTACCTTTTTTGAGATTAAACTATAATAGCCTCAGCAAGTTGGGTGTCGATGTTGTATCTGCCGTCTTTGATTGATACGGTACAACCGCCGCTTCGGTGGGCGATAACCGTAATCGGCTCACCGCTGTAACAACCCAGAGAAAACAGAAAGGCATCAAGTTCTTCGTCATCAGTTTCTATCTGCTGAATGATATATTCTTTTCCTTCTTCTGCTTTACTTAAGTTCATAATCTATCTCCTCAGCATAAATGCTTTTATAGTCGGTTATCCTATGCTAACTGATAGGGAAAATATGTAGTTAGCACTTGCTAACTACTTAGTATGATACTCCAAAAATCACTCGTTGTCAATATTTGTGGCCTCGTTTTTTGCAATTTGTGGTAATTTCGTCAGTTTGTGCAATTCCTGTAAAAAAAAGAGGAAAAAACTATATTTTTACCCATAAGATTTCTGGTTGTTATCATATATGCTCCATACTTGAAACTTATTAATATTAATGGTATAATAAATAAAATGAATTTTAGGAGGTCGCAGGTATGAATCTTCAGGAATCAGGCGAGATGTATCTTGAGACCATATTGATATTGACAAAAAAGATGAAGGCAGTGCGTTCACTCGATGTAGCCGAGTATCGTAACTACTCCAAGCCAAGCGTCAGCCGTGCTGTTAAACTTTTACGTGACGGCGGATATATCACCGTAGACGAAAACGGATATCTTCTCTTAACCGATATAGGCAGGGAAGTAGCAGAGAAAATCTACGACCGCCACCGTGTACTCGAGGAATTTCTCGTAGGACTTGGTGTCGACGAGGAAACTGCTTCCTTTGACGCTTGTCGTATGGAACACGTCATCAGCGACACCACCCTCTCGGCTATAAAAGATTATCTTGACAGCAAATAAACAGTAAATAATCAAAGTTACCGCTTCTTTTTCGGAAGCGGTATTTTTCTTTAAAAGAAAAACCCGTGCTTTATATACAGCACGGGTTTATTTTTGATTAATTTTTGTTTGAAAGCGCTCTCTCAAGCCAGATGTCTGCAATATCCATTGCAACATACAGACCTGTCTTTTCAGAAGCCTTTACAAGCTGTTTTCTGGGGCTTAAGTCGGGGTCTGTGCACATAAGCTGAATTGCAACCTTATCTGCTACCATAAGACCGTTGACCTCTTTTTTGGTTTTAATCACCATACGGATTACAAAGGGATCAGCCATACTGCCGTAGTAAAGCTCATCACCGCAACGCACCAAAGGTCTGCCCTTGTAGGTAAAAAATTCTTTATCTGCCAAAGTGTATTCCTCCGTTAGTTTTTGATGTATGCCTTGACAAGAGCCTCCAGCAGGTCGTCTCTGTCAATTTTGCTGATGATATTCCGGGCGTTGTTGTAGGTGGTGATATAGGTAGGGTCCTCAGAGAGAATATAACCCACGATCTGATTTATGGGGTTATAACCCTTTTTCTTAAGAGCATCATACACAATAAGTAAAGCGCGTCTGATCTCATCATCTCTGTCACCGCCGAGAGAGAATACCATAGTTTTATCCAACATCCGAAACACCTCCTGTTATTTATTATAGGATACTGGGGTGCAGTTTTTTTATTAATAATCTGACACCACATTAATTATACTATATCTTTTTGTATAATTCAAGTATAAAATAAAAGCACTGCCCGAAACAGTAACGTATCGGGCAGTTTATTACATATATCAGCCTCTGAGCACAACGTTAATTGCAGACAGATTAGCGATAATCTTATCCATAATCTCCTGAATCTCAGCAGAGGAGAGAGTTCTCTCGTTTGAAGAAAACTCAAATCTGACAGTGAGGGAGTGGACTGTTTCGGTATCGTAGGTGTCTACGATTCTTGTACTTTTCAGAAGTCCTGTAGCCACGTCTTTCCAGCAATTTTGCAGATTTTCAAAAAGCACACCCTCGGGAATCTCAAGGCTTATATCGTAAGTCATAGAGGGGAACTTTGAGGGTTCATCATAGACAATGGGAGCGACCTCTGCTTCGGTGAAAGCGCTCATATCAATCTCAGCGAATACGATGTTTGCTTTCTTGTCGATTTTCTTGCTGACAGTAGGATGAACAATACCTATAGTACCGATCTCACAGCCGTCGATTAAAACGGAGTTGAGGTTTACGGGGTGTTCATAAGCGTGAGTTGCATCTTTTGCTTTGTAACTGAGGTCTTGATGCTTGATGTCGGAAGTAACAACAGCAAGTATATCGCGCAGTTCAAGGTAAAGTGTCTTGATGTCCTTTGCTTTGCTGAAAAGTGTCACGCAAAGCATCTTTCTCTCGTTGCAAAGACCGTCACTTTTAAGCCCCTTGATAACTCTGCCGACTTCGAAAACTCCGAAATCAGCGCCGTAGCCCGTGTTAATTTTAACCTGACAAAGCTGGGTGGGAATGATAGAGTTTCTCAGAGTTTCAATATTGGGGTTTGTAGCACCGATAAGTTTTACATTTTCCTCTGTGGGAATTTCCAGAGCCTTCATCTCGTCGTTGTATGCCCATACATAGGAGTGAAGCTCGTGGAGGTTGTATCTCTTTACAAGGATATCCTTGATTCTGTCCTCGTTGTTCTTTGTAGCCTCTGCACGTACAGGATACAGGGGAGAACGTGTGGTGTTGATATCAAAGTTATCATAGCCGTAAATACGGGTGATTTCCTCGATAATATCAGCCTTCATAGTGACGTCTTTGGTAGCTCTCCAGGAAGGAACCTGAACAGTAAAGTCATCGCCGTCTAAAGAAACCTTGAAGCCGAGGTCGCTGAGAGTCTTGACAATGGTATCGTTGCTGATTTCAATACCTGTGTAGCGGTCAACAAACTTCTTGTCAAAACTGAGAGTAATGGTCTCGTATTTATGAGCATATTCGTCAGTAAGCGCCGATACCACCTTGGCACCGCCGTCATATTTCTTCAGAAGATTTATAAATCTTCCGATTGCGAGAGTTGTCATCTCGGGGTCCAGGCATTTTTCGTAACGCATGGAAGCGTCGGTTCTGTGTGCAAGACGTACTGTCGATTTACGGATAGAAACTGCGTCGAAGGTAGCGGACTCCAGAGTGAGAGTGGTGGTATCCTCTACGATTTCCGAGTCAAGTCCGCCCATAATGCCTGCTATAGCAACAGGAGTGTCACCACCCACAATCATAAGAGTATTCTCGTCAATATTACGCTCTACACCGTCCAAAGTCGTAAAGGTAAAGGGAGTGTCAAAACGCTTGATGCGAATTGATTCCACCTTTCTTGAGTCAAAGGCGTGCATAGGCTGACCAACTTCAAGCATAAGGTAGTTGGTAAGGTCAGCGAGGAAGTTAATTCCTCTCATACCGCAGTATGCAAGGCGGATTCTCATATTCACAGGGCTTACGCTTCTTGTGATATTTTCTACCTGCATACAACTGTATCTCTGACACAGAGGATCCTCAATCTTCATATCGACTTTCTTAAGAGAGTCGTACTGTGTCAGTTCCTCAGTCTCCAAAGGCTTGAGTTCTCTGCCGGAAAGTGCTGCGAATTCTCTCGCAAAACCATAGTGACTCCAAAGGTCAGGTCTGTTGGTAAGAGATTTGTTGTCAATTTCAAAAACGATATCATCAATAGCGTAAACGTCTTTGATGTCGGTGCCGTTTTCTACGTCCTCGGTAATGTCAATAATACCTGAGTGATCCTCAGAAATACCGATTTCTGCTTCACTACAGCACATACCGTAAGACATATATCCTGCCAGAGGTCTGGGAGCAATCTCTATCTCGCCGAGTTTAGCGCCGACTTTCGCAAAAGCGGTTTTCATACCGACGCGGACGTTGGGAGCGCCGCACACAACATCCACAAGTTCATCCTCGCCGATATCTACCTTGAGAAGATGGAGTTTCTTTGATTCGGGGTGATCCTCGATAGATTTGATTTCTGCAACAACAACACCCTCAAGGTCAGAGCCCTTGAAGAAAATCTCGTTCTCAACCTCGGCGGTAGAGAGAGAAAGTTTATGGATAAGTTCGAGTCTGTCAAGACCGCTGAGGTCAACGAAGTCCTCAATCCAGTTCATAGATAATAACATACTACACCCTCCTTATTCGTCATCGGTAAACTGCTCAAGTACCTTGAGACTGCCCGAGTTAAGGTTTCTGATATCCTTGATACCATACTTCATCATAACAAGTCTTGTAAGTCCGAGACCGAAAGCGAAGCCTGTATATTCCTCGGGGTCGATACCGCCCTCTCTTAAAACGTTGGGGTGAATCATACCGCAGGGACAAAGTTCCAGCCAACCGCTTTGTTTACATGAGGGACAACCCTCACCGCCACAGATAAGACAGCTTATGTCAAGTTCAAAGCCGGGTTCAACGAAGGGGAAGAAACCGGGACGAAGACGGACTTTGATATCTTTTCTGAAAACCTCGGAAAGCATAGTTTTCATAAAGTAAATCAGATTGGAGATAGAGATGTCCTTGTCAACCATTACACCCTCCATCTGGAAGAAAGTGTTTTCGTGACAAGCGTCGGTAGCTTCATTACGGAAGCATCTGCCGGGGAAGATAGCCTTAATCGGAACGCCGTTCTCGATAAGGTTCTTGCCGTATTTTTTGAGAATGGCATTCTGGGCAGCAGATGTGTGAGATTTAAGAAGCTGACCGTTGTCGAGGTAATAGGTATCCTGCATATCGCGTGCAGGGTGGTGCTTGGGGATATTAAGAGCCTCAAAGCACTCGTAGTCAGTAACTACCTCGGGGTAATCGATAACCGCAAAACCCATAGACTTAAATATAGCCTCGCACTGTCTTTGAACAAGAGTAACGGGATGATATGAGCCTCTCTGAAGATTTGCAGGAGTTGTAATATCAAAGACGGGCATAGAGGAAATTTCCCTTTGTACCTCTTTGTCGTGAAGTTCCACAGCCTTTGTATCAATTTTCTCTGTGGCATACTCCTTGAGTTCGTTAACCTCAGCACCGAAAGTTTTTCTTTCCTCAGGTGTAAGGTCCTTCATACCCTTGAGCAAAGCGGTAATACTGCCCTTTTTGCCCAGGTAAGCAACTCTCACCGCGTCAAGTTCAGCAAGGTCACAAAGACTCGAGAGTTTCTCGTCAAATTCATTTCGTAAAGCAACAATCTTTTCGTTCATGAAAAAACCTCCGTAAAAAATAAAAACGCCCTGCGTGCAGTAAAACACGCAGGGACGAATAATATCCGTGGTACCACCCTGTTTTTTGCATCTTTGAAGAAGCAAACACTCCTTTGGCCAATAACGGTGCCTGCCGTCAGAGCCTACTCAAAATTCAGCCCTGCCACTCAGAAGGGAACTTCGCTGTATCCACATAGTCAGTCCCTTTCAGCCACGGGGTCTGCTCTCTTTACAATGCATTGATACAGGTACTTCCTTCATCACAGCGTTTATTAAGTAACATATTAAGGATAATTTTATCATCAAATTACCGATTTGGCAAGTGTTTTGTTGAAAAAAACAAATTGCTGTGATATACTTAATGATATAAATTAAGAAATGGTGGTTGTATATGGATACGTTTTGCGAACAGGTAGTAAAAAGACAGTCAGGAATGAAACAAAAGATACTGTCAGCGCTTCTGATTATGTTTTTTGCATTGGTGGAACTGATGAGTATTATGATATATTTTGTTGTTCCCGATCCGTTCTGGCTTATTTTTACTCTTGTTATTGCAATCGGCGCGGTTGCGATACTCAGCCTTGTTCTTCCGAGAATCAATAAGGTTGAGTTTGATTACTCCGTTGTGGGTAATAAATTATATATCGACAAAGTAATAGCTAATAAAGCCAGAAAGAAATTTTTAATTGTTGAAATAGGTACTATTGAAGATCTGGGAAAAATCAGCGATAATACCCTGCAGGGCGAAAAATTTGTCCGTAGAAAGGAATGTTCTGACGGAAACATCGAAAACAGTTTTTACTGTATATATCGCGAAAGCGGTATTGGAAGATGTCTGCTGATCTTCTCACCCAATCAGAATATCATAGACGGTATGCGTCCCGCTATGACTCGAGAACTTGTAAAGAAGTATTTTTACAATAAATAAGGCGGATAAGTATGATTACCGATAAAAACTTCGTTAAGAATAATTTGCCACAGCGTCTTGAGAATGCGAATAAGTATTCAGTCGGAACTTTGCTTTGTATCTGCGGAAGCGTAGGTATGGCGGGTGCCGCGATTCTCAGCGCCAAGGCTGCGTATAAATGCGGTGCGGGACTTGTCCGTATTGCTCTGCCTGAGAGCATATATCCCATCGTTGCATCTCAACTTCCCGAAGCGGTATTTACTCTGTTACCTCAGTCAAAAGACGGTACTGTAAGCGCAGATGCTGTAAGAGAGATACTTAATTTAGCACAGAAGTCATCAGCGGTACTTATGGGATGCGGAAGCAAACTCACACAGGATACAATTTCCATAGTATCGGCGCTTATATATGAGTGCAAAAAACCTCTTATTCTTGACGCGGACGGAATAAATGCTCTGTCAAAGCATATAGATATACTGAAAGAAAGAGTCTATCCGACCATCCTCACACCCCACGAGGGAGAGATGAGCCGACTCTCACGACTCGATACTGACTCTGTACGTAATGACAGAATTGGTACCGCTCAGGCTTTTTCGGATGAGTACGGTGCGGTTGTTGTGCTAAAAGGCAAAGATACCGTAATCGCCTCAAAAGGTATGGAAGTTGCTCAAAACCCCACAGGAAACTGCTCTATGGCAAAAGCAGGTTCGGGAGACGTTTTGGCGGGAATGATCTCGTCCTTCGTTTCTCAGGGAGTAGGCGTCAGGAATGCTTGTGTGGTAGGTGCCTACCTTCACGGCTTGTCGGGAGATATTGCGTCAGATGTACTCACTGTGTACAGTGTCAACGCCTCTGACCTTATTGACTATATCCCCGAGGCTATAAAGTCCTGCATAGAGGAATAACCCAAAAAAATAACTTGATAAATAACGGACGTTTAATCTATTTTACCCATTTGGAGTTGTTATGAAGAATAGACTGCGTCCGTTTTTTATTTTACTTTTAACCCTTATATCCGCCTCGGTTTTACTTTTGGGATGCAAGGGGATAAACGTATCTCCGCCCGTGCTTGATTTCAGTGCTGATATTGAAGTTGCGTCAGATGAGTGTCTGGGGAAAGCATCTCCGCTTTCTGCTACACTTGACTGTACGTCACAAGGTGCTATGAAACTCTCAGTCACTACTCCCGATGAACTGTCGGGACTCACCTATAAGTGGACGGATGTACTTGAGATTTCCTATAAGGAACTTATATGTACCGCCGACATAGAATACATAACCGAGACCTGCTTTGCCGAGGCTGTATATAACGTTCTCTGTGATCTTCGCACAAAAGAAGATTTTGACACCTTTAATTCAGGTTTTGCCGAGTATAGAGGAGAGTGTCCGAGCGGTGAATATATAGTCAGAACCGACAGCAAGGGCTATATCCAAGATATTTCCATAGAAGAATTATCTTTGCGAGTAACGTTTGCATACAAAACTCAAACATAAAAAATGAAGGACACCCAAGTTTTTTCTTGGATGTCCTTTTCTTGTTTGTAAATTGTAAGTTTTATCAGTCAGCCTGTACCTCAATGAACTTTTCCTGCATATAACTGTAGATTTCGTTGGGAATATCGGAGTACATATAGCATTTGTCAAGATATTCCTTGCCGGGATAAATAAGTTCGTTAGAGGTTATCTCTTTATCCATAAGTTCAAGAGCAGCGGTGTTGGGTGAGGAGTAACCGATATAAGTGTTATTAGCGGCAGCAACCTCGCCCTCGAGCATAAAGTTGATAAACTTCTCTGCGAGTTCGGGATTCTCGGAACTTTTGGGGATACACATAGAGTCTACGAAGAAGTTCGTACCCTCTTCAGGCAGACAGTAGGTGAGTTCCTCGTTGTTGCTCATCATTGTCAGAATATCGCCTGCATAGTAAGGAGTGATGGCGGCCTGAGAGCCTTCCATTTCAGTAAACACCTGATCCATTACGTATCTCTTGAGCAGAGGCTTCTGCTCTTTAAGTTTATCGTATGCTTTATCGATGTCCTCTTTGGTGGGAGAGGAAGGGTTTATTCCGAGCATCTGCATCGCAATAGCCATAGCATCACGACTGTTGTTGAACATCAGGATATTTCCTGCATTTTCCTCACTCCAAAGTGCCGAGAAACCCTTGACGTCGCCTTTGTAGAGTTCAGTGTTGTAACAAAGTGCCACAACCCCCCAGCTGTAAGGAACGGAGTACTTGTTCTCGGGGTCAAAGGGGAGGTTCTTATATTCCTCAGCGATGTTTGAGTAATTGGGCAGATTATCGAAGTTGATTTCTCTGAGCAGTCCCTCGCTTATAAGTTTCTCTATCATATAGTCAGAGGGAATAATAACATCGTAACTGGAGTTGGATGTGCTGAGAATACTGTACAGTTCCTCATTTGTCTCGTAGGTAGTATAGTTTACCTTTATGTTGTATCTTTCCTCAAACTCGGCGATAACGTCCATAGTATCGTCTTCGCCTTCGTTGATGTACTCACCCCAGTTGTAAACGTTGATTTCACCGTCATACTGTTTACATCCTGTGAGAGATGCCAAAGAACACAGCACCATAATTACTACAAGAGCAAGTGTAAGGAATTTTTTCATTTATCAGTTACCTCCGTGGATTTCCTTATTGCGTTTTTCAACCTTTGCATCGTGGATGTTTGTAATAATCAGAATAGTGAATATCACTACAAAGAGAATTGCAGACAAGGCGTTGATTTTCGGTGAAATACGCTTTTTGAGCATTGTGTAAATTTCGATTGGAAGCGTCTGGAACTTTGAGCCTCTTGTAAAGTACGAGATAACAAAATCGTCCAGAGAATAGGTGAAACTAATGAGGAATCCCGACAGAATACCCGGGAGGAGTTCAAATAGTACCACCTTATAGAATGCCTGCCATTGACCGCAACCAAGGTCAAGAGCGGCCTCGTAAACGTGATTGTCCATTTGTCTGAGTTTCGGTGCTACAGACAAAATGACGTATGGTGTGCAAAATCCCACGTGGGACAAAAGCACAGTCACAAAACCCATCTCAAAATCAAGAAGTCTGCCTAAGAATGTGAACAGAAGCATAAGAGAAACACCTGTAACAATCTCAGGATTGATGATGGGGATGTTCGATACGGTCTGTATTATTTTACGGGGAGCTCCGCGGAAATTATACATACCTATTGCTGCTGCAGTACCCAGCACAGTAGCAATAACCGATGCGAGTATTGCCACAAGCAAAGTGTTATACAGAGCGGTCATTATAGACGAATCTTCGAAAAGTTTTATATACCAGTCAAAGGTAAAACCCTTCCATACCGAGGTTTTGCCGTCGTTGAAAGAGTAGGCAATAAGCACCGCAATAGGTGCATACAGAAATGCAAAAATGGTGCCGATATATATTTTATTGAGGATAGACTTTTTCTTCATACTCCGACCGCCTCCTCATCTCCGAAGCGATTCATAATTATCATGAAGATAAGAATAATCACCATAAGGCAAAGTGCAATAGCGGAGCCTGTATGTCTGTCTGTCCAGAAAAGACGCTCAATAACGTCACCGATCATCATATTTCCCGTACCGCCAAGATACTGGGATACAAGGAATGTGCTCGCTGTGGGAACAAACACCATAGTAACACCGGAGATTATACCGGGAATTGTCAGAGGAAAAACTACCTTGCGGATAACATTGAACTTATTACAGCCTAAGTCCTGAGCCGCCTCAATGAGACTTGAGTCGATTTTTCCCATTACAGTACATAAAGGAAGTATCATAAAGGGCAGATATTCGTATACCATACCTAAAACGACTGCTCCCGTATTACCGATGAGAGTTACCTCTATACCGCACAGATTCAGAAGACTCACTATAGGGCCGTTGTTTTGCAGAAGTATAACCCATGCATATATACGAAGCAGAAAGTTCATCCACATAGGTACCATAATAAGCATTGTATAAGTACGCTGTGCACGCTCTGAACTTCGGGAGATTATGTAACTGAGAGGATAAGCCAGTAAAAGACAGATAAAAGTAGACAGAAAAGCAACCCACAGAGAGTAGAAAAACTCGTCCTTGTAGTTGAGTGCTTTCTCGAGGAATCCGAGAGTGAAGTTACCCGCATCATCACGGATGGCGTAACTTATTACCAGTATAAGGGGAATAAGAGTAAACAGCACCATCCACAGAATGTAGGGCAGAGCCAGTTTCTTAGACTTCATCGCTACCCTCCGCATCTTCCAAAACCTCTATCTGAGCCTTTGAGAAGTCAAAACAGATAGGAACGTAGGTAGCAACCTGTTCGTCCTGAGCACTGTGCATTATCCACTTGTTTTCGTCAGATTCCAGAATTATCTCGTTGTGAATACCCTTCCAGATTACCGACTCGATAAACACATCCGTCAACTGTCCCACACCCTCGCCGTCTACGAAAAGACCGTCGGGAGGAAGCTTAATCTTAAGTTTTGTACCCTTGGGATAGTAGCCGTTTTCTATTTCTAACTCCTTACCCTCAAGAGTGATTGTAACTGTCGGAGAATCTTCCGCACAGTCTGTAACCTCAGCCACAAACTCATTGTAAGCAGTGGGGAAGAGTTTGTTCATAATGTGGATGTTATAGGGGTCTACCTTCATACCGATTCTGCTTCCGACAGGACTTGAGGAAGTGGAGTGAATCAGAAGCATACAGTCGCCGACCTTAACTTCCATTTCATAGTGAACACCCTTGAACACAAGACCTGTAACGTCACCCACAACAGTACCTTCCTCAGGCGAAGTGATTTCAATATCTTCGGGCCTTATTACAATGTCAACGGGAGTATTCTCGCCGAATCCTTTGTCAACACATCTAAACTCTGTACCGAGAATACCCACACGGTAGTCGCTGAGCATAGTGCCGTCGATAATATTAGCCTCGCCGATAAAGTCAGCAACAAAGGCATTTGCGGGTTCGTTGTATATATCGATAGGTGTACCGATTTGCTCGATTTTACCGTTGTTCATAACAACAACTCTGTCACTCATAGTCAGAGCTTCTTCCTGGTCGTGAGTAACGTAGACAAAGGTCTTCTTTGTCATCTTCTGTATGCGCTTGAGTTCAATCTGCATATCTTTACGCAGTTTCAGATCCAATGCGCCAAGCGGCTCATCAAGAAGAATGATATCAGGGTCGCAAACCAGCGCTCTTGCAATGGCAACTCGCTGTTGCTGACCACCCGAAAGTTTCGAAACAGAACGTTTTTCGTAACCCTTGAGGTCAACAATCGAGAGCATCTTTGTAACAAGTTGCTTGATTTCATCCTTAGGGATTTTCTTGAGTTTAAGTCCGAAAGCGACGTTGTCAAAGACGTTAAGGTGAGGAAACAGAGCGTATTTCTGAAAAACCGTATTTATGTTTCTTTTGTTGGGAGGAGTACCGTTGATACGCTTTCCGTCGTAACATACGTCTCCGCTGTCAGGTTCCAGAAATCCGCCGATAATTCTCAGAGTTGTGGTCTTACCGCAACCCGAGGGACCGAGCAATGTTATGAATTCCTTGTCCATAATGTCAAGGTCTATATTGTTAAGTATAACTTCGCCGTCAAATTTAACGTTGATATTCCTAAGTGAAACAATAGCTTTCTGTTCCAAAAAACAACACCCCCGAAATAATACTGATACTGAAAAATAATGTAGAATTATACAGTATAAAATTATATCTTTAATCAGTCAATTTGTCAATTTATTTTGCAAGTTTTTGTGTGGTGGATTTATGATTAAAAATAGCGTTAATAGTCCCTGATTTTATGATTTTGTTAAACATATTATAAATAGGATAATTTTTTGCCATAAACTCGTATAATTATCACCTTGTTATTCATAGTTAAGTTTTGATATAATGCTATTATAAGGAGTTTATCCTTAGGAGGAACTAACATAGGAAAGGATGTTATTCAATGAAAAGAGTTAAAAGACTTCTGTGTATGTTAATTACAATCGTAATGGTAGTTTCCATATGTGCAGTCGGCTTTACCGCACAGGCAGCTACAATCAACACAGCAGAAACCTCTGTTGCTTACCCCAAGTCAGCTGATGATTTTACCTGGGACAATGCAACAGTGTATTTCCTTCTTACAGACCGCTTCAACAACGGTAACAAGAGCAACGACCACAGTTACAACCGCGGACTTAACAGAGACGGCTCTGTTGTGCCTGTTACACAGGTTGGTGCAAGAGGCAGCGAGTTCGATTCCGACGTAGCTTACTTCCAGGGCGGTGACTTCAAGGGTATCACCGAAAAGTTAAAGGCAGGCTACTTTGACGATCTGGGTGTTAATGCTATCTGGGTTGCAGGTTGGTTTGAGCAGATTCACGGCTACGTAGTAGGCGGTGAGGAAAAGAAGGGCTTCGGCCACTATTCCTACCACGGATATTACGGTCTTGACTTTACTGAACTTGATAAAAACTTCGGTACAGAAGCAGAGTTCAAAGAGATGATCGATACTGCTCACGAGCACGGCATTCGCATTGTTCTCGACGTAGTTATGAACCACCCCGGTTACAACTCCATCTACGATATGAACGAGTACGGCTACGGCACACTGACCAGTAATGCAATGGACGCATACTATAACTTCAATGCCATTAACCAGGATAACTACCATAGTTGTATCAAGTACAACGACGGTCAGGCATCCGACTGGGCAAAATGGTGGGGCAGAGATTGGCTTCGTGCAGGTATGGCAGGCTACGACAACAACGGTAGCGGTGACCTCACAGGTTCAGCAGGCGGACTTTTGCCCGACTTCAAGACAGAGAATACTGCTACAGTAGAACTTCCTCAGCTCCTTAAGAACAAGTGGACAAAGGAAGGTACCTATACTCAGAAGGTAAACGAGATTAACGAAACTTTCTCAAAATATAACCTTGGTAACAAGACTGTACTCAACTACTTAGTTGCCTGGTACACCAAGTGGGTTGAAGAGTACGGTATTGACGGCTTCAGATGTGACACAGCAAAGCATATTGAAGCATCTTGCTGGAAGAAACTTTCCGAAGCTTGTACAAAGGCTTTAGAGAACTGGAGAAAAGAGAACCCCTCCGCTGTTGGCGCTGATTGGGACGAAGAGTTCTGGATGACAGGCGAACACTTCGGACAGGGCGTTTCCAACAACCATTATTATCAGAACGGCTTTGACTCGATGATTAACTTCTCGTTCTCAGGTGATAACAAGGGTAACAACTGTAACGGCCTTAAGAACGTTAATATCAGCGAGGTTTATTCAAACTATGCCTCCCAGATAAACTCCAATCCTAATTTCAACGTACTTACATACATTTCTTCTCATGATACAGGCCTTTGCCGTAATGATATTTACTATCAGGGTTCAGCTTTCCTGCTTCTCCCCGGTGGTGTTCAGATTTTCTATGGTGACGAATCTAACAGAAGCACCGTAGACTGTTCAATTGCCGACCATAAACCCAGAAGCTTTATGAACTGGTCTGATATTTCTTCACTTTCAAGCACAAACGGACAGATTCTTGCTCACTGGCAGAAGGTTGGCCAGTTCCGTAACAATCACGTTGCAGTCGGTGCAGGATCACACGTCACCCTCAACGCTACCTCAGGTACAGCCTTCGCTCGTACCTATGACAAGAACGGTGTCAAGGATAACGTAGTATGCGTAATCGGTGCAAACAACAACACAAATGTTACCATTACACTTAATAATGCATTTGCTAACGGTACCGAGCTTAAGAACACATACACAGGGGACACAGCAACTGTAGAAAACGGCAAGGTAACCTTCAACTCAGGTGCTCACGGTACAATCCTTCTGGAGGCAACAGGCTCCACTACACCTACAGTAACTGAGCCCACAACTCCTCCTACAACTCCCACAAATCCCACAAATCCCACAAATCCCACAGTGACAGATCCCACAGAATCTACTCCCACAATTCCTGTAGTTCCTACAGAGTATGTAATTCTCGGTGACTCGGACCTTTCCGAAAAGGTTAACGTTAAGGATGCAACACTTGTTCAGAAGCATGTAGCAGGCCTTGAGAAAGACCTCTCCGATAAACAACTCTTCGCAGCAGATGCAGATGGTAGTGAAAAGGTTAACGTTAAGGATGCAACAGCAATTCAGAAGTTCGTAGCAGGTATGGATACAGGTTACGCTATAGGTGAAAAGGTCGTATACAAGCAGGGTACAGAAACAGATACTACTCCTACAGTTACAACACCTACAGAATCTGCTCCCGCAGTTACAACTCCTACAGCAACAGATCCCACAGAGCCTTCATCTCCTCAGCAGCCCGAGGGAACAATAGATCTGACCAAACTTGACGGTCAGGTTATCGTTCTTATCAACTCTTCTTACAGCCCTGTATATCAGCACAGCTGGACAGACCAGGGCGATGCATATAACACATGGCCCGGCGAACTTCTTCAGGATTACGGCGACTATAAATTTGCTATTATTCCCGACGAAGCAAACAGAATTATCTTCAACAATGGTTCAGACGCCAACAAAACCGCTGACCTCGAAATTCCCGGTGAGTTTGCTATCTACGATATGGCAGCAGGGGCTTGGAGTGGTTCGCTTACAGATTATGTGGACGTAACTCAGTTCCCCATAGATACACCCCCCACAAATCCCCCCACAGAATCTACACCTTCCGTATCCGAGGGTAACTATGTTTACTTCAAGGACGATTTGGGTTGGGGCTCAGCCTACTGCCATTATTGGTCAGATGCATCAGGTTCCGTATGGCCCGGTGAACAGATGGAGTCTTTAGGCAATAACCTTTACAGATTCCTGCTTCCCGACGATGCTACAGGCAATATGTATCAGAATGTAGTTTTCAACATAGGTAGTAATGCTGCCCAGACACCTAACCTTATTGCTGAAATCGGCAGAGTTTATAACAACCAGTCAAACACCTGGGAAGATTTAACCTGATGATTTCACGTTGGTGACTAAATAAATAACAACGCCTCTTCCGACTTTGCGGAAGAGGCGTTTTCTAATGCTCTAATTTTATTTTTCTTCTTTTCTTCTATACCATTTGAGAACCGGAGCGAAAATCTTGTTCCAGTTAGTAAAGGGGTAGATGAAATAATCAAAGGGCTTGAGCGACAGTATGAGTGTCAGCACAAGCGAGATCGAAAACATAATGATAAGGATGTATCTCGGCATGGTATCTTTGAGCATATCGGTCAGGAATAGATAGCCGAGCATACGCTGAATCGGTCTGTGCAAAGCATAAACCTGCAGAGTTTTTGTACCGCAGTAACTGATAACCGGCAGGTGTTTGTTGGGCATAATGGACAGCACAGCAAAACTCGAAGTAAACATCAGTACATAAGAGATTATTCTGTATACGCCGCCCAGCAGATGATGAATACCACCAAACTCGTAATAGGGGTTATTACCTGTGAGGAGTCTTCTCATAAAGTAGGATATATCAATTGTAAGGTAAATTCCCACCGCTAAAACTAAAAGGAATAAAACAGAACAGATTTTTACAACGGGCTTGTTTACAATATTCAGAACTTTCTCGCTGTCGAGCATATACCCGAGATAAAAAATGGGGAAGAAAACAAAAATTCTTGATAATACAAGAGTGTTTCCGATTTCGTTCACATAGCCGATTAAGATGCCGACTATAATGCTTGTTACCAAAATCTTCTTAGGGTCACATTTTCTCAGAAAATGAGCAATCAACAGATGTGCGCCCATAGCAAAGATATACCACGAAACTGCATTGTCACTCAGTAGCGTGAAAGTCGCTTTACCCGTAAAGATAAGGGACACGAGGTAATTGAGCAGTTTAATTCCTAAATTCAGCAGGAAGAAAGAAACTACCTTTTCATATCGGAAAGGAGTGGTGTTTATAGTTCTTTTTGCAAACAAACCTCCGATAAAAATAAACAGAGGCATATGAAAACTGTATACAAAAATCTCAAAACTTTTAATGAGAGGTGAGCCTGAGGCATAGGATGCAACAGCGTGTCCGAAAACAACCATAAGAATCAGAAAAGCCTTGGTGTTGTCCCATTTTGCTATTCGCTGTGGACTGAGGGTAGAATTTCCCATATCGATTCTCCTTTAATTTTTCTGTTGTTATTATAGTTTTTAACAGTGCTTTTGTCAAATAAAAACCGCAGTTTAGGTAACTGCGGTTTTGTGTCAGTTGCTGATATTTTTACTCTGACTTAAGTTTTTATCCGTCAGAGTCTGGCATATAGCAATCTTTCTGATAATATTCATCATCGTTTCTTCAAGTTCTCCGCCTTCTGAGTAGTCAGCGAGGAAAATGAAGTTTACTCTGTCATCGATGAGCAGATCCTCAACCTTGTGCCTGTTACTCTCGGAGTAAACAGCGATAGAGGTACCGCCGTAAGCCTGCATCATTTTCATACAGGGAACGTCGGACAAGCCGTCACCGATATAAATCATATTGGTAAAAGGTACGCGCTTGGAGTCATCGGGCATCGAGCGGTTAAGGTCAACGTCGTTTGAAATATCGAGAACACCCTTGTTTATGCGGTAAACAAACTGAGTTTTGTTGGTATAGTTTACAGCGGTCTTGGGCCAGACAGCGTTGCCTTCTTCGTCAAAGTAGTATTCACAAGCGAATATTTCTTTGAACTTATGTGCAATTTCCGTACCCTCGATAATCTCTTTCATACCCGAGGAGATTATGTAGTGTTCGATAGTAACGCCCAGTTTATCACCAAAGAGGTTTATTCTGTCAAACCAACTTGTGACACCCTTGTGGAGTTCTACAGATTTTCCGTGTGCCACCATATCTTCACGGCGAAGAGGTTTACCTCGTCGATTGGCTTCGCGGATAGAGGTATACATATAAGCAAGTATACTGTCCATTTTCTGTTCACTGCCGAAGTCATTGGCTAGCTGCCAGAAATCTCTTGACTCCATACCGAGACTTGGAATAAACGCAAAGTCCTGCATATCCCTGGTGCTGAGTGTTTTATCAAAGTCGTACATTATGGCGATTATAGGTCGCTCATTCATAGTATCACTCTCCGAAGAATCAGCAAAAATTTACTTTGCAGTATAGGTAGTAATCTCCACGGACTCAATTTTGATATCTTTGGTGGGTTTGCTGTTATCGTCAACTTCTGCACCTGCTATTTTATCAACAACATCCATACCATCGATAACCTGAGCAAATACTGTGTGACCGCCCGAAGCACGGAGTGCGCCGTCGAGGTGGATGTTACCGCCGTTTGCCTCGTACAGAGCCCATACGTCATCGCTGATAGCATAACTCAGAGGAGCGATACCGCCGTTGGCAGCAATAAAAGAATCTACATCAGGATACTGTGCTACAAACTGCATACCGTAAGCATTTACGGACTGGTTGTAGTAGTTAGTGTAGGTTTCGTACATTTTATCGTAGTCGATACCTTCTCTGTCAAAACTGTCAGCGCCTGCCTGATTAATGAAGAACTGGCTTCCGTTAGTATTCACACCGGAGTTTGCCATAGCAACAGAACCGCGGATGTTGTAGAGTGTATCACAGAACTCATCCTCAAATGCAGAGCCGAAAGCACTTGTACCGCCTGTACCGTTGTTCTTCTCGTAGTCACCTGTCTGAATCATAAAGTCGTCGATAACACGGTGAAAAAGTGTACCCTCATACTTGCCGTCTTTTGCGAGTTTTACGAAGTTCTCAACAGCCTTGGGAGCATTTTCGGGGAAAAGTCTCAGAGTAATATCGCCCATAGATGTATGGATAATAGCAATTTCTTCGCCTTCCTTTGGAAGTTCAAGCTGATAGCCTACTTTATTCTCTGTGTCATGCTTAACAGCAGGGTTTACCTCAGGTCTGCTGCCACTCTTGTCACATCCGCCAAGGGCCATTACAGAGCCGATAGCCAGAAGCATAATCATTGCCATACAAAGTATTCTTTTGAGTTTCATAGTAAATTCCTTTCAGCGCACAGCGCAATAAATTGTTATTGTAAACACTCTGAGTTTACACCGATAAGGTTTCTTTCAGAGTAATATTACCGATAATGTTAAAATTGTCGATATAGGCTTCTCCGCCTTTTTCGTCCATAAACTCAATAGCGGTATTTATAGAAGTGCTTCCGCCTCTCAGTACCTTGAAACTAACGGTCACAAGCACATCCTCGTCTGTGAAGTCGTAGCCCGAGATGTTAGAGGCGTTGAATTTAATCGTGTTAGACAGTCCGCTGTTGTATACACAGGAACTTCCAAGCACGGGGAACATACTGGTAGCGTTTGATTCCTGCAACATGAGTGTCGCGGAGTCATAACTGAGTATCGCCTGAACGTTTTCTATTTTTTCAGGAGTTTTCAGAGTAAACTTGTAAGTTACCACGTCACCGACCGAGGCGGTGTAATCTGTTTCGCCGACTGTAATGGTGCAGGGTTTTTCAGTATGCTGGGGAGCGTTCTGAACGTTTGAGTCGGTAGTATCTCCACCGTTTTCCTGAGGATCCTCAGCGGTATCATCAGAAAGAATGTGTGTAACTTCCTCTGTAGGGTTTACATCAGCCGAAGACGCTTCAGAGTTTTTATCCTGAGTATCGGATGTGTAAGTTGAGGAGGCTAGGCTTTGTGAATCTGAGTCGTTTTCGGCGATAGGATCGTTGTCTGTTTTACTGCATCCGAATAAAGACAATACAAGCACAATAGAGATACACAGCAGTAATATTTTTTTATTTGTCATATTATAAAACCTTCCATAATAATATACACTTATTATTTTACAATATATCGATATATTTTTCAATATGTTATTTGTTAAAACAGGGTAATAATAAAAAAGTTTACATCATAGAATTAGTTACGAAAGATAATATTACGGAGGCTTTTAATATGAAGGATTTTTTACCTGAGGGATGTCTTATGGAAACCCAGGAAAACAGCGGATATATGACAAGTGTATCAACTCTTTGCGAGGCATACAAAGAACAGAAGATTCTTGAGGCAAGAGCCACGGTGTGTGATTCTATGCATAATCTCACGGTAGATTTAGGTTGTATCAAAGGAATAATTCCCCGAAAAGAGGGAGCCTTGGGTATCAAAGAGGGCAGAGTAAGGGATATAGCGGTTATATCCCGGGTGAATCGTCCTGTAAGTTTTGTTATTACAGGCTTTGACAGGGACGAAAGCGGGTCTACAGTCGCCACTTTATCGAGAGAGGCGGCACAAAAAAGATGTATGGATAACTACATAAGTTCTCTGAGAGTGGGGGATGTGGTGGATGCCCGCATAACACATCTGGAGTCATTCGGTGCTTTTGCAGATATAGGATGCGGAATTGTGGCGCTGATGCCCATTGATGCAATTTCCGTATCGAGAATCGAGCATCCCTGCGAACGCTTTACTGTAGGAATGGATGTCAAAGCGGTGATTAAATCTATAGAGGACGGCAGAATAAGTCTCAGTCACAAAGAACTTTTGGGTACTTGGCAGGAGAATGCAGACAATTTCCGTGCAGGAGAAACCGTCGCGGGAGTAATTCGTTCAATAGAAAATTACGGCGCCTTTGTCGAATTGTCGCCCAATTTAGCGGGACTTGCAGAGAGCAAAGACGGGATACGTGTCGGTCAGCAGGCAAGTGTCTATATCAAGAGTATAATTCCCGACAAAATGAAGGTCAAACTCATCATAGTAGAAACCTTCGACTACAAATACACCCCTCAAAGACCGAGATATTTTTACGAGGGAGACCATATAGATACCTTTGTATATTCACCCGAAAATTGCGATAAGTACATAGCCTCCGAGTTTTCTCGGTGAAGGTGTCCCATAAATGTCCCATCGTTTTCTTAAACACCTCTTTTTAGTTGACATCAAAACCTCCCAAATGTTATGATATTAACACAAAGGGAGGTTTTTCTATGCTAACCGATATTCAATTTATAGTTTTGGCTGTTTTACTGGGAATTTTACTTTTAGCGGTAGTGATACTGCTTGTGAAGGTGTTCTCTAAAAAAGACAGCACACAAGATATAGTTCGTCAGATTCGCGAAGAATCTCGTGCAGATTCGGCACAGTTAAGACAGGAGGTATCATTAACCGTTCAGCAGTCAGTCAAGACTTTGGGTGAGATGATATCCACCAATCAGTCAGAAGCCGCAAAAAGTCAGGCTCAGCAGATGGCTCAGTTCGAGGAGAGATTCAAGACTTTCTCTCTCGAGAATGAACAGAAACTTGACATCATCCGCGCTACAGTTGAGAAACGTCTTGCATATATGCAGGAGGACAATAATCGCAAACTCGACGAAATGCGTAAGACTGTAGATGAAAAACTCCAGAAGACTTTAGAGGAGAAAATGACTCAGTCCTTCGCTCTAGTCAACGAAAGACTCGAGCAGGTATACAAGGGCTTGGGCGAGATGCGCAGTCTGGCTGTGGGAGTAGGAGATCTTAAGAAAGTCCTCTCCAACGTCAAAACCCGCGGTATTCTCGGCGAGATTCAACTTGGCTCAATACTCAAAGAAATACTTGCTCCCGAACAATTTGACGATAACGTTGCCACAAAGCACAGAAGTAATGACAGGGTAGAGTTTGCTGTTAAACTTCCCGCAGAGGACGACGGCTTTATTTATCTGCCTATAGACTCCAAGTTCCCGGGTGATACCTATGCCGCCTTGCAGGAAGCATACGATTCAGGCTCGAGAGAACTTGTTGAATCAGCGGCAAAGGCACTTCTTACAACCCTCAAAAAAGAAGCAAAAGACATCCGCGATAAATATATTGACCCACCCAACACCACAGAGTTTGCCGTTATGTTCCTGCCTACAGAGGGACTTTATGCAGAGGCGGTTAACCGCGGTATGGTAGAGGTGCTTCAGCGAGAATATAAGGTAAACATCGCAGGTCCCAGCACCATGGCTGCATTGCTCAATTCTCTGCAAATGGGCTTCAAGACTTTGGCGGTACAGAAGCGTTCCGCTGAAGTATGGAAGATTCTCGGTTCAGTCAAAAACGAATTCGAGAAATTCAACGAAGTGCTTGTTCTTACTCAGCAACGACTTGATCAGGCTAACTCCGAACTTGATAAACTCGTCGGTGTACGTACACGTCAGATATGTCGTAAACTCTCATCTGTAGAGGCTAACACAACTCCCATAGAAACATTTTCCGCCGATGTTTTACCCGAGGATATAGCAGAAGAATAACTATCATAAAAAATAAGTGCGATGACGTTATATTGTCATCGCACTTTTTATTTTGGCTTATTTGTTCTTATCGGGCTTTTTTCTTGTATATTTGAATTTACTGTTGCTGGGATACTTGAGTCGTGACCAAAGAAGAATAATTATCTGACCGGGGATTCCGAGGATATAGAGTATCCAGAAGTTAAACCCAAATGGCAGGAAAGAAAGATGTATAGACAATAAAGTGCTCCACATCAAAAGCGAAACAATGATGTAATTTCGTCTTTTATTAAACCATACTGAGTTGAATACAAGCCATACAATGGTAGAAACAGGCAAAGCGTAGAGGAAAGAAAAAATCTGAAAAATCTTTGCCTCAACGGGTGCCATATCAAGTACAACAAAAGAAAGAGTAGCAATAAGCCACACGAGGAGAATTGACATACCCGTAATGAATATGTGATTTTTCTTGGTGTTTGCTTCTTTCAACTTCATTCCGCTATCGTCGGCTTCCTTGTGGGGATGCACAAGATAATCGAGAGTAACGCCGAAGATATCCGCTATCTTCATCAATACGGTAACGTCAGGAATCGACTCACCGCGTTCCCATTTGGATACGGCCTTATCGGAGTAGTTGAGTATGTTAGCGAGGTCAATCTGTGTCATACCCTTTGCAAGTCGAAGCTGGGTAATGTTTTTAGCGACAACGGATTTGATATCGTCCATATTTATCCTCCTTTTTCTATAGTAGCTATATCGTATTTACTTAGTCTTTTGGTAATCAGCAGTAGAATATGAACTCTACCGTGAGTTTCGTTGACTTAATAATACCACAAAACAGCTCAGAAATCAATGTGAAAAAACACGATATTTGCTGGACATTCTACTTTGAGTAGAGTAGAATTTCACAACTCTACATTGTGTATTTTGAGTAGTATACCTTTGATTACTAACAGTATATATCAATTTCTATAAGTAGGTTGAGTATAAGGGTAGAAAGTTTTATAATACTCACATAGAGTAAGGTGTCTATCGGTTGAGCCGATTAGACATCATTTTAAGGAAGGTAATATTATGACAAGAACAAAACTCAAAGACAGAGTCCTGCCCGATTATACCCGAGGCGAAGAAGTTTTTAATATGGTTTCCCATATTGTGGGCGGAGCATTCGGAGTAGTGGCACTTCTCTTAACCGTATTGAAATCTGCTTTTTTAGCTGACACATGGGCAGTAGTCGGATGCGCTATTTACGGAGCATCCCTTATAGCGCTCTATACCATGTCCAGCATATATCACGGACTCATTCCCGAAAATGCCAAGAAAGTTATGCAGATTCTTGACCACTGCACAATTTATTTTCTCATCGGCGGTACATATACCCCAATAGTGCTTTGTGCGATTCGCAAAATTTCCCCTGCCTGGTGCTGGACTGTATTCGGTATTGTGTGGGGCGTAGCTATAGTAGGAATTGTCTTTTCTGCAATAGACCACAAGAAGTTTTCGAAACTCTCTATGGCGTGTTATATCGGAATGGGTTGGTGTATTGTTATCGCAGGCAAAGTTACTCTGCAGGCAGTACCCTTAAGAGGACTTTTGTGGCTATTGATCGGAGGTATACTCTATACAATCGGTGCCGTAATTTATGCGATAGGTAAGAAACGTCGCTATATGCACTCGGTCTTTCATATTTTCTGCTTGCTCGGTACTGCTTGTCAATTTATATGTATATATCTCTATGTAATATAATTATGTAATGTAAATTAAGCGACTGCATTTAGCGGTCGCTTTTTTACTCTATATTTTATCTTATCTTGATACTGAGAGGGTTTTGTGATAAACTAATAAGTAAAGCAGGTGATTATATGAGAAATATTCTTATCGTCGTAGATATGCAAAACGACTTCGTAGACGGTGCACTCGGTACCAAGGAAGCCATTTCCATCATTCAGAATGTAGTTGATAAAATAGAGCATTTTGACGGGGATATTATCGTTACTTACGATACCCACGGTGAAAACTACCTTCAGACATCCGAGGGTGAGAAGTTGCCCGTAGAACACTGTATAAAGGGCACAGAGGGCTTTGAACTTAACAGCGATATTTTATCGGCACTTGGCAAAAAGTCCTTTACTAAAGTAGAAAAACCTACATTCGGTTCTGTTGATTTACCCGAAATAATCAAAAATCTGGCAGGCGACGAGAATTTCACCTTAGAACTTGTGGGACTTTGCACAGATATATGCGTGGTGTCAAACGCCCTGCTTTTGAAGGCGCATTTCCCCGAAACAGATATTACCGTAGACGCTTCCTGCTGTGCAGGAGTAACTCCGGGGAGCCACGCCTCAGCACTGCTTACAATGAAGATGTGCCAGATTAACGTTATAAATGATAATTCCCAATAAGAAAAATAACAAGGTGATTATATGTTTGATGTAAAAAAAGTAACTTCCGACTGTGTTCAGTGGATAAAAGATTTCTTCGAAGCAAACGGCAAAGGCTGTAACGCTGTTGTCGGAATCTCAGGCGGTAAAGACAGTTCTGTTGCGGCGGCATTGTGTGTTGAAGCCTTAGGCAAAGACAGAGTAATCGGCGTATTGATGCCCTGCGGTGAACAGCACGATATAGATGCTGCATACTCACTTGTCAACCATTTGGATATAAAGCATTACGTTGTTAATATCAAAGATGCTGTAGAGGGTGTCAAGAATGCTGTACCAAAGGAACTTCCCCTCACAACACAGAGTCTTACAAATCTTCCTGCGAGAATACGTATGACCACCCTGTATGCGGTTTCACAGAGTGTAAACGGCAGAGTAGTCAACACCTGTAACTTAAGCGAGGACTGGGTTGGATACTCCACACGATACGGCGATGCAGCAGGCGACTTCAGTCCCATGTGTCATCTTACTGTTACCGAGGTCAAGGAAATAGGCAGATACTTGGGACTTCCCGATGCCTTGATTGACAAAACTCCCATAGACGGCCTCAGCGGTAAAACCGACGAAGAAAACTTAGGCTTTACCTATGCGGTACTTGACAGATATATCAGAACAGGCGAGATAGAGGACGAGAATACAAAGGCATTGATTGACTCAAAGCATAAGGCAAATCTCTTCAAACTTGAACTTATGCCTCAGTTTAAACCCGATATTTAATAAGACAAAATGAAATCCCCGAGATAGAAAAATTCTCGGGGATTTGTTATTTATCTTTTTTTCCAGATAAGGGGATTAAGTCCCAATATCAAGGGGAATACTTCCAGTCTGCCCAAAAGCATAGCCAGAGAAAGAATTATCTTCGAAAAACCTGAGTAAGCTGAGTAGTTGGAAGTGGGGCCTACTCCGCCGAGTCCGGGACCAATGTTATTAAAACAAGCCACGGTTGCACTTAGATTTGTTTCAATATCAAAAGGCTCGATGCTGAGCAGTGCAAAAACCACAACCGTACACAAACAGTATACTGCAAAGTAGGTTCCGACACCGCTGACAATTTGTTCGTCAACTCTCTTGCTGTCCATTTTGACAACGTTGACAGAGCGGGGGTGAAGTGATTTCTTGAACTCTCGGAAAACAGATTTAACGAGGAGTATAACTCTCGATGCCTTAAGTCCGCCCGCAGTAGAACCTGCACATCCGCCTATGATCATAAGCAAAAGAAGTAAAGTCTTAGATAAACCGGGCCACAAATTAAAATCTGCGGTGGCGTATCCTGTGGTAGAAACAATCGTGGCAACCTGGAATGTAGCAGTTCTCAGAGTTTCCTCAAAACCCGAATACATATTGTAAATATTCAGGCTGATAACAGTTATTGAGAGAACCACTATTCCTGCGAAGAACCACAGTTCTGTGCTTCTGACTATCGCCTTGATTTTTCTTACGAGAAGCAGATAATACAGGTTGAAGTTTATAGAGAAAACAAGCATAAAACATGCTATAACCCATTGCAGATACGGGCTGTATCCTGCGATACTGTCATTCTTTATGCTGAATCCACCCGTACCTGCGGTACCGAAGGTGTGGACTATACTTTCAAACAACGACATACCGCCTGCAAGCAGAAATACAGTTTCTACCACCGTCAGTCCGATGTAAATCAGATAAAGGATTTTAGCGGTATCCCTTGCTTTGGGACGAAGTTTACCAACCTCGGGACCGGGCATTTCGGCTCTCATAAGGTGAATTGAACGGTCAGAGATATTGGGGATAATTGCCATTACTAAAACAAGCACACCCATACCGCCGATCCAGTGAGTAAAACTACGCCAAAAGAGAATACCTTTGCTCATACCCTCAACTTCAGTGAGAATCGATGCGCCCGTCGTGGTGAGTCCGCTTACCGTCTCAAAGAAAGCATCGATATACGAGGGGATTTCACCGCTTAAAACAAAGGGGAGAGCTCCGATTAACGCCATCAGCAGCCATCCGTAGGATGCAATGGCGAAGCCCTCTTTTGTGTAGATAACCCTGGTGCCGGGTTTTGAGAACATCATCATTATAAGTCCCAGCACTATAGATACACCGATTGCAATCAGAAAAGACCATATACACGACTCGGCATAAATAAGCGACACAATAGCCGGAAGAAGCATCAGTCCGCCATTTGCAAGGGCAATGTGACCGAGGGTGTTTAATACCATTCTACGATTCATACATTTACCTCTTATGCAATGATATCTGCCAGGTCGAAGAGAATATGCTCGGTGCTGATAACGATAACCTTGTCACCGGGCAGGATAACGTCGTCACCTGTGGGGACGATGGCCTTTCTACTTCTGAGTATTCCTGCGATGAGTATATTTTTCTTAAACTTAATATCTTTAAGGGGGATGTTTACATACTTAAACTCGGGGTGAACGTTGAATTTAAGTGCCTCAGCGTTACCGTCCATAATTTTGTAGAGTTTTTCAACGTTACTGCCGACGGAATTCTGGAGTGCACGGGCGTATCTGACAAGTACGTCGGTAATGGTACGTCTTGGGGAAACAATGGTGTCAAGTCCCATTTTTCCTGCTATGGGGACGAATTCGTTTCTATTTACCTTGGTGATAACCTTGGGAACATTCTGCGAAGAAGCGTAGTAGGAGATAAGGATGTTTTCCTCGTCTATACCCGTAAGTGCTACGAAAGCGTCCATATCGGCAAGACCTTCCTCAAGGAGCAACTCTTTCTCAGCACCGTCACCGAGAATTACGGTAGCACCGGGGAGAGCTTCGCCAAGTTCGTGACATCTCTCGGGGTCTTTGTCTATAATTGTAACCGAGTTGCCCGAAGCCAAAAGCAACTTAGCAAGATAATACGAGGTACGGCTGCCACCGAGGATCATAACATTTCTTGCCTGTTTGCGTGTAATTTTAAGACTTCTGAGAAGTTTGAGTATCTCAGTAGGTGCAGCAGTCAGAGCAATCTTGTCGCCTTTCTGAAGTTCAAAGTTACCGTCGGGGATGTAGATGTTGTCATCTCTCTGAACAGCACAGATAAGGAATTTTGCCTTGTGATACTTTCTCAGGTCCATAACCTTAACGCCGTGTAGAGGTGTATCTTCTTTGAGTTTTAACTCGATAATCTCAAAATTACGAGTTGAGAAAGTTTCTATGTGTACCGCTGAGGGAAGTTTAAGAACATGGTAAATGTCAAAAGCTGTAAACTTCTCGGGGTTGATTGACATAGAAAGTCCCAGTTGTTGCTGTAAAAATCCCAAATTGTTTTCGTTATATGCTCGGTCTCTGATTCTGGCTATGGTATTCTCCGCACCAAGAGTCTTTGCAATATAGCAACTGAGCATATTAAGTTCGTCAGAACCTGTAACCGCTACAAAGATATCCGTCTCGGAAACACCTGCTTCAGTTAATATCTCACAGTCTGTTCCTATACCGCATACACCGATACAGTCGTATATGTTGAGTATATCTGCAACGGTTTTTTCGTTATTGTCAATGGCTACAACCTCGTGTCCTTCACGTACCAGAGCACCGATAATAGATGTTCCGATTTTACCGCAGCCTACAACTATAACCTTCATAGGTAACTCCTTTATTCTGGGCAGAAGTTCCGCCCGAAATTAAAAGTCTAGAATACATATCAAGGTTATATTACTCCTTTTTTTATAAAAATACAATAATATTTTTATTATTTTAGATTTATTTCTCAGATTCAGAGGACTAAACAGGATAAAACAGATTATTCCATAAATAAATAGGTTTATTTCTTTTTTTACCGGAGATAATACTAACACCAATTCAATGAGGTGATATGATGAGTAATAATAAAGAAAATAAGGAAACATTGTTTCCCCAAGAGATACCCGTAGACGATAAAAAAGAACTTTATCACGGCGCTATTGTAGATGTTGTAAAAAACGAGGTTGATCCTAAATCTTCCACCGAACCCGTAACCCCTCGGGACATAAATTCTATCAATACGGATTTTGCAGTTTCGTCGGGTGATTTCTTTACAACACAGTAACAGTTAAGGCTTCTGTCATAGAAGCCTTATTTTTCTTATTTCGTTGACATTAAGCAGAAAAATTGATATATTTATACGTAAGTTACTAATATCTCGGAGGAGTATTACGTATGGGCAAGAAAAAACAAAAAATGAAACAAGCCATTAATAAAAACCTTGCAGATAAAAAAGGCGATAAATTCGGTTGGCGAGGTATTTCACTCCAGGATTTCAAGGATAAAATTCTGCTCCGTATAATTACCGGATATTTTCTCGTTTCTGCCTGGAATTTGTTTTCTCTTGACAAAATAGAAATAAATCCTGTTTTGAATTGGAAGGATTATGTAGGTCAATTATCTTTTGGCTGGATTTTGGTATTTACATTATTGATAGCAGCGATTATAACGCTGGCGGCAGGTTTTATTCCTGAAAAAATCAGAGCATTAGAGCCGGTATTATCCGTTGCTTCGATACTGACGTTTGATATTAAACTTATGTTTGCGTACATATTTCCTTATAACAAAGGATATATTGTCAGTTTCCAAAATGTCAATTACTACCTAATAATCGGGGTTATCCTTGTATCCCTTGTTTTTATATCATATGCTCTGAGTAAATTCAGCGGTGCCACGATTTTCAGCAAGATTCCAAACTGGGTTTATATTTCACTTATCTCTTTAGTTGCAGTCTCAGTTACCATCTTTATATGTGTCGCTACAATCTTAAGACATTATTGTTTATGTACTGCGGTTTACGATTTGGGAATCTTTGTCCAGATGTTCCACTCACTTGCTGATAACTTCACAGCTGTAACTACCTGCGAGAGAGATTATCTTTTATCTCACTTCAGCGTACATTCCTCGTACATCTTCTATTTACTGGTACCGATATTCAAGATTTTCCCTTATACGGAAACCTTGCTTATTATACAAGCGTTGTTTGTTATGGGCGGTGTAATTCCACTTGTACTTATCGCCAAAGGCAGAGGCTTCAAGTGGCAGGGTGTTACAGTCATTTCCCTTATATACACTCTCAGCGCATCTTTGATTTTGCCAAGTTTTTACGAGTTCCACGAGAACGCCCTGCTTCCCACGTTACTGATGTGGACTCTGTGGGCGGTAGAAAAAAAGAAACTTGTACCTTTCTATATTTTCTCTGTGCTTGTATGCCTTGTAAAAGAGGATGCACCTCTGTTTATACTTTGTATCGGACTATATATGTTCTTTGAGTACAAAGGAAATATAAAGCGTCTCCACGGACTTATTGCGATGATTGTAAGCGGTGTGTATATGCTCGTTGTTACAAACTGGCTTACAAATCACGGTGACGGTCAGTTTATGACATCTACCCGATTCAATCATTTACTTCTCAGTCCCGAGGGCGGATTAACAGAGGTAATTTCCAACTCTCTGTCAGACCCCGGATATTTCTTCAGTCTGCTTGTATCAGAGAGTACGCTTCTGTTCTTTATTCAGGTTATGCTTCCGCTTCTGTTTATTCCCTTTATCACAAAGAAAATTCACAGATTCAATCTGATGATTCCCTTTATAATAACAAACCTTGTTATCGGTGCATATTATGGTTACGCCGCAAATATAGCTTATCAGTATATATTTGGACCTGCGACACTCCTTATTTATATGACAGTCGTCAATATGGCAGATATGACACCAGTAGCAAGAAGAAATATTCCGATACTCGTCTGTGCGGCATCTATGATTTTCTCCTTCGGCTGTGTTCCTGCCAAGTCCTCATATATTTCTCAGTACAAACAGTTTAACTCAATGTATGTAGAAACTATGGAAGCACTTAGAAGTATACCGCAGGATACGGTAATAGGTACAAACGCTACCTTGGGCGCACATCTTTGCGACAGAAAAGAAGTTTATGTCCTCGATAAAAGTGATATAAATCAATCAGGAACTGCCATTACCGACGCACAGAAGTATGACTTCGCTGTACTGCTTGTCGGTAACGAAATCACACCGACACTTGAGTCTTTACTCATTAAAGATGGTTTTGTGTTATGGGATGAGGTAGAAGGAAAAACCAGAATATATATGAATCCGCAGTATCAATAACTAAGAAAAACGGCATCTTTTGAGATGCCGTTTTCTATTTATAAAAAGAGAGCAGATACCCGAGGGTATCTGCTCTTTTGTTTATTAATTCAGTTTATAAATTAATACTTTGTTCTCTCTACGTAAGTAGTGTGGAGAAGCTCGTGTGCCTTGTGACCGCCGGGCTCGCCGAGATACTCCTCGTAGAGTTTCTTAACGATGGGGCTTTCGTGGGATTTTCTCATGGGAAGTCCTGCATCCTCTGCATAGAGAACCTTTGCACGCTCAGCGCGGATATCTGTGAAGTTTCTTACAGATGCGGGCTGAATGGGCTGACCGCCGCCGTTTACACAACCGCCGGGACAGCACATAATCTCAACGAACTGATAATCTGCTTTGCCTGCACGGATGTCATCAAGGAGTTTTGCTGCGTTGGAAAGACCGGATGTAACAGCAACCTTAACTTCCATACCTGCAACGTCGTAGGTCGCGTACTTGATGGGCTCTGTGCCTCTTACCTCAGTATAATCAACCTTCTTAAGATCCTCACCTGAGAGTATATCAGCAACAGAACGCAGAGCAGCTTCCATAACACCGCCTGTAGCACCGAAGATAACAGCAGCACCGGTGAAGATACCGAGTGCGGGATCGTAATCTTCGTCAGGGAGTTCTGTAAACTGGAGACCTGCCTTCTTAATCATATCAGCAAGCTCTCTTGTTGTGATTACGATATCTACATCTGCGATTCCGTCTTTGCCTTCGTCGTCACGCTTATGCTCAAACTTCTTAGCAGTACAGGGCATTACAGATACAGATACGATGCTCTTGGGATCGATGCCTTCCTTCTCTGCATAATAACTCTTGATGATAGCACCTGTCATCTGCTGAGGAGACTTACAGGTAGAGAGGTTGGGGAGAAGGTCGGGATAATAATGCTCACAGAACTTAACCCAGCCGGGTGAGCAAGAAGTAATCATAGGAAGAACGCCGCCGTTCTTTACACGGTTAATGAACTCTGTGCCTTCCTCGAGAATTGTAAGGACAGCACCGAAGTTGGTGTCGAATACCTTGTCAAAACCAAGACGTCTGAGAGAAGCAACCATCTTGCCCTCTGCATTTGTGCCGATAGGCATACCGAACTCTTCGCCGATAGCAGCTCTTACTGCGGGAGCAGTCTGAACGATAACAACCTTCTCGGGATCTGCAATAGCCTCTAAAACCTTATCGGTTTCGTCCTTAACAACGAGAGCGCCTGTGGGACATACAACAGTACACTGACCGCAGGATACACAAGCAACTGAGCCGAGATCCTGGTCAAAAGCACAACCGATAGTTGTATCAAAACCTCTGTTGTTAGGTCCGATAACGCCAACGTGCTGTTCTTTACAAGCAGCTACACAGCGACGGCAAAGGATACACTTGTTGTTGTTACGGATAAGGTGAGCAGTAGAGGTGTCGATGGGAAGCTCGGGGTTCTCGCCCTCGAACTTGTTCTCGTCCTCAATGCCGTATTCCTTACAAAGTGTCTGAAGCTCACAGTTGTTGCTTCTGGGGCAGGAGAGACACTTCTTATCGTGGTTAGAGAGGATAAGACTGAGAGTAGTCTTTCTTGCTTCTATTACTTTGGGAGTGTTAGTGAAGATTTCAGTTCCTTCTCTGTCGATAGGGAACACACAGGAAGCAACGAGGCTTCTTGCACCCTTAACCTCTACCATACACATACGGCAAGCGCCGATTTCGTTCATATCACGAAGATAGCAGAGTGTGGGAATTTTAATGCCGAACTGACGACAAGCATCAAGAATGGTTGTATTCTTCTCAACAGAGAAAGGCATACCATTGATTTTAATGTTTATCATTTCCATAATAGTTTCTCCTTTCTCTTACTCTTTAACAATTGCGCCGAACTTACATTTTTCCATACAAGCGCCGCACTTAATACACTTATTGGTATCGATAACGTGTGCTTCCTTAACCTTACCGCTGATTGCGCCAACGGGACATACTCTTGCACAAGCGGTACAGCCCTTACACTTGTCAGCAACAATAACGTAAGAGGTCAGGCTCTTACATACGCCTGCAGGACACTTCTTATCAACAACGTGAGCGATATACTCGTCACGGAAGAAGTTAAGAGTAGAAAGAACAGGGTTGGGAGCAGTCTGTCCGAGACCGCACAGTGAGTTTTCTTTAATGTAGTAACAGAGTTTCTCCATCTCGTCAACGAGTTCGAGAGTACCGTTACCTGATGTAATCTGATTGAGCATCTCGAGAAGTCTCTTTGTACCGATACGGCAGGGAGTACACTTACCACAGGACTCATCAACTGTGAACTCGAGGAAGAACTTAGCCATATCAACCATACAGGTATCCTCGTCCATAACGATAAGACCGCCGGAACCCATCATACAGCCGATTGCTGTCAGGTTGTCATAGTCAACTTCTGTGTCAATAAGTTTTGCAGGGATACATCCGCCGGAGGGACCACCTGTCTGAGCAGCCTTGAACTGCTTACCACCGGGAATACCGCCACCGATATCGTAAACGATGTCACGCAGAGTAGTACCCATGGGAATTTCAACAAGACCTGTATTCTGAATCTTACCGCCGAGAGCGAATACCTTAGTACCCTTGGATCTCTCTGTACCCATAGAAGCAAACCACTCGGGACCACGAAGAATAATCTGGGGAATATTAGCAAAGGTCTCAACGTTATTCTCAACTGTGGGAGAATCATACAGACCCTTAACAGCAGGATAGGGAGGACGGGGACGAGGCTCACCGCGGTTACCCTCGATAGAAGTCATAAGAGCAGTTTCCTCACCGCAAACGAATGCGCCTGCACCGAGTCTGATCTCAAGGTCAAAGTCAAAGCCTGAACCGAAGATATCCTTACCGAGAAGGCCTAACTCCTTAGCCTGATCGATAGCGATCTGAAGACGCTTAACAGCGATAGGATACTCAGCACGAACATATACATAACCCTTTGTAGCGCCGATAGCGTAACCTGCAATAGCCATAGCCTCGATGATACAGTGGGGATCGCCTTCCAGAACGGAACGGTCCATGAATGCACCGGGGTCGCCTTCGTCAGCGTTACAAACTACATATTTCTGAGGAGCCTTGTTAGGAGCAGTCAAAGCCCACTTGCGACCTGTGGGGAAGCCACCGCCGCCACGGCCTCTGAGTCCTGAGTCAAGAACAACCTGAATAACTTCGTCGGGAGTCATCTCTGTAAGAGCCTTACCCAAAGCAGCATAACCGTCCATTGCGATATACTCGTTGATGTCCTCGGGATCGATAACACCGCAGTTTCTGAGAACTACACGCTGCTGAGTCTTATAGAAAGCAGTATCGTTAAGTGAAACGTTGGCAATAGCCTCAGCCTCAGCCTCGGCACCTGTGTCAGCGTATACAAGACGCTCAACAACACGGCCCTTGAGAAGATGCTCGTTAACGATTTCCTCTACATCCTCGGGAGTAACACGGCTGTAGAATGTGCCTTCGGGATGGATAATAACAACGGGACCGAGAGCACAGAGACCGAAGCAACCGGTCTGAACCAGTTTTACTTCCTCGGATAATCCTGCATTTTCAATGCATTTTGTGAATTCGCTCTGAATTTTCAGGCTTCCTGAGGAGGTACAACCAGTACCGCCGCAGATAAGAACATGTGCACGAATCATAAATCATACCTCCGAATTATGCATTATTGGCAGCAAAAGTGTATTCTGCAATAACTTTACCGCCTTTTATATGTTCCTCGACTACCCTTTTTGCTTTTTCGGCAGTCATTTTTACATAAGTAGTTTTCTCTTTGCCTGCTTCGTAGATTTCTACAACGGGCTCATACTGACAGATACCGATACAACCTGTCTGAGAAACTGTAACCTTGTTTGTAAGGCCAGCGTTTGCAACTTCCTCAACGAAAGCAGAGAGAACGGGACGTGCGCCGGCAGCGATACCGCAGGTAGCCATACCGACAACAACTCTCATCTCACCTGAGCCTTCACGAAGTGCAACCTTGTTCTGCATTTTTTCTTTGATTGCCTGGAGTTCTGCTAAAGACTTCATAATATATTTTCCTTTCTGAATATAAATATAAATTAATTAAATTAATTCCGATTCATAAACCACGTCAGTACTACTTAAGTTCAGAATACTGTTCGTGAAGATTTCCTTCTATCCACGATATAACCTCATAGGTACTGAGGGGGACATCGTCGCCGAGGATTTGTCTTATCTCTCTCGTATCAAGAGAAACCGTACCGTTCGGCATAGTGTGTGTGAAAAGGAAATCGATGTGGGGGTCTCCCTGGATAAGGATGACCACCGAACTCACCACGTCACCCAAAGGAGTGAAGTCGATGTGTTTTTTATTGAAAACGGCGGTGACTACAGTTCCGTGGTCTGTGGGGTATTCCTGTGAATGTTTTGAATTAATTTCGAAGCGTCCGTCGGTCTGTTCGGCGGATAACTTCAGTAAAGGAATTCCCATTCCCACCTTGCGGGTAGTTCGTGTGGTGTAAAAAGGATCACAGACGTTTTTTACTGTTTCCTCGTTCATACCACAGCCGTTATCTTTAATAGTTAGTGTCAGAGTTTCCTCTGTTTCCTCAATGGTAATCTCAGTGAGGGTGGCACCTGCTTTCACAGAATTTTTAGCCACGTCGAGAATGTTAAGAGATATCTCTTTCACGATTTCACCTCAACTGTTCAAAAATACGTTTCCTCACAAGTTCGGAACTGTAAGGCTCGTCATCGATAAGGAAGTAGCTGTTTTCGTCCCTCATATCCCACAGAAAATGCGCGTCGGAACTGACGATGATTTTTCTGCTTCCGATGGGATATTTATCAAGATATTCCGAAATATTGTCAGCGTGATGAAACTCACAGCACTTAAACCCGGGTATATCGGGGAAGGTACCCAAAGTAGCTATGATGCCGTTTGACTCTCTGTCTACGTGTGCAGGGTAACAAATTCCACCGAATTTTTCTGCAAGTGCGGGACATTCCTCAACGGTGACGGTTGTTGCATTGGACAGAAGATACTTTTCTGTACTGATGACGGTATCATTTTCGTCCATTATCAGTTGTTCACCATAGACATCCGTGCGGTTTTCGAAGAGAATACGTCTTTTCTCGATCTCTTTGTCAAACTCAAGTGCATCCTCGAGCTGTTCAAACAAAAACACGATATGTATATCTTCGGCGGTGGTAAGTTCCATCCCCGCTATGGGAATTATGCCGTGGCGTTTTGCTGCTTTGAAAAAGCCCTCGCAGTTTTTGCAGGTGTTGTGGTCGGTAAGCGCGACCACGTTAAGTCCGCAAAGAGTAGCCATACCGGCGATACTGTTGGGAGTGGAGTCATCATCACCGCAGGGTGACAAACAGGAATGAACGTGAAAATCGTAGTAGTATTTGTTCATAAGACCTATTTTTATAAGGACTTGCTGAGAAGCACCGCTGCTTCATAAGCAGGCAAACTTGTGCTCAGTACGTTGACACCTTTTTCCTCGGCTTGGGATTTAACCTCCTCGTCAAACTCAACGCCCTCAGCAAGAATAATGCAGGCAACATCTGTGAGAGTTGCCACCGCTAAGGTGTTGATGTTGGACATAATGGTTATCCAGGCGTTATCAGAGGTTGCTCTGCCCATTACCCAACTGAGCAGGTCACCGATATATACGCCGTCAATTTCTCTGTCGCCGCAGGGGAGAGTCAGAACTTTGAATTCGTCTCTCTGTGCAAGGGAATTAACTGTCAACGGAATCATCCTTTTCTCGAAGTTGATCAAGTAATACGTTGCGGTAAAGAATTGCACAATCCTTCATCGTAGCCACACCTCTGACAACATCCTCCGCGAAAGCGTTACAGGTGGGAGCACCACAGGCACCGCAGTCAATACCGGGGAGAGTTGTTCTGAGATTTTGAATCTCTGCCATCATCCTCATAGACTCGGACATACTTGAACTGAGTCTGGATATGGGATAATAGGTGGGCATATCTTCAAAGAAATAATAGTCGGGAATAGACTTGTCAGTCTGTTCCTTGGGAAGGTAATTCTGTGACACAGGCAGATATCTTCTCAGAGTCTGAAGTTTTGCTTTGGCAATGAAAGGATTCTGCATAGTCATAACACCGCCCACACATCCGCCCGTACAGGCGTTGAGTTCAACGAACTCCAGAGGAGGGATAGTGTCATTGTCAATCTGGTCCAGAATGAAGTTGACATTTTCAATACCGTCAGCCGCAAGATAAGCATCGTTCATAAGCGCAGTTGCTTCACCGCCGGAGGTCGCCCAACCGATACCAATCTTTCCCGAGTTGGAAATAGACTGCAGGTTTTCGGTATGTTCCATAGCGTTTAAAAGTTCAAAGTAAATATCGCTTATCGAAACAACGACATCCACAAGACTTTTGTATGAACCAAAGCCGTTTTTTACGTAACTTACCTTAGCAGGACAAGGGGAGATAAAACATACACCGATATCCTCGTCGGATAATTCGGGATGTGCTTTTTTAGCATTGTCCCTGGCTATACGTGCCGCAATCTCCATAGGCGGCAGCATAGGAATAATGTTATCGGTGAGGGAGGGGTATCTCAAAGCGATAATTCGAAGTACAACGGGACAAGCGGAACTTATAACGGGCTTTTTGACATTCTCACCTTTAAGGTAGAGTCTGGTGTAAGCCGATACAAGTTCAGCGGCGGTAGCCACCTCAAACACGTCGTCAAAACCGATTTTGAGAAGTCCCTTGAGAATGTAGTCCACATCCTCCATATTTTCGAACTGACCGTACAGAGTGGGGGCGGGCAAAGCAATTTTATACTTAAAGCCGTCTAAATCCGAAAGTTCATTACATACAGCCTTTTTGGCCTTCTTCGGACAAACTCTGATACATTCGCCACAGTCGATACATCTGCCTTGATTGATAACAGCGTGACCATCCTTGATTCGGATAGCCTGAGTAGGACAGTGTCTCAGGCAGGTGGTACAGCCTATGCACTTTTTAACATCAAGACAAACCGAATGTTCGTAATTATCCATTTGACCGCACCTGCCTTTCAAAAAGTAAGAGGAAAAGTTCCTCAGAGATTAACTCTCATAGTGATAGTTGTTCCGACTCCTACTGTGGATTTGATATCCATATAGTCGGTGTAGCGTTTCATATTGGGAAGTCCCATACCTGCACCGAATCCGAGTGAACGGATATTATCGGGAGCAGTCGAGAAGCCTTCCTGCATAGCCTGGTCGATATCTTTGATACCGGGACCTTGGTCAGCAAGAACGATTTCAATATATTCCTCTGTAACCGATACATCGGCACTACCGCCTCTGGCATGGATAACCATATTGATTTCGCCCTCGTACATGGCTATTGAAACTCTTCTGATAATGTCAGGGGAAACACCAAGCTGCCGTAGGTTTTTCTTTATCTGAACGGATGCATGACCCGCAGAGGTAAAGTCTTCCCCGTCAACATCAAAGTGAAATGTTATCTGGTCGCTCATTCTCTTATCTTGTTGCCTACAAGACCGTTGCTGTACAGAATACCGCAGGCATCGTACATACGCTTTTTGCTGGTGAGGATAACGATACCGCTTTCCTTAGCCAGTTCAATCATCTCGGGTGTAGGCAGCTTAGAACGTACCAGCACAACGCAGACCATATCCATCATTTCTGCGGTACGGATAACCTGAGAATTAACAAGACCTGTGATGAGTACTGCCTGATCTTTTACGAAGGCGAGTACGTCACTCATCATATCACTGCCACAAGCAGAGTATACGTGATGTTCGAGATTTTCCTCACAGCAGGCAACATCTGCACAGAGCAGTTCCTGAATTTTACAAATTTTCATAGGAATACATCCTTTTAGTGAATGTAGATTTTTTACATTTCTTCACTGCAGTGCAAACGCAACTGCAATAAACTATTACATGTACTTAGCAAGTACATCCTGTACGTCGTCAGCAGTCAGACGGCCGTAAACCTCATCATTGATGGTGAGTACGGGAGCAAGACCGCAAGCACCGATGCAACGGCATGCAGTCAAAGAGAACTTACCGTCAGGTGTGCATTCGTCGGAGCCAATACCGAGAATTTCGCTGAACTTGTCAAAGATGTCGCCGCTACCCTTAACGTAGCATGCAGTACCGAGACAAACAGAGATTGTGTACTCGCCCTTGGGACAAAGTGAGAACTGAGAGTAGAAGGTAGATACACCGTATACTTCCTCCATAGGAACATTGAGTCCCTCAGCAATCATAGCCTGAACCTCAAGGGGAAGGTAGCCGTAGATATCCTGAGCCTTCTGGAGAACGGGCATAACTGCACCGGGGTCGTCCAGATGAGCCTTGATAACTTCCTGAAGCATAGCTTCCTGCTCAGGTGTACCTGCGAAGGGGATTGAGCTTGTTTTCTTTTGCATTATAATATCCTCCCTGTAGATTGGAATAAAATATGGAATTAGCGACAGAACACAATCTGTCACATTACATACAACGTTATAATAACATAAAAAGACATAAATGTCTACAATAAAATTGATTTTCTTTATGAAAAAAACTAAGTAAATATCGGAAATTCAGTAATAATCGGAGATTTGTGTTAAAAAAATAACAAATATTTTTTCTCAAAAAAAACCGAGCAAGAGAAAAGAGCCGATTTCCCTTACTCGAAAATATGATTATTATTCTGTTTAAGAACTAAATTTGAGTAATATCCACTACCGAAATTATCTCGTCAGTTACCTTGAATTTTATGTCAAACCCTGCATATTCAAAGCCGAATATTCTCTCATCGTCATCAATATACTGAGGCCTCGGATCCTGCGAAAGTGTCTGAATCAGAGTGCTCTGTTTATCCTTAGGTATACAACTCAGAAGTTCGTCGGAAATGTCAACCTGAAGCGAGTATGATTTTTTCTCCTCAGCAAAACTTCCGCTTGCTTCAGTATGACAGTCAGCATAGGGAATATAGGGCTTAATATCATATATGGGGGTGCCGTCTGCAAGGTCTGCACCCGAAACGTTGAGTACCATTCCGTCCGCGGTTTTCTCAACTGACAAAAGTCTGACACACGAAAGCCCTATGGAATTGGGGCGATAGGGTGAACGTGTAGCAAATACACCTACTCTTTTGTTACCACCAAGCCTCGGCGGTCTGACGGTGGGGGACCAGTCTTTTTCTTTATTCTGAGAGAATTCCCAAATAAGCCACAGATGGCTGTACTCCTCGATTCCTCTGAGTGCTTCGTCTACCCGAAACTCAGGCTCAAATATAATAACTCCCAAGCTGTCAGTAAGACCGCTTTGTCGCGGAATACCGAACTTTTTGGGAAAGTCGGTGCGGATTTTTGCTATAACTTTCATAAGTCCTCCAACTGAGTGTTAAACTTCTATACATAATTATATTTACACACAAATTTTTTTCAAGTATCACTTCAAAAATCTGTTTCTCTGTGTTATCATTATGTAAGACTTTTTCATAAAGAGGGATTTATATGAATTACCGCAAGGATAAATACGGCAACGAGTTGTCAGTTTTAGGTTTCGGATGTATGAGATTCAAGACTAAACGCGGAAAGATTGACTACAAAGAAGCCGAAGCAGAAATAATGAGTGCAATAGACAAGGGCGTCAACTATTTTGACACAGCTTATATTTACCCGGGAAGCGAGGCACTTCTGGGCGAGGTGCTTGAGAGGAACAACGCCCGCGACAAGGTGTATATAGCCACAAAACTTCCTCATTATCTCGTCAAAAGCCGTGAGGGTATGGATAAGATATTTAATGAAGAACTCAGTCGGCTCAGAACCGATAGGGTGGACTACTATTTTATGCATATGCTGACAGACGTTTCTGCCTGGAATCGTATGGTGGAACTGGGTGTGCTTGAGTGGATAGAGGAGAAAAAAGCAAAAGGTCAGATTAAGCAAATCGGTTTTTCCTACCACGGAAATACGGATATGTTTTTGAAACTTGTGGATGTATACGACTGGGATTTCTGTATGATACAGTATAACTATATGGACGAACATTCTCAGGCAGGAAGACGAGGCCTTGAATATGCATCTTCAAAGGGACTTCCCGTAATGATTATGGAGCCTTTAAGAGGCGGAAGACTTGTCAACCGACTCCCCGACGAAGCGAAGAAGATTTTTGAAGATTACAAGATAAAACATACTCCTGCCCAGTGGGCGTTTAAATGGCTTTGGAGTCAGCCTCAGGTAACTGTTGTGCTGTCGGGTATGAATACTATGGAGATGGTAGAGGATAACATAAAAACCGCCTGTGAAACTTCGGTGGGCGAACTCACCTGCGAGGATGAGCAGATGCTCAGACGTGTGGTCGATGCCATCAACTCCAAAATGAAGGTTGCCTGCACAGGCTGTGGCTATTGTATGCCTTGTCCCAAGGGCGTGGATATCCCAGGTGCTTTCGCAAGATATAACAGAAAGTATGCCGAGGGATGGTTCCCTGCTATGAAAGAACACGTTATGTGCACAGCACTCAGAAAGACCTCTACCGCAATTTCAAATTGTATAGGTTGCGGAAAATGCGAACAGCACTGTCCTCAGAATTTACCCGTGAGAGAAAAACTCAAAGAGGCACAAAAAGAACTCGAAACTCCCATATACAAAATCGCAAGGAAAATAGCACCGCTCGTGACTAAGTTCTGATTTTGCAACAATTGTTATATAACGCTAAATAACAAAAAATATAAAAAAGAAATGACCCTTGACCGTGTTTCTTTACACACCAGTCAAGGGTCATCTCTGTTCATTCTTGTTATCTAACATCTTTGGCTACCTCACATTTCTTCAGATTTTCGACTTTGCCTTTCATACTCTCGATTCCCTGTATCACATCTGTCTTTTACTTTCTCGTAAGTGAGATTTACTTTTGTGTCGGATATCTTTCTCAAAGGCTTTGTCTTTGGCTTTTCCTTAACGCTTTGGTTTAGTTTTTGGAATAACTTTTGGCTTATTTGTTGTTCGCTTTTGTATGTCTTAAAAAATTTGATTTGGTAAATTTCTTTTTGACTTTCCTGCTTACCGAAGGCAGATTACTCGTCATTTTAAGTTTTTATTCTGTCTTTTTTATGAAGCCTTTTTGTTTATTCCACACTCAACTTAACCCTTTTGCAGTTAAGGTGTTTACCTCTTCATTGGTATCATCCTTTCTGTCTATAATATACCATAGGGTAGGGGTGTTTTCAAGATGGAATTTTATACAAATATTACTATAGTTTTTAAGATAAAAGAGAGAAAATGTTATTATTTCACAAATGTTTTTACACAACCTATTGACTTCTCTATATAAAATTTGTTACAATAAATACGTTGGGCGGTTTGTACACCCTTTTGTTTTTGCACAAAACAATCCCTTGGAGATTTATCTTGTATAAACATCCTCAAAATATAAAAAAATTAAGGGATACCCGAGAAGGTATCCCTTAATTCTTATGGTGCGTCTGCCAGTTAGTAATACTCAATTTAGTCGGATTTTTATTTATAGTTGTTGTGTCTGCCAAGTAAATACTTGACAAATAGCGAAATATCATATAGAACAAAACTGCTGATACATCGTATGGCTTTATCAAAAAGACAGTAGGTTATGTTTTGCCAACTAGCGAAAAAGGGATGGGGAGTGCAGGTATAGGAACTGCAACCTGGGCAAATCCTGATACACTAAAAGATCATTTTGATCGTCATGCAAAAGCATTTTCAGTAACTGATGAATTATCTTATGAACAGCAGGCTCATAGATTCTATTTGGATCGTGAAAAATATCAGATTAAAATCGATGAAAATGGTGTTATCAGGGTTTATGATGCCGGAACAAATACTTTTGGAGTTTATAACTCCAATGGAAAAACAATTACATTTTTTAAGCCAAGTCACGGTCAAAGGTATTTTGATAGTCAGCCTGGCAAATTACAGTAAAGGAGAGATTTAATGAGTTACAACTGTCCTGTATGCGGATTTGAAAAATTAACCTTTGAACCATACGATGAAAAAGGATTTGCATCCTATCAAATATGTCCTTGTTGCGGCTTTGAGTTTGGTTGTGATGATTTCCCCGAAAAAGAAGAGGCCTTCGAAAAGTGGCGTTTAAAGTGGATAGAAGATGGCTGTGTGTGGTTTTCTCGTAATCCGCCACCCCTTGATTGGAATGTCCAAGAGCAATTAAAACAACTTCAAAATAGGTGAATATATGACCGAACAGATTACTCGAAAAGCATACATTGCTTTGTTTAATTTGCTTGATTCAAGATATGACAAAACACAAGATGGGGAATTGGGTAGATTATTAAGTGATATGAATCCAAACATATTTATTGATGATACATCGGCTGATTCTGCGTGTTATGAAGATTTTTGTGAGAGCTCCATGTTATATAAAGAGGATAATGTGAGGGATGCGTACAGAACTTCGGTTAATTTCCTGAATTTGTATTGCAATGAATTTGGGTTTGACATAAAGAGTGTTGTAGAAAACATCACATTGGATGAATATGTTAACTTCTTTGAAAATGCTAACTGGTAAACAGGGGAAGTCATTAAGAACATCATAACTTGTGCAAATGGCAGACACAACAAAACAAATGTTGTGTCTGCCATTTAATCTTTGTGATGGCTATTATTAGGCGATATAAGAACCTGATGTGCCATGTCTGCCAAAGGTGTTCTAGAAATCGCAGTATATTTGCAAAGTTATGTTGAATAATGCGTAAAAATCTGACATTTTTACCTCAAGGTAACATCACATAAGTTTGTGTGTCTGCCATCTGAGGGGTAAATAAAATGTCGATAAAAAGGAAAAAAGCCTGATTTTATCAGGCTTTCTCGAACTTTGGTGCGGGTGACAGTGGTTTAATACAGAGGAGAGAACTACCTCGTATGTTGCGGTGTGTGCAGTTCAGAAGTTCATCATCTCAGCGGCTTAAAAACAGTCCACAGGACTGTTTTTACCTGCGGTTTGCGCTGACGCTTAAACCTTGGCACAGCCTGTTCAGAGTCCTGCCACCACGCACGAAAAATAAGAAAAGGGATACCTGAGAAGGTATCCCTTAATTCTTATGGTGCGGGTGACAGTGGTTTAATACAGAGGAGAGAACTACCTCGTATGTTGCGGTGTGTGGTAAACTAAACAAATCATCAACGCTCTCCTTAAAAATGCTCCACAGGAGCATTTTTACCTTCGGCTTCAGTGTTCCACTTGCGCCTCGGCACAGTCGCCTTCAAGTCCTGTCACCCTACACTGTTTGGATAAATAATAAAAGGTACCCTCAGAAGAAGGTACCTTTTATTAATGGTGCGGGTGACAGGACTTGAACCTGCACGGTGTTGCCACCAGAACCTAAATCTGGCGCGTCTGCCAATTCCGCCACACCCGCGAGTAATAAGCACAATCGTTATTATACACAAACCTATCCGTCAAGTCAATAATTTATATTAGAAACAATATGCGGGCGACAGGACTCTGAACAGACTGTGCCAGGATGAAGAGGCATCACATAAAATGTGATGACGCTTTTATTGACTAAGATGGTCAGTTGGAGTATTATTAAGGGGTAAAATATTAACGGAGGATACAATATGAAAAGTAAAAAGAATATCCTCATACTGGCACTTTTGATTTCAATTCTTATGGTTATAGGTGTAGTACCTGTTCTTAATGTATCTGCTTACTATACATGCGAAGATGATTTCAGTTATGTGCGTAGTGATTCGGAGATTGAGATAACAAAGTGTATTACAGATAAAGCAGACGTTGTTATTCCCGAGGAAATAAACGGTTATCCCGTAACAAAAATCAATGACCTTGCTTTTATCGGCTACGATACTATGTTTAACCTGCCATAGGCGAGGAAAGAACAGCATAAAAAGTATTATCATCTGATTTGTAGCGGAGTTGCCTATGAAAAATTCATCAAAAGCCAAGGAAACTACAAGAAAATATTTTACGCTTTGGGATTTGACGGTGCTTTCGGTTGTTTTAATCTCCTGCTTGTGCTGTGCTTTTTTTGTGGCAAACCCCTTTGTGGACGAGAAATCCGAAACGCTTCGGGTGGTTATTTCTGTAAACGGAGTGGAGCAGGATACCATAGACCTTTCGAATGTATCTGAGCCTTATAAGTATACCATCGACGGCGAGGTACCCGTTACCTTGAGTATATCCTCGGCGGGTGTGTGCTTTCTTCACTCTGAGTGCCCTGACAAACTCTGTATCAATACAGGTTTGCTCAGTAAAACTTCACAGTCGGCGGTGTGTCTGCCTGCCAGAGTGTCGGTGAAACTTATCTCTGACTTATCTGAGCAAGAGAACACGCCCGACGCGGTAGTGGGGTGACGATATGAAAAGTAAAAAAACACTCAGACCTTTTACTCTGACACTTTCACAGACGGCGATGTTATCAGCTGTGGCGCTGATACTCGGTGTCCTTGAGAATATGATACCCGATCTGCCTTTTATGTTACCGGGAATGAAACTCGGACTTTCCAATATCGCAGTAATGTTTTCTCTGCAGTTTTGTCCGTTACCGGGTGCATTGTGTATATGTGTAGTCAAGGCGCTTTTTGCACTGCTTAATAGGGGCGTCACCTCGTTTTTTATGAGCCTCTGCGGAGGAGTTTTCGCAACCTTGGTTATGTGGCTTTTGCTACATGTTCCGAAAGCCTCGTTCGGCTCTCTCGGACTTGGGGTAGGGGGTGCTTTTGCACACAACCTCGGACAACTTATGGTTGCATACATACTTGTATCCGATGCTGTATTTACCTATGGTACGATATTGTTTCTGAGCGCTGTGGTAACGGGTTCTGTCACAGGACTTTTGTATCATATTGTTATGCCGTGTCTTGAGAGCGTAAACCGCAAATATCTTTCCTCTTTTCATTGATTGCAAAATAAGTCGGATTGTGGTAGAATGAATCTGTCACTTAAGGATAATTTACTGAGGAGTGAAAACTATGAAACAAAACTCCGTGAACAACACCAAAAAATCAGCAAAAATCGGCAATAAGATTCTCAGAGTGGGTATTTTTGTGTTGGCATTCTGTTTGCTTACGGTTGGCTTTTTTATTATCTCTGATTATATTTCGGGAGATAATTCATCCCCTGAGCCCGAGATAATCGTCATAACTGTTTCCGATGAAAACATCATGATCAACGACGATGAGACGGTGACCTTTGAAGGCCTCAAGGTGTATCTCAAACAGGCAGATGAAAAGGGCGAACTGTATACAGTAGCGCTTATTAATGATACCGCTTCTCCTGCAGACGCTGTGGTATATAATCAGGTGGTGGACCTTCTTAAGGAGTTTGGTATCGAATGTGAAAAAATGGATATATCTTCCACCTTGGATGAATCTGCAACTGCTGTTGCCTGACGGGCAATAGCAGTATTTTTCTTATTAGTAAAAATAGTTGTCAAAATATACAAAATATTGTCTTAGAATTTTCTTTACAAAATATTTTTTATGTATTGAAAAAATGTCGGAATCGGTCTATAATTGTTATATATTTTTACTTTGAGGTGAGACCGTGCAGCTTCTTAAGGATAGAATTTTAAGAGACGGACAACTTTTCCCCGGTAATATTTTGAAAGTTGACAGTTTTCTCAATCACCAGGTTGACGTAGAGTTGCTCAATAAAATCGGAGAGGAATTCAAGCGTCTGTATGCTGATTGCGATGTAAACAAGATTTTAACCATAGAGGCATCGGGTATCGGTATAGCCTGTATTGTAGCACAGCACTTCGGTTGTCCCGTTGTATTTGCTAAAAAATCAAAGTCTATTAACATTAGCAACGATTTTTATCAAAGCGACGTCAAAAGTTATACCCACGGCAACACCAACCAGGTTATCGTATCCAAAGACTTTATCGGCGAGGGTGACAAGGTGCTTGTTATCGACGATTTCCTCGCACATGGTTGTGCACTTCGCGGACTTATTGAGATTATCAAAGGCTCGGGTGCAGAACTTGTAGGTTGCGGTATTGTTATTGAAAAAGGTTTCCAAAACGGCGGAGATGAACTCCGTAAAAATGGAATACGAGTAGAATCTCTGGCTATAGTAGATGAGATGAATCCCGAAACAGGGAAGATCATCTTCAGATAAACCAAGGTAATTTTAGGTGCGGGTGTCCGTACCTATATTATAAAATACTTTTTAGGAGGAACCCAAAATGAAAAGAATTTTTTGTGCTCTTCTTGCTGCACTTATGCTGCTTTCTTTCGCAGCTTGTGCCGGTGGCAACGAGGGTAACACAGAAAAAGCAGATGTCAAGGTAGGATTTATCTTCCTTCACGATGAGAACTCCACCTATGACAAGAACTTCATGGACGCTGCAAAGGCAGCATGTGAAGCAATGGGCGTTGAGTATGCACAGAAGACTCAGATTCCCGAGTCCGCAGAGTGTACTGATGCAGCTATAGAGCTTATCGAGGTTGACGGCTGTAACATCATCTTCGCAGACAGTTTCGGTCACGAGTCTTTCCTTATGAAGGCTGCAGAGGAGTATCCTGATGTACAGTTTTGCCATGCAACAGGTACACAGGCTCACACAGCAGGTCTTGACAATCTTCACAATGCATTCGCATCCATCTACCAGGGCAGATATCTCGCAGGTGTTGCTGCAGGTATGAAGCTCAACGAGATGATCGACGCAGGCGAGATCAAGGCTGAAGAAGCAAAGATGGGCTATGTTGGCGCATTCACATTCGCAGAGGTTATTTCCGGTTACACATCCTTCTATCTCGGCGCAAAGAGCATTTGCCCCACAGTAACAATGGATGTTAAGTTCACAGGTAGCTGGTACGACGAGACTCTCGAGAAAGAGGCAGCTCTCGCACTTATCAACGGCGGTTGTGTTCTTATTTCTCAGCACGCTGACTCCATGGGCGCTCCCACAGCATGTGAAAACGCAGGCGTTCCCAACGTTTCCTACAACGGTTCTACAGTAGCAGCTTGTCCCGAGACATTCATCGTTTCTTCCAGAATCGACTGGACTCCTTACTTCAAGCACATCATCGAGTGTGTACAGACTGGTAAGGCTATCGAGACTGACTGGACAGGTACAATCGAGACAGGTTCTGTTGTTCTTACAGATGTAAACGAGAAGGCTGCAGCAGCAGGCACAGCAGAGAAGATTGAGGAAGTTAAGGCTCAGCTTCTCGACGGTACTGTAAAGGTATTCGATACTGCTACATTCACAGTTGGCGGTAAGGCACTCACCACATATCTTGCAGACGTTGATACAGACGATGCATTCACACCCGATACAGAAGCAATTGTTGACGGCGTATTTGCAGAGTCCTCATTCCGTTCAGCTCCTTACTTCGACGCAAGAATTGACGGTATCACACTTCTTGACGAGAACTACGGCTAATATATATCCGTACTTAAAGGCGGGGCTTCTTGCCCCGCCTTATGCTGATATTTTATACTGATATTTATAGTTCTGAACAAAGCATTACCAAGTTTTGCGAGGTAAGTTTTGTTGAGAACTATACATCTAACTTATAAAGAGGAGGGGAACAATTTGACCAAGCAGGTAGCAATAGAACTTCGTGATATTACCAAGGTGTTCGGTAAGGTTGTTGCAAATAAAAATGTAAACCTGACTGCATACAAGGGAGAGATACTCTCAATCCTTGGTGAAAACGGTTCAGGAAAAACTACTCTGATGAATATGATTTCGGGCATTTATTTTCCCGATGAAGGTCAGATTTTCGTAGAAGGTGAGGAGGCTGTAATTTCCTCGCCAAAGGATGCTTACGGCTACAAAATCGGTATGATTCACCAGCACTTCAAACTTGTCGATGTATTCACCGCCGCCGAGAATATTGTGCTCGGCATCGATGACGGCAAGTATAACTTGAAGAAATCTACCGAGAAAATCCGTGAGATTTGCGACACATACGGTTTTGAACTTGACCCTGAGAAAAAGATTTACACTATGTCTGTATCAGAAAAACAGACTGTTGAAATCGTTAAGGTGCTGTATCGTGGCGCAGATATTCTGATTCTTGACGAGCCTACAGCAGTTTTAACTCCTCAGGAAATCAAGAAACTCTTTGACGTTTTGCGTAAAATGAGAGACGCGGGCAAGTCAATCATCATCATCACCCATAAACTCAACGAAGTTATGGAACTTTCCGACAGAGTTTCCGTACTTCGCAAGGGTGAGTATATCGGTTCGGTAAATACAGCCGAAACAACTGAATCAGAACTTACCGAGATGATGGTTGGCAAGAAAATCGCCCTTAATATCAACAGAAGCGAACCCGAAAATCCCACCGACAGACTGATTGTAAATGGTCTTGAATGTTTATCACGTGAAGGTACCAAGGTTTTAAGCGATGTTTCGTTTACACTTCGCTCGGGCGAGATACTCGGCGTTGCAGGTATTGCAGGTTCAGGACAGAGAGAACTGCTCGAAGCTATTGCAGGACTTCAGAAGGTTTCCTCGGGTGAGATAACATATTTAAACCCCAAGACAGGTAACACAGAAAATCTCAGAGATAAAACTCCGAGACAGATTCGTGAACTGGGTGTGCGACTTTCTTTCGTACCCGAGGACAGACTCGGTATGGGACTTGTTGCGAATATGGATATTACCGATAATATGATGCTCAGAAGTTATCGCAAGGGTAAGTCTGTATTTGTTGAGAGAAAAGCCCCCAAGAACCTCGCTGAGCAGATAATCAAAGATTTAGAGGTTGTTACCCCCGGTACATCAACTCCCATCCGCCAGCTTTCGGGCGGTAATATCCAGAAGATTCTTGTAGGACGAGAGATTGCAGCCTCACCCAAGGTGCTGATGGTTGCTTATCCTGTCAGAGGCCTTGATATCAACTCCTCTTATACAATTTTCAACCTCCTCAATGAGCAGAAGAAAAAGGGCGTTGCCATTATCTTTGTCGGCGAGGATCTTGACGTATTAATCGAACTTTGTGACAGAATTATGGTAATCGGTTCAGGCAGAGTTACAGGTGTTGTAGACGGCAGGACCGCTACCAAAGAAGAACTCGGTATACTTATGACCAAATCCCGACACGAGAGTGAGGTGGATAACAATGAGTGATACAAAAATCAAGACTTCCCACGAACCTCTGTTTCATCTTGTAAAACGCGATGATATGAAGTTGTGGCAGGCATGGCTTATCCGTATATCGGCTATTGTTGTTGCAGTTTTATTGGTGGGCATTATCTCAATGATTCTCACAAAAGAAAACTTCTTCACAATTTACGAGACCATGTATCGCGGTGCTTTCGGCAGAATTGAGTCCGGCTCTACCGTTATCCTCTGGAAGTTCTTCCAGAAAACAGCAATTTTGCTTGGACTTTCGCTTGCGGTTACTCCTGCTTTTAAGATGAAGTTCTGGAACTGCGGTGCAGAGGGACAGGCTCTTGTGGGCGGTATCGCTTCTATGATATGTATGATTGAACTCGGCGATAAACTTCCTTATCCTCTGCTTATGCTCGTAATTGTTGTTACAAGTATCCTTGCAGGTGCTTTGTGGGGTGTAATTCCCGCCATATTCAAGGCGAAGTACAACACCAACGAGACTCTCTTTACACTTATGATGAACTACGTTGCTACCCAGATAATCAAGTATTATCTTTATATCGAGGGCGGCGGCTCCAACAAAATCAACCCCGTATCCTACGGTAATATGCCCGTTATTTTCAATAACAAGTATGCGCTCAACGTTGTAATCGTCTTAGTTATTACCGTGATTATGTATATCTACCTTAATTACAGTAAGCACGGCTACGAAATTTCCGTTGTAGGCGAAAGCCGTAATACAGCAAGATATATCGGTATCAACGTTAAAAAAGTTGTTATCCGTACTATGGTGGTATCGGGTGCACTGTGCGGTATTGTAGGTATGCTCCTCGTATCCGGTACAGACCATTCCATTGATACAAATACCGTTGGCGGTCAGGGATTCACCGCCATAATGGTTTCTTGGCTCGGACAGTTCAATCCTTTTGTAATGGTGCTTATGTCAGCGCTGGTTATCTTCCTTAACCTTGGTTCTGCCAAGGTTGCCGATACCTGCGGACTTAACTCCTCATTTGCTGATATTGCTGTAGGTATCGTTATACTCTTTGTGGTAGGATGCGAATTCTTTATTCGTTACTCCGTTAAGTTCCGCCACTCCAAAAAGGAGGTACAGGCATGATAGCATATATAGTACGAGCAATCTTAATCGGTGTACCAATGCTTTATGGTGCAACAGGTGAAATTATCACCGAGAAATCAGGTCACCTTAACCTTGGTATCCCCGGTATTATGTACGTTGGTGCCATAAGCGGTGTAACAGGTGCTTTCCTTTACGAGAACGCGTGCGGTAACGTACTTGACAATATGAACCCGTTTCTTGCGGTTTTAATACCTTTTTTGTGTGCTGTTATAGGCTCAACACTTATGGGACTTATCTACAGCTTCTTTACAGTTACATTGAGAGCAAATCAAAACGTTACAGGTCTTGCGCTGACAACCTTCGGTATAGGACTAGGTAACTTCTTCGGTGCATCGCTGATTAAACTCGTAGACAGCGATATGCCTTCTATCGCACTCACAAAGACAAGCCGTTTCTTCTGTGCAACACTTCCTTTTGCAGACGATTTAGGCTGGTTCGGTGAACTTTTCCTTTCGTTTGATTTCCTGACTTATCTCTCTGTAATTATCGCTGTAATCGCTTCTTTGGTACTCACAAAGACAAGAGTTGGTCTTAACCTCAGAGCAGTAGGCGAGAACCCTGCTACAGCAGATGCAGCAGGTATCAACGTAACAAGATATAAGTATATAGCCACCTGTATCGGCAGTGCTGTTGCAGGCCTCGGCGGACTTCAGTACGTAATGGCTTACGCCAACGGAAGCTGGTCAAACGATGCATTTGGTGACAGAGGTTGGATGGCAATCGCACTTGTAATATTCGCACTGTGGAAGCCTCATATGGCAATTTTCGGAGCCTTCCTCTTCGGTGCATTGTTTAACGCAAACACCTACGCTCAGGGACTCGGCGTTGAAACACAAGAACTCTTCAAGATGCTTCCTTATGTGGTTACAATTATCGTGCTGGTATTTACCAGTATGCGTAAAAAACGCGAGCATCAGCCTCCTGCACATTTGGGACTTTCCTACTTCAGAGAGGAAAGATAAAACACTTGACTTTTTGTCGCAAGGTGTTATAATATGTCCTGTAAATTTAATATCCACTTATCAAGAGAGACTGAGGGAACAGGCCCTGTGAAGTCCGGCAACCTGCATTTGTAAGGTGCCAAATCCTGCGGAATTCCGAAAGATGAGTTTTCAGACCGCTGTCGGAGTCCGACGGCGGTTTCTTTTTAGGTGCTTAAAGTGAATTTTTAAAGAAAAAGTAAATTTGGAAGGAGTTAAATTATGGCTAAATATCTTTTTACATCCGAATCTGTAACAGAGGGACATCCCGACAAACTCTGTGACCAGATTTCAGACGCAATTCTTGACGCTATTTTAGAGCAGGACAAGACTGCACACGTAGCCTGCGAAACAACATCAACAACAGACTTTATCGGTATTCTCGGTGAGATAACCGCTGACGCCTCGGTAGATTTCGAGGCAATCGCACGTTCAGTGGCTTGCGATATTGGTTACGACAATATGGACTGTGGCTTTGACGGAAAGACTTGTAACGTACAAGTTCTCCTTGATAAACAGTCCTCCGATATCGCTATGGGCGTTGATAATTCTCTCGAGCTTAAAGACGGCGAGCAGGATACAATGAATCAGCTCGGTGCAGGAGATCAGGGTATGATGTTCGGCTACGCTTGTGACGAAACACCCGAACTTATGCCTATGCCCATTTCTCTTGCTCAGAAACTCGCAAAGAAACTCGCAGAAGTCCGCAAAAACGGAACCCTTACATATCTCTATCCCGACGGCAAAACTCAGGTGTCCGTTGAGTATGACGGCGACAAGCCCGTTCGCATTGATACAGTAGTTATCTCAACTCAGCACAGCGCAGACGTATCCCTTGATACCATTCGCAAAGATTTGATCGAGTATGTAATCAAGCCTATTATTCCCGAGAATCTTTTAGACGATAATACAAAGTATTTCATCAATCCCACAGGCAGATTTGTAATCGGCGGTCCTTGTGGTGATGCAGGTCTTACAGGCAGAAAGATTATCGTTGATACCTACGGCGGATATTCACGTCACGGTGGCGGTGCTTTTTCGGGCAAAGACCCCACAAAGGTTGACCGCAGTGCGGCTTATTACTGTCGTTATATTGCTAAGAACATCGTAGCAGCAGGTCTTGCCCACAAATGCGAGGTTCAGCTTGCTTATGCTATCGGTGTAGCAAAACCCGTTTCAATCTTTGTTGATACCTTCGGTACATCAGAGTATGATAACTCCGTTATCAGCAAAGCAGTAGACGAGGTGTTCGATTGCCGTCCTTCAAGTATAATCCGTGATTTGGATTTGCTCAATACCAGGTACAGACCTCTTGCCGCATACGGACATATGGGCAGAGAGGACTTGCCCGTTAAGTGGGAACTTACTGATCGCACACAGGCTCTGAAGGACGCCGTCTCGGCACTTTCTAAATAAAAATAAAAGGCTATGAAGCATTTGTACTTCATAGCCTTGTTTTTTGCCTTAATAAGCCCCAAGCCCGAACGATATTGATATTGCCTGGTCAACCTTGCTCATAGACTGGGGACTTACGGAGCCCATTTTCTCTTTAAGCCTTTTTTTATCAATAGTCCGAACCTGCTCGAGCAACACTACGCTGTTTTTAGCCAGTCCGCAATTTTCACAACTTATGGATATATGTGTCGGAAGTTTCGCCTTTGCCTGCTGACTGGTTATTGCCGCCGCAATTACAGTCGGGCTGTGGCGGTTGCCAACGTCGTTCTGGACTATAAGTACGGGGCGTATTCCGCCTTGTTCGCTTCCCACAACGGGGCTTAAGTCAGCGTAATATATATCTCCTCGTTTTATGTTCATAGTTCACACTCCGAAGTTTATTTGTTATTATTTTTGCCGCAAACAAAAATCTTTATACCGCTATACTACATTTTATTTCGAAGTGTTTTATGTGTGAGCAGGGAAGTGGGTAAATAAAAATGCAGATTACCATTTTCTGATAATCTGCATTATTTTATACAATCTGAACTGTAAGATGTTCGTATCCTTCGGACAGTGAAAAACTGTTTGCAATTTTGCTTGATACATACACTTTGTTATTCTCCGCCAAGATAACGTACTCAAATCCGCCTATATCTGAGCGTAGAGTTTGAGCGTATTTGACACCGCCTATGAATATAGCGGTGGAGAAAGCGTCACACATTGTGCCGTCTTCGCCGATAATCGTAACAGAGAGTATCTCGCTATTGGAGGGGTATCCTGTGTCGGGGTCGATAATATGATGATAGGTGACACCGTCGAGAGTAAAATTCCTCTGGTATGCTCCCGAGGTAATTATGTTTGTGTCGCTTGCTTTTATTGTGGCAAAATATGTGTTCTCCTCAGGGTA
>JAZULM010000015.1:0-97361 GCA_045603105.1 Ruminococcus sp.
GCGTGTTGCACTCAAACAGTACGGCTTTTCTCTGCACGAAGGTATTATTACCGATATGAACGCCATAAGACGTGACGAAGATCTTGATAATATCCACTCCATATATGTTGACCAGTGGGACTGGGAGAAGATAATTGCTCCCGAGGACAGAACACAGGAGTATCTGAAGGACGTAGTTACGCTTATTGTGAATGCGGTATGCAACGTAAACGAAAAACTCAAAGCGAAGTTCCCCGTACTCGATACAGAAATATCCCGCGATATAGCATTTGTTACCTCTCAGGAGCTGGAGGATATGTATCCGAGTCTGACTCCTGTAGAGAGAGAAAAAGTGTTCACCAAAAAGCACAGAACAGCGTTTATTATGCAGATAGGCGACAAACTCAACTCAGGTATTCCTCATGGAAACCGTGCTCCCGACTATGACGACTGGAGCCTTAACGGAGATATCCTTGTGTATAACGACGTTCTCGATGATGCTTTTGAACTTTCTTCAATGGGTATTCGAGTAAGCCCCGAAAGTATGGAGATTCAGCTTCAGAAATCAGGATGTGAGGATAGAAAAACCCAGCCTTATCACCAGATGCTTCTCAAAGGCGAACTGCCTTTGACAATAGGCGGCGGTATAGGTCAGTCCAGACTTTGTATGTTACTTCTCGGATGTGCTCATATTGGCGAGGTACAGTCCTCTCTGTGGGACGAGGACACCATTTGTGAGTGCAGAGAATGTGGCATCCCTCTTCTGTAAAATCGCATAAAATTAAAGCCACCGAGGTTTAGTCGGTGGCTTTTGTTATTTTATTTCCTCCAAAAACGTGTCGTAGAAATCTTTAAGTACTTGGTGTTTTTTGATCGCAAGTTCTCGGGCGGTATCGGTGTTCAAAAGGTTTTTGAGGAGCAGAAGTTTTTCCTCGAAATGATCTATGGTGCTTGGGGTGGAGTCTTCTGTATAGAATGGGACTTTTTTGGCTCCGCCGTACGAAAAAGTGCGGGCGATTCCTACAGCACCCATAGCATCGAGGCGGTCTGCATCCTGCACAATTTGTACCTCAATAGGGTTTTGCGATGAGGGGGCGGGGTATTTACTGTACGATATTTTCTCTATACCCTGAGTGACAAAATTTATGGTTTCATCTGTAAGAGAAAGCGTTGCAAGAAAACCTTTAATACCGTCTGTCCCTATGGCGGTAGCGAGTTTGTGGTCGTTCATATCGTGTAAAAGTGCTATCAGTTCACAGAGAAACGGGTTAGCGTCGGGGTAGTCTTTGTATATTTTACGGCACAAATTCAGCACACGCTTAATATGAAGCATATCGTGGCCGGGGTCATTTTGCTTTGAGTTTTCACAAACAAAGGCCTCTGCTTCGGCCAATATTTCTTGCTTTTTTGAATCGGGAAGTGTGTTCATATCCTCGCTCCTTTACCGATTATTCCGTGCGAATATTTATAAAACTTAAATAATCGACTCCCATTACGTAAATCATAACAAAAACGAGGGCGTTTTGCAAACAAAGGTGTCAAAGTATAGAAAATAAGCGTAAAAAGTGTCAAATTTGTATGCATAATTTACAACTAAGTCATTGAATATCATAAAAAGATATGCTATTATAATATTTGGGTTGGTATGCCCTATTTTACAGGAAGATGAGAAAGAGTGGTTAAGCAATGAAAATAAAAAGTTTAATTGCGACAATACTTGTTATCTTAATCATGATTTCCTTGCCCCTCCACGCCTTGGCGGTGGAGTCTATGCCTTATACCACTATGCAAAAAAACAAGGATACCATAGCCCCTCTCGGTTACGGTACTGACGCGCTGAAAGATTACGTTGATGTTGACCGATTCCGTGAGTACGTGGTCTCAGAGATTATAGCAGGAAACGAGAAAATAGATATTTCCGACTACCACCTTCCTGTCGACGAAAAAGTAGTCGAAGCAGTAGCGGTTATCCTGTTCAAGGAGTCACCCTATACTTTCAATATCGGTAACACCTCGTTTTCTATTTTGCACGGAGAAATGATATCGCTCAATATAACTTACCTGAATAGCGTAGAGGAGTTTGAGCAGATGTTAGCTCAGTGTGACGCAGTAGCAGACGAGATAGTAGCCGATATTATTGACAACCCTCAGATGCCCGAGGCGTTCAAAGCGTTGCTTGTTCACGATAGACTGGCGGCACTTTGTACCTATGACAGAAAACTCCAACACGACCATAGATTTGATATGTACGGCGCCTTGGTAGATGGCTATGCCGTATGCGAGGGATATACCAAAGCCTACGCATATTTGCTCGAAAAAATCGGAATGAAAGTGGAGTTTTGCTCCTCTGAGGAGTTGGTACACGCTTGGAACATAGTCTATATTGACGGTGAGCCGTATCACGTGGACGTTACCTGGGACGATGCCAGCGTACTGGCAGGAGAGGTATATCACGATAACTTCCTTTGCTCTACCGAAAAAATGAAAACTTGCGAGGCAGAGTTTTTTGTCAACGCTCACGATGCGGACGACTTTAACTCCACACCTCAAAGCACCTTGTACGATGATTATTTCTGGACAAATTCTTATACAGAGTTTCAGTATATAAACGGCGAATTTTACTACATCAACAGTAAAACCGAGTCTCTCTACAAGTATGTTGAAGACGGCGAGGATGAGTTGCTGTATGCAGGAGACGCCAAGTGGAATAAATACTGGAACAGATACAGCAGACTATCCACCGACGGCGAGGACTTGTTCTTCACCACCAACACGTCGGTATACCACTATGATTTGCAAACAGGCAAAGTTTCCGAAGCCTATACTCCCGAGGAGGTAACGACTACTTCTTTGGAAGTTTACGGTTTTATGTACGAGGACGACTACCTTGTCTGTGACCTTGCAGATACAAACAATTACTTCTATAGCGAAATACTCCGCGTTAAAAAACGCTATGACCCCGAGAATATGGATATCGTTCCCATACCGGACAATTCAGTAGTACAAGGATCATCCCAGACGTACTATTATCCTCTCGGCTCTGAACTCGATGTTTCCAACGTAGAGGTATCTATTACCTATCCCGACGGAACTACTCAGAATATCAAAGAGGGGTTTGAGGTTGTAGGTGCCGACTTTGATACTCCCGGCAAGAAGACAATCACCATTATATGGGAGGACGTTAAGGCTCACTTTGAGGTCGAGGTTTACATCAAGGGCGACGTTAACGGCGACGGCAGAGTTACCGTATCGGACGCGACCTTAATTCAGAAAAGTATAGCTTCTCTTGCACAACTTGATGGCAGACAAATCGCCGCTGCCGAGATAACAGGGGATCGAGTGGTATCTGTTACGGATGCTACCCGAATCCAGAAATATCTCGCAGGCGTAGTAGACAGTCTGTGATAAATATGTATATTTCGGCTCCATTTATTTACAATAATAAATGGAGCTGATTTTTATGACTTTCTCGGATATACTCAGACAACTTATTGAAGAAAGAGGCATTACCCAGAAGCAACTGGCACGCGATATGCACCTGGCGGTTTCGACTCTTGGCGGATATGTCCAAGGTACGAGCGAGCCTGATTTTGATACTCTGTGTACTCTTTCTGAATACTTTGGTGTTTCCTCGGACTTTCTGTTGGGACTTCCCACTGCGCGGACAAAATCTTTTCGCGAGGAGGATTTGCTCAGAGTTTATCGCGGTATGACACCCATTCAACAGACGGTTTACCTCGAGCAAGGCAAAGCCTTGCTAAGGGTTATCAGAAACCAAAGTAAAAAACGATAACATCCATACTTTCCCTTGCAATTTTTGTGCAGGGGTTTTCTTTTGCCAATAAGCATCTGCTCTTGAATTATAGTTGAAAATGTAGTAACATATAGGCATAATTTCAAAGCATAGAAAATATGTAAGGAGGGTGATTTTATGAAAAAGAAAGAGAAGAAAATGTCGAAACTCAGACGATTTATGCCCTATTACAGTAAATATAAGGGAATAATGATAAAGGACCTCATCTGCGCAGCGCTTACGACTTTGTGCGAGTTGTTACTTCCTCTGCTTGTCAGAGAGATTACAAGCCGTGCCACAGGACTTGGTGCATCGCTTACAGTACAGTTTGTGCTGATTCTCGGAGCGTCTTATCTTGCGCTGAGAATTATCGATTCGGCGGCGTATTATTATATGGCTAACCGAGGCCACGTTATGGGAACAATGATTGAAACCGATATGAGACGAGATCTGTTTGCACATCTGCAACTGCTTCCTTTCAAGTATTACGACAATACAAAAGTAGGAACGCTTATGTCCCGTATTACCAACGACTTGTTTGACGTTACGGAGTTTGCTCACCATTGTCCCGAGGAGTTTTTCATCGCAGGCATAAAGATTATCGCTTCATTTGTAATTCTCTGCACAATGAACGTGCCTTTGACACTTATTGTATTTGCGGTTATTCCGCCGATGATAATTGTGCTGTTTTACTTCAATAAGCGAATGAAACAAGGCTTCCGTGATCAGCGTAAAGAGTTAGGCGAACTTAACGCGGCGGTTGAAGACAGCCTTTTAGGTGTCAGGGTTGTAAAATCTTTTGCCAACGAAGATATAGAGAATGAAAAGTTCAGACACGGAAACGACCGTTTCCTTAGTATAAAAGCAAGAAACTACAAGTACATGGGTGGATTTCAGGCTTCTACAAGATTCTTCGAAGGCTTTATGTATATTGTGGTTGTGGTAGCGGGTGCGCTATTTATGATAAACGGCCACATCTCAGCCCCGGAGTTTGTTGCATATCTTCTGTACGTTACAACTCTCTTTGCTACCATAAGAAAAATCGTAGAGTTTGCCGAGCAGTTCCAAAGAGGTATGTCGGGTATCGAGCGATTCTTTGAAATTATCGACACTAAACCCGAGATTACCGACAGCGAAGATGCAACCGAACTTAAGGATGTAAAGGGCGAGATTGAGTTCAAGGCTGTGACCTTCCGCTATAGCGAAGCAAACGACGACGTACTCAGAGACGTGAGTTTCAAGATCAAAGAGGGCGAGAACGTTGCTTTGGTAGGTCCCTCGGGCGGAGGTAAAACCACAATCTGTTCTCTGATTCCAAGATTTTACGAGTCGGAGTACGGCAGTATTCTTGTAGACGGTAAGGACATCCGCAAAGTTACCCTCAAATCTCTCAGGTCAAATATCGGAACTGTACAGCAGGACGTATATCTGTTTTCGGGCAGTGTGTACGACAATATAGAATACGGTATGCCCGGTGCATCGAAGGAAGAAATCATCAGAGCTGCAAAACTTGCGGGTGCGCATGAGTTTATAGAGGAACTCCCCGACGGCTACGATACATACGTAGGAGAGCGAGGAGTAAAACTCTCAGGAGGACAGAAACAGAGAATTTCCATCGCAAGAGTGTTCCTCAAAAATCCTCCCATACTCCTTTTGGACGAGGCAACCTCCGCCCTTGATAACGAGAGCGAGTATCTTGTGCAGAAATCTCTGCAGGAACTCTCAAAGGGCAGAACCACCATTACGGTTGCTCACAGACTGACTACCATCAAGGGTGCCGACCGCATTTTTGTTATTACGGATGAGGGTATAGCCGAAGAAGGTACTCACGAGGAACTTATCAAAAAAGGCGGTATCTACAGCGGACTTTATAAGGCATACGCAGAATAAGGTGACACTATGAAATTTATATCTTGGAACGTAAACGGACTCAGAGCGATAATGACCAAGGGCTTTGAGGAAATATTCAGAGAACTTAACGCAGACATTTTCTGTTTGCAGGAGACAAAACTTCAGCAAGGACAGATTGATTTTGCCCCCGAGGGATATTACTGTTACTGGAACTATGCCGAGAAAAAAGGCTATTCGGGAACAGCGATATTTACAAAGAATAAGCCCCTTGACGCAACCTATGGTATAGGTGTCGAGGAGCATGATAAAGAGGGCAGAGTAATCACTCTCGAGTTTGAGGACTTTTACTTTATAACCGTCTATGTTCCTAACTCTCAGGACGGACTTAAGCGCCTCGATTATCGTATGGAGTGGGAGGACGCTTTTCTTCAGTATATTAACACTTTGCAAGAGAAAAAGCCCGTGATATTCTGCGGTGATCTCAACGTTGCTCATAAAGAAATCGACCTCAAAAATCCCAAAACCAACAGAAAGAACGCAGGTTTCACCGACGAGGAGAGAGGCTGTTTTACAAGACTCACAGAACAAGGCTACATTGATACTTTCCGTCATTTTTATCCCGATACAGAGGGAGTTTATTCCTGGTGGTCTTATCGCTTCCACGCGAGAGAGAAAAACTCAGGCTGGCGCATTGACTACTTTGTAACGTCAAAAAGCCTTGTGGACAGGCTCAAAAGTGCCAAAATCCACAGCGACATCTTCGGTTCTGACCATTGTCCCGTAGAACTGGTAATTGAATAAACAAAAGCAAACAGGCTGTCCCCAAAAAGGACAGCCTGTTTTTTATGCCTTATTATTTGATTGTAATACTGTTGTTCAGTACAGAGGTGCTGTATAAAAATAACACGTCCTGATTTGTAAAATCAATGAAATTCCCAAGTATATTCGGGGATATATAGCGGATATCGACCAAAGTAATTTTGCTGTAACTTTCCATCATAAGAGGAGCCAAAGCACTTGTGAATGAATCGCGGAAAATTATAAGTTCTTTGTCTGTATCAGCGTCTTTGTTCTCCATAACAAGCAGAGATTTAGGTCCCGACAAAAACATCTCGTAGGGGTCCTTGCTTTGGAGCAAATCTGTGTTATATACAGGCACAAAACTATCGGTCTCAAAATCATAGACCTGAGTGTTTTTGAGAGTATCGCTTTCAAGATAATTTATGCTGTCAGGTGCCAGCGGCAGAGCAGACTGGCCGTAGTACACACCGAAAAAGGGATCACCGGACGTATGGGTTTCATACTCTAATCCGATGTATTCGCCACCCATACCCTGACACAGAGCCTGTGCTACGGGGATGATGTTTTCCTGCTTCCAGTGAGTGTCTGTGAAGTAATAGTCATCGAGAGAAAGCAAAGGGAAAATATCAATATACTGCGCGTAGGGGGTCTGAGCCTTAACTGAGTTTGTCAACTGATCGAAGTCTATAGACAAATATCCTGCACTTTGGGGTACAAAGTAACTTTTGTCGGGTATAATGCTGAGATAAACCTTAGCATCACAGCCCGAAAGGTAGGTGTCATAAACATACCCGAAACGGTCGCTTGCATATATCAAAGACTCCTCGTTATAGGGATATTCCAGTTTTATTGCGTGGTTATTGTATATGAAGATATCGTTGTTGTCTTTTTGATTGAAGCCGTAGAATGCCACAAGAGATTTAAGTCTGCGAAAGTCATCTCTCAAAGGAAAATGGTCCAGGGTATAGCCCTCAAAATCTGACATAAAAGTACCACTGAAAATACTCTCGCTATTGATACTCGGGAAGAGTTTGAGAGGACGGCGCTCGCTCTCGGAGATTTCTTTGTCGGGAGCAATCAGTCCCCACACAGGGAATATCAGAATAAACAGTCCGCAAAGAGATGTGATAATTATATTTTTTATTTTACTCATATTTCGCACCTCCTCAGAATCTGAAATAAAGGAAAGGGTTGAAAGAGCCGTCTATAAGAAAAGCGGTGCAAATAGCCAGAAGTGCTACGAGGAATATAGGCTCAATTATGTTGAGTACCGTCTTGCCCGCCTTAAAGTCAGATACCATAGATACAAGTTTTTTCGGCAGAGGAGTAGAGCCTACAGCGGCTATAATAAGCACAACTGTATAACTTGTGAGATAATACTTTGCCTCATCGGATATAAGGGGAATATCTCCGAATCCAAGCATAGAGGCAATGCTGTTTCTTGCTTCGGAAAGTGAAGCGGAGTCAAACAGCACAAAACTGATAATTATAAAGAAAAGTACGTATACGTGACTTATTATTTTCGATTTTGCAAGTAGTTTTGAGAGGAACAGTTTTTCGATAATAAGGAGTATCGCAAAGTAAAGTCCCCATAAAATAAAGTTCCAGGCGGCACCGTGCCAGAAGCCGGTTGCCATCCATACAACAAAGATGTTGAGGAAAAAGCGGGGTTTTGATACACGATTTCCTCCCATGGGAATATAGAGGTAATCTCTGAACCAAGAGCCCAAAGACATATGCCATCTTCTCCAGAATTCGGTTATGCTGGATGAGATGTAGGGGTAATTAAAGTTTTCGAGAAAATCAAATCCGAAAATTTTGCCGAGACCGATAGCCATATCGCTGTATCCTGAAAAATCGAAATAAATATGAAAGAGATAAGCAAAGGCATATACCCAGTAGAAAAGAACAGATTTGTCGCCCGACTCCTTAAAGAGTGCGACGAGTTCACCAAGGATATTGGCGATGAGTATCTTCTTGCCAAGACCGATAACGAAGCGTCTTATACCAAGAGCGAATTTCTCTGCACTGTGAGTGCGGTTTTCGAGTTGCAGGGCTATATCCGAGTATCTGACAATAGGTCCTGCGATAAGTTGGGGGAACATGGCGATATATGCGCCAAGATTTATTATGTTGCGCTGTGCTTTTGCATCGGCACGATATACGTCAACAGCATAACTGAGAATCTGAAAAGTATAGAAGCTGATACCTATAGGAAGTACGATGTTAAGCAGAGGTACAGACATACCTGTCAAGAGATTGAAGTTTTGTATGAAGAAGTCGGCGTATTTACAGTAGCCCAGAAGCCCCAGACTAAAAAGAACAGAAGCGGTCAAAAAGACCTTTGACCGCTTCTTGTTACGGTGTTTTTCTATCAGAAGTCCAAATACATATCCTTGTAAAATGGACACTATCATAAAGAGGAGAAAGCGAGGCTCACCCCAGCCGTAGAAGAACAAACTGGAAACAAGCAAAAGTGCATTCTTAAGTTTTTTCGGTACTGCAAAGTACAGAATCATTACCACAGGTAAGAAGTAAAATAGAAATGGAATACTCGAGAATAGCATAAACTTATCCGCCTTTATTTGTGATCAGAAATAACCGTTAATATTTATTTTGTGAGAGTTAATTATGCAATAGTTTCCTCAACAATGATCTGTGTGTCGGGATATGCAGCAGTTAGTTTTGCTGTGAAAGTACCCATAAGATCGTTGCTTCCGAAGTAAGCGATAACGTAGTCCTCAACAGTTGCGATAACGTACTTCTCGGGAGAACCGCAGAGCCACTGTCTGGAAGAAATGTTTGCTTTGATTTCGTCTGCAAGTGCAGAAGCGTCATCCTTGTTTACGAGGTGATATACACCGCAGGTGAAGTTGTTCTGGTTCATCATGTGCATAAGAGATGCGGCAGAGTCGATCTTTGAGATAGAAGCAGCGGGGAATGCGAGAGAAGCATCAATAGCCTCTGCGTCCTCAACACCGTATACACCGGGGCCCTCGGGGTTCATGTTCTCTTCAGTCATATCGCCACCTGCAGCGAAAAATTTCTCCTCGTCAGCATAGGAAGCCCATACTGTGTTGAGAATCTCAAGAGCGCTCTCAATAGTGGATGCGCTTTCTGTTGCACCTGTGTCCTGAGTTGCGTCTGTGTCCTGAGGGTTTGTGCCACATGCTACAAGTGAGAGCATGAGGAGTGCTGCCATAAGAATTGCAATAATTTTTTTCATTTTGTTTTCCTCCAATAATTTTTAATATTTCTCTTTATATATTAAGGGCGCAAGCCCGAATTTCAGATTTTACTTTGTCTTTTGTATCGTCCAGCAAGAGTGTGTCCGGTCATATACTACCGATATTACGTCTTTGTCGTTAAGTGTAAGTTCATAAGTCTTATTTTCAAGAGGACTTTCTATTGTCCATACAAGAGAAACAGACTCCTCTGCGTTATAGTTATCTCCTGCAAAAAGCAGATTATCAGTGCCTTTTTTGAACACTTCGATAGTGCCGTCGCTTGTTTTGAGGTTTAAATCTTTTCTCACTTCTACATCGAGGGGAATTTCCAAAACTGCATTTGTTCTGAAACTCGCAGGTGCAGGTGTTTCGATTAATATAGCCTCGGAAGACACCTTGTTTCCGTAGAGAGTAATTTCTGAGGAAGCCCCAAAGCCTGTGAACATAATCAAAGAAAAAATCAACACAAGGCAGGCAGCGAGTGAAGTAACGCTATAGATTACTCTCAGATTAGGCCTTAGTGCAGTCTGATGTTCGGCGTCTGTAATGAGTTTGTCGTCAATATCTGACATAGCAGCAGCCATCACATTGTTATTCACAGTTGTATCCCTCCTTTTCAAGGTGTTCTTTCAGTTTATTTCGTGTACGCATCAGCGTGGACTTAACCTTGCTTTCGCTGAAGCCGAAGCTTTTCGCAATATCATCGATACTGTCACAGTAAAAGTAACGTCTTACAAAAATATTCCGCGCAACAGACTTCTGCGTGTAGAGAAAATCGCTGATCGATTTGCTCAGAAGTGACATTTGCACCGAGTCCTCGGTGCTTATAAAGGCGGGGGTACATTCGTCAAGTTCGTCAAAAGACAGTCGCTTTTCAGCAGAGCCTCTTTTCTGAGCGTTTTCAGATTTCAGTCTGTTAAGAGAAAGATTTCTGACAGTCTTTGCAATATATGCCCCAAGATTTTCGGGATTCAGGGGTGGAATCGAGGTCCATAACTTCATATATGCATCGCTGAGGACTTCTTCGCTGTCAGAGGAATTTGACAGAATATTTCCCGACAGTTTCATACAAAGCGACCGATATTTTTTGTCGGTTTCGGCTATTGCACTTTCGTTTCTCTCAAAATAAAGTGCGACAATTTGCTTATCGTCCATATTATCTCCCGATGTGCAAGTGCGTCCATAATATAAGACAACAAACAAATGAAAACGGTTGCACATTTTTGAAAAATTTTTTCTTAGAAATTCTTAGATTTAAGTTCATTATACCATACATAACGCAATTTATATACATATTTTACAGTTGTTTCGAATTAATTTTTATGTTACAATCTTCTTGGTGATGAAAATTAATTTTACAAAGTGATTTTGTGATTTATCCTATATAAGGAGTTGTCGGTATGATTGGTATAATTTGCGCAATGAATCTTGAGGTTGAGGGTATACTTGACCTTATGACCGAGAGAGAAGAAAGTGGTCGTTTCGGGATGACCTTTTACAAAGGAAAACTCGGCAGCACAGAGATTGTGGCTGTAGAGTGCGGAGTAGGTAAGGTCAATGCCGCTATATGCACTCAGGTTATGATTGATATGTATTCTCCCGAATGTATTATCAACAGCGGTGTGGCGGGTTCTCTGAGTCGGGACGTTTCTGTAGGCGACGTTGTAATCGCTACCTCAGCGGTTCAGCACGACTACGATACCACCGGCTTGGGTGAGCCTCGTGCAATGCTCACTGTTGCAGGCAAAAATATTATAAATTTTGAGGCAGATGCAAAACTTAGCGAAAAGTTGGAGCGCTCTGCAAGAAAACTCGAAAACACAAGGGTATTCCGCGGAGTAATCGCTACAGGTGATGAGTTCGTACACAGTACCGAAAGAAGACTCCACCTTGGCGAGGAGTTTTCTGCCCTTGCTTGTGAGATGGAGGGCGGTGCTATTGCCCACGTATGTTACAGAGCAAAAGTTCCTTTTTGTATTCTGCGCTCTATCTCCGACGACCTTTGCAACAATACGTCCATAAGCTTTGACGAGTTCAAAGTAATGGCGGCGAATAAAACTGTAGATATACTCTCTGATGCATTAAAATAAGTAAAATATACTTTCAGGGTGATTTTATTATGAGCAATATAATAATGTTTGTACTGGAGATTATCGGAACAATAGCCTTTGCTGTTTCGGGAGCGTTACTCGCGGTTTCCAAGAAAATGGACGTTTTCGGAGTAATAACTCTGGGTGTTGTTACCGCTGTGGGCGGTGGAGTTATCCGCGATTTAGTGCTGGGACATACTCCGCCCGTTACATTCAGAAATCCTGTGTACGCATTGGTGGCCATAGCGGTATCCGTAATAATCTTTATCCCCGCAGTAAGAAAACTTATACATAAAAAGCCCCACACCTACGAACTGATTATGCTGATTATGGACGGCGTGGGACTTGGAATTTTTACAGTAGTTGGAATACAGAACGCCTATGTAGCCAATGAGGAGCACAATTACTTTCTGCTGATTTTTGTTGGTATGATAACAGGTATCGGCGGTGGAGTTATCCGAGATATATTGGCGGGGAACACACCATATATTTTCGTAAAGCATTTTTATGCCAGTGCATCGCTGATTGGTGCGGTGATTTGCATACTTTTGTGGGAGTTTGTCGGGGAGTACGTGGCCCTTGCAGGTGGTACCACAATTATAATCATACTCAGATTCTTAGCGGCAAGATATCACTGGAGTCTGCCCAAAGCAACAGAAGAATAAAGTGACCGACTCAAAGCACTTCGCAGTTTTGCGGAGTGTTTTTTGTATAATCGTTCTGGAGTGAATTATGTAAAACATCATAGATTTTTTAAATTTCAAGAACAAATTATCGTTTATCGGAAAATATTTCTTGACTTTTGGATATAATAATGGTAATATGCATTACGAGGTGAATAAAACAATGAGTAGATATATGCATATGTTCAAATGGCTGCTTATGGTTTTAGCAGGAGCAAGTTTCGTGCTTTCCATAACGCTTTTACCCGAGATCGCTTCCTGGGCGGCTTGGAGATTCCCCGAGATATCCTACCTTCAGTATCCCTTGCTGGTGTTTGTGTGGGCTACTATGATAGGTTTTTACTATATTATTGTATTGATTTTCAATATCTGCAGTAACGTGCAGGACGGCAAAGCCTTTACAATAACTACCGTGAAACTCTTTGACAATATAGCACTGATGGCTATGATTGAACTGGTTGCATATATGGTAGGTTTTGCGGTGCTTGCCATCTGGCTTATGGAGGCACACCCAAGTTTTGTATTTATTCTTTTCCTTGTTGCTTTTGTATGTCTGATGTTGTTCGGATTCTGCAAGGTTATGAAGTATCTTCTTCTGCGAGTTATCGACATCAAAGAAGAAAACGACTACACAATATAAGGAGGAAGAAGTATGCCTATAATAGTAAACCTTGACGTTATGATGGCAAAACGCAAGATTTCCTCCAACGAACTTGCAGAAATGATAGAAATTACACCCCCCAACCTTTCCATACTAAAAACCGGAAAGGCAAAGGCGATCCGTTTTTCAACTCTTGAGAAACTTTGCAAAGCTTTAGACTGTCAACCCTCGGACATTCTTGAGTACAAGGAGTGATCTTTATGACTAAAGGGAAAGATTTACGCGTCGCGGACGGAGTTTCGGTCGGACAAGTCGGCGATAATAAAACAGTTGCTGACGCTCCCCAAAACGAAGTACAGCAGGCGCATACACAGATGCCGTATTCACCCTATGGCGGAAAAAACACATCTGCAACACCCTATGCAAATCAACCCGTTTCCTATACGGTGCCTCTAAAAAAGAAGTGGGAGTTTACATCCCTTCAGAAGGGTTTTACATTTGTTGCCTTAATTCTCGGATACCTTTTCAACAGATTGATTTTCAGCGGTCACGCCCCCGGACTGGGCGCTATGATTTTCTTTGAGATTATCTTAGCGGTCTTTTGTGCTTATATTCTGAAAGAAGGCGCAAAACTTTCTGTGGTTCATTATATGTGGCTTGGACTTCTGATGACGTTCCCTGTAAGTTTTATACTTACTGACAACCCTGTGCTTAAGGGTTTTGGTGCGATATTTATGATTGTTGCCACAACGTACTGGCTAAATATCAGTGCCAAAGGGATCGCTATGTTCAGACATACTTTCCCGACAGACAGCGCTCAGGCGGTGTTTGTTGCTCCGTTTGAGAATCTGACGGCACTTCCCGTAGCTTTGTTTAAGCCTGCAAAAGATTCAGAAAACAAGACTCTCAGAAACATTTTGCTCGGACTTTTGGTTACTATCCCCTTTACCGCGGTTATTTGTGCGCTTTTGTTATCCTCTGACGAAACGTTCAGAAATCTGATGAGATTTAACAGCATATCAGATAATATAGGGGAGTTTATCGTAAGGCTGATATTCTCCGTACCGGTTGCAATGATAATCTTCAGTTCGATTGTTTCTGCAACAGATAAGAAGAAACAAATCATAGAGAAAACAAGAAAGCAAGGTAATGTAAATCAGGTGGTATTTATCACGGCGTATATTCCCGTGCTGTTGGTTTATGTGGCATTCTTTGTATCTCAGTTTGCATATTTTACGGGTGCATTCAGCAGTATTCTGCCCGAAAATCTAACTTATGCGGAGTATGCCCGCCAAGGCTTCTTTGAACTTTGTGCAGTAGTGGCTATCAACCTCGCTATAGTTTTGCTGACAGAGATATTCTGCCAGAAAAACGCGCAGGGAAGTTTTGGTTTTGGAGTCAAAGCGGTAGCAACTATACTCAGTCTTTTCTCATTCGCATTGGTTGCGATTTTTACCGCCAAGATGATAATGTATACAAAAGTCTACGGCCTTACACACAAGAGAATCTTCACCCTTTGGTTTACGCTGGTGCTCTTATTCGTTGTAGCGATGACGCTCGTAAAAGTGTTTGTTCCGAAATTCAGATTCTACTCGGTAGTGATTACAGGCTGTGTGCTGTTGTTTGCACTTATCAGTTTTGCAAATGTAGACTCAATTATCGCTAAGTACAACGTGCAGTGGTATCAGCAAGGCAAGATAAGTTGGATGGGCGAGGAAGCCCTCTATGAGCTTGACCACAGCGCAGTTAAGTATCTGGACGCTCTTGTGCTTGACAATACAGAGGTCCCCAACATAATCGAAGAAGGGTATCAGTATTACTATTATAGTTATGAGGAAAATTCCGAAACTGTGGGAGAACAGATAAAGGGATTTTACCAATACCTGAGCTCTTTCGACAACGGCATAATCGGTTATAATATACCCGTTGCCGAGGCGAGAGAAATCTTTGAACAAAGAGATATTAAACCCGTCAGAGAGTAAATCTTTTGAGTTCACGTTTTATATTGACAAAAAAAATACCGCACAGTTTACATTTGTAAACTGTGCGGTTGTTTTTACCTAAAAAGATACTCCTGATGGAGGAGTGTTATTTTAGTTAGATTCCAAAATATCGTAGGGGAATCTGTTGCCGTAAATACGAGAGACTTCCTCAATGCTCTTTCCGCTTCTAAACTCGTTGAGCATACCATTCATAACGTTATAATCTCTTCTTGCCATTGCGGAATTGGGGTAGTCATGAGTTGCAAAGAATTCTGCAGTCTCGCAGGCGGCTTTAAGGTATTTACATCCGTCTTCACGGTCTCTCATTCCGAACAATAAGGTTCTTGCAAGAATATAATAGGAGGCATAAAGAGAAGGTCCGTAAAAACCAAAATCTACCTGTGCAAAGATGAAGTTTCCGGTAGTAACCAATATGAAATCGGATGCAGCAGCCTTGTAATTGTGTTTTCTGAGGTTTGCAAGACCGCTGTTTTGCAGGGAAATTATCTTTTGGACGCAATCGTCCTCGTTTGCTTCGAAAAATTCCTCGGTCCAAGAAAAAGGATCGCTGAGAACGGGGATGGTAGAGGTGCCGGGTTCAAAGTCGGTGGAGCGGACATTTACCTTTGTTGTATTTTTGCCGGATTGTGCGTTTGCTTGTGCCTCTGCCTGTGCCTCTGCTTGTCTGCGTGAGTTTTCTGCGGGGTCGTTTTCTAACCATAATGTGTCGAGATGTTTTGCGGCATAGTCGAATTCAACCATAACTTTACCGCGGGGTGATAAGAACAAATTTACAATTTCGCGACAGGGTAAAGTCAACAATCGGAGAATCCAATAGAATACAACGATACAGATTGCCATTCCGATAATAAAACTAATAAGCTCGACTATATTTTCGTTTTTGAGAGTATCTAGTAATATAAATCCCACAATCAATCCGCCAAAGGTTAATATAGTAGTTACTATAGAAAGAGATTTATTCATACCGTAGTCGACAAAGTTGTAGTTGTAGGTGTCCTTTATTAAACAGAAGCAATCGTTGAGTTTTTTAAACTTCTCTTTATCAGACAAACCCTCGTAATCTTTGCTTGTTACAGAGGGTTTAGCAGGAATCAAAGAGCAAAGTGCGCCAATGATAACGCCGAGTATAGGAGAGCCGATGAGCAGTGCGACAACTGCGATTATTATAGACATCCAGTCAGGGTTTACTGTCGGGAAAAGGCCTACAATGAAAGAAAGAACTGCGATATCGTCGATTTCCTTGAGATCCTCAGCAGACCAATTGGTGAAAGAATAAAAAATGTAGAAAATGCCGAGAAAAAAGAAAACCAAAAAGGCAATCCAGGAAATAACGGTCGCAACAGTGAGACTCCTTTTTTTGCGCCTGACCTTGGTCTCGAGTTCAGCGGTTTTGTCGCAAAGTACATCGAAGTCAGAAGATTTCTCAATCGCTAAAAGTAGTTTTTTCATGGTGTTCATCCTCAATCAATAATACTGACACAATCTCAAGCAGAGAAGTGCTGTATAAATTATAATGGTGTCAGTAATGTTTGTCAATTTTTATGTCAGGTTTTATTTGATTTCTGTGCTTTTTGAGTTTTAATGTATGATTTTACATTTACACATAAAAATACCGCACAGTATACGAACGCATACTGTGCGGTTTGTTTTTTAAAGAGATTCAACTTTATCAGCGGCTTTTTCGAAGTAATCGCCAACGAAAAGTTCCATTGTGCCGGTATCTGTGCACAGTGCTAAAGAGGGATCAATAGGAAGTTTAGCCAAGACTTCTGTGCCGTATTTTTGAGCGATTTCGTCAATGTGGCTTTCGCCGAAAAGTTTGTGTTCTTTGCCACAATCGGGACACTTGTAGTAACTCATATTCTCCACAAGACCGAGGATGGGAACGTTCATCAGATTAGCCATTTTAGCAGCCTTTTCTACTATCATGGATACAAGTTCCTGAACAGCAGTAACAACAATAATGCCGTCGATGGGAAGGCTCTGGAACACAGTCAAAGGCACGTCGCCTGTTCCGGGAGGCATATCGATAAACATATAGTCTACGTCGCTCCATACAACCTCTGTCCAGAACTGCTTGACAGTACCTGCGATAACGGGACCTCTCCATACAACGGGGTCGGTTTCGTTTTCGAGCAGGAGGTTAATGGATACTACGTCAATACCTGTCTTTGTCTTGACGGGGAGAATACCCATATCGGAGCCCATACACTTATCTTTAAGGCCGAATGCCTTGGGAATGGAGGGGCCTGTAATATCGGCGTCGAGTACAGCCGTCTTGTATCCGCGACGGTTCATCATAACAGCCATAGCAGAAGTAACCAGGCTTTTTCCGACACCGCCTTTACCTGATACAACGCCGATAACCTTTTTTACTGAACTGTGAGCATTGAGTTCTTCTTTGGGAATTACGTTTTCTTTACCGGAGTGACAGTTTTCGCCACAGGTTTCGCAATTGTGTGTGCAACCCATAATTTATACCTCTTTTCATAGAACGGGGTGTATAGACTATGCTATACACCCGATTTTTTATTTATATACTTATTCTACCCCTTTATAAGGGAATGTTCAAGTTTTTTTATTTATTCTTCTTCTGACTCGAGCGCGTCTTCTTCGTCAAAGATTTCGAGTTCGTCCTCGGTGTAAAGTGTGGCGTAAACAACGTAAGCGCCAACCTTTACTTCGCCGTCACAGGGAGTAACGTCAGAAAGTTTGATCTCAGTCTCGGGATTAAATTCCAGATCCATATCGTCTACAACGAGCAGTGCGCTCTCTGTATCGGCATCACAAAGGAAAAACATTCCTTCCTCTGAATCTGTGCAACCGCAGTCGCAACAATCACATTCCTCTTTGGCGGGAGTTGTATCGTCTGCTGACTCAAAACCGCTGAAGAATGTATAGGGAAGACCGTAACCCAGAGCAATACAGGCGAGTATAAACAGAGGACTGTATGAAAGTGCTGTAAAACCGCCTAAGTTTGCAATCTGAGTATGCAGAGGCATAGAGGGGATAATTTGTGCGAGAATTACGTAAAGAGCAGGGACATCAAGGATAAGCAAGGTTGCAAGGCTGAATCTCTTGACTGCTTTGCCTTCGCCGACTCTTGTTGCATAGAAGATTACAAGTCCGAATACCACAAACACAAGGGTATTGATATAAGGAGCAATTGCAGGAACAGCGGCGGCCATTGTAAGGAAGAAATAAGTACATACAATGTAGCCTAAAATAAGAAAGGCGGAAAAAATAAGGTTTAGGGTATCTCTTTTGCTGGGCTTGTTCATAGTGTGCCTCCTGATAGATTTAGTTTTTGTTAGGATAACAGATATATGTGATGGTTTTATGATAAGCGATTTTTATAGGGAAGCGGACTTTACCTTTGCGGCAATACATACCCAGCCTGCGTCCTCTAAGGTTTCGATAATTTCAAAATCATTCTCAATAGCAGAGATAACATCGTCTTTTCTGCTGTCGATTATACCGCTCATAATATATACGGAGTCAGCATTCATAAAGTTTGTGACGTCTTTTGAGAGCATAATAATCGCATCAGCAACAATGTTGGCAACAACTACGTCGTAAGTTCCCTCGACTTTGTCTGTGAGATTACCTGCGACGAAACCGCACTTGTTGTCTACGTTGTTTATCTGAGCATTTTCAACAGCAGTACGAACAGCAGTCGGGTCAATATCGACACCGAAAGCACTCTCTGCACCTAAAAGTACGGAAGCAATAGAAAGAATACCACTGCCACAGCCTACGTCAAGCACCTTGTCTGCTTCGTTTACATATCTTTCAAGGCAGGAAAGACACAGACGGGTTGTTTCGTGATTACCTGTACCGAATGCCATACCGGGGTCGATGTTGATAACCTTTCTGTCGCCTGCGTCGTATTCGTCACGCCAGGTAGGACGGATAAGGAGTTTTTCGCCAACGGGAATCGGATAGAAGAACTGTTTCCAGTTGTTTCTCCAATCCATTTCGTCACAGCCTGTGGTATCAATTTCGCTTGGAATACCCTGCTCACTCAGTCGTTCACGAAGAAAAGCAACCGACTCGGCGGGATTTTCCTCGGGGCTTATGTATACGTGGATCAAAGCCTTGGACTTGTCCTTTGAGAGAAGCTCCTCATCAATAAGGTCGATGTGAGCAATCTCAAGCACTTCTTCCAGCATTGTAGCATAGTCTTCAACATAGAAGCCGTAGGGGACTATCATATGTGCAATAGCCTCAGCGGTTTCCAGGTTGTCTCTGTCAATCGAGATAATAATTTCAGTCCATTCCATAATAAATCCCTCTCGGTGATATTTTAATCAAAAAGACTTTTGATTACATCTATAAAACTCTTGCGTTTAGCGTAATTCTTTTCTGTAGTAGATTCGTCAAAATCTTTGAGCGTCTGCTTTTGCTTTTGGCTGAGGTTCTTGGGAACTTCAATAGTAATCTTCACGTACTGATCGCCTCTGCCTCTGCCATTGATATAGGGGATACCCTTGCCTTTGAGTTTGAATACATCTCCGGGTTGAGTTCCCTCATGTATACTGTAACTTACTTTACCGTCAATTGTAGGCACAACTACCTCTGCACCCAGTGCTGCCTGAGCAAAGGTTATGGGAAGTTCACACCAGACGTCGTTGCCTCTGCGCTCGAAAATGGGGTGAGGCTTAACAGTAACATATACGTGCAAATCGCCGGCGGGACCTCCGTTGGTACCGCTGGAGCCACGTCCTGCGACGTTGAGTGCCTGATCGGTAGCGATTCCTGCAGGGATGTTTATATCAACAGTTCTCTGCTTTTTCTTTCTGCCGTTACCGCCACAAGCTTTGCAGGGTGTTTCGATTATTTTACCCGTACCTCTGCAGGCGTCACAAACGCGGGAGGTCTGAACTACGCCGAAGGGTGTACGTTGGTTAACGGTTACCTGACCTCTGCCTGAACAAGAGGGACAGGTCTTGGCGGAGGTGCCTTTTTGAGCACCTGTACCTGAACATTCCTCACAAGTAGCAACACAGTTATAAGTGATCGTCTTGTGACAACCTTTTGCAGCCTCATCAAAGGTGATGCTGATGGTGGTCTCAACGTCTGCGCCCTTGCGGGGAGCGTTGGGGTTGGAAGTTCTTCTTCCGCCGAAACCGCCGAAACCGCCAAAAACAGAGTTAAATATATCGCCCAGGTCAATATCCTGACCGAAGGGGCTTGAGCCGTATCCGCCGCCTGCTCCGTAATTGGGATCAACGCCTGCGTGACCGAACTGGTCGTAGCGGGAACGTTTATCCTTATCGGAAAGCACCTCGTAGGCTTCGTTTACCTCTTTGAATTTTGCTTCAGCCTCGGCGTTGCCGGGGTTTAAGTCGGGGTGGTATTTTTTTGCAAGCTGTCTGTAGGCTTTTTTTATTTCATCGTCAGAGGCACCTTTTGAGACACCCATGACCTCATAATAATCCCTTTTTTCAGCCAATTTTATACCCTCATTTCCTTGCTTATAAATATCGCAATGCTGCTTCCCTTACAGAAGGAAGCAGCACCGCAAAGTTATTAAGTCAGTTTAAGTCTTTTGTATTTACTCCCTGCGAGATGTTTTCGTCAACAAAATCGGGAGAGAAAATGGCGATGATTATTCGCCGTCAACGTCGGTGAAGTCAGCATCGTAAACGTTGCCGTCAGCACCCTGTGCGCTCTGGGGGTCACCCTGAGCATCTGCGCCCTGTGCTGCCTGAGCAGCCTGAGCGGCCTGATAGAACTTGGTAGTGATTTCGTAGAGGGACTTCTGGAGGTCTTCCTTAGCAGCGTCAATCAGAGCCTTGTCGTCCTTTGCGATAGCGTCCTTTGTAGCCTGAATCTTGGTGCTGAGGGTGGTCTTGTCAGCCTCGTCAATAGCGTCACCGTTTTCGTTTACGAACTTCTCTGCCTGATATGCGAGGTTCTCTGCCTCGTTCTTTGAGTCGACAGCCTCACGACGAGCCTTATCCTCAGCAGCGAACTGCTCTGCTTCTTTAACTGCCTTGTCAATGTCTTCCTTGGACATATTTGTAGAGGAAGAAATAGTGATGTTCTGTACCTTACCCGTACCGAGATCCTTAGCGCTAACGTTAACAATACCGTTTGCGTCAATATCAAATGTTACTTCGATCTGGGGGATGCCTCTGGGAGCAGGAGCGATGCCTGTGAGTGCAAAGAGGCCTAACTGCTTGTTATCTCTTGCGAACTCTCTCTCTCCCTGAAGAACGTTGATCTCAACCTGAGTCTGATTATCAACTGCAGTAGAGAATACCTGGCTCTTCTTTGTGGGAATAGTAGTGTTTCTGTCGATAATTCTGGTCATTACACCGCCCATGGTCTCAACGCCGAGTGAAAGGGGAGTAACGTCGAGGAGAAGAAGTCCCTCAACCTCACCGCCGAGAACACCTGCCTGAAGTGCTGCACCGATAGCAACACACTCGTCGGGGTTAATGCCCTTGAAGGGTTCTTTACCGATTAAAGCCTTAACAGCTTCCTGAACAGCAGGAATACGGGAAGAACCGCCAACCATAAGAACCTTGTCGATTTCGCTGATACCGAGACCGCTGTCAGCGAGAGCCTTCTTAACAGGAACAATAGTAGACTCAACCAGATCAGCAGTGAGTTCGTTGAACTTTGCTCGTGTGAGTGTGAGGTTCAGGTGCTTGGGACCTGTAGCGTCTGCTGTGATGTAGGGGAGGTTGATCTCTGTGGAAGTTACACCGGAGAGTTCAATCTTAGCCTTCTCTGCTGCTTCCTTAAGTCTCTGCATAGCCATCTTGTCAGATGTAAGATCAATACCGCTTTCAGCCTTATAACTGGGCACGATCCAGTTGATAACTCTCTGGTCGAAGTCGTCACCGCCAAGACGGTTGTTACCTGCTGTAGCGAGAACTTCCTGAACACCGTCGCCCATCTCGATAATGGAAACGTCGAAAGTACCGCCGCCGAGGTCATATACCATAACCTTCTGATCTGTTTCTTTGTCAATGCCGTAAGAAAGAGCAGCTGCAGTAGGCTCGTTGATGATTCTCTTAACCTCAAGACCTGCGATTTTACCTGCATCCTTTGTAGCCTGACGCTGTGCATCGGTGAAGTATGCGGGAACTGTGATAACGGCCTGAGTTACAGTGTCACCAAGATATGCCTCTGCATCAGCCTTAAGTTTCTGAAGAATCATTGCGGAGATTTCCTGGGGAGTGTATGCTTTGCCGTTTACTGTTACTTTGTAGTCAGAACCCATTTCTCTTTTAATAGAAGAGATTGTGCCTGTGGGGTTTGTGATAGCCTGACGCTTTGCAAACTGACCTACCAGACGCTCGCCTGATGTTGTGAATGCAACAACAGAGGGGGTAGTTCTTGCGCCTTCAGCGTTAGCGATAACTACAGGCTCGCCGCCTTCGATTACTGCTACGCAGGAGTTTGTTGTGCCTAAGTCGATACCGATTGTTTTTGCCATAATAAATTCCTCCAAATATAAATTAGATTGATTGTTATTTTATTTGCTCTGACGAGCGATATATAAAGTGACTGTCCTCTGTGGAACAAATCAACATACTACCTGAACCATTGCGGGACGAATAACCTTGTCGCCGATAATAAAGCCCTTCTGGAAAACCATTGCTATAGAATTTGCGGGCAGGTCGGGATTTTCTACGGTCATTACTGCGTTGTGAAGAGCGGGGTCAAACTGCTCTCCTACCTCGCCGAAAGACTCAACTTTGAGTTTTTCCAGACACTTTGCAAACTGATTTCCGATAAGTTCAATGCCCTCACGCTGAGCATCGTCCTCGGGGGTGGATGCCAGAGCCGCTGCAATAGAATCTGCCATGGGGAGAAGTTCCCTCACAGCCTTCGCGGTAGCGTCAGCATAAATGGAAAGTTTCTCTGCTTGGGTGCGTTTTCTGTAATTATCGTATTCAGCAGCGAGTCTCAGATAACTGTCTTTTTGTGAGGCGAGTTCTGCCTGAAGTTTTTCACATTCGGAAGGCTCTGTGGCCTCTACGACTTCTTCTGCTACTTCCGAAACCTGTTCTGAAGCGGAAGTCTCAGGAGTTTCGTTTTTCTTTTTGCTCATGATAAGCTCCTTTTATGTTTAATATTTTCTATATGTTCAGTTGATATAATTTACATATCAATCATATCATCAAGAAGATTTCCGACTGTCTGAGCTACAAAGGCAACCGCGCCTGCAACAGCGGAGTAATCGCTGCGGATGGGGGCTGCGAGTGCAACAGAACCGGCGGTTTCGCCAGCTATTTCGTACCTTGCGGAGATAATCGTCGCACGGAGCAGTTGCGGATGAGAGCACTCTGTTCCTATCAATATACGCAGTCCGCTTTTGTGGGAGAACAAAAGTGTTGACACATCAGAACTGTCGGAAAGAAAACTGATAATGCCTCTGGCGGTTGAAAGGTCAACGTCCGGCAGAAACAGAAGTCGTGACTGTCCTGCGGTACATAACTGTACTTCCATAGCCTGCTCGGCTATATCCATCAGAGCAATAAGCGCCTGAGGACTTAATAGCATCAGATCTCCCAGAGAGGCGGCCACAGTCTGCATGAAAGGTTTGGTGATTTCTTTAAGAGGTACACCCGAGAGTGCTTTGTTGATTACTCTTTGCAGTACCTCAATGATTTCGGAAGTAACTACAAAGTTACATCGGAACAATTTGCTCCTTACCATACCCGTAGTGGTGATAAGCACCGCCATAGCCGAATGACGGCCTGTTGCCATAAAGTGAATGCGGTGAACGCGGGCGTCTTTGGCGGGGGGTGTGGTGGTAACTGAAGCGAAGCCTGTGTAGTCACTCAGAAGTTCGGCAGCAGTTTTGAGAAGATTTTCCGGTGTATCTGCAGCGGCTGTGAGTTTGCTTTCTATATAATCACAAGCGCGTGCCGAGGGAGGCTTCAGCGTCATAAGATTATTAATGTAATAGCGAAGTCCCTTCTGAGTAGGGGCTCTGCCTGCGGAGGTGTGAGGTTGAAACAGATAACCTTCCTGTGTCAGGTCCGCCATATCGTTACGAATGGTGGCGGGGGACACGTTGATATCTGTTTCGGTTAACAGGGTTTTGGAGCCGACAGGTTCGCCTGTGGCGATATACCCTTCCACGATGGCACGGAGAATTTCTCTTTTTCTGTTTGCAAGTTCCATTCCATCGCCTCCTTTTTTGAAGATTAGCACTCTCGACCTTAGAGTGCTAACTCTACTAATAATTTACACCCGATATCTGGAAATGTCAAGTATATTTTGCATAAATGATTTGTGAATTATCTGTGTACAAAGGGAGGAAAAAGCATAAATATAAGACTTTTGGGCTATGTTTTTGGTAAAAGATATGAAGCCTCTTGTATATTATGTCTCAGCAGGTATCAATATATTGTGGATTTATAGATAAGATATAGAATTTTTGAAAAAATCTTTTCAAATCAAAGAAAACACTTGCAATTTTCGGGGCTTAGTGGTATTATATATCAGCACGATTGTGAAAATTGGGCTTTTATGAGGTCCTGATGATAAATCTCACGATTCTTCGTGTTAGCTTTTTGTAAGGAGGTGGGACAATGCCTAATATCAAATCAGCAAAGAAGCGCGTTAAGGTTATCGCAACCAAGACTGCTCAGAACAAGAGCGTCAAGTCTGCTCTCAGAACAGCTATCAAGAAAGCATACTACGCAATCGACACAAACGCCGACAACAAAGCTGAGGCGGTTCGTCTTGCTGTTAAGAAAATTGATCAGGCTGCCGCAAAGGGTATTCTGCATAAGAACACTGCCGCAAGAAGCAAGTCAAATCTTGTTAAGCGCCTGAATGCAGCTGCATAATTTTTTCTTAATAAATCTTAAAAGCAGAGCTCTTCTCTGCTTTTTTTGTTTTTTGGGAAATTTTTTTGAATTTCCATTATTTCGGTTGACTTTTAGAGATGTGACTGTTATTATTAGGATAGAAATTGTATAGAATATCTTTATGAGTTGTATATAATATCTCAAGATTTCAGCGGAGGTGCATTGATATGAGAAAAAACAGTTCTTGGGGATGGATTATTGCACTGCTGTCTGCTATTGTTGCAGTAGCCGCAGCCGTTGCTACTATCACAGTAATCAAAAAGAAGAAGGAAAAGGATGACGAGGAGCTCGAAGAGTATCTCGACAGTGCAATCGTTTAATAAGTTTCTTTAAAACAAATTTAGCAAGGGGGTACTATTCCCCTTGCTTTTTTTATCTGAAAAATTATACAGACAAAAAAGAGACGGCAGTTTATCTGCCGTCTCTTTAATTTATTTATTACATACGATAAAGTTTCTTTGTCTGATACACAGGCTCACAAGTAAGGTTCATACCAAGTTTCTTGAAAGTCTTTTCATCTGTGGAGGCAAGGATTACCGTTGCATGTGCCTCGCATTTTTTCAGATGATGAAGTTGGTTGAGAGCCTTTTGTGCAAGTTCGTCCGTAGCGGCACAAATCGAAAGTGCGAGAAGTACTTCGTCGATATGCAGTCTTGGGTTTCTATTGCCCAGATGTCCTACTTTGAGTTTCTGTATAGGCTCGATAATGGTAGGAGAAATAAGGTGAATCTCGTCATCAATTCCGCCGAGGTACTTGAGCGCATTGAGAATAGCCGCGCAGGAAGCACCCATAAGTGCAGAAGTTTTACCCGTGATTACGGTACCGTCGGGCATCTGAATTGCGACTGCGGGTTCGCCTGTCTGTTCTGCTTTGTCGAGAGCCGCTTTGATTACGGGACGTTTATCAGCGCTGAGGCCTGCCTGCTTCATAAGGATCTCAAGTTTCAGTACAACATCCTTTTCGACAATGCCTTGCTTAAGTCCGCACATAGCGGTATAGTAACGGCGGATAATTTCCTGCTGGGCGGCGTCACATACTGCATCATCGTCAAGGATACAGTATCCTGCCATATTAACACCCATATCTGTAGGAGATTTATAGGGTGATTCGCCGAGAATCTGCTCGAACATTGCGCTTAGTACAGGGAAAATCTCGACGTCGCGGTTATAGTTAACTGTGGTTTCGCCGTATGCTTCGAAGTGATACGGATCAAGCATATTTACATCGTTAAGGTCAGCGGTGGCTGCCTCGTATGCCATATTAACGGGATGTTTCAGAGGAAGGTTCCATATAGGGAAGGTTTCGAATTTAGCGTATCCTGCCTTAACACCGCGCTTGTGGTCGTGATAAAGCTGGCTCAGACAAGTGGCCATTTTTCCCGAGCCGGGGCCAGGTGCTGTGATAACAACAAGTTGTTTTTCGGTTTCGATGTATTCGTTTTTACCGAGACCTTCTTCACTAACGATCAAATCTATATCAGCGGGGTATCCGGGAATGGGATAGTGGCGGTAAACCTTAACACCAAGTGCTTCCAAACGCTTTTGGAACTTATTTGCAGAGGGCTGGTTTGCATAGCAGGTAAGCACAACGCTTCCTACATAAAGTCCGACACCGCGGAATACGTCTATAAGACGGAGAGTATCCAGGTCGTAGGTGATGCCAAGGTCACCTCTGACTTTGTTTTTCTCGATATCGCCGGCATTGATGATGATAACAATCTCAGCCTGATCTTTGAGTTGCATAAGCATCTGAAGTTTACTGTCAGGCTCAAAACCGGGAAGAACACGGGAGGCATGGTTATCGTCGTAGAGTTTTCCGCCGAACTCAAGATAGAGTTTTCCGCCGAACTGTTTTATGCGTTCTTTGATACGCTCTGACTGCATACTAAGGTATTTGTTATTGTCGAAGCCTATAACTGCCACGGGATACCACCTCACCAATTACTCCTATAATCTGTGAATCGTCTGAAACAATCCACTGTTTATTATACAACGGCACACGTATCTTTTCAAGCCTAATTTTCGCGGTTTCAAAGATTTTGAGAAGTATTTTTGTGACAGTTTACCTGAGTATTACAGTCTTATTTTTTGAAACGAGATTTACCTATAAGACTTGCTACAAGTCCAAGTACGATGGCGGCGGCGATTCCTGCGGCAGAAGAGGCAAGTCCTCCCGAGAGAATTCCCAAGGCACCTTGTGAATCCACGGCGTCTTTCACCCCCTGTGCCATAAGGTGGCCAAATCCAAGCAAAGGGACTGTTGCACCTGCTCCCGCAAACTCAGCAAAAGGTTCGTAGAGTCCGATTGATGACAGCACCACGCCCAATACAACACAGCCCGTAAGTATTCTTGCGGGAGTGAGTTTGGTCAGGTCGATAAGAATTTGTGCGAGCAAACATATAAGTCCGCCCACCCAAAAAGCGTGTAAATAATCCATCTGATTTCCGTCCTTTTCTCTTTGATTTTTATCATAAAAAATTACATAATTTTTCTCTTTTAATTTACTGTTCACTATTGTAAAAAAACTATATAAATGATATAATTATTATTAATTATAAGCGGAAGAATATTCTTTTTTTACGAAGAGTAGTTCTTTTGGCGATTTTACAAAACTTCTTTTATCAGGAGGTTAGAGTATGGGTAAAGATAAGATTGTGTTTCCAAGCAGACCTTTTCGCACCCCGGGCGGAGCAAAAGTCCCCCACAGAAAAGGTACCGCACATACAGAGAGCGTGATAATGCCCTCTCCCGAGGAGGTTATTATCCCTATGCACCAACATATAGGTGCGCCCTGTAAGGTGACTGTTGCGCCCGGAGACAAAGTATATGTTGGTACGGTAATAGGTGACAGTGATGCGTTTGTATCTGCGCCCGTTCATTCCAGCGTCAGCGGTACTGTAAAAAGCATTACAAAAATCAAGCTGCCCTCAGGAGTGCCTGTGGATGCAGTAGTTATTACTTCTGACTCAGAGGATACTCCCGACCCCGATTTAAAGCCTCCCGTGGTAGAGAACATAGACGACTTCCTCAAAGCTGTGAGAAACAGCGGTCTTGTAGGTCTTGGCGGTGCAGGTTTCCCTGCTCACGTTAAACTGCGTGTACCCGAGGATAAGAATATCGACACCCTGCTTATTAACTGTGCAGAGTGTGAGCCCTATATCACCGCTGATAACAGAGAGGTTATCGAGAACTCCTGGGCGGTTATTTCGGGTGTGTATGCCATTACCGAGATACTCGATATAGACAGAGTTATTATCGGTATTGAGGATAACAAACCTGAGGCAATAAAAATTCTCAGAGAAATTGCAGACAACGAGACTTATGACCCCGAAGATAAGGTCAGAATACTTCCTCTCAAGGCTTCCTATCCTCAGGGTGCAGAGAAAGTGCTTATCAAAGCCTGTACGGGCAGAGAGGTACCGACAGGCAAGCTTCCTGCTGACGCAGGTTGTATAGTTATGAATGTTACCTCGGTAGCATTCCTCAGCGACTACCTGAAAACAGGTATGCCTCTTGTTAAAAAGAGACTCACCATAGATGGAAGTGCAGTCAAAGAACCCAAGAATGTAATCGTTCCCATAGGAACTCCCATAAACAAGGTTATGGAGTTTTGCGGAGGATACAAGGATACCCCGAAAAAACTCCTTATGGGCGGACCTATGATGGGTATAGCACTCGTAGACGACACCTTGCCTGTGCTTAAGCAAAATAACGCTATTCTGGCCTTCGCAGAAAAGGAAGCAAAACTCTACACACCTACTGACTGTATCCGTTGCGGACGATGTGTGTCCGCTTGTCCCATGAGGCTTATGCCGACCGCCATTACTACAGCGGTGAAACTCAACGATTATGAGGCAATGGAAAAGAGTCAGATAATGACTTGTATGGAGTGCGGAAGCTGTGCATACAGTTGTCCTGCACACAGACATATAGTACAGACCATCAGACTTGGAAAGTCAAAACTCAGAACTTACCAGGCTCAGCAAAAACAAAAGGGGGATAAGTAATATGGAAAAAATGTATACGGCTTCATCTCCCCACCTGCGTTCAACCACAAGCACAAGAAAAATTATGCTCGACGTACTGATCGCCCTCGTACCTGCCTGCGTGATGTCGGTAGTGTACTTTGGTTACAGATCGCTGATGCTTATCGGAATATGTGTTTTCACTTGTGTACTGACAGAGTATCTGTGCAGAATCATTATGAAACGCGACCAGACAATCGGCGATTTATCGGCAGCAGTTACTGGTGTATTACTTGCGCTCAATCTTCCCGCAAGCCTTAATCCGCTGATGGCGGTTTTCGGTTCTGTGGCGGCTATAGTGGTAGTCAAGCAGATGTTCGGCGGAATCGGTATGAATTTCGTAAACCCCGCTTTGGCAGCAAGAATTATCCTTACCGTTTCGTTCCCGACAGATATGACCACCTGGATACCCTCGATACATCAGAGCGTGGATGCAGTTACCGAGGCAACACCTCTGGCGACTGAGCCCGGTACATACTCATATCTTCAGCTTCTTATAGGTAACCACGGCGGTTCTTTGGGAGAAACTTGTGCCGCAGCACTTTTGTTGGGCGGAGTATATCTTCTGATTAAAAAGGTAATTGTTCCTACAATTCCTCTTGTATATATCGGTACCGCAGCAGTAATGTCCCTTATTCTGGGACTTGATCCGATAGAGCAGATCCTCTGTGGCGGACTTATGCTTGGTGCTATATTTATGGCTACCGATTACGTTACTTCTCCCGTAACAAAATGGGGCAAGGTAATCTACGCTGTGGGCTGTGGTGTTCTGACCTTGCTTATCAGAACTTACTCAAACCTGCCCGAGGGCGTGTCCTTCTCGATTCTGATTATGAATATACTGACACCTCTCATAGAAAAAGCGACTACACCCAGACCTTTTGGATATGAAAAGAAAAAGAAGGGGGTAGAGAAATGAAAAAGATAAGTTTTAAGGATATTTTTGTTCCTACCGTTTCTCTTTTCCTCATCTGTCTTGTGGTGGCGGTGCTTTTAGCAGGAACCAACGAACTGACAAAAGGTCCCATAGCCGAGATTGAAAAGCAAACAGCACAGAAAGCTATGCAGAGCGTATGTCCCGAGGCGGATAAATTCGAGGGTGCCGAGGGGTTAGAGATTGAGGCTTACTGGGCTTTGAATTCTCAGGGCGAGCATATAGGCTACGCCATAGAGTCGTCTTACAAAGGTTATGGCGGTGATATTGAGATAATGGTGGGCATCAGTACTCAGGGCGAGATAACAGGCGTTGAGATTCTTTCTCACGGAGAAACTCCCGGACTTGGTGCCAACTGTACAAAAGAAACCTTTACGGATATGTATAAACAAATCATTCCTTCAGACGGAGTCTTTAATGTTACCAAGGACGGAACCGGTGGCAGTGACGGTAAAATAGACGCCCTGACCGGTGCAACAATATCCTCCAATGCCGTAACACAGGCAGTGAACGAAGCGATTGATGTATACAATTCTCTAGAAGGGGGTGAGAACTGATGTCGGCAAAGTCAACAGAAAAGAAAAAGTATAACTATTTCCACGAGGTCACAAAGGGTATTATCAAAGAAAACCCCGTACTGTGCCTTATTCTCGGAACTTGTCCTACCTTGGCGGTTACGACTGCGGCTTCAAATGCGATAGGTATGGGTGTTGCGGCAACAATAGTTCTCATCTGCTCCAATGCGGTTATCTCCGCTATGAGAAAGATTATCCCCGACAAAGTCAGAATCCCCGCCTACATAACTATTATTGCTACCTTTGTTACATTGGTACAGATGATAGTCAAAGCATTCGCTCCCTCTATTGACGAGAGTCTGGGAATCTTCCTTCCCTTGATTGTTGTAAACTGTATCATTCTCGGCAGAGCAGAAATGTATGCAAGTAAAAACCCCGTGCTTCCGTCTATACTTGACGGCTTGGGTATGGGCATCGGCTTTACGGCAACGCTTCTGCTTATGGGATCAATCCGCGAGATACTCGGTAACGGTACCTGGTTTGGTATAGATTTACCCGGTGAACTTCAGATAATCATTTTCCTCTTGCCTCCCGGCGGATTCTTTGTATTCGGTATGCTTATAGCCCTTGCGGCAAAACTCAGCGGCAAGAAGCCTCCGAAGGCTGCGGGCTGTGGCAACTGTCCTTTAAAGGGCAATTGTTCTGTAGCACAGACACAGTCAAAGGAATGCATACAATGTTCCGAGGTTTTACCGGATGATGTTCAGCAAGGAGGTGCCGCAGTATGATTAAAGGGTTAATTGCGGTATTTCTCGCTGCTATATTGACAGAGAACTACGTTCTCAGCAAATTCCTCGGTATTTGTCCTTTCCTCGGTGTATCGAAAAAGGTCAACACCGCCTTGGGTATGAGTGCTGCGGTTACTTTTGTAATGGTACTTGCTACTGCGGTTACATACCCGATATATATGTATCTTTTGGTGCCTGCTTCTCTGGAATATCTGGAGACAATTGTGTTCATTATTGTTATCGCAGGACTTGTTCAGCTTGTGGAGATTATCCTCAAGAAGTACATCCCCGCGCTTTATAACTCTCTGGGCATTTACCTGCCTTTGATTACTACCAACTGTGCCGTACTCGGTGTTACAATGCTTGTTATTGAGCGTTCGGGTGTCGATTTCGGCTATGGCCATGCACTTATTAACTCTTTGGGTGCAGGTATAGGCTTTTTGGTAGCGATGGTAATGTTTGCAGGTGTACGACAGAGACTCGAAAGTGCAGATATCCCCAAAACATTCAAAGGTCTGCCCATAACATTAGTGGCAGCATCTCTCGTTTCTCTCAGCTTCCTTGGTTTCTCGGGACTGGTTGAGAATATGTTAGGCTAAGGGGGTGCGGTTATGGATTTTAATATGATACTTATTGCCGCGCTCATCGTTGCAGGAATAGGTCTTGTTATAGGACTTATTCTCGCCATAGCTTCTATTATTATGGCAGTCCCCGTGGACGAAAAGGTCGAAGCGCTTACCGAGGCACTCCCCGGTGCCAACTGTGGTGCTTGCGGATATTCAGGTTGTGCGGGATACGCCAAAGCCCTGGCAGAGGGCAGTGCCAAAAACGGAGCATGTGCTCCGGGTGGCAACGACTGTGCTAAAGTTTTGGCAGAGATTCTGGGACAAGAGGCTGCCTCAATCGAGCGTAAGGTGGCAGTTGTCCGTTGTATGGGTAGCCGTGATAACACAGAGGACAAAATGCTCTATCAGGGTATTAAATCTTGTGCAGCGGCGATGTCTATTCACGGCGGAGTAGGAACTTGCAGTTTCGGATGTATGGGACTCGGCGACTGTGAGAGCGCTTGTCCTTATGGTGCAATTTCCATCTGTAACGGAGTTGCTCACGTAGATTCAGATTTATGCAAAGCCTGCGCTATGTGTGTATCCGTATGTCCCAAAAACATTATTGCTATTGTTCCCTACAAAACTCAGGCTATCGTGCGTTGCTCAAGCAGAGACAAGGGTGCCGTAGCCAAGAAAGCGTGTAAAGCAGCTTGTATCGGATGTAAAAAATGCGAAAAAGTCTGCGAGGCAGGAGCCGTAACAATTGAGAACTTTATGGCGTATGTTGACGCTCAGAAATGCACAGGCTGTAAGGCTTGTGTGGAGGCTTGTCCTCAGGGCACAATCAAGGAGTTTTTGCCTTTATAATATTGTCTTTGTGTCGGCAAACTGAAAAATTGTGATGATAAAATGATTTTTCTTCGTTTGCTATGGCTAAAACTTAACAAGTTAATATATAATTTCGTTATCCTGCTGTGATTACTTACAGCAGGATATTACTCATAAGGAGTGACAGCAAATGGTAGAGGTAAAAGACCTCGTAAAAAATTATGGTGACGTCTCGGCGGTCAAGGGCATAAGTTTCACCGCGGGAAAAGGCGAGATACTGGGTTTTCTTGGTCCTAACGGTGCCGGTAAAACAACAACAATGAATATCATCACAGGTTATCTCTCTGCGACAAGCGGTACGGTAACTATTGACGGCTACGATATTCTTGATGAACCTATGCAGGCGAGAGGTCGTATAGGTTATCTGCCTGAGATTCCCCCCTTGTATCTTGATATGACAGTAGAAAAATATCTGGAGTTTATCTACGGACTCAAAAAGGTGAAACTTCAAAAGCAGGAACACCTTGAAGAAATTATGGAACTTGTGAAGATTTCTGATATCCGTCAGAGAGTTATCCGCAACCTTTCAAAAGGATATAAACAGAGAGTAGGTTTTGCACAGGCTTTAATCGGAAATCCTCCCGTTTTGGTTTTGGATGAGCCTACCGTAGGTCTTGACCCCAGACAGATTATCGAGATGCGCTCTCTGATAAAGAGTCTCGGCAAAAAGCACACGGTTATCTTTTCATCTCACGTTTTGTCCGAGGTTTCTGCTATTTGTGACCGCATAATTGTTATCTCCAACGGTGAACTTACAGCAGACGCAAAAACCGACGAAATTGCCAATATTACCGCAGATACAAAGAAACTAGCGCTGACAGTAGACGGTGCACACTCAACCGTGCTCTCCGCTTTGGGCGATGTTGACGGCGTTGTAAAGGTACGCAGAGTCGGTCAGGAGTCAGAGGGTATCTACCAGTATATGCTTGACTATAAAAAGGACGTCGATGTGCGCAGAGGCGTGTTCAGAGCGCTCTCTAAGATTGACTGTCCCATACTTGAGATGAAAGATGCGGGTATGTCTTTGGAGGAGAGTTTCCTTCAGCTTACAGGCACAACCAAGGTTGAGCGAACAAGAAAGAGAAAAGGAGGAGATAACTGATGATTGCTATATTTAAGAGAGATTTTTCATCTTATTTTACATCTATGCTGGGATATATCGTAATCGGTATGTACCTTTTACTTTCCGGATTTTTCTTTTGGCTTATCTGTTTTCTCAGTTCCTACAACAGCATAGTAGAAGTTATCAACAGTATGCTCTACGTAGTGTTTTTCCTTACACCTCTGATTACTATGAGGTCTTTTGCTGAGGAAAAGCGTCAGCGTACAGACCAGGCACTTTTGACTGCTCCCGTTAAACTCTGGGAGGTTGTTCTGGGCAAATACCTTAGCGCGCTGGCACTTTACACTATCTGTAATTTGATCTATTACGTGTACGCCTTAGTTATCCTGATGTCTGTTTCGGGTGTGACAATGCAGTGGGGAGTTTTATTTACAGGTTGGCTCGGCAGTATGCTTTTAGGTGCTGCACTTCTGGCTATAAACGTATTTTACTCTTCTTTGACAGAGTATCAGATAATCGCGGCAGTAATCGGCTTGGGCACAGGACTTGTGCTTATGCTTTACGATTCTATATTACGTGCAGTGCAGAACTTCGTTAACACCTTGTTCTCCACAAATTACGAGGTAGTGGTACTTGATAAACTCTCACTTACCTCTCATTACGAAAATCTTATCAGCGGAGTACTGAATCCCGCCGATATAATATTCTATATAAGTTTTATCGGACTGTTTTTGTTCCTTACAGGAAGAGTCCTTGACAGAAAACGCTTTGCATAAGGAGGTGGGTACGGATGAACAGCAATATTGAAAATACCTCTCAAAAGCGTATGTCAGTCAAACAACGCAAGATTATCAACACAGTTTTTATTATTATAATCGTGCTTGTTTTTGCAGGAGTAAACGTACTCGCAAACTTCCTTGTGGGCAAGTTCCCTTCATTGGAAGCGGATATGACCTCTAACGGTTCCTATTCGATTCAGAAAACAACCGATGAATACCTCAAAGGTATGGAGACAGAGATAAACCTCCGTGTGCTTATGGAGGAAAAACAACTCCTCTCGGTAGACGCTACCTACGGATATCAGGTTAATCAGCTTCTTAGGGATATGTCTTTGTATAAGAACGTAAACCTTGAGTACGTGGACGTTACCGCAGTTTCCGTAAACGTTTTGTCATCACAGTATCCCGACGTAGACTGGACAGGCGGATACAACCTTATGATTGTAGAAGATGTAAACACAGGCAAGTACGAGTGTCTCGGAATGTACGACGTTTTCTCTGCATCCTATGACTCAAGTTACAATGTAGTGTTCTCAGGACAGTATCTGGAGCAGGAGGTTCTCTCGGCAATTCAGAAGTTAACTGCGGATAAGATAATCAAAGTGGCTATCACAACAGGTAACGGCGAGTTCTTCAATGAAAATTCCGAATCGGTCGAATACTGCTCATATCTGCCCGTTATCCTCGACGATAATGCTTACGAGGTAGAGTATCTCAACCTTTTGACTCAAGTACCCTCTGAGGATACAGATGTTATTCTGATGATGGCTCCCTCTGCAGACCTTACAACAGAGGCGGTCGATGCTCTTTCTCAGTGGCTTAATAACTCAGGCAATTACGGAAAGACCTTCTTCTATGTACCCTATGACCGAGTTGAGGGTGAACTTACAAACATTAACTTGCTTTTAGAGCAGTGGGGACTGTCGGTAGGCGAAGGTTATATTTATGAAACCGATCTCACCAAGGGCCTCTCTATGATGGGCGACAGCAGTATGCTTTATCCCATGACAAGTTATGCAGACGAAACTTATACCGAAGATCTGAACAACAAATCTCTTTCGGTACTGATGCCTTACTGTATGCCCGTAGAGATTCTGGACAGTTCTATGGCGACTCCCTTGCTCACTTCTTCTGAAATGGCTCAGAATTTAGTTCCTCCCGAGGTTGAAGACGGCGAGCCTGAGTATAAAGAAAACGACGGCACACCTTGGAACGCTGCAGCGATTTCACAAAAGACTAAGGATGACGTTTCCTCAAGTGTGATCGTTTGGGGTTCTTACGACGGACTCAGCAACGATTGGGTATACTCAGCATACAGCGCAAACTTCAACAACTCTGCGTACTTTGTAAACGTTCTTAACACCCTTACTGATAACGATGCCGCTATACTCGTTGAGTCTGTAAGCCTCGGCACAGAAACCCTTGCAGTAACAAATCTCCAGCAGGTAATGGTATTCATCTTCTTCGTTGTACTTATTCCTGTGGGTGTTCTGGTGACAGGAATTGTTATCTGGGTTAAAAGGAGAAACCGCTGATGAATAAAAATATGAAAAGCCTTATCTGGGCAGGTATAGCCTTGGTTGTTATTGTGGCACTTATACTCGTGGTTGTACTCGTTCCTTGGGGAAGCTTTGGCTCAGACAACACAGGTGACATCGACTACGGCGTTGATATGTCCACTTCGGTTAACGACGACGGCCTGCATACCGCAAAAATCAATACAAACGATAAAGGCGAGATTGAGAACAACTCTTTCGGAACTTTGATTGAATACACCCCCTCTCAGATAGAGAAGATTTCTGTAAGCAGTGAAGGCGGAAACTACACCTTCCTTCTGACAACTCCCGTAAATGAAGACGGCACTACAGAGGCGACAATATATACTCTCGAGGGCTTCGAAGATTACGACCTGGCGGCGACTAACCCGTCACTGCTTGCAAGCGCTCTGTGTAATATAGAGTTTACCAAGGTGGCAGACTTGGGTGAGGGTGCTTCAGATTACGGATTCGATAACCCCCGCAGTGAAGCAACCGTTTATTATACAGACGGAACTCATTCGAAAGTTCGTCTTGGTGACGATGCCGCAGGTGGCGGTTACAGTTATATCCAGTTCGGCGACTCAGACACAGTATACGTTGTATTAACTACTGACATTGAGCCTATGCTCTATAACATAACCGACCTGTTCAACACGTCCATCAACAGCGAATTTACCTCTGTTGCCGACGACAGTTTTGACAAGATTACCTTGGGCGGTACTCATCTTGAGGAAGAGGTTGTTTTAGTAGCAAACACAGACAAGAGTCTGAGCGCTTATTACCTTATGTCCTCTCACGGCAACAAGGCGGTCAATACTACAGAGGGTTCAAATATTATCGGCTCTATTAAAGCATTGGTAGCGGAGTCGGTTGTGTGTGTTAACCCTACCTCAGAACAAGTAGCCGAGTACGGACTTGAAAGCCCCTATGCTACAGTTAACACTACCTATTCATATACAGACAAAAAGTACGATTCTAACGGAAACGAAGTTTCAAGCGAGGACAAAACACTCACCGTTTCGCTCAAAGCCTCAGAGCAGGACGATTCAGGTTGCGTGTATATGATGGAAGAAGACGGCAAGTTGATTTATAGCATTAAGGCCTCAAGCGTTGCCTGGGCTACCACATCTTTTGAGAAACTTCAGAGCGAATACGTGCTTTATCCCACATATGATGCCCTTGAATCGGTAACGTTCACCTATGGTGGAGAGAGTTATACATTTGACCTTTCAAGCGAAGAGGTAACAACTACTAAAGAGGATGGAAGCACCTCAACAGAAACCGAGCCGAGAGTACATCTGTCCGGTGAAACGGTAGACCCCGATATGTTCTACGTACTGTATCAGGATATGGCATTTATGGAGATTGGCGGTGCAGCAGGTTCAGAGGATACAGCATCCGCTTTACTGACAGTTACCTACAATTACAACACCGACAGAGCCTCGGATACAGTTGAGTTTCACTCAACCGATACACAAAAGGTAATCGCCTTGGTAAACGGCGAGAGCGTGGGCTATGTATATAAGTCCTACGTTACCGCTTTGGGCGAGAATTTACTTTTACTCTCTGAGGGCAAGGATATAGTTTCTGTTGCCTGATGTAAAGGCATAGTTTATAGAGAAAATATTAACCGACTGTTTTATCCTAAGCAGTCGGTTTTTTCTGTGATATCCGTTGACAAAAATGACTATAAATGCGATAATAACAATGTATATTCCCTTTGTGACAGGAGGATTTATTATGGCAAAGGAATTAGCAAAATCCTATAACCCCCAAGAGGTTGAGGATAAGATATATGATTTTTGGATGAAGGGTGGATACTTCCGTGCTGAGGTAGACAGAAGCAAGAAGCCCTACACTATCGTTATGCCGCCGCCCAATATCACAGGTCAGCTTCACATAGGCCACGCTCTGGACAATACTCTGCAGGACATCCTTATCCGTTATCGCAGAATGCAGGGCTATGCTGCATTGTGGCTCCCCGGTACAGACCACGCGTCTATTGCTACCGAGGCAAAGATTGTTGAGGCGATGAAGAAAGAGGGCATCACCAAGGAAGAAATCGGCAGAGAGGCTTTCCTTGAGCGTGCCTGGGATTGGAAACGCGAGTACGGTGGCAGAATCTGTGAACAGCTCAAAAAGTTAGGTTCCAGTTGCGACTGGTCAAGAGAGCGTTTCACTATGGACGAAGGTTGCTCCGATGCAGTTAAGGAAGTTTTCGTACGCCTGTACGAAAAAGGCCTTATCTATCGTGGCGAGCGTATTATCAACTGGTGTCCCCATTGCCGTACATCTATCTCTGATGCAGAGGTTGAGTTTGAGGAGCAGGACGGCTTTTTCTGGCATCTGCGCTATCCTCTCACCGACGGCTCAGGTTATGTTGAACTTGCTACAACACGTCCCGAAACATTGCTCGGTGATACTGCTATCGCAGTTAATCCCGATGACGAGAGATATAAGGCATTTGTTGGCAAAACCGTAACTCTCCCCATTGTCGGCAGAGAGATCCCCGTTGTTGCCGACAGTTACGTTGATATGGAGTTCGGTACAGGTGTTGTTAAGATTACCCCTGCCCACGATCCCAACGACTTCGAGGTAGGACTCAGACACAACCTGCCCATTATTAACGTAATGGATGATACAGCCCATATGAACGAGGCAGCAGGTGAGAAGTACAAGGGTATGGACCGTTACGAGTGCCGTAAGGCTATCGTTAAAGACCTCGAAGAGGGCGGTTTCCTTGTAAAGATTGAGCCTCATACCCACAATGTAGGTACCTGTTATCGTTGCGGTACTACTGTTGAGCCCAGAGTTTCTATGCAGTGGTTCGTTAAGATGAAGCCTCTGGCTGAGCCTGCAATTGACTGTGTTCGTTCGGGCAAAACTAAATTTGTTCCCGAGCGTTTCGATAAGATTTTCTTCCATTGGATGGAGAATATCCGCGACTGGTGTATTTCCCGTCAGCTTTGGTGGGGACACAGAATACCCGCGTATTACTGTGCTGACTGTGGCGAGATGACTGTTTCCAAGGAAGCGGTTACTACCTGTCCCAAGTGTGGCGGTACACATATTCATCAGGACGAGGATACCCTCGACACCTGGTTCAGTTCCGCACTCTGGCCGTTCTCGACACTCGGTTGGCCCAATAATACCGAGGATCTCGATTTCTTCTATCCCACAAGCACTCTGGTAACAGGCTACGATATTATCTTCTTCTGGGTTTCCAGAATGATATTCAGCGGTATGGAGAATATGGGCAAACAGCCCTTCGATACAGTATTCATTCACGGTATCATTCGTGATGAGCAGGGCAGAAAGATGAGTAAATCTCTCGGCAACGGCGTTGATCCTCTGCTTCTTATAGAGCAGTACGGTGCCGATGCACTCCGCTTCTTTCTTGCAACAGGTAACTCACCCGGAAATGATATGAGATTCTCCGACAAGAGAGTTGAGTCCTGTCGTAATTTCGCAAATAAACTTTACAACGCCAGTCGTTTCGTTCATATGAACATAGACGACCACGACGTACCCTGCACCTTGCCCGAAACACTTACCACAGAGGATAAGTGGATTATCAGCGCAGTCAATACTGTAGCAAAAGAGGTAGCAGATAATCTCGATAAGTTTGAACTCGGAATTGCAGTACAGAAACTCTATGACTTTATCTGGGACTGCTACTGTGACTGGTACATTGAACTTACAAAGTCCAGACTCCGCGAAGAGGGAGAAACCGCAGATAATGCACGTAGAGTACTCACCTGGGTACTTGAGAGAACACTCAGACTTCTCCATCCCTTTATGCCCTTTATTACCGAGGAAATCTGGCAGACACTCCCCCACGAGACCGAGGGTGAGACCGTTATGCTCCAGAAGTACCCCGAGTACGATGACTCACTCCATTTCCCTGCCGAGGCACAGACTACCGAGAAGATTATGGAGGCTATTACCGCCATACGTACCCGCCGTAATGAGATGAACGTTCCTCCCTCAAAGAAGGCAAAGGTTTACATCGCCACCAAGAATCAGGACACCTATTCTCAGGGCGCTAAGTTCATTGTATCCCTTGCATCCGCAACAGAGGTTGAGATCGCAGAGGAGTTTGAACTTGAGGGTGTGGTAACAATAGTTATCTCAGACGCAAAAATCTATATCCCCATGAACGAACTCGTGGATAAAGAAGCCGAACTTGCACGTCTTCGCAAGGAGTATGCTCAGGTTGAGAAACTTCTGCAGCAGGACGAAGGCAAACTGAATAACGCAGGCTTTATGGCCAAGGCTCCCGAGGCTGTTGTTGAGAAAATCAAAGGACAGGCAGCAAGAGAGCGAGAGAAACTGCAACTTATTCAGGCTGCTATCGACGCTCTGCTTTAATTAAAACTTAAAAGTATACACCCCGAAGATATATATCCTCGGGGTGTTTTCTTATAAAGTATAAAAATAAAAGGTCGACGTAATTTTACGCCGACCTTTTTTAGGAGTATTTCGAAACGATTATTATAATCAGTCAACTCTCTTGTCGCCCCAGAAGAACAGAGCAACTGTACCGGGACCTGTGTGGCTTCCGATAGTGGTACCGATGGTGTAGATCTGAACCTTGCCGTCAAGGTTGGGGAATGCAGCCTCTACCAAATCGGCAACAGCTCTTGCATCTTCTTCACAAGCGGAGTTACACATAAAGCACTTGCCCGAGTACTCGAGACCGCCCTTAGCGTGTTCTTTCATACGTTCTACGATTTCGGTAATAACCTTTTTCTTACCTCTTATCTTTGATCTGGGGATAAGTTTACCCTCGTTGCTTACGTTGAGAAGGGGACAGATGTTAAGCACACCGCCGATAAAACCGCTTGCCTTGGAAACTCTACCGCCTCTGACAAAATAAGTGAGGTCAGAGGTAAAGAACCAGTGATGAAGATTTAGTTTATTAGTTTCTAACCAGTTGTAAAGTTCCTCGATACCCATTCCCTCTTTACGCAGGTCAGCGGCAGTCACCATAAGAAGTCCCAGTCCTGCTGCAGCAGCAAGAGAGTCTACCAGATAGATAGTACGTTCGGGAAATTCTTTTTTCATAGTTTCAATAGCAAGTCTTGCAGAGTTAGAAACGCCGGAAAGGCCTGAAGAAAGGCTCACGTGGATAATATCCTTACCTTCTTTCAGAAGCTCTCTGAAGTAATCTGCGAAGTCATTTTGATTCAACTGGAATGTGCTTGTTACAGCACCTAGTTCCATTGATTTGTAAAACTCCTCATAAGAGGTGGTCTCACCAAGATCGTCATAGTAAATTTTGCCGTCTACAACGTAAGGGGTGCAGATGTATCTGATGTCAAGGTCTTTCATCTCCTGTGATGAAAGATCTGTGTAAGAACAACAACTGAGAATGTAATCGTAAGCCATAGTCTTTGCCTCCAATAATCTTTTTGGTTAATAGTTCGACTTAAATGCAGTGAAAAAATACAAAAGGGCTAGAAAAAAATCATTATGTATAGCATTATGCATAGTATGCATTTAATACCCGTTTTGCATTCGGACACCTAATGTCGCATTTTACGTGCATATTATATCCTTTCGACTGCATTTAAGTCAACATACTGTCAGTTACCCGACTCTCTTATTCGTTCTATTGATTATACCGCAAAAATCACCACTCTACTCACAGTAGAGAAGCCAGTATTTATGCGAGGTTTAAGGGTTGTAGTAAGAATAAAAGGGGCGTCAGGGAATGTGGTGAGGGTTTTATAGAATTTAGCAACTTCTCAGGTAGAAAAACCTTACTGTTGCGAAAATGTGGGCTTTGTGTTATGATAAGGCACGAAGTTCGGTTTTTCGACAAAAAAATACCGCAGTAAAAACTGCGGTATCATAAGACATTATTTAAGTTATTTGAGTATCATAGGCATAATTTTTTCAAAATCGCCGTCCATAATAATCCTTGTGGTCTGAATCTTCTCTGTAATCGGCGGAGAGATTTCCTGATGTATATACAAACTCTCAATACCGAATTCATAAGCACAACGGATATCGGAAACACAATCGTTGCCAATCATAATGCTCTCAGATTTTTCCATAGGATTGCGCTCAAAGAGAATCTCGAACATAAAAGGATCGGGTTTGCGACACTCCACATCAGCGCTGATAATAATATCATCAAAGTATTTTTCAATACCCAGCATACGGATTTCAGGTACGGTAAAATCATGTTGAGCGTTGGAAAGAACATAGAGTTTCTTGCCTTTTTTTCGAAGTGCTTCCAAAAACTCGATAACGCCCTTGTATAGCCCGATATGTTCTGTTGAGTAACAGCGAAAGGCGTTGGCAGTAAATGAGGCAACTTCGTCAGAAACCTCTACTCCTTTGTGAGAGTAGAGGGCATTGAATACGTTGGTGAGATTTATATCCACGTGTCGTCTTTGGGGATGTGCCTTCTTTAATCGCTCTTTTTCTTTTGAACACAGCTCCTTGTATGTTCTTCTCAGTTCATAGGGAGTGTACTTAGCGTTTCTGTAACCGTACAGAATAACCATCTTGTCCCAAAGAGCAGGATCATCCTCGTCGGTGCGGATGTCTATAAGTGTTCCGTACAGATCAAAAATATAATTCTTAAACATAATACTTCTCCGTTTTTTGAGTTGTTGTAATATGTATAAATTATATCACAGTCAATCAGGAAGAAAAAGTCTTTTATTATCCTAAACTGCAAGAATTATACACAGATTTTTCTTTATTGTGGATAATTTGTGATAATCAAGATAACAAACAGGCACTCAAGAGGTGTAAAAATGAGAAAAAAAGAAATTGCGACACTCGCTGTAGAGGCACTTAAAAAAGAATACCCCGAGGCTATCTGTTCTTTGGAATATACCGATCCGTTCGAGCTTTTAGTGGCAACAAGACTTGCCGCTCAATGTACGGATGCCAGAGTTAATCTTGTGACTCCCGAACTTTTTAGATATTATCCCGATGCACAGAGCATGGCACAGGCAGATGTGGAGCATATAGCGAAACTTATACATAGTTGCGGTTTTTATCGCACAAAGTCACAGGACCTGATTGCTATCTCAAAATCAATAATTGAGGACTTTGGCGGGAAAGTGCCTGATACTATAGAGGAACTTATTACCTTGCAGGGAGTGGGAAGAAAAACCGCTAATCTGATTGTCGGCGATATTTATCATAAGCCTGCTGTGGTGGTGGATACCCATTGTATCCGTATCACAAGACGTCTGGGGCTCCATACAGAAAAGGATGCCACTAAGATTGAAAAGATACTCAGAGAGTTGTTACCGCCCGATGAGTCCAACGACTTTTGCCATAGACTTGTTCTTCACGGCAGAGCGGTATGCAAGGCTCCCACGCCGAGATGTTCAGAGTGTGTGATGCAGAGTTTTTGCAAAAAGAACAAATAATGAAAATTCTGTAAATTGACTATTTTTTTACTATAATATATTATTATAGGGTATTTAACGATTATTTTGAGATGTCGGTCGCATTTTCAGATATGCGGTTGACTTTGGAAAGGAGGAGAGAATTTGGTATTTTCCAGTCTGACGTTCTGGTTTTTCTATTTGCCTGCGGTGTTGCTGCTTTACTACGCAGTACCGAAAAAAGCGCGTAACATAACACTGTTTATAGTGAGCCTTGCCTTTTACGGTTGGGGAGAGCCCGTATATATACTGCTTATGCTCTTCACTATACTTGTCAATTATGTGGCAGGTATGCTAATAGAAAAAGCCGGTGAAAATAAGCAAAAAAGGAAAATGTGGCTTGTCCTCTCGGTGATTGTCAACTTGGGACTTTTAGTGTTCTTCAAGTACTCGGGTATGATAATCAACACAATAAATCTCATCCCCTTTGTGAATATATCCTTCGAAGCACCGGCACTGCCTATAGGAATCAGTTTCTATACGTTCCAGGCTATGTCCTATACTATCGACGTATATAAAACCGACACCAAAGTACAGAAAAATCCTCTTATCCTCGGTACCTATGTTACACTCTTTCCTCAGCTTATCGCAGGACCTATCGTCAGATACAAGGACGTTGAGGATCAACTGATTGTTCGTAAAGAAAATCTCTCTCAGTTTACAAGCGGTGTGATACTGTTTGTAGCAGGTCTTGGAAAGAAGATACTCCTTGCCAATCAGTTTGCCGCTATGTGGCAAAATCTCGGCGGAGCCGCCGCACAGGGTGTAGTCGCTCGCTGGGCAGGACTCTGCGCCTTGACGCTTCAGATTTACTTTGACTTCTCGGGTTATAGCGATATGGCTCGAGGCCTTGGCAGAATGATCGGTTTTGAGTTTATGGAGAACTTCAATTACCCATATATCTCCAAGTCCATCACCGAATTCTGGCGAAGATGGCACATTTCTCTGTCCACCTGGTTCAGAGATTATCTGTATATCCCTCTTGGCGGAAACCGCAAGGGCTTTCTCAGACAGATACTCAATCTCTTCATAGTTTGGGCGATGACAGGTTTGTGGCACGGTGCTGCTTACAACTTCCTTTTATGGGGACTATATTTCTTCGTACTTCTCGTAATAGAAAAACTTTTCCTCTCCAAGGTACTCAAGAAAATTCCCGCAGTTTTCAGCCATATATATGCACTTTTCTTTATAATGATTGGCTGGGCGATATTTAATTTCGAGGACGTAACACAGCTTTGGAATTTTGTCTGCGGACTGTTTACTGCTTATGACGGAGCATTCTCCTCTCAGTCAGCAGAGATTATTTTGAGTTACCTGCCTGTCACCATAGCAGGTGCTGTGCTGAGTACACCCATACTTCGTACAGTTCACCGCAAACTCTACACAAAGAAATCTTATTCGGTGCTTCTCTTTGCGGGTGCACTTTTGATTATGGTGCTTTGTACGGCATCTCTTGTAAGCGATAGTTATAACCCCTTTATCTACTTCAGATTTTAACATTTACCTTTAAGGCTATGTTCATAGAAACGGAGGTGAGCCTTTTGAAAGATAAGAAATCACAGATTACTCTTGTTGCTTTGTTTTTAGCATTTACCATAGTACTGACAAGTCTGTTTTTCATATTCCCAAAGTCAGACTACAGTTCTCAGGAAAAGCGGTATCTTGCCAAAGCACCCGTATTTTCTCTTGAAAATCTCTTTTCGGGAGAATTGACAGAGACGCTTGAGGGCAGTGAAGAAAAGCAAGGCTATATTGCCGACCACTTTCCTTTGAGAAGTTTCTTTGTCGGAGTCAATGCCTACTGGAATCTGCTCATAGGCTCCACCGCTTCTAACGGTTACTACTATGGTGATGACGGATACATCATCACAAAACCTGCGGACACAGACCGCTCACAGAAAAATCTCGAACTCATAAGTCGTTTTGTGGCGTCTTACGACGAGGCGGGACTGATGGTAGCACCCTCAGCAGGATATATGCTTGAGGAAAAACTCCCGAAAAATCACAGCCCTTATCCCGACGAAAGAGTGTACGAGTATATCTCAGCAAATAAGGGCGACAATATAATGCTTTATGACCTGAGGGACTCTTTTGGCGGTTTAATCAAAAATGAAACAGACGTTTATTTCAGAACCGACCACCATTGGACTCAGGCGGGCGCATATACGGCTTACGAGACTTTCTGCAAAGCAAACAACCTGGAGGTCACACAGAAAGATGCTTTCGAAGTATCTCAACACGAGAAATTCTACGGCACTACTTATTCCTCCAGCGGATATTTTCTGACTAAGCCCGATACTCTGCAGATTTGGGAGAACAAGGCATTTGCCGACAGCATAAAAGTTACCATAACCGAGGGTACGGACACCAAGGAATACGACAGTATGTATTTCCTCTCTCATCTTGAGGAGGACGATATGTATCCCGTATTTCTCGACGGCAACCACGCACTCGTAACTATCGAGAATAAAAAGGCAAAGTCCGACGATACACTCTTGCTTATCAAAGACAGTTTTGCTCATAGTGCGGCACCCTTCTTTGCTGAGAATTACAGCAAAGTTTATATGGTAGATTTGCGCTACTATAAACTGCCGGTGTCAGAACTTATCGCATCAGAAGGTATCGACGAGATACTTTTTCTTTACGGTATGAACAACTTCTGTACCGACACAAATCTTGCTTATCTGAGATAAAATATGCAAAATAAAAAGCACCCTCCTCGAAAGGGTGCTTTTTTTATACTTAAAACTATGTTATATGTTGTTGTCAGCAAGATACTTGCGGACTTTTTCAATTACACGTCTGTCGTTATCATAGGAGCAGACGGTTTCTGCTTCTTTAAGCGGTACCCAGGTGTAGCTGTCAATTTCGCTTTCCTGGATCTTGATTTTGTCGGTCTTTGCTACTGCGAGGAAGAACACAACCCTCTTTCGGATTTTGCCGAAAGGACAGTAGTCGCTGATTTCTCTGAAACCATCGAGAATATCCACGTCAAGGTCGGTTTCCTCTTTAATCTCGCGAATGGCGGTTTCTTTTTCGTTTTCGCGAAGTTCCACGTGGCCTTTGGGAAAACTGAAGAATCTGCCGTTGTGATTTTTTACAAGCAAAATACTGAATTCGCCGTCGGCGGGGTTTTTGTAGAGAATTACCGCTCCACAAGATTTTTCATACAGACAGTTAAGTTTTACTGCTTCGATCTGTCTCAAAGCCTTGAGTATCTCTCTGATTTCAGGCTCATACATAATTTCGTTTTTAGGAGCAACGATAGGTCGCTCGGTGCCGTCACTCATAGTAGCAACTGCGGTGACGATACCCACCATGCTTTCGCTTACAGGCTTTTTTGATATGATATATCCGCTATGCCGTTGAATACCTTTTCCGCTTATAGAACCGGAGTACAGGGTGTCGGACAGGACGCCGTAGATAGTTGCGGTTACTTCGGTTGCAATCATTTCTTTACCTCCTTTAGTGTACTTCTCCTTGGCCTCAGCTCAGAGCGTCGGTCATGGTAGTCACCTGAGAGGTGCTGTTTGCAGACATTGTGTTGTTAAGAATAAGTACCTCGTCGATACCGTTTTTGTTGAGATAATCGTTCAGATCACCACCCCAGTATCTGAAGTCAATGAGGTGTACTTCGTCATAATGAGCAGTAAGGAAAGGCGCAAAAGCGTTGCCGTAGGAATCTTTGACAACGGCAATTTTCTTGCCTGTATCTGCGGAGGTGTTAATTACAAACTGAGCGGTATCACCCCAACAGAACACACCGTAGGTAAGAGAACCTGATGTGGCTGCGGGATAATAAACGTCACAGTTTATGGTAGAGGAAGTCATACGCTCCTTCATTTTTGCAGATGTTTCTACAGGCAGGTCATAGTATATTACAGTATCATCGTTGGAGTAAAGGCCGTTGTCTGCAGATAATGTATAGAAAGAGCCTGTGAATCCGTCAATGGAATTTTTCTTGAGAGTGCTTATATCGATGGCGTCTATACCGGTCTGTTCACAGAAAGCGGTATAGGCATAATAAGCGCCAAGACTTGTCCAATGGTGGTCTGTATTGTAGTAAATATACTCGTCATTGTGTGCGGACAGAGCGTTGTAACAGTTGATGCTCTGAATTCTGCTGCCTAAATTCTCGCTGATGACTTTCAAATTGTCTGCCTGAGAGGTACAGCCTACTTCCTTGGCAATTCTTGTGGGAAGTCCGAACTCGGTGTGATTAGGTACAACCATATTGTAGATGGTGATATCCTTATCGAGTCCCTTAGCAATGGTGTTAACAGCCTTTGCGTAGTTTTTGGCAACCTTATCGGTACTGCCGAAAAGATTGAAGCCCTTATTCTTGTACAGATACAAAGTAGTGGAGTAAAGTTTTCCGTCTGTACCGTCATCGGCTATCTGGGGCAGAATATAGCGATCCAAATTAGAATCGGGAGCCTCGGTAGGTGCTTCGGTAGGAGTCTCAGTAGGAGCCTCGGTCGGAGCCTCGGTGGGGGCTAGTGTAACGGGTTCGGTGCTGATGGTAGCCTCAACAGTTGTGTCGGACTCAGTTACATCCGACTCATCAGCGGTTGCACCAATGGATGCACTCCAGTTCTTTACTGCGGGTACTATACAAAATACAGTAAGCGCAGAAAGTCCTGCGAGTAGAAGCACACAAAGAGCAACAATAAGTCCTCGTCTGAACAAAAGTTTTGCTTTACGTTTTCTTTTGTTTTTGCGGTATCTTTGACTGGCAGCAAAACTGTCTACCATACCGATAAAGTATTCATCTTTTCTTCTTTTCACGTTTATCGCCTCCGAATCTTGTTCTATGGCAAAAATAATAATACACAATAGAGTATAATACAGACTGATGTCAAAGGCAATAAAAGTAACCGAATTGTGATTAAACTGCCCCTTTATTGTAATATTTTAGGGCAAAAAGATTTAAGCGCTGTTACGAAATAAAAGAAAACGGGAGGAATTTATTGCACAATCGGAAATACTGTGCTAAAATAAACTGATATAACATCTGAATTTGGAAGTGCTTAGATATGAATTATACGTTTGCAGACAGAATCGGAGGACTCAAACCCTCTGCTATCAGAGAGATATTCAAGTATGCTGCCGACCCTACGGTGGTATCTCTTTCTGCAGGTAACCCTGCACCCGAGGCTTTTCCCGCCGAGGCGTTAAAGGAAATTTCCGAGAGACTTATGAGAGAAAACTCCGTGTTGGCTTTGCAGTACGGAGTTACAGAAGGTTATACTCCTTTGAGAGGATCTCTCAAAGAATATATGAAAAACGATTACGGTATCGGCAGAGATTTTGATGAGTTAATTGTTACCTCAGGTGCACAGCAGGTAATGGATCTGATGACCAAAGCCCTTGTAAACTACGGCGACGAGGTTGTGTGTGAATCGCCCTCTTTCATCGGTTCTCTCAATGTGTTCCGTGCTTACGGTGCAAAACTTGTGGGTGTACCGATGGACTCTGACGGTATGAATATGGAGGCTCTGGAGGAAACACTCAAAACTCACAACAAGGTAAAGTTCATTTATACAATTCCCACTTTCCAGAATCCCTCGGGAATCACAATGAGTCTTGAAAAGCGAAAAAAACTCTATGAACTCGCAAAGAAATACAACGTACTTATTCTTGAAGATAACCCCTACGGTGAACTCAGATACAGCGGAGAGACTCTGCCTACAATCAAGTCGATGGACGAGGACGGAATTGTAGTATACGCAGGTTCGTTCAGTAAGGTTATTTCTCCCGGTATGCGAGTAGGCTGGTTTGTGGCTCCCTCTGAGATTGCTCAGAAACTGGTAGTTTGCAAGCAGGGTGCCGACGTACATACCAATATGTGGGCTCAGATACTGTGTCACGAGTTTATGACCAAATACGACTTCAAAGGCCACCTTGCTTTTTTACGTGACCTTTACTCTAAAAAGGCAGAGTACACTATGAATCTGCTCCGTGAAAATCTTGGCGAAAAGATAACCTTCGGCGAGATTGAGGGGGGACTCTTTATCTGGTGTACGCTTCCCGAATATGTAAATATGCCCGAGTTTTGTATGGATGCGGTAAAAGCAAAGGTTTGTGTAGTCCCCGGCACCGCCTTCCTCACAGACGAAAATCAGGTGTCCCACGATTTCAGAATCAACTTCTCGACTCCCACAGACGAACAACTCAAAAAGGGAATAGAGATTCTGGGAACTCTGGCAAAAAGCCTTTAATAAAAGAAAACCTTTCAAAAGGAGAACTATACTATGGAACAGACAGTAAATCAGGAGAAAAAGAAAATAGTCTACAGTGCTATTCAGCCTTCGGGTACAATTACTCTGGGCAATTACCTGGGTGCTCTGCGCAACTGGGTAATTATGCAAAACGAGGATGACAAGAACTGTATCTATACTCTTGCAGACCTGCATACAATTACAGTACGTCAGGAGCCTGCCGCTATGAGAAAGAACGTGCTGGATGCTTATGCATCTATTCTTGCTTGCGGAGTTGATACCGAGAAGAGCGTTTTCTTCATTCAGAGCCATGTTCCTGCCCATGCACAGATGGCATGGATTCTCAACTGTTACACTCAGTTCGGCGAACTTTCCCGAATGACTCAGTTCAAGGATAAATCTGCAAAACACGCTGACAATATAAACGCAGGTCTCTTTACATATCCTGCATTGATGGCAGCGGATATTCTTCTTTATCAGGCAGACCTCGTTCCCGTAGGTGCAGACCAGAAACAGCATCTGGAACTTGCCCGCGATATAGCAGAAAGATTTAACTTCAGATATTCAAACGTTTTCACAGTTCCCGAGGGCTTCATTCCCACAAATGGCGCAAGGGTTATGTCCTTGCAGGATCCCACAAGAAAAATGAGCAAGTCCGACGAGAACGTAAACGCTTGTGTATCTTTGCTTGATACACCGGAAACCATTATGAGAAAATTCAAACGTGCCGTAACAGACAGCGAAGCAAAGGTTTGTATCGGCGAAGGCAAAGACGGTGTCAATAACCTTATCGGTATTTTTTCTGCTATTACAGGCCTCAGTGCAGAGCAGATTTCTGCAGACTTTGACGGTAAAGGTTACGGAGATTTCAAAGCAGCAGTGGGCGAAGCAGTAGTAGAGGAACTCAGACCTATCCGAGAGAAATACGAGAGACTTATTGCCGACAAAGCTTACCTCGAGGAAAGTTATCGCGCAGCGACAGCAGTTGCCGACCGTATGGCACAGCGTACTTTAGACAAAGCAATGAAGAAAATCGGCTTCATACACAGATAATTTCAGAAATCTCCCTGGTTTTGCGGGGAGATTTTTGTTTATCGGTAAATTTTGGGTGATTTACTGTGAGGTTTCTTTGGAATTACCGTCTAATAGGTGAAAAGGGAAACTTTGTCAGAAGTTGCTGACAAGGAAAGGAGAAAAAACAATGGATAACGGTGCTGTGTGCTATCGCCGTTTCCTTGATGGGGATGACAACGCCTTTGTTGATATAATCAAAGACTACAAAGACGGACTAACTCTTTATTTATGGGGAATAACAGGGAATCCGATTACAGCGGAAGACCTGACGGAGGATGCTTTTGTCAAACTTGTAACCAAAAAACCTCGGTTTTCGGGGAAATCAACTTTCAAAACCTGGCTTTATTCGATTGCAAGGAATATAGCCTATGATTTCCTGCGCAAAAATCCCAAGGGTATGGAGATAAGTACCGAGGAACTTTTGGAGATTCAGTGTAGCGGTGAATTATTGGAACAAGCTTACATTAAGGAAGAAGAAAAAATAGAACTTCACAAAGCAATGGATACTCTGCCGCCTCAGTACAAGCAGGTGCTGTGGCTGACATATTTTGAGGAACTCCCCAATAAAGATGTCGCACAGATAATGCACAAGTCTGTACATAGTATAGAGACTATGCTTTACAGAGCAAGAGTTTGTCTCAGAGAAAAACTGGAAAAGGAGGGATTCGTGTATGAAAGACTATAATGAAATGGCAAGTTCTGTCTTTCGCAGACGGGATGAGTACTTTGCTATGCAGAAAAAGAAGAAAGCAATGCTCGTAAAAATTGGACTACCCTCAGCGGCGTTTCTTTTGGTCGTTTTGGCAGGACTTGGATTCATATTCCGTGGCGATATGCCCGAAATCCCTGTAGTAGTGCCTACTCCCCCCACAACTTCCCACACAGAAGAAATGACACATAATACACTTATTACCGAAAACACCGAAGCACCTTCAGGTACAGAGAGTGTTCTGCCGACAGATGCAACAGAGAATGTCCCTCTGCCTTACGACCCCACAGAACCACCCGCAGAAGACAGTTCAGACAGCCATTCTCCTACACAAGGCCCCATAATGGACTCGCCTCAGAGTTCAACAGAGGGAGCACAGCCGGATAATGTAGGTGATTCTACAGAGCCGCCTGCCGCATATCCCCAAGCACCTCCTACAGAGGAGGCACCCTACGACCCGAGCATCCCTAATATGGCACCAACTGGAAGCGAGGAAACAGACCCTGTTGCGACAGAGCCTTGTGAACCGCCATCTATAGAGGAAACCGAACCAAACACAGGGCCTCTGACAATTTACGCAGGCGGAGATGTTTATACTGCGCAAGTGGGAGATACCGTTTCGGTAACAGTAGAACTTTACGCTAAGAAAAAAGTTGACGAAATAGAACTTACAGTTCCATTTAACAATGATAAATTAAGTATTGTAGACCTTACTTCTTACGGATATACCTTCAGAGGAGCCAAAGAGGTCTGGGTTCCGAATATACCTTTTGACGATGTAACTATAAGTAATCATTCATATTCTCCATTCTGGATAAAAGCCGATAATTTTGAGCGTGGCTTTGACTTTACAGAGAAAAAGGTTCTCCTTACATTTGATACTGTTGTAAGGCAGGGCGGAGAAGTATATATCAATCCAATAATGATGACTTTGGGTATCTGTGACAGTGACGAATATTACTTTAAGAACTCTATTCAGAAAATAACAAACGGTGTAGAAATAGATTTACACCTGACTGTAACTCCCAAGTCCCAGTCCCAGAGGTATGTGCCGGTGCTGGACTATACTCCTGCCGAAGAGGATGGAGATTTTACCTATCCTGCAGAGTCAACAGACGGAGATTTGGTGATTAAATGCGGCAGAAGAACCTACAGTGCCAATGTGGGAGATACAATAGTATATACAGTTGAACTCAAGGCTGAAAAACGCTTTGAGAACATACAGGCGATACTGTACTATGATCCCGACAAACTTACGGTGGTGGACAGAACTACTGCCAAGGACAATTGGGAGAGGTCTTTAGAAGCAGGAGAAATTAATGCTCCGAATCTTAATGGAAGTAGCGTGAATTATTACTATGCAAAACATCAGATTCAGGGTGACCCTTATCGTGTTATGCTGCTCGGAAGTTCTGTTTCTCCAAAATATGACTTCAGAGAGCGTACGATACTGCTCCAACTGGAGTTTGTAGTTACAGATAAAGGCAGAATGGAGTTTGCTTTTGAAGTGCAGGAAATGTCCATAGATTATCCTGAATGTTATTTTACTGAAAGTAAGCAGGAGATATCCGAGGGTATAAGCATTTATCCCTATGTAACTGTAGAATAAAACATCAATGAAGGAGGTTTTGTTATGAAGAAAATATTATCCGTTGTATTGGTTTTATGTGTGCTGGTGATCGCCTTACCGAGTTACGGTATTGTATCTGCTCAAAGTACAGACACAGACGAGTATGTATACGGCATGATAGGATATACCTCCTCACAAGACATAAAGGCACATAAGTTTTATTTCTGGGCAAAACATTCGGGATATCTCGACGATGTAGACGAATACACCATAGATTTTCAGAACGAACTTGTATCTGAATACAATGCCTACATAGAAGAAAAGCGTCAGACTTTGCTTTCTGAGGGAGAAGCGTTTTTTGAGGAGTATTTCGACTCTACAAATGACGAACTCCTTATGAACTCTGACACAGCCCCTTATATTTTAGTTCGCTCGGATGCAGAAACCTTAGATGCAATCAGAAATGAGGAGGACTGTTGGCTGTTGTTTACAGATACCTCCGAAAGTGATGCGCTCAGACTGTATAAAGATACTTATTGTGATCCGATATTGCCTGATTCAAAACAGACTCTTGAACCCTATGAACTTGTTTTTATGGAATATTATTATGGTGACTCCACAGAGGATGAGTATATAGGTGGAGGATGGGGAGATTTGCCAGACTACTATTTTAACTGCAAATATGAGCATTTCGTCACAACATCTGACGAAGCAACCGTCGACGAAGCAACTCCCGATTATGTTCTTGTCTTTGCAATAGAACCCATGGTATCACCCGCCTATTCTGCAGGAGTTTTCGGCGACAGATATCTTCTGCAGGAATATAATATTTATTATCCGTATTATTTAGGCTACCATATTATCACCACCGAAGATATGAAGGTGTATACCCTTCATGAGGCGTGGGATATGGATATAGAAGGCATAGAAGATGTGTTCGAGGTTTACGGACTTGGACAAATAAGAGGCGACAGCGACCATAACCGCAAGATTGATATCAGGGATGCAACCTTCCTGCAGAAATGTCTTGCAGGACTTGAAAACTTTTCTGATGATGAATATGTAGGAGGTTTTACTGATACAGACAGTATTAGTGAACGAGTGTCCGATATGAATATGGACTCAGAGGTAAACGTAAAGGACGTTACCGCAATCCAGAAGTTCATAGCAGGGCTTTGATGGTGACTTAATATAGTTTTCTCCAAACCAAATATTTGGTTCCCCTCATAAAAGGGAGGCGGACACAGTTTATCTGTGTCCGCCTTCCTTTTTATTAATTATTAATATCAGTTTGTAAGTTCTACGAGGATGACCTCGGGTTTGTTAAAAAGTCTGAAAGGGAAAATAGAGTTGCCGATTCCGCGGCTTACCAGCATACTGCATCCGTCTTCTTGATACAGCCCGCTGTCGTACTTTGGAAAAACTCCCTGATGAGGAGCGTACAGTCCGCCGACAAAGGGAAGTCTGAACTGTCCTCCGTGAGCGTGTCCCGACAGGGTAAGGTCGACGTTGTTCTCAACATACACCTCAAAAAGTTCAGGTCGGTGAGAAAGAAGCAAGGTGAATTTCTCCTCGTGTTTTTTCGGCAGAATTTCCTCGAGCTTTGAATCTACAGTCACGTCACTTCCGAGATAAGTAGCCTCGGGGAAAAACGTCGGGTCATCTATTCCTATGAGCAAAATGCCTTCGCCGTTTTCGGTGGGTGAGGGAATTTCTATGCACGTGTTATTGAGCATATATACACCTGATTCTATCATTTCTCTGAACAAATAATCGGCATCCTCGGGTACTCGTGATTCGTGATTTCCCGTAACGTAGTAACAGGGTGCTATCTTTATAGCCTCTTTCACAAATGCTACCGACACCTCGACCTCTGTGTGGTAACTGTCTATAATATCTCCCGTTAAAACGATAATGTCGGGCTCGGCTTTTTTGAGGATGCTCAGGAGTTTTTCGTTATCCTTGCCGTGACTTGAGTTATGCAGGTCAGAAACCTGCGCTACCTTAAATCCGCAGAAACTCTCGGGAACCGATGAGTTCTTTATCTCGTACTCAGAGAGGACGAGAGCGTTGTTATAATAAATAGCAAGAAACGAAAAAACAACACCGATTAAAACAATTGCGCCGAGAAGATACAGCCATATTCGGTTTTTCTTATTAGAGCGTTTCATAAACAATTCTCCTTTTGAGGGGCAGATTGTTACTTACCCCCGTAGTGCTTTAAGTAATATAACCAAAAAGTGATACTAACTTCTGTATAAATAATCAGTAGAAAAGCCCACAGTTCCTATGGTACAATTAAATTGGTATATGATATAAATACAAAGCACGGTTACGGCTTATAATCGAGAATCTGAGAAGAATAGGGAGCGAGCGTTACTTCCATACGACTGCCCCTGAAATCGGCGGTAACGGTTTCGCTGTGTGCGGATATATTTACAAAGATGAGTTTTATCTCTGTGTCGCTTATTCTGGCAAAGCCGAACTGCTCGCTTTGAAGATATATTTGCTCGTAGGTACCGTGTCTGAGAGCGTTTGATTCAATACGCAATTTCGCAAGGCTTGACAAGTGTTCCATCAATACTCGGTCTGTAACGGATGGATTATCCACGTCAACAGCAGGGCGCAGAGGGTTGTCAGAACCTTTTTCCTTTTTACCCTCAATACCCCATTCGCTTCCGTAGTAAATACTGGGAATACCCGGCATAGTATACATAAGTGCATACAGGTTTTGAAGATTTTCTCTTGAACACAGCATACTCGAGATTCGGTTTACGTCGTGATTGTCAAGGAAGTTGTAAAGAACGCTGTCTTTATAAATTCCGTAATTCCCGAATTGTCTGCCCATTGTGTGGGCAAACTCAAACATATTTTTCGAGTTTACGCTGGAGTAAAAACTCTTATAACATTCATAATTTGTAACGGAGTCGAGCATCTCGCTGTTCATCCATACCCGATAGTCGCTTGAATTGGTGATCTCACCCATAAGCCAGAAGTCGGGATTTCTAGATTTGGTAATCTGACGAAGTTCTCTGAAGAAATCGTGGTCGATACAGTCTGCCGCGTCAAGACGGAGTCCTTTGACACCGAACTTTTCAATCCACATCTCAACCGAGTCAAACAGATACTTTTTTACTTGTGGGTTTTTCAGGTTGAGTTTAACAAGCATTTCGTGACCTGCCCATGAGTCATAGTGCAGTCCGTCATTATAGGAATTGTTACAGTCGAATCTCAGCCCCGATATCCAGTCGCGGTAGAGAGAGTTCTCTCTGTTTTTCAGAATATCCTGAAAAGCAAAGAAGCCCCTGCCCACGTGATTGAATACTCCGTCAAGGATAAGGCTTATTCCTGCTTCGCTCAGAGCATTACAAACACTAATGAAATCTTCATTCGTACCCAGACGAGAGTCCACCATACGAAAATCGTGAGTGTCGTATCCGTGAAACCCCGACTCAAAAACAGGGCCGAGGTACAGAGCGTTCACGCCGAGATTTTTCATATGCGGAATCCATCTGCGAATTTTATCTATTCGGTTTACTGTGGGCTCACCCGTATTTTTCTTTGGAGCATCGCAGAATCCTAAGGGATAAATCTGATAAAATATGCAGTCATTAGGAATAAAATTTCTCATATTTCCTCCATTTATATACTAATCGGTATATACTGTTACGAGTAAATACCGTACAGAAACTGCTGGCGAAGACGGTAAATTGTCTCGTCAGAAATCAGATCCTCGTTACCTGTTTGCAGATAGGAACTGATTGTGGCATTGATAGTTCCTATGAAACTTATGGTACATAAGTCTTCTTTTCCTTTCAGATTACCGGCGTGATTTGTCGCTGCTGAGAAAAAGTTATATATAATCGAAGTTTCATGCTCCAGATATTTCTTTGCGCATAAGTAGGCTGTGTCCTCTCCGTAGCGGAGGTTAAGCCCTGCCCTGAGCAAGAAGAAATCTGAATACTTAACAGCGGTATCAAAATATACTTTGGATAACCTGAAGAACGTAAGGGGGATATCCTCGGGCAGGCTGACCGCCTTTGACAGTCCCTCGATAAGGTTTCCGTAGAAGGTAGAGAGGATCTCCTGCAGAAGACCTTCTTTAGAGCCGAAGTAGTAGTACATGGTTGGTTTTGTTACGTTCGCAGCCTCGACGATTTCCATTGTGGAAACCCCGTCGAACCCCTTGTGTGCAAAAAGCGACAAGGCAGATTTTATAAGAGTCTGTTTGTTATCTTTTACTTCACTCACACAATCACCTCTTTGTAGAGCATTATACCGAACGGTATACAACTTGTCAATGATTATTTTTATTTTCCTTAACACAGTAACAAAGCACGAGTGTTATTCTAAATTAAAGGACAACACAGATGCAACAAATATATACTTTGAAAACAGGAGTGAATCACAATGAAAAAGTTTTTGGCTTTGATGATGGTAATGTGTATGCTGATTACAGCCATACCTTTTACTGTATCTGCAGTCGAGGAGGAACTGACCCCCGATCCTGCGGCTTATCCCAGTTTTGCAAAAGATAGCTGGGAGGCACTCTACGCTCACGCTACCTTAGGCGGAAGCAGTACACAGGCTTGGCAGAAATGGATGAAAGATTACACCGGCTTTAATGCCGAAGAAGGTGTAAGATACTTTTTCCTGCCCGCTATTGCCGATGATAACAGGGTAGAAATTTACAACGGCTACAACGAAGATGCAGTAATCGGTGACGCTTCTGTACCAAGTCACACCAGCGCATTCATAGAGTATGTTGAGGGCGAGCATATCGACGTTACCGTAGGCGAAACAAGAAGTTATACTTTAGCAGTATATAAGAGTGATGCCGAGGCTTCGCTATATGTTAACGATATCACAGATTCATATGTTGACTGCGAGGGCGTTACACAGGAGACTGATCTGTGGAAATTCCTTATCCAGAATAAGGAAAACTATGTAAACGGTGCCGACTATGCTATTGCTGATGCTGACGGCGTAGAGGACGGAGTACTTAAAAAGATTAAGGGCAGAGGCAATACAAACTGGAAAGAAACGGATAAGAAACCTTTTAACATCAACTTCGACGATAAGGTTACTATAGGTGACACTACTGCCAAGAAGTTCTCTCTTGTTTCCAACGCAAAAGATTCTACACTTCTGCGTAACAGCATAATGTATGACCTAGCAAATGATATCGGTAACCCCTATGCATCTGAGCAGAGTTTCATTGACTTCTTTGTAAACGGTGTATATCGTGGTTCCTATATAGCCTGTCAGAAAATAGAACTCGGAAAGAGCCACGTTGTATCCCTTAAAGATAACAGCGAGGACGTGGAAACAGACTTCAACTTCCTTGTAGAGGTTGACGTATGGAACTACGCAAATGACACCTACTTTAAATCGGACAGAGGCTATCACGTGGTACTCAAAACTCCTGACCTGGAAGATTTCGATGCAAATAGTGCCGATTGGCAGGTAAGATATGACTATATCAAAGATACCTATCAGAAACTCGAGGATGCACTGTATAAGGGAACTCTGGCGGATATTGAGGCGATAATTGATATCGAGAGCCTTGCTCAGCAGTATTTGTTGCAGGATTTCGGCAAAAACTGTGACGGCGGATACACAAGCACATTCTTCACCTATAATGCAGAAGAAGGCAAGTTCTATGCTGCTCCCATCTGGGACTGCGACTCCTGTCTTGGTGCTGTTGATGTACGCAGAGACGGTTGTTCAACTTCTACATCTGATCATACAGGCTGGACCACCCGTACCGCAACATACAACAGAACCCACAATCCTCTTGCTCAGGCATTTTATGTGAGAGGAACTACCTCTCAGGGCGAGACCTTTGAGGATATTTGCGGCCGTTTGTGGAACGAGGACTTTGTGCCTAAGATTGATGTTTTGCTTGGTAATGCAGAGCCTGACGATGACGACAGAATCAAGAGCATAGACGACTACGCAGCAGCCATTGAAAGAACCACAAGTTTCAACTACGTAATGTGGGACTTCATGTGGTTATGTCAGGATAAAAACAAAAGCCTTGTCGACGTTTATGACGAGGACGTAGAGGGCGAACTTCAGTACCTCAAAGACTGGGTTAAGGCAAGAGCCGAGTGGATAACAGAGTATTACGAAAATCCCCCCGAGCCCACAGATCCCGGCGATACAGATAAAGAGCGAGTAGTTTATTTCACCACAGAACTCGATTGGACAGACGTTCACTATTATATGTGGGGTGACGGATATATTCCCATGCGTTGGCCCGGAAACAAGGCAGAGCGTGTAGGTGAGACCGAATACGGCCATGGACTTTACAAGGTAACAATCACAGATTCCTCTGTTGCCAAGATTATCTTCAATGACGGCAATGAAGGTGCTCAGACAGTATCTATTACTGTACCCGCACAAACTTGTGTGTTCTATACTACCGATCCCAGTGACAGAATAAATAATGCGGGAGAACCTTATTATAACGTAGAGTTTAGTGTTTACGAAGAGGAAACTCCCACAGAGCCCGATACATCAGAGCCCGATGTATCTACACCTGACTCATCAGAGCCTGAAACGTCTGAACCCGAGGCAACCGAGATTCCCACAAGCACAACTTCCACAGAGCCCGCTGAAACCCTTCCCTCAAATACCATTACCGCTTTTGTGTTTGATAACGAAGGCAAGGTTGAGGGCGAAAAACTTGACGAATACGGTTCAAAAGAAGGCTATGGTGCAACCTATGGCGAGGGTACTTTGGTGGCTTCCGTAAACTCTGACGGTTACAGAGCTTTAGAGTGGTCAGCCGCCGAGTATGGCGAGGCAGAGGAGATGTATCCCATAATTCCCGCAGGAAGCAAGAATCCCTGGGGCGAGAATCCTTACGTGCAGATTACACTTAGCACAAAGGGATACGAGGATATAGCAATCTCCCTTACAAGCGCAGGTTCAAAGAAGTGTCCTGCTTCGTGGCAACTTGCATACAGCCTTGACGGAGAAACTTTCACAGACATAGATGGTGCTTCCTACACCATTACTCTGGCAGACAGAAAGAACCCCATCGTTTATTTTGATAATCTGAATCTCCCCGAGGCAGTAGCCGACTCAGAACAGGTAACTCTGAGACTTTATGCTGTGTCTGATGTTACAGTAAACGGCGGAACTACTGCAGATGATCCCACAGGCGGTGAACTTGTAATCAATAACGTTATTGTTACAGGTAAAGCAATTGGTTCTGAGGATATACTTTTGGGTGACGCAGACCAGGATGGCAAGATTACCGTTAAGGACGCCACAATAATTCAGAAGTTTGTCGCTGACTTGTGTGATCTTGGCGACGCAGCCTCAGCACAGGCAGATGTAAACAAAGATAAAGTTGTAAACGTAAAAGATGCAACACAGATCCAGAAATTCATCGCAGGAATTATAGATATTTTCTGATTCACAACTGCATAACAAAAAGCCTCCGAATACACTTCGGAGGCTTTTAATATTTATGGAGCTGATGACGTGACTTGAACACGCGACCTGCTGATTACGAATCAGCTGCTCTACCGACTGAGCTACATCAGCAAATTGAGTTACAATGTGAATTATACAATAATCGAAAATATAATTCAACATTTTGAAAATAATAATTTTACGCAAGGGAAGATCTCAATAAGCAAACGACAGTCATTTTGATAAAAAAGAGAGATTTTGTCAGATTTTAGGTGAGAGTTTTTCACATAGTATGGCGAAGGGGAAAGATTATGTGCATAATATAACTATCAGGTAGTTATGTGATATTACTACACACGAAAAGGGTGGTTTTTTATGTCAAAAGAATTAGGACAAGCGCTGAAGATGCTTCGCAATAACTGCAGTCTTACACAACAGCAGGTTGCCGACGTGCTTCATCTGGATCGCTCAACCTATGCTTACTATGAGCGCGGTACTACAGAGCCCGAACTCAAGAGTATCCGCAAAATTGCCGCTATTTTTGGTGTAGCTCCTGAGGTGCTGCTACCCGATTCGGACGGTAAGCCTTATGTGAACCTCGAGGATGCGGGTATTATTTCTGCACAAGACAGACCAAACGAGGAAGTGTTGGACCTCCAAGCTCCGAAAATCTATCAGATTCCCAAGGACGAGCAGAACATCCTTATTGCCTACAGAATTCTCACAGACGAGCAAAAAGAAGAACTGAGAAACTTCTTGCAACAGCTCGGTGAGTAAGGCTGGCGTATAAAATATTTCTGTCTGCAAATAATTGTATAAGCAGGATATATGGGCAATATTGCACAATAAACACCCCGTATAAAAGGAAATCTATATTAAGAAAAAAGACTTTACATTTGGTATTTACTATGTTATAATACCGGTGTTCGCCCCTGTTCACGGGAGTGGGAGTATGCCGCAACGCGGATTCACCGTCCCCTTGCTGTGACTGAGGGTAATAATAAAAAAGGTGGTTTACACAATGCTTAAAGAAGAAAAGAATGCAATTATCAACGAGTACGCTCTCCACGAGGGTGACACAGGTTCTCCCGAGGTACAGATCGCTCTGCTTACTAAGAGAATCAACGACCTCACCGAGCATCTCAAGGAGCACAAGAAGGATCATCACAGCCGTAGAGGCCTTCTTAAGATGGTAGGTCAGAGAAGAGCTCTTCTCGCATACCTCACAAAGATCGACATCGAGAGATATCGTTCTATCATCGCTAGACTCGGCATCCGTAAATAATCTTAGCAAAAAGGGGCAGACGGGATTTTCCCGTTTGCCCTATATTCCGTTTTTTACAGGGTTTTATCAGCTTAATTTTAGCGGTAAAATGAGGAATCCGATACTACGAAACCTTGAGTAGGATTCTTGATTTTATTGCTAAATTAGCGGGAAACCCTGTGAACATAAAAATATTTTACAGGAGGATTTTATTATGGCAAACAAGACTATGACATTTGACAATTTCAGAACTTTTGAAACTGAATTTGCAGGCAGACCCTTGGTTGTAGAGACAGGCAAGACAACACAGCTTGCTAACGGCGCCTGTCTTGTACGCTACGGTGAGACCGTAGTTCACGTTGCAGTAACCGGTGCTGCAAAACCCAGAGAGGGTATTGATTTCTTCCCTCTTTCTGTAGATTTCGAAGAGAAACTCTACTCTGTAGGTAAGATTCCCGGCAGTTTCTTAAAGCGTGAGGGCAGACCTTCCGAGAAGGCAATTCTCACAAGCCGTGTTATCGACAGACCTATCCGTCCTTTGTTCCCCAAGGACATGCGTAACGACGTTTCTGTTGTATGTACAGTAATGTCTGTTGATCCCGATTGTCAGCCCGAGATCGTTGCTATGGTAGGTACATCCATCGCAATCTCCATCTCCGATATTCCTTGGAACGGCCCCATAAGCGGTGTTTCCGTAGGTTACGTTGACGGCGAGTTCATCATCAACCCCACAGCCCAGCAGCGTGAGGTTTCCGAGATGGCTACAACCGTTGCGTCCACAGACAGCCGTATCGCTATGATTGAGGCAGGCGCTAACTGTGTAAGCGACGAAGTTATGTACAATGCTATTATGGCAGGCCACGAGGCTAACCAGCAGATTATCGAGTTCATCAAGGGTATTCAGGCGGAAATCGGCAAGGAGAAGTTCTCCTATCCCTCTAACGAGCCTGACGCTGAGATGTTCGAGGCTATCAAGGCTTTTGCAGAAGAAGATATCAAGGTAGCAATGGATACCGATGATAAGACTGTTCGTGACGCAAGACTTCAGCCTATCTACGAGGCAGTTCACGCTAAATTCGACGAGATTTATCCCGACTGCGAAGCAAAGATTGAAGAGTGCCTTTACAAGACACAGAAATATATCGTAAGACGCTGGCTCCTTGATGAGCAGAAGCGTGTTGACGGCAGAGGTATGAATGATATCAGACCTCTTGCTTCCGAGGTATCACTCCTTCCCAGAGTTCACGGTTCAGGTCTCTTTACACGTGGACAGACACAGGTTCTGACAATTGCAACTCTTGGTCCTATCAGCGACCGTCAGCTTCTCGACGGCATTGACGAGGAAGAGTACAAGAGATATATGCATCACTACAACTTCCCCAGCTACTCAGTTGGCGAGACTCGTCCCAGCCGTGGTCCCGGCAGACGTGAAATCGGTCACGGTGCTCTTGCAGAGAGAGCGCTCGTTCCCGTAATTCCCTCAGCAGAGGAGTTTCCTTATTCCATCAGACTCGTATCCGAGGTTCTTTCCTCTAACGGTTCTACTTCACAGGGTTCCGTATGCGGTTCTACACTTGCTCTTATGGATGCAGGTGTTCCCATCAAGGCTCCCGTTGCAGGTATCTCCTGCGGTCTTATTACCGAGGGTGAGCGTTGGATGACAATGGTTGATATTCAGGGCGTTGAAGACTTCTTCGGCGATATGGACTTCAAGGTAGCAGGTACTCACGATGGTATCACCGCTATTCAGATGGACCTCAAGATTTCAGGTCTTACACCTGAGATGGTAAAAGAGGCTCTTCAGAAGACTCACGTTGCAAGAAACTATATCCTTGACGAAGTAATGCTCAAGGCTATCGAGTCTCCCAGAGAGGAACTCTCCAAGTATGCACCCAAGATGCTCACAACCACTATCCCTGCTGACAAGATTTCCGAAGTTATCGGTAAAGGCGGTAAGGTTATCAAAGAAATCCAGGCTCAGTGCGAAGTTAAAATCGACATTGAGGAGGACGGCGACAACGGACAGGTATTCATCTCCGGTATTGACATTGAGCAGTGCCGCAGAGCACTCTCTATTGTTCAGACTATCGCTATGGATCCCGAGCCCGGCGCAATGTACCTTGGTAAGGTAACACGTATTATGGACTTCGGTGCTTTCGTTGAGATTGCTCCCGGTAAGGAAGGCCTTGTTCATATCAGTCAGCTGGATGTTAAACGTACAGATAAGGTTACCGACGTTGTAAACGTTGGCGACGTTATCCGCGTTAAGGTTATGGAGATTGACGATAAGGGCAGACTTAACCTTTCCAGACGTGACGTACTCATCGAGGTTGACGGACTTACTCCCGAGAATGACCCTGCTGCAGACAGACCCCGCAGAGAGGGCAGGGACAGAGGCGGCAGAGATAACAGACGTCCCCGCAGACACAACGACTGATTTACTGTAAATCAGTAGTAATATTAAAAAACAAAACTCCGACCTATTAACAGGTCGGAGTTTTTTATTGTGTGTTTTTTATCAGAAATCAAAGTCTGATATATTATCAGATTTCTGCTTTCCAAAGGCCGTGGAGGTTGCAGTATGCATATACGGCTATGGGTGTTTCGTCACAAAGCGCAAAGGAAACTTCGGGTTCAGCGCCGACAGACAGGTTTTTGCGCTGACCGCCTTTGTCAGTCTGCAGATATACCCACAGAATGCTGTGTTCCTCTGTCATAGGATGTGATACAGAGCCAACGTTTACCTTGACAACATTGTCCTGTACCTCTACAACGGGAATGTGTTTTTCGACACTTGCCTCAACAGTACCGGGGATAAGTTCGGTCATATTCTGACCGCAACACTTTACGGGTACTCCTGAGGAGTGAATCAGTCCGATTACATTTCCACAATGCTCACAAATAAAAAATCTTGTTTCGTTCATAAAATTTACCTCCAATTATTTTTTATAATAATTTTTTTCTTATACAATAGGTTCAAAGTCTGCGGCTCCGTGTTTACAGAGGGGACAGATGAAGTCCTCGGGAAGAGGATCGCCCTCGTAAATGTATCCGCAGATTTTACATACATAACCCTTTTTACCCTCAGTCTGAGGCTTGGGTTTTACGTTTTCCTGATAATAGGTGTAGGTCATGGTTTCTTTTTGAGAGATAACTCTTGCCTCTGTAACAGAACAGATGAACATTCCGTGAGTATCCAGATCCACATATTGCTCAACCTTTAAGGACATAAAGGAGTTGATGTATCTAGGCAGGAATACAAGTCCGTTATCTGAACGCAGGGGAGTACACTCGGCAAATTTGTCGGTGTTTCTGCCGCTTTGGAATCCGAAATGCTCAAATACGGAGAAAGGAGCCTCCTGACTCAGACAGTTGACGTTCATAACGCCCGTCTGTTTGATTACGTGGTGAGAGTAAGATTCCTTGTTAATGGTAACTGCGATTCTGTTGGGGGTGTTGGTAACCTGTGAAACGGTGTTGACGATAAGGCCGTTGTCTTTTTTGCCGTCGTTAGAGGTTACAACATAGAGACCATAGCCTATGTTAAACAGTGCCGACAAATCGTTTTTGTCCGCGGTGGAGTCGCTTTGTGCCAGATATTCTCTGCACAGCTCTTCGGAGAGTGCTTCGAGCTGTTTTGTGCTTTCTTCGTTTAAAGCAGAGAGAATTTTAACAGTTGTGTCGGTGTAAGTTAAGTTCTTGCTCTTTTCGAACATTGATTTCATAATTTTGGCGGCGGTGGGTGCCCAGCTTCCGTTTTCTATGAAAGCAACCGTACGGTTTGAGTAATTCCTCTCGGTCAGGTGATTTATAAACTCGCGCATAAAGGGAAATATCTCGGAGTTGTAGGTAGTGGTAGCAAGGACTAACTTGCTGTAACGGAAAGCATCCTCGACTGCCTCTGCCATATCACATCGTGCAAGGTCGTTGACTACAACCTTGGGACAGCCTTTCATACGAAGCATATCAGCGAGTTTCAGTACGGCTTTTTTAGTATTGCCGTAAACAGAGGAGTAGGCGATAACAATGCCTTCATCCTCAACCTGATAGTTCGACCAGATATTATAGAGGTTAATGTAATATCCGAGATTTTCGGTGAGTACGGGGCCGTGGAGAGGACAGATGATTTCTATATCCAGAGCAGATGCTTTTTTGAGAAGATTCTGCACCTGCACACCGTATTTGCCTACAATTCCGATGTAGTAACGTCTTGCTTCACAAGCCCAGTCTTCCTCTACGTCCAGAGCACCGAATTTACCGAATCCGTCTGCAGAGAAAAGCACTTTGTCTTTGTTATCGTAGGTAACGAGAACCTCAGGCCAATGAACCATTGGAGCACCTACGAAACTTAAAACGTGAGAACCGAGGTTAAGGTTGTCACCCTCTGAGACAACTACCTGCTTATCGTCAAAGGCGGTGCCGAAGAAGTTTTTCATCATCTGAAAAGACTTCTGTGAGGAAACAATCTTTGCTTCGGGGTAAGTCTTTACAAAACTCTGGATATTGGCAGAGTGGTCAGGTTCCATATGCTGAACAATAAGGTAGTCGGGATTTCTGCCCTCCAGAGCATTCTGGAGATTATCCAGCCATTGATGGGTGAATCTCGCGTCTACAGTATCCATAACGGCAATTTTCTCATCTATGATTACATAGGAGTTATATGCCATACCGTTTGGGACAACGTACTGACCTTCAAACAAGTCGATGTTATGGTCGTTGACACCGATGTAGCGGATATCCTTTGTTATATTCATACTAATACACCTCTCTTGGTTATTATTCCATATTTTCGGAAAATAATCAGCATTTTAAATTATGAACAAGTAAGATAAGAATATCATTTTGTTTTCAGACTTATCTTACTTTATAGTTTACCATAAAAATATTGTTTTGCAATAATCTTCGGATAATTATTGTGTAAATGGAAATACTTTTCTATTATGGAAAAGGAGAGATTTTAGTGTGTACGGCAATAACCTATAAAAGCGGAGATTTTTATTTTGGACGGACACTTGATTGGGAGTTTCTATACCCATGCGAGGTGGTAATTACTCCGAGGAAGCACCCCTTGGAGTTTAAGTGTACGGAACTTTTATCGGAGCATTTTGCCATAATGGGAATGGCGTACGTGTGTGAAGATTACCCCTTGTATTTTGATGCCTTCAACGAGCGGGGGCTTGGTATGGCGGGACTTAATTTTATGGGTAATGCGGTATACAGAGAGAGGCAAAAGGAGAGAGTGAACGTGGCACAGTTTGAACTCATTCCCTTTGTCCTCAGCAGATGTTCCTCGGTAAAAGAAGTAAAACAACTTCTCAAAAATGTCAATATAACAAACACTGCGTTCAGTGCTGAACTTCCGCCGTCGCCCTTGCACTGGTTGGTGGCAGATGCTGAGAGTTCTCTGACAATTGAAGCGGTGAAAGAAGGGCTTAAAGTTTACGATAATCCCGTAGGAGTACTGACCAACAACCCGCCTTTTCCGATGCAGATGTTTTCTCTTTCAAATTATATGAAACTCTCAACTTTGCCCTGCCAAAACACTTTCTCAGAAAAAATAAATCTCAGCGAATACAGTCGGGGAATGGGTGCGATGGGGCTTCCCGGGGACTATTCCTCTCAGTCAAGATTTGTAAGAGCCTCTTTTGTAAAACTAAATTCCGTCTCCTCTGAGTGTGAGGGTGACAGTATAAGTCAGTTTTTTCACATTCTCGGGTCGGTACTTCAGCCCAGGGGTTGTTGTAATCTTGGTGGTGGTGAGTGGGAGTTTACTCAGTACAGCAGTTGTATGAATACAGCCAAAGGTATCTATTATTACACGACTTACAAGAACCCGAGTATTACAGGAGTGGATATGTATAGAGAAGAACTTGATTCCGGGGACCTTATCCGGATACCTCTTATGACGAAAACGGGGATCAACATAATAAACTGAGTCAGATATTGGAGATTGAGTTTTTTGTCGTAATGTGTATAATTAAATCATAGTTAATTTTGAGGAGTTTTACAATGAAAAAAATGAAACTCTTTAGCCTTGCCTGGCCCATATTTATAGAGACAGGACTTTTTATGTTGCTCGGATTCGTGGATGTTTTCGTGCTGAGTCGATATGACGATGTGGCGGCATCCTCAGTTAATGCGGCTAATCAGGCTATATCAATTGCGACAATTGTATTTACTGTTATCTCTACTGCCGGCGCAGTTATGATATCTCAGTATCTGGGAGCAAAAAAGCCCGAGCGAGCCTCGAGGATGGCTGCGCTTTCTATGACGCTTCATCTTTTGTTTGGTTTGATAATAAGCGGTGTTTTTATACTGTTTAGCAACCCTATTCTGAGATTTATCGGTGCCAAGGGTCAGGTTCTGGAGTATGCTTTACAGTATCTTTCCATTGTGGGAGGCTTCATGTTCTTACAGGCGCTGATGAGTTCTATGACTGTGATTATAAGAAATCACGGTATGACCAAGGTGTCTATGTTTGTAACGGTCGGAATGAACCTGCTCAACACCATTTTGGATATATTCTTTGTGTTGGGACTCGCAGGCCTGCCCCGAATGGGTGTGCAGGGTGTGGCAATCGCCACCACCGTCAGCAGAGCATTGGGCGTTGTCGTTTTGGCGATAGTTCTCTTTAATAAAATCGAGAAAATCTCTATATTCAAATTACTGCGTCCCTTCCCTTGGAAGGAAATAAGCAAGATTATTAAAGTCGGTACACCCTCGGCGCTCGAGACCTTCCTCTACAATGTGTCTCAACTTGTTATCACTTCCATTGTGCTCAATTACCTGACACAAACAGAACTCGTCGCCAAGACCTACGTACAGAATATCACGATGTTTTTCTATATGTTTGCGGTGGCGGTAGGTCAGGCGTCTCAGATTATGATAGGTCATCTTATAGGCGCTGAAAAATACGAAGAAGCAAACAAACAGGCACACAAATCTTACGGTACCGCACTGTCGGTTACTATGTCAGTGAGTTTAATAGGTGTTATTTTAAGATACACTCTTATCGGAATTTTTACAGACGACAAGGCGGTAATAGCCTTGGGTGCGGGGATACTTCTCATCAACGTAATACTCGAGTTCGGACGAACAACAAATTTAGTAGTTCTTGCGTGTCTCAGAGGTGCGGGCGACGTAGTATTCCCCACAGTATGCGCTTTGTTTTCAATGATTTTTATCAGTACGCTCGGCTCATATATACTTGCGGTGGTGTTTGATCTGGGTATCTACGGACTGTGGATAGCCAATGCTTTGGACGAGTGCTTCCGCGGAGTGTTTATGATTATCCGTTGGAAAAGCAATAAGTGGCGGACAAAGAGGCTTGTATAAACGTTGGCACAGAATATTTTTCGGTGCTATAAATATTAAACTGTACTAAGATATTGAATAAAATAAAAAAGTGTGGTAAAATTTCGCTAGTGAGAATAAGAAAACAATATTAGTAGGTGTTTTTGTGAAAGAATATGCATCTTTGGAACAAGCAATAGCCCGTGGTAACTTTGTTATCCGTCCCAAAGGGGTAAGCATGTGGCCTATGATCAGAAACGGCAAGGACTCCATTGTGGTACAGCCGGTAAAAGGCAGACTAAAAAAATACGACCTTCCCGTATATAAGGATAATATCGGCAGGTACGTGGTACATAGAATAATTGAAGTTACCGATACGGGTTACGTAATCTGCGGTGACGGACTATACGAGAGAGAGTACGATATTACCGACAAGAATATGCTCGGTATTGTAGATGGCTTTTTCAGAAAGGAAAAGTACATCCCTTGTGACTCCAAAGGCTATATGTTCTACGTCAGATTCTGGGTAGGAATTATCTTTATGCGTAAGCCCATAATATGGATGGCACGAAAAGGCAGACGTGCCAAAGTTATGCTGAAGGAATACTTCCTGAGAATAGTAAAAGGCAAGGGCCACTACCAAAGAACAGAAGAACCCGAAAGTCAGTCGGAATTATAAAAGATCATAGCAGGCTTCCTTTTTGGGGAGGCCTGTTGATTTTTCTTTGCAGAGGGGTATAATAAATCGAGTAGAAAATCAAACGATTCCAAGGTGATATAAATGTTTGAACTTATTAATCTTAAGGGTAATACTTATTGCTATACCATGCCGACGAATTCAGGAATATATGTAGATTCGGATGGCGGAGTATATCTCATTGATACAGGCGTTAACGAGCGTTCGGCTCAGAGATTGCTTACCGCTATAGGAGAGCGTGGCTGGAGCGTGAAAGCGGTTATTCTCACACACGCCCATACGGATCACGCCGGCGGATGCAGATATATAGTAGAGAATACCGATGCAAAGGCTTATGCTACTGAGGCGGAGAGAATATTTGTGAAACATCCCGATTTAGAGCCTGCTGTTGTTTATGGGGCTTTTCCTTGCAGAGATTTTCGGAGCAAATTTATGAACACTCCTGCCTGTGATGTTGAGGACATTAATAATCTCATACTGCCTGAGGGAATGGAGATAATTCATTTGCCGGGACATTTTGCGGATATGATAGGCATAAAGACTCCCGATGATGTGTATTTTGTGGCGGACGCAGTTGTAGACGAGAAGACACTTGCTCTTTCTCCTATGAGTTACAATTTTGATGTGGAGAGTCAGTACGAAACTCTCAGTAAAATCAAGAGTTTAGAGGGTAAAATATGTGTGCCTTCCCACGCTTTGCCTACAAAAGAGATAACCGCCCTTGCTGATGCCAACAAAGCAGCAATGGACACTGTAGCAAAGGATATCCTTAAGTTTCTGTCAACACCCTGTACTTTGGAAGATTTGGCTGAGAAGTTCGCTGATAAATGGAACCTGCCCGTAAGTTACCTCCAGCACGTTATGACCTGTGCAGGAGTGAGAGGTTTTCTGACTTATCTCAGACACAATGGCAGGGTAGAATATATATTTGAAGGAAGCCGTATGCTTTGGAAGAATGCAGAAAAATAAGAAATTACCACTTTACAATACAGAAAGCTTATGCTATAATCATATAACTTTCGAAATAAGTGGGTGTAGCTCAGCTGGTTAGAGTACTTGCTTGACATGCAAGGGGTCGATGGTTCAAGTCCATTCATCCACACCAAAAATAACCACCTTTTGTCCCGGGACAAGGGGTGGTTATTGTCTTTATGGAATAATAAATTGCTACTCGTCGTCTTCGGCAAATATTAGCCTCGGAAGTCGTTGTTATTTTAGACAAAACATTCGCCGGGAAACGCCAAAATATCTACACTCCCAAGGGGTGCCGATTTGTTGACTTAATCAGACATAATATGATATAATTACGATGTTGTGATGTTTTCTGTAACTGGCGGAGCAGTGGAGTACCACGAGGGAGCAGAAAACCCATCTATGTCGACCGCCTGGGCAGAACTGTAGCATTACTCTATAGTTCTGTCCTGTTTTGTTTTTTACTTACTTATTATTTTGTTTTCGGAGGCAAACTATGAAAAAAGTTGCAGTAATTATGGGTAGCGACAGCGACCTGCCCGTAGTAAAAAAAGCTACCGATATTCTCACCGAGTTTGGTGTACCTTTTGAGGTGAGAGTTCTCTCCGCACACAGAACCCCCACAGAGGCTGCACAGTTTGCTACTTCTGCTCGTGACAACGGCTTCGGTGTAATCATTTGTGCTGCAGGTATGGCAGCTCATCTTGCAGGTGCTTTTGCGGCTAACTGCACACTGCCCGTTATCGGTATCCCCGTAAAATCAAAATATTTAGACGGTGTTGATGCACTTCTCTCAACTGTTCAGATGCCTACAGGTATGCCTGTTGCCACAGTTGCAATTGACGGAGCTGCCAACGCCGCCTTGTTGTCTGTTCAGATTCTTGCGGTTTACGACGATGAACTTCGCGAGAAGTACGATGTTTACAGAGCGCAGGCAACTCAGAAAGTGCTTGAAAAAGACCGCTCGCTTCAAAGCGAGTTCGGACTTTGATATATTCATTTCCATTAAAGGAGAGGTAAATTGTGAAAGAGCTTGTTTACAGAGGTAAAACTAAGGATGTATTTGCGCTTGAAGGCGGTAACTATGAACTGCTTTTCAAGGACGATTGCACAGGTAAAGACGGTGTGTTTGACCCGGGCGAGAATTCCGTTGGTCTGACAATTGAGGGCGTTGGTAAGGTTAACCTTAAGATGTCCGTATATTTCTTTGAACTTTGCAAGGCTGCAGGCATCAAGACTCACTACGTATCTGCTGATATGGATGCTGTTACTATGGAAGTTCTTCCTGCTAAGCCTTTTGGTAAAGGTTTGGAGGTTATCTGTCGCAAGAAGGCAGTAGGTTCCTTCCTTCGTCGTTATGGCGAGTATGTTGAGGAGGGTGCAGATCTTCCCAACTACGTTGAGATGACATTCAAAAACGACGCAAAGGGCGATCCCCTTGTAACTGCTGACGGTCTTGAGGTGCTGGGTGTTATGACTCAGACTCAGTATGCTGCAGTAAAAGAGATGACACAGAAGATTACCGATATCGTTGATGCAGAAATGCAAAAGCGCGGTATGGCTCTCTATGACATTAAGTTCGAGTTCGGTTACGTTGGTGACGAAGTATTCCTCATCGACGAGATCGCATCCGGCAATATGAGAGTATACAAAAACGGCGAGTATGTTGATCCTATGACACTTTCTCGTCTGTTCTTTGAATAATTGATTATGATTGCTGAAGCACCCTTTCCCTAAAAAAGGGTGCTTCGGCAAGGTTTATTTTTAGGATAACTTTTTCTTATCATTGCGTTTTCGGAGGTGCTCTTTAATGGGCGGTTTTTTCGGAGTTGTTTCCAACAGAGAATGTATCATTGACGTGTTCTTCGGCGTAGACTATCATTCCCATCTGGGTACATCCCGTGCGGGTATGGCAAGCTACGACAAAGAAAATGGTTTTCAGCGTCACATTCACAATATTGAGAATAGTCCCTTCAGAACAAAGTTTGAGGGAGATTTGAATAAAGTAAAGGGTAACATCTGTATCGGATGTATCAGCGACGTAGGTCCTCAGCCTCTGCTTATCTATTCCCACAACGGCATTTATGCTATCAGCATAGTAGGTGCTATCAATAACAAAGAGGAATTGGCAGAGGAGCTTCTTGCTTCGGGTAAGGTGCATTTCGGAGCCATGGGTGGCGGTACGATCAATGCGACAGAACTTGTAGCGACGCTTATTGACCAGAAACAAGATTTTGTCGAGGGTATCGCTTATGCTCAGAGTCGTATCAAAGGGTCGCTCTCCATACTTATTATGACCTCGGATGAGGAACTCATAGTAGCTCGTGACCGAATGGGACGTATTCCCGTAGTTGTTGGCAAGGACTCGGACGGATACGCTGTAAGTTTTGAGTCCTTTGCTTTCAAGAAGTTGGGATACACCACCGAGCGTGAACTCGGCCCCGGTGAAATCATAAAACTTACCAAAGACAGTATTGAGGTAATGAAGGCTCCCGAGAAGAAGATGAAGATTTGTTCTTTCCTGTGGACCTATTACGGTTATCCTAACTCCACCTACGAAGGCATCAACGTTGAGGTTATGCGAAACAGAAACGGCGAGATTATGGCACGCGACGAAATGGAAAGCGGAACTTTCCCTGATGTTGACTTTGTCTGTGGTGTTCCCGATTCAGGTATTCCTCATGCTATGGGATACGCAAAACACAGCCAAAAAACTTTTGCAAGACCATTCATTAAATATACTCCTACCTGGCCCCGTAGTTTTATGCCCAATAATCAGACTATCCGTAACCAGGTAGCCAAGATGAAACTCATTCCCGTAGAGGAACTCATCAAAGATAAAAAACTGCTGTTTGTGGACGACAGTATTGTCAGAGGCACTCAGCTTCGCGGTACCGTAGATTTTCTCTATGATAACGGTGCCAAGGAGGTACATATGCGTTCAGCCTGTCCTCCTATTATGTATAGTTGCAAATATCTCAACTTCTCCTCCAGCACTTCTGAGATGGATTTACTTTCCCGCAAAATTATTATGGAGCTTGAGGGAGAAGAGGGATTTGAACATATGGAGGAATACGCTTCCTCTACCACAGAACGAGGCAAGAAACTTCGCCGTTGTATCTGTGAAAAACTAGGATTCAAAACTCTGGAGTTCCAATCTCTGGAGGGTATGATAGAGGCGATTGGTTTGCCCGCGGACTGTGTCTGCACATATTGTTGGAACGGAAAGGAATAAATTATGGGTAATTCAAGATCAGAAAGTTACGCTGCAGCAGGTGTAGATATTACTGCAGGTTACAAGGCAGTGGAACTTATGAAAAAACATATAAGCCGTACCCGCAACGAGGGTTGCCTTGATGATGTCGGCGGTTTTGGAGGTTGCTTCGGTCTTCCTACGGGAATGGAGGAGCCCGTACTTGTTTCCGGTACAGACGGTTGCGGTACAAAGGTAAAACTCGCTATGCTTATGGATAAGCACGATACCATTGGTATCGACGCCGTTGCAATGTGTGTAAACGATATTATCTGTTGCGGAGCAAAGCCCCTTTTCTTCTTGGACTATATCGCTTGTGGTAAAAACTATCCCGAAAAAATCGCAACTATCGTTGGCGGTGTAGCAGAGGGCTGTGTTCAGTCGGGCGCTGCTCTTATCGGCGGTGAAACCGCAGAACATCCCGGACTTATGCCCGTGGATGACTACGATCTGGCAGGTTTTGCAGTAGGTATTGTTGATAAGAAGAAAATGATTGACAATACTCAGGTTAAGGCAGGAGACGTTATTATCGCACTCAAGTCAAGCGGTGTTCACTCCAACGGCTTTTCTCTTGTTCGTCGTGTGTTCGACGTAGAGAATGCCGACTTACATAAAACATTCGAAGAACTCGGAGGCAAGTCTTTGGGCGAGACGCTTCTTACTCCCACAAAGATATATGTTAAGTCTGTACTCAGCCTTATAGATCAGATTACCGTCAAGGCTATCTCTCACATTACAGGCGGAGGTTTCTACGAGAATATTCCCCGTAGTCTTCCCAAGGGTTACAGCGCAAAGATTAAGACAGAGGACGTTCAGATTCTGCCTATCTTTAAACTCCTGCAGAGTGTCGGCAACATCCCCGAGAGAGATATGTTCAACACCTTCAATATGGGCGTTGGTATGAGCGTTGTAGTTTCGAAGGAAGATGCAGACAAAGCCTTAGAAATTCTCACATCAGCAGGTGAGGAGGCTTATATCCTGGGCGAAATCGTTGAGTCCGAAGAGGGTGTAATCCTATGTTAAATAAAAAAGTGCGAATTGCCGTTATGGTCTCGGGCGGAGGCACCAACCTGCAGGCGCTCATTGATGCCGAGAAAAACGGCATTATCAAAAGCGGTGAGATTTCGCTTGTGCTGTCTAACAAAGAGACTGCCTACGCACTTGAACGCGGAAAAAATGCAGGAATTAAGTCAGTAGCAGTCACCCGCAAAGAGTACGGCGAGAATTTCGAGCAAAAGATTATCGAAACTTTGGAGGAAAACAATATTGACCTCATTGTACTTGCAGGTTTTATGTGTATCCTCTCAAAGGACTTCACCGATAAATTCGAGGGCAGAATCATAAACATTCATCCCTCGCTTATTCCCTCTTTCTGTGGTGAGGGCTTCTATGGACTCAGAGTACATAGTGCCGCACTGGAAAAGGGAGTCAAAGTCACAGGAGCAACCGTGCACTTTGTCAATGAAATCCCCGACGGCGGAGAGATCATAATGCAAAAAGCCGTTGAGGTACAGCCGGGGGATACCCCCGAAACTCTCAGCAAACGAGTTTTGGAGAATGCCGAGTGGATTATTCTTCCACGGGCAACCGAACTTGTATGCCAGAAATTACTGATGAACTAAATTTGATTTTACGATACTTTGAAGGAGAATTACCAATGGACGTATATAAGAATTTTTGTATAAAGGAACTTCTTGAAAATAACACATACCCCGGCAGAGGTATTATTATCGGTAAATCTGCCGATGGCAAAAAGGCAGTAACTGCTTACTTCATTATGGGCAGAAGCGAAAACAGTCGCAACAGAGTATTCATCGAGCAGGGCGATGAGGTTATCATTCATCCCTTTGACGCTTCCAAGGTTGAGGATCCTTCTCTTATTATCTACTCTCCTATAAGAGTATTTGAGAACAATCTTATCGTTACAAACGGCGACCAGACTGATACAGTATACGATGGTCTTGTAGCAGGTATGAGTTTTGAACAGGCACTTACTCAGCGCGAGTTCGAGCCCGATGCTCCCAACTTCACACCCCGAATCAGCGGTATGATTACCTTTGACGAGGGAGATTTCACATACAAGATGAATATCCTCAAGAGTGCAGATGCCGAAGGTAGCGCTTGTAACCGCTTCAATTATGCATACAAGTCCCTCAGAGGTGTTGGTCATTTCATCCACACCTACGTATGCGACGGCAATCCTATCCCCACATTCCAGGGTGAGCCTGAGCGTATTGCTATTTTCGATGATATTGATGAGTTCACAGACGTTATCTGGTCCTCTCTCAACGAGCAGAACAAGATTTCTCTCTATGTTAGATTTGTTGACCTGGAGACAGGCGAGGCTCAGAACAGAATGATAAATAAAAACGCCTAATCGAAGAAGGAGTATAAAAATGAAAGAATTTGAACTTAAATATGGTTGTAACCCCAACCAGAAACCCGCAAAAATCTATATGTCCAACGGCGAGGACCTTCCTATAGAGATACTTTCAGGCAGACCCGGATACATCAATTTCCTTGATGCATTCAACAGCTGGCAGCTTGTTAAAGAGATTAAAGAGGCAACAGGTATGGTAGCCGCTACATCCTTCAAGCACGTAAGCCCCACATCCGCTGCAGTAGGTCTTCCTCTTTCTCCTGCACTTAAGAAGGCTTGTTTTGTAGATGATATCGAGGGACTGGACGAGTCACCCCTTGCATGTGCTTATGCAAGAGCAAGAGGTACCGACAGAATGTCCTCTTTCGGCGACTGGATCGCTCTTTCCGATGTTTGCGACCTTAAGACTGCAGAACTCATTAAGCGCGAGGTTTCCGACGGCGTAATCGCTCCCGGCTATGACGAGGACGCTCTTGCACTTCTTAAGACAAAGCGTAACGGCAACTATAACATCGTTAAAATCGACCCCGATTATGTTCCTCAGTCTCAGGAAACAAAGCAGGTATACGGCATTACTTTTGAGCAGGGCAGAAATAATTTTGAGATTAACGAGGCGTTGCTTCAGAACGTTGTTACCAACAACAAGAATATCCCCGAGGAAGCAAAGCGTGACCTTATAATTGCGCTTATTACTCTTAAATATACTCAGTCCAACTCTGTTTGTTTTGCAAAGGACGGACAGGCTATCGGTGTTGGTGCAGGTCAGCAGTCCCGTATCCACTGTACCCGTCTTGCAGGCAATAAGGCAGATATCTGGCATCTCCGTCAGCACGAAAAGGTACTTGCGCTTCCCTTCAAGGACAGCGTAGGCAGACCTGACAGAGATAACGCTATCGACATTTATATTTCCGACCAGAGCGAGGACGTATTGGCAGACGGTAATTGGGAGGCACTCTTTACCGAAAAGCCCGAGGAACTTACCGCTCAGGAGAAGAAAGAGTATCTCGCATCAATCACAGGTGTTGCACTCGGTTCCGATGCATTCTTCCCCTTTGGCGATAATATCGAACGCGCAAGACGTTCAGGCGTTTCTTATATTGCTGAGCCCGGTGGCTCTATCAGAGATGACAATGTTATTGAGTGCTGTGACAAATACGGTATCGCAATGGCATTTACAGGAATGCGCCTGTTCCATCACTAATAGAAGCGCCGAGGGGACGTAGCCCACACATCACATATCCCACCCCCCCGAGGCTTCAGGTGTTCAATATTTTTACTATACCTATATCCTCACAGTTCGGCTGTGGGGAATAGTGCTGAATAAAAGAATTTTTACATGAGGTGAACCCCATGAGAATTATGGTAGTAGGTGGCGGCGGCAGAGAACATGCCATCATCAAAAAACTTAAAGAAAGCAACAAGGTAACAGAGATTTTTGCACTTCCCGGTAACGGAGCAATCAGTATGGATGCTACCTGCGTTAATATCGGTGCCAAGGATATCGAGGGTATTGTTAAGTTCGCAACAGAGAACAATATCGAGTTCGCGGTTGTTGCACCCGATGACCCTCTGGTGCTGGGTGCAGTTGATGCGCTCCACAAAGTGGGAATTCCCTGCTTTGGCCCCGAGAGCAAAGCAGCGATCATTGAGGGTAGCAAAATCTTCTCAAAGAATATGATGAAAGAAGCGGGTATTCCTACTGCCCAGTACGAAACCTTCAATAATAAGGATGAGGCGCTTCAGTATCTCGAAAATTGTGCAATTCCCGTTGTTATCAAAGCAGACGGCCTTGCTTTGGGCAAAGGTGTTGTTATTGCAATGACACGCTCAGAGGCAAAGCAGGCAGTAATCGAAATGATGGAAGATAAAGTTTTCGGTGACTCGGGTAGCAATATTGTTATCGAGGAGTTCCTCACAGGCCCCGAAGTTTCTGTGCTTTCATTCACCGATGGCAAAGTTGTGGTACCCATGGTGTCCTCTATGGACCACAAGCGTATCGGCGACAATGATACAGGACTCAATACGGGCGGTATGGGCACAATTGCTCCCAACCCCTACTATACAAAGGAAATAGCCGACAGATGTATGCAGGAGATCTTCCTGCCCACTATAGAGGCTATGAACAAACTCGGCAGAACCTTTAAGGGATGTCTTTATTTCGGACTTATGCTTACCGAGGACGGCCCCAAGGTTATCGAGTATAACTGTCGTTTCGGTGATCCCGAAACTCAGGTTGTACTGCCCTTGCTCAAAACTGATCTTTTTGAGATTATGCAACACGTTGAGGCAGGTACACTCTCCGATATAAAAGTAGAGTTCGAGGACAAGTCCGCTTGTTGTGTTGTTATGGCATCAAAAGGCTATCCCAAAAAGTACGATACAGGCTTTGAGATTACCTACGATATGGATTTACAAGCAGAAATCTATGTTGCAGGCGCCAAGGCACAAGACGGCAGACTGTATACTGCAGGAGGCAGAGTTTTAGGTGTTGTATGTACCGCTGACACACTCTCGCAGGCGGTTAAGAATGCATACAGAGAAACAGAAAAAGTACATTTCGAAAATTCCTACTGCCGTAGCGATATCGGCAGAAAAGCTCTTGCGGTATTGGAGGAGAATTGATTATGGTATACAGAGTTTATGTGGAGAAAAAACAGGGACTTACTGCTGAGGCACAGTCTCTGAAAAACGAGATAAACAATCTGTTGATGATAAAGTCCCTTGAGGAGCTTCGTGTTATCAACAGATATGACGTAGAGAATATTGAGGCTGACCTTTTTGAGTACGCAAAGACTACCGTATTCTCTGAGCCTCAGCTTGATGATGTTTACACCGAACTTCCCGATACATCTGACTGCATTGTGTTTGCAACCGAGTATCTTCCCGGTCAGTTCGACCAGAGAGCAGACTCCGCTGCACAGTGTATTCAGCTTATTGCTCAGTGTGAACGTCCCACAGTTCGTTCTGCAAAAGTTTTTCTTCTTTACGGAAACGTATCCGACGAAGAACTCGCAGTTATAAAGAATTTTATCATCAACCCCGTAGAGAGTCGTGAGGCTCAGCTTGAGGAGTACGATTCACTTGCTTTTGTTTGTGATATTCCCGAGGGTGTTGAGACACTCACAGGTTTCTGTGAACTTGACAAAGAGGGACTTAAAGCGTTTGTTGAGAAGTACGGTCTTGCTATGGATGCAGACGATATTGCATTCTGTCAGAACTACTTTGTGAGCGAACATCGTGATCCCACAATCACAGAAATCAGAATGATAGATACATACTGGTCCGACCATTGCCGTCATACAACATTCCTTACAAACATCGACAAGGTAACATTCTGTGACGAACTTCTTGCAGGTGCTTACGACAGATACCTGAAAACAAGAGAGGCTATGGGCAGAACAGAGAAGCCCAAGACCTTGATGGATATTGCAACCCTTGCTGCTAAGTTTTTACGCTCAGAGGGTAAACTTCCCAATCTTGACGAGTCAGAGGAAATCAACGCTTGTACCGTTAAGATTAAGGTCGAGGTTGACGGCGTAGAGGAGGACTGGCTCCTGCTGTTTAAGAACGAAACCCATAACCACCCCACAGAGATTGAACCCTTTGGTGGTGCTGCTACTTGTATCGGCGGTGCAATCCGCGATCCCCTCTCAGGCAGAAGTTACGTTTATGCGGCAATGCGTGTAACAGGTGCTGCTGATCCCACAGTTCCCGTTTCCGAGACTATAGAGGGTAAACTTTCTCAGAGAAAGATCGTTACTACCGCTGCTGCAGGTTACAGTTCCTATGGTAATCAGATCGGTCTTGCTACAGGTATTGTAGACGAGATTTACCACAAGGGATATATGGCAAAACGTATGGAGATCGGTGCAGTAATTGCTGCCGCTCCTCAGGAAAACGTTCGCCGTGAAGTTCCCCAGCCCGGAGATGTAGTTATCCTCCTCGGCGGTAAGACAGGCCGTGATGGTTGCGGTGGTGCAACAGGTTCTTCCAAGTCACATACACTTTCCTCTATCGAGACCTGCTCTGCTGAAGTTCAGAAGGGTAATGCCCCCGAGGAAAGAAAACTTCAGAGACTTTTCAGAAACAAGGAGGCATCTCTCCTTATCAAACGTTGTAACGACTTCGGTGCAGGCGGTGTATCCGTTGCAATCGGTGAACTCGCAGACGGTCTGAAGATTAACCTCAATGCAGTTCCCAAGAAGTACGAAGGTCTTGACGGCACAGAACTCGCAATCAGCGAAAGCCAGGAACGTATGGCAGTTGTTGTAGAAAAGGGTGATGTAGACCGCTTCAAAGAACTCGCTTCAATGGAAAACCTGGAGGCAACCTTGGTTGCTGAGGTTACTGAGGAGCCTCGCCTCGTTATGACATACAACGGCAAAAATATCGTAGATATTTCCCGTGATTTCCTTAACTCAAACGGTGCAGAAAAGCACATTGATATTGCTCCCGAAAACCCCGAAACATACAAGAAGAGTGTAAGCGGAAGTTTCGAGGATAATATGAAAGCCCTCGTTGCAGACCTCAACATCTGTTCAAAGAGATGTCTTTCCGAGAGATTCGACTCCACCATCGGCGCAGGTACAGTGCTTATGCCCTTTGGCGGTAAGTACCAGAGAACTCCCATTCAGGCTATGGTTAACAAGGTATCCGTTGAGCAGAAGCACACAGATACAGTTTCCTTTATGTCTTGGGGATTCAACCCCTTCGTCAGCGAGAAAAGCCCCTATCACGGCGCATATCTTGCAGTAGTTGAGTCTTTGGCAAAACTTGTTGCAACAGGTGGCTCTACAGAGGGTGCCTACCTTACATTCCAGGAATACTTCGAGAGTCCCCGTACTGACGCTCAGCGTTGGGGCAAACCTCTGTCTGCACTTTTGGGTGCATTTGATGCTCAGCTTGATTTTGAAATTGCATCAATCGGCGGCAAAGACTCCATGAGCGGTAGTTTCGAGGATATTGACGTACCTCCCACACTGGTTTCCTTCGCAGTAACTACCGGCAAGGTGGATACAGTTATTTCTCCTGAATTCAAGTCAGCAGGAAGCAAGGTAGTCCTTCTGGCACCTAAATACAATAAGTACGGTCTTCCCGACAAAGACAGTCAAAAGGATGTATTCGCTGAGGTTACTTCACTTATCCGTCAGGGTAAGGTGAACGCTGCATACACACTTGGTGCAGGCGGTATTTGTGAGGCAGTATATAAAATGGCAATCGGTAACGGCATCGGCTTTAAGTTCGATGAGAGTGTTACCATAGAAGAAGCTTTTGAGTGTAACTACGGTGCATTTGTACTTGAACTCAACAGCGATGATAATATCGGCAGAGTGCTGGGTGTTACAACTGAGGAAGAAGAAATCGTCCTCGGCACAGAAAAGGTGGCACTTCCCACCTTGAACGAACTTTACGAGGGCAAACTCGAGGATGTGTTCTCCTGTAACATAGACCAGGGAACAAGAGAGATTCCCACAATAAGTTCCGACGTTAAGTGTACAGCAGCCCCTGCTATAAAGACTGCAAAACCCAAGGTGCTTATTCCTGTATTCCCGGGTACCAACTGCGAATATGATTCTGCAAAGGTTATGCGTGATGCAGGCGCCGAGGCTGAGATTATTGTTATCAAGAATCTTACTCCTCAGGCAGTTACCGAGAGTGTTGAGTATTTTGCACAGCAACTCAAGACTGCTCAGATGGTATTTATCCCGGGAGGATTTTCGGGCGGTGACGAGCCCGACGGCTCAGGTAAGTTCATTACTGCATTCTTCCGTAACAAGGCAGTTGAGGAGCAGGTACACGAACTTCTCAAGAATCGTGACGGCCTTATGTGCGGTATCTGTAACGGCTTCCAGGCACTCATCAAACTGGGACTCGTACCCTACGGTGAGATTATAGATACAGACGTAAACTGTCCCACACTTACCTACAATACTATCGGACGCCACCAGTCAAAACTCGTTAATGTCCGTGTAGCATCCAACCTCTCTCCCTGGCTTAAGTATTCACCTGTGGGCGAGACTTATCTCACCGCTATTTCTCACGGCGAGGGACGTTTCCTTGCAAGTGACGAACTTATAAAGAAACTTATCGCCAATGGTCAGGTTGCTACTCAGTACGTTGACCTTGACGGCAACGCCACAGCTGACATTCAGTTCAATCCCAACAATTCCGCTTATGCTATTGAGGGCATTACATCACCCGACGGCAGAGTATTCGGTAAGATGGGACACTGTGAGCGTGTGGGCAACGGCCTTTACAAGAACGTACCGGGTAATTCCGATATGGGTATTTTCCGTGCTGCTGTGGACTATTTCAAGTAATCACGATATTGAGTTCAGTCCGATAAAACCTACGTAAATTAATGCAAAAAGACTTCAAAAAAATCTCTTGACTTTTGAAGTCTTTTGCAGTAACATAGTAAAAATATTTATTATCTTGCTTTGAAAAATTAAGGAGGAGATTTTTATGGCATACTATTTCAACGAGCCTTCCCGTACATTCAGCGAATACTTGCTTGTCCCCGGCTACACATCCGAGGAGTGTATTCCTGCTAATGTAAACCTGAGCACACCACTTGTTAAGTTTAGAAAAGGCGAAGAGCCTGCGATCAAACTTAATATTCCTATGGTATCTGCAATTATGCAGTCTGTATCCAACGATACAATGGCAATCGCTCTGGCAAAAGAGGGCGGTATCTCCTTTATCTATGGCTCTCAGTCTGTTGAGGACGAGGCTGCTATGGTAGCAAGAGTCAAGAGCTATAAGGCAGGTTTCGTTGTCAGCGACTCCAACCTTATGCCTGACCAGACTCTCGCAGAAGTACTTGACCTTTACGAAGCAACAGGCCATAGCACTATGGCAGTTACTGATGACGGAACTTCCTCAGGCAAACTTCTCGGTATTGTTACAGGCAGAGATTATCGTGTAAGCCGTATGTCTGCTGACGTTAAGGTTGAGGAATTTATGACTCCTCTTTCTTCTTTAATCACAGCTCCCGAGAACACAACTCTCAAGGAAGCAAACGATATTATCTGGGAGCATAAACTCAACTCACTTCCTATCATAGACAGCGAGGGTAAACTTCTTTACTTTGTATTCCGTAAGGACTACTCCTCCCATAAAGAAAACCCCAACGAAGTTCTCGACAGTCAGAAGAGATTTGTTGTAGGTGCAGGTATCAATACTCTGGACTACGAAAAGAGAGTTCCTGCTCTTGTTGAAGCAGGCGCAGACGTACTTTGCATCGACTCCTCCGAGGGCTATACCTGTTGGCAGAAAAAGACTCTCGACTTTATCAGAGAGAGATACGGCGACAGCGTTAAGGTTGGTGCAGGTAACGTAGTAGACCGCGAGGGCTTTATGTTCCTTGCAGAGGCAGGTGCTGACTTTATCAAAGTAGGTATCGGTGGCGGTTCTATCTGTATTACCCGCGAAACCAAGGGTATCGGCAGAGGTCAGGCAACAGCTCTTATCGAGGTTGCAGCAGCAAGAGACGAGTACTTCGAGAAGACAGGTATCTACGTTCCCATCTGTTCTGATGGTGGTATCGTTCACGATTATCATATGACTCTGGCTTTGGCTATGGGTGCTGACTTTATGATGCTCGGCAGATATTTTGCTCGTTTCGACGAGTCTCCCACAAACAAACTCGTTATTAACGGCACATACGTTAAAGAGTACTGGGGCGAGGGTTCCAACCGTGCCCGTAACTGGCAGAGATACGACCTCGGCGGCAAGACAAAACTTTCTTTCGAAGAGGGTGTTGACTCTTACGTAACCTACGCAGGTCCTCTTAAGGACAACGTGGCAAAGAGCCTCTACAAGGTTAAGTCCACAATGTGCAACTGCGGTGTTACAAACATCCCCGACCTCCAGAGAAACGCAAAACTCACAGTAGTTTCCTCCACATCCATTGTAGAGGGCGGCTACCACGATGTTATGCTCAAGTCTGCAAATCAGACCAACTGATAAAAACTAAAAATACCTGCTCTGTAATGCTTTACAGGGCAGGTTTTTTGTTTTATGGCTTATTTGTTCAGCAGATATATCCCGAGGTTGAGATATCCTGCGAATGTAACCCATATAATGTAGGGAATCATAAGGTAAGCGGATAACTTTGATATTCTTGCGAATGCAAGTGTGGTGGCTATAATCAAAAGCAAAAGTGCCAAAAGCCATATAAAAGCAAATAAATATGCCTCGGCGTTAAAAAATATTATGGACCAGAAAAAGTTAAAAAACAGCTGCAGTGCATATAGTGTAAGGGCGTTTCGCCTGGTTTTACCCGATGACTTTTCCCATACAATGTAAGAAGCAAGGCCCATAAGGAGATAAAGAATTGTCCACACCACGGGGAAAAGCCATCCGGGAGGGGACAAAGGCGGTTTTGCCACAGACTCAAAACTTTTCATACTATCCGATGTGATCAATGCCGACAGCCCTCCTGTCAACAGAGGTACAGCGAGTGCGAAAATCAGTTTCTTCCAATGTATTTTAATAAAAAACACCTCCTGATAATAATATGCAGACTGATTTAGATTTAATTCTTAATTGGAATAATTTGTCATAGCAGGGACTGTGTAAAAATTTTATAGACTTTTGGAAAAAGTAGGTGTATAATCGAATCAGAAGGAAAATCAAGCCTTCCCCAAAATACTACAAAACATCGAAAGGAGTTTCAGTTATGGGACTTATTAAAGCGGGACTTGGTGCCTTAGGAGGCACACTTGCAGACCAGTGGAAGGAATTTTTCTACTGCGACGCTCTTGACGCAGACGTACTTGTCACAAAAGGTAAAAAGCGCACAAGCGGACGTTCTTCAAATACAAAAGGCGAGGATAATATTATTTCCAACGGTTCAGGCATTGCTGTTGCAGACGGTCAGTGTATGATTATCGTTGAGCAGGGTAAGGTTGTAGAGGTTTGTGCAGAACCCGGTGAGTTTACTTACGATACTTCTACAGAGCCTTCAATTTTCTCAGGTAAGCTCGGTGAAAGCATACTTGAAACTTTCAAGACAGTCGGTAAGCGTTTCACTTATGGCGGAGATACAGGTAAGGATCAGAGAGTTTACTACTTCAACACAAAGGAAATTATGGACAACAAATTTGGTAGTCCCAATCCCATTCCTTTCAGAGTAGTTGACTCAAAGATTTTCCTTGATATTGATGTATCTATCCGTTGCTCAGGTATCTATTCTTACACAATCTCTGATCCTCTGCTGTTCTACACAAAGGTTTGCGGTAACGTAGAGCAGGAATATACAAGGGATCAGATTGACGCAACACTTAAGACAGAGTTCATCAGTGCTCTTGCACCCGCATTTGGTAAGCTTTCTGATATGGAGCTTCGCCCCAATCAGCTTTCCAATCATAATGAGGATATCTGTGCAGCTATGAACGAAGCACTCTCCAAGAAATGGGGAGAACTCCGTGGTCTTAAGGTAGTATCTGTAGCACTCAACCCTGTAACCCTCACTCCCGAGGATGCAGAGATGATCAAGCAGGCACAGTACTCAGCAAGACTTCAGAATCCCGGTCTCGCAGGTGCAGAACTTGTTGGTGCTCAGGCAGACGCAATGCGTGCTGCAGCAGCTAACGAGGGCGGCGCTATGCAGGGCTTCCTCGGTATGGGTATGGCTATGAACGCAGGCGGTGGTATGAACGCTCAGAGTTTCTTCCAGATGAATCAGCAACAGCAGGCTCAGCAGGCACAGGCTCCCGCTGCACCTGCTCAGAATGGCTGGAAATGTGCTTGTGGCGCTACTGCAACAGGAAAGTTCTGTCCCGAATGTGGTGCTAAGAAGCCCGAGGCAAACGGCTGGACTTGTGCTTGCGGAACTGTAGCACAGGGTAAGTTCTGTCCTGAATGTGGCGCAAAGAAGCCTGCAGGCGCACCTCTTTATAAGTGCGACAAGTGCGGCTGGACTCCCGAAGATCCCCACAATCCTCCCAAGTTCTGTCCTGAGTGTGGAGATATCTTTAACGATAATGATATTACCTGATAAAAAAGGTATTTAACATCTAAGGAGAAATAACTATGGCATTACAAGATTATAAATGTCCTTGTTGCGGTGGTGCTATTGAGTTCAGCAGTCAGCTCCAGAAGATGAAGTGTCCTTACTGTGACTCTGAGTTTGAGATGGAAGCCCTCAAGGAGTATGATCAGGTACTTGCTGATGAGAGTGCCCAAAGCGATAATATGCAATGGGAAACTCAACCCGGCGAAGCCTGGCAAGAAGGAGAGGCAGATAATCTGCGCTCCTATGTGTGTAACTCCTGCGGCGGCGAGATTATAGGTGACGAGAACACAGGCGCAACCTCATGTCCTTATTGCGGTAACCCCGTAGTAATGATGGACAGTTTCAAAGGTGAACTTAAGCCTGACTACGTTATTCCTTTCAAGGTTGACAAAAAAGCCGCAAAAGAAGGACTCAAAAGACACCTGAAGGGTAAGATTCTTTTACCAAAGGTTTTCAAGGACGAAAATCACATCGATGAGATTAAAGGTATCTATGTACCTTTCTGGCTCTTTGATGCCGAGGCGGATGCCAATATCCGTTACAAGGCTACCCGTGTGCATACTTGGAGCGACAGTAATTATATATACACAAGAACCAGCTACTTCTCTGTACTCAGAGGCGGTAACGTGGAGTTCGAGAGAGTACCCGTAGACGGTTCCTCAAAAATGCCTGATGACCTTATGGAATCTATCGAGCCTTACGATTTTTCCGAGGCGGTAGATTTTCAGACAGCATATCTTGCGGGATATCTTGCTGATAAATACGATGTAACGGCAGAAGCATCCCAGGATCGTGCAAATACAAGAATCAGACGCAGCACAGAAGATGCTTTTGCTTCTACTGTGCAGGGTTATGCAACAGTAATTCCTGAGCATAGCAATATTAATCTCAGAAACGGCAAAGCAAAATATGCACTTTATCCGGTATGGATTCTTAACACTACCTACAAGGGCGAGAAGTACATTTTTGCTATGAATGGCCAAACAGGTAAGTTCGTTGGCAACCTTCCTATGGATAAGGGTGCCTTCTGGAAGTGGTGGGGAATTATTGCAGCCTGCGCATCTGCTGTAGCACTTCTTATCATAACCTTAATTATGAACTTCGGAGGATAAGATTATGAAAAGATTTTTTGCTTTGATTTTATTCTCTCTGATACTCATAACCTCAGTTGTATCTGTAGGCGCAACTTCTGTAGAGATTATTGATGGCCTACCTTCTGTATATGATGGTGGAGACCTGCTTTTTGACAGCGAAGAGGATGACCTTGCCTATGAGTTGGATTACCTGAGAAGTGTCTACGGCTATGATATAGTTGTGGTAACGGTAGACACCTTGGGGGATCTTAGTTCACAGGAATATGCCGATGATTTTTATGATTATAACTGCTACGGCGACGATGGTATACTGCTCCTTGTGTGTATGGAATACAGAGACTGGGCAATATCCACCAAGGGTGAATGTATCGACATCTTCAACGATGACGCACAGGAGTATATGTCCGGTAACTTCACATCATATATGTCAGACGGCGACTTTGCCTCTGCATTTACTGTATTTGCAGAAGACTGTGACTATATTATCCAGAATTACGATATGGGCAATTACTATGGCGTAAATTACGGAGAAGAACAGCAGGAAGGATTCTACTTTAGTTTTTCAATGGTATTTACCGCAATTATAGCCGGTGTGATTATAGCCTTTATAGCAGTCCTCGTTATGAAGGGACAGCTTAATACCGTTAAGTTCCAGTCAGCGGCAGCTGATTATCTGAGAAAAGACAGATTCAGCGTTAATGTGAGCCGAGATATATTCCTGTACTCCACCGTATCCCGTGTTGCTAAACCCAAGGATACCGGACGTTCATCAGTACATACATCTTCCTCAGGCAGCAGCCACGGCGGTTCTTCAGGTAAATTCTAAAAACTAAAGTTTCAAGCGACGTTGTCTTTTATAGGCAACGTCGTTTTTTTATGATAAAGTAATTGAGATTTTTATTTTAATGTGGTATTATGATTTTATAAGGCATTTGTTTGAGAATGCTATTTGTTAAGGAGGCAATTATGAAGACATCCACACGTTTTGTTGCGATACTGTTAATCGTGCTTCTGGTTCTCTCGGTTGTAACTATGGGAATAGTTACTTTCAGAGCTGCTACAGTCGCAGAGATTACCTATGACTTCGCAAACTCTAAGCAAGGTTACGCCGAGGGTACAATCACACTCACACCCTCACAAGGTAACTACGATACATACTATCTTTACTGGAGCGACGACACTGGTGCACTTTCGGGTGTTGATACCTTAGGTATGCTCAATATTACCTCCGGCTCGGGAAAGATTACTATGCCCAAATACACTGTTATCCCTCCCGATGCAACAAAGATTATTGCTATGAAGGGTCAACCTGCACCTGCTGGCACAGAGGACTACAAGGTAGAATACGCTGCCGCAGTTTATAATCTGCCTCAGGAGAAAAGACTTTCTTTCACTTCCTCTGATATGCTCTATAGTTTTGGTGCAATCAGCGACCCCCAGCTTGCCAACGATTCCTATGGCTCCAACTCCTACCCTTATGACGAAGTACATCTTGCCGCGGCGTTTAGAACTCTCGCCGACAGAAAAGTAGATTTTACAGTTTCCTCGGGCGATACAGTAAACGACCAGAACGGTAAGCAGACCTATCTTGCTGAGTACAAGAGATACCAGCGCATTCTTGCAGATTCTCCTTACACAAAGCCCATTTATGAAGCAAACGGCAACCACGATGTGGGAACAGTATGGAATAAGACAGGTGGTTACTATAACGAGGACAAGGCTTATATTATGGGTACAGGACTTGACAGTGTTGCAAGTACAATTAACTCAGGCAAGCCTTACTTCGAGATAACCGAGCCTACAACCGGCGACCACTTTATTTTTATGGCACTAGAGGGCGGCTTCTATACAGACAGAGCTGAACAGTTTTCACCCGAACAACTTGATTGGTTAGAGGGACTTCTTGAGAAGTATTCCAAAGATGGAAAGAACATCTTTATCATAGAACATGCTAACGTTAAGGGTTGGGGTGCAGGCGATAAACTGACAGAGCCTTACTACTATGACCTCGGCCTTAATCCTGACAGCAAAGATGTACAGCGTTTTGTATCTCTTATGGAGCAGTACAAAGAGTGTGTAGTTATTTCAGGACACACACATCTCGAACTTGGTGCTCAGTATAACTACTGCGATAATAACGGTACATCAGCAGTTACTATGCATAACTCCGCAGTCGGCGGTGTGCGCAGACTTGTCAACGGCTCAATAGACAGAACCGCTGTGCTTGGTGTATCCGAGGGATACATTGTTGAAGTTTACGAGGACTGTATCCTCTTTAACGGCATCAATCTCTATCACAACGAGGTTATGCCTCTTTGCAGTTATATCATTCCCTTTGATACCGAGGCTCTGGAAGAGCCCGATATAACCGAGCCTCCCACAACCGAGGTAACAGAGCCTCCCACAACCGAGGCAACCGAGCCTCCTACAACCGAGGCAACCGAACCTCCCACAACTGAGGCTCCTACACAGACAGATCCCGTGGAGGAACTGCTCTATGGTGATGCCGACTTAAACGGTCAGGTAAACGTTAAGGATGCAACTACCATTCAGAAATATGCTGCCGATTTGGTTGATCTGGACGATAAAGCCTATAAACAAGCAAACGTAAGCGGAGATAAGGCCGTAAACGTAAGAGATGCTACAGCAATACAGAAGTACGTTGCAGGACTTATTACCGTGTTCCCTGCACAGGAACAGAGCAAAATCGCATCATTATCAGCCGACTCCACAAATCATATAGCCGAGGTTTTGGAAACATATTACACCTATAGTTCCTATGACCAGTATATGGCACTCAAGGATTATTACTATAATCCTTCTCTGTATCCCGATACAGACCCCGCAGTACTCGAGCAGGAACTTATAGACTTAGTAAATGCAATCGGCGGTACAGTAGGCGGTGGCGGTTCAGAGATTACCGTGTATTTCTCAAACAACTACAACTGGTCAACTGTCAAGGCCTATGTATGGGGTAGCGCAGGTAAAAAGGCTGAATGGTCAGGAGAAGAAATGACCTATGTAAAGACCAATAGCATGGGCGAAAAAATTTACAGCATAACTTTTAGTTTCGAGGATTACCAGAACATTATTTTTAATGACGGTAGTTCCCAGACAGTAGATATAACCCTTACAGGCGAAGACAACATAGGCTATTATATATCAGGTGAAAGCGGTGACAAGTACACTTGCGGAACCTATACCTACGAGTAATAAAACACAAAATAACTGCCCGAGAGAAATCTCGGGCAGTTTCTTTTTTTGCTGTACTGTTTATGGGACACTTCGTGTAATAGTATATAGGTGTCGGGAGTTAATAAAAATAAAGGAGAGATTGATATGAAAGAAAAATTCGTAACCATTACAGGCATCAACCATTATCTCGGCACAAAACCTTTCAAGGTAAACAGAATGGTAAAACTCATCAAAGAAGAGAAAAATGATTATGACACAGAGGCCATAAGAGTTGATATGCCCTACATTGATACAGTGGGCTATGTGGCCAACAGCCCTTATACTGTGTTTGAGGGTACTTTTAGCGCAGGTCGGCTTTATGACATTATGGACGACACTGCCTTTGCACAGGTTTTGTTCATAACACCTGCGGGTGTTATTGCCAAGGTACTGTCAGAAGATGAAGCGAAAAACTTATTTTCCTCACAAAAAGACTTTTTTGATATGAGCCTTTCAACCGAACTTCCCGAAAAGTTATAATTTTGCTAATTCCCTTTCTTTCATACACAAGAAACCGCCCCGTAGTTTTCCTTGATACGGGGCGGTTTCCTTTTACATCGGATAAAATCGGTTTCATAATGAATAAGTAATGCTTACCATTGACAGCATAAGGCAAAAAATGTTATATTTTGTATATACTCGGTCAAGGAGATGTGCTTATGAAAAAGCAGATTATCATCATAGTCTCTATTGCTCTGGCGACACTTATTGCTGTTCTCGGTGTAGTAGGGTTCTTTGTGTTCGGTACAAATCGTAAGTCTATGGCTAAAATCAGCGCCTCAACAGAAATCCGCTACGGAGCCGATACTTCGTCAGGAAGTTCACTGGTACAGGTAGGAGCGAGACTTTACTACAGTGTACCCGCAACAGAATCAGCAACTAAGTATGGCATTTACGAGATAAATAATCAAGGTATTCGTCGTGTATGGTGGGATGGCATCAAATTTAATGCAGAGAACGCTCCTGTGTATGATAATTTGGTAGTGTATGGAGAGTACTTAGCCTCCGTTGACAGAGAAAGCGGTCAAATCAGTGTATTTGACAGCGAAAAAGGTAATTTTGTAACCAAAGAGAATACTTATTCCTCCTACGTTACCACAGGCAACGACCTTGACAAGGCTATATTTTCAGAGGAGTCGGCAGGTCACACATCTCTTTTTAACAAAACTTATTTTGTAACTTCTCAGGAAGGCAAGTTGAAGTTAAACGTAAAAAGTGCTGACAACAAGGTCACAACCTTGTACAGATATGAAACCCGAGATCCCCTTACCTGCACAAGTGTTTACTCAAGCGGAGCTTGTGTATATGCAGAGATAGATACCGTCAGGGGTGTTGAGTGTATGCAGTACAATACAGAATCGGGCAAGACAAAAATTCTTTCATCCGATGAATATATGGGCAAGCCGATGTATACTGAGGACGGTACTTACGGGGTATATGTTTATAACCCTGACATATATGAAGAAGATGACGAGAGTGTAGGAATCTTCGTAACAAACATAGAGACGGGTGAGCGAAAGAGAGTTTACACAGGTAGCGTGAGAGATTGGTATATTCTGGATAATATGTGGATATACTTTTCATTAGAAGATTACAGCCTGTACCGAGTAGACTATAAGGGAGAAACCTTAGAGCAGGTATTTTAATGAAAATACCACTGAACTTTCTGTCTGCTATTATTCTGATAAAGGTATTTTTAGCCGGAAAAGTTTTTGAATGTATATAAAGGAGATAACCTATGAAACCTAAGATTACTCTCAACGAAGACAAAGAAGTTGTAAAAAGAGTTCGTGAAGGACTCAAAGCAAAAGACGGATATTGTCCCTGTCGACTTCCGAGGACCGAGGAGTTCAAATGCATATGCAAGGAATTCCGTGAACAAATAGCAGATCCCGAGTTTGAGGGTTACTGCCATTGTATGCTGTACTATAAATCAAAAGGATAAAAGAAAGGATCAAATTATGTCAGTACTTAACGTAAATAAAGAAAACTTTGACGAGATAATCAAGTCAGAAAAACCTGTACTTCTGGACTTCTACGCAGATTGGTGTGGTCCTTGTCAGATGATGTCCCCCGTAATTCACGAAATCGCCGAGGAGTACCCCGATTATATTGTGGGCAAGGTAAACGTAGATAAATCTCCCGAACTTGCTCAGATGTTTTCGGTAGTAAGTATCCCTATGTTTGTCGTAATCAAAGAGGGTAAGGTAGTAAATCAATCAGTAGGCTACAAACAAAAGGATCAACTTCTTGACTTTATGGGACTATAAACAGTAAAGATTTTAAGAGAGCACAGGTGTCTGCCTGTGTTCTTTTTTTGTTATATGATTGAATTTTAAATATATATGTGATACAATACAAGTTAATGTAGAATAACAATTAAATTACTATATATTTGAGATATTTTAGAGAAAGGGGAAGTGAAAATAATGAAGAAATCACGCGTGAAGATGACCATGCGAAATGTATTCTGGAGTTATTTTTCTATGGTCGTATCACTTATTATGCAGTTCGCTTCCCGTACAGTCTTTATCAAAACTCTGGGTGCAGATTACCTGGGAGTTAACGGACTGTTTACCAATGTGTTGGGCTTGATTTCCTTTGCGGAACTCGGTATCGGTACTGCTATGAACTTCAGTCTGTATAAGCCTGTAGCAGACGGCGATACAGAAAAAATCAAGTCCTATATGTACGTATATAAGTGGGCATACAGAATAATCGCGGGAATCGTTGCTGTGTTGGGACTTGTTTGTGTTCCCTTCCTTGATTATATCATTGAGGACCCGGGTGATGTAGGCAACGTTAGGTTGTATTTCCTTCTGTTCCTATTCAATACGGTGACTTCCTACTTTGTGTCTTATAAATACAGTCTTGCAAATGCCGAGCAGAAGAGTTATATTCAGACCAATACCCATATGATAGTGCTGGTTGTGAAGACCTCTGTCCAGATAACTCTTCTTCTTATGGGCGGTCATTATCTGGGATATCTTATTGTGGGTATTGCAGTTGACCTGATTCAAAAGATAATACTCAGTTTTTATCTAAATAAACTGTATCCTTGCCTTAAGGAAAAGGACGTCAAACCTCTGGAAAAAGAGGAGAAGAAAACGCTGATAACAAAGATCAAAGCGCTTGTTATACATAAAATCGGTGACGTCAGCGTTCATCAGACCGACAATATTATTATCTCAGCGTTTATTAGTCTGAAGACGGTAGGTTTCCTGTCTAACTATAATATGCTTGTTACAACCGTTACCACCTATATTAACGTGTTGTTTAATTCCGCTATAGGAAGCCTCGGTAATATGGTAGCCACAGAGTCAAAAGAGCATCAACTCAGTATCTTCAAGACCTACCATTTTATTTCCTTCTGGTTCTACGGCTTTACTGCTATAGCGCTGATGTCTTTGCTCACACCCTTTGTAACTTTATGGGTAGGCGAGGATATGGTGCTCGACAGCTTTGTTATTGCACTTATCGTAATCAACTACTATTTCCAAGGACAGAGAGTCTGTATAAATAATATCCGTTCAGCAGCAGGAGCCTTTGAAAAAGATAAGTATGTTGCTTTCCTGCAGGCAATAGTCAATGTCGTTGTTTCAATAATTCTCTGTAAGTTAATCGGTCTTCCCGGTGTATTTATCGGTACCGTAGTTCAGGGACTTATGGCGAATATAATCAAACCCATTGTAACTCATAAGGCGATCTTCGGAGTGAGCAGTTGGAACTACTTTATCGATGAGGCAAAATACGTCCTCGCTGTGTTCGGAGCAGGTGCCGTTTGTGTTATCCTGAGCAACCTGATTTTCACAGAGGTAACTATACTTCGATTTATCCTTATGGTCGGTATAGTAGCGGTTGTGCCTAATCTGATATTCTTTATTCTGTTCTTCAAAACTAAAGAGTTCGCATATATCAAAGATAAAATGCTCTCAAAATTTCTCAACAAGATAAAGAAGAAAACAAAAGTATAATATAAAAAGCAATCACCTGTATTTCAGTGGTTGCTTTTTTTTGATTGAAATTACAGACAAAGTCTGCTATGATAATACTATAAAATCATAGAATTCAAGGTGAAATTATGAGCGAATTAAAATATGTAAAACTTACTGATTACCCGGAACTTATGACTCGTGCTGCAAAGTGGTTTAATCAGAAATGGGGAGTACCCGTAGAGGCATACGTAGAGTGTATGCAAGCCTGCATTAACGGAGAAAGCAACTTTGATTGGTACCTGTGCCTTTTTGGAGAGGATTTTGTCGGCGGTTTGGGTGTAATCGAAAATGACTTTCACAATCGAAAAGACTTAACCCCCAATGTCTGTGCCGTTTATACAGAAGAAGATTTCCGCGGCAGAGGAATAGCAGGAAAACTTCTGAACTTTGTGGTAGACGATATGAAGCAAAAAGGGATAACACCCTTGTATCTTTTAACAGACCATACAGGTTTTTACGAGCGTTACGGCTGGGAGTTTTTGTGTATGGTACAAGGTGACGGAGAAGAAGAGATGGCACGAATGTATATTCACAAGTGAAAGACAGTGTCAGATTCTGTCGGTTGACATAAACAAAATATATGATATACTAAAATTAAGATATGAAATTCCTGAAAATAAGAGCAATCTCTGACTTGAAGGTATGGATATAAAATTTTTAACGCAGTAGTTATGCCATACCTATAGGTATGGCATTTTTTATTGAGGTGATTATATGAATACACGAATTGCAGTAATGGGAATCATTGTGGAAAATCCTGATTCCGTAGAACCCCTTAACTCACTTTTTCACGAGTACGGTAAATTTATTATCGGCAGAATGGGAATCCCTTACAGAGAGCGAAACTTAAATATCGTGAGTATCGTTATTGATGCGCCTCAGGATACTATTTCTGCTCTGGCTGGAAAGGTCGGAAAAATTGACGGAATAAGCGTTAAGACCGCCTATTCCAACGTGTAAGCGAAGTCCTGATTATGAACAAAAAAGCAATTGATATTATCAATAAACTCGAGTCAGAACGCTCTTTGAGTATAGAGGAATATGAATATCTTTTAGAAAACAGAAACGAAGAACTAACAGAGGAACTTAGAACCCGTGCAGTGAAAATCCGCAAAGCTCACTATGGCAATACAGTATATATTCGAGGACTTATTGAAATCAGCAACATATGTAAGAATAACTGTCTTTACTGCGGAATCCGAGGTGCAAATACCGAATGTGAACGTTACAGACTTACAGAGGATGAGATCCTTCTCTGCTGTGACGAGGGTTACAGCCTTGGCTTTCGTACCTTTGTGCTACAAGGCGGAGAGGATATGTATTTTTCCGATGACGTGGTGTGCGGTATACTTGAAAAGATAAAAGCAAAATATCCCGATTGTGCAGTTACGCTTTCTTTGGGCGAGAGAAGTCGCCAAAGCTTTGAGCGTCTTTATAAGGCGGGCGCCGACAGATACCTTCTCCGACACGAAACCGCTGACAAGGACCACTATTCAATGCTACATCCAAAAGAGATGAGTTTTGAGGAAAGGATCCGCTGTCTTCAGGATCTCAAGGATATAGGATATCAGACGGGCTGTGGGTTTATGGTAGGATCACCCTATCAGACTAACCGCCACCTTGCAAAAGATCTGAAGTTCATAGAAAAGTTCAGACCCCACATGTGCGGAGTAGGACCTTTTATTCCTCACAAGGCAACCGTCTTCAAATCTGAGAGTGCAGGAAGCGTAGAACTTACCTGTTATCTTTTATCCATAATAAGAATTATGTGTCCGACCATACTTCTTCCTGCCACAACTGCGCTTGGAAGTATAGATGAATTTGGACGCGAAAAGGGAATAATGGCAGGAGCAAACGTAGTAATGCCGAATCTGTCACCCTATATTCATAGAAGCAAATACGAACTTTATAATAATAAACTCTCAACTAAAGAAGAGTCGGCACAGGCTGTGGAGGAACTCAAATCGAGAATGGAAGGTATCGGTTACGAAGTAGTCTGTGCAAGAGGCGACGCAAAATAATAAAGGAGCAATTAGTATGGCAACATATAACCCAAAATCACTCAAAGCAGAAGAATTTATCAGCGACGAAGAAATAAGAGCAACGCTTGAATATGCAGAGCAGAACAAAAGCAACGTGGCGCTAATTGAGGAGATTCTCAATAAAGCAAAGCCTCGCAAAAGCGGTACTGGTACCGTGTGTGCAGGACTAAATCACAGAGAGGCATCTGTGTTGCTTGCTTGTGATGTACCTGAACTCAACGCAAAGATTTTTGAACTCGCAGAGGAGATAAAACTTAAATTTTACGGCAACAGAATAGTTATGTTTGCTCCTTTGTACCTTTCCAACTATTGTGTAAATGGTTGTGTGTACTGTCCCTATCATCTGAAGAACAAGCACATAGCCCGAAAAAAACTCACTCAGGACGAGGTAAGAAAAGAGGTAATAGCGCTTCAGGATATGGGTCATAAGCGACTTGCCATTGAGGCAGGAGAGGATCCCGTCAACAACCCCATCGAGTACATTCTGGAGTGTATAGACACCATATATTCAATCAAGCACAAAAACGGTGCCATCCGCCGTGTTAACGTGAATATTGCCGCTACCACCGTAGAGAATTATCGTAAACTCAAAGAAGCAGGAATCGGCACGTATATTCTTTTCCAGGAAACTTATCACAAAGAAAGTTACCTCAAACTCCATCCCACAGGTCCCAAGCACGACTACGATTATCATACAGAGGCAATGGACCGTGCTATGGAGGGCGGTATTGACGACGTAGGTCTGGG
>JAZULM010000016.1:0-7575 GCA_045603105.1 Ruminococcus sp.
TGGCCTCCGACTTATGACAGAGGCAGAAGCATACCACGGTCCTTCCATCATCATCGCGTACGCTCCTTGTGAGATGCACGGTGTTAAGGGCGGTATGCAGAACTGTCAGGCTGAAATGAAGAAGGCTGTTGAAGCAGGTTACTGGCAGATGTTCCGTTACAATCCTGCGCTCAAGGCAGAAGGTAAGAATCCCTTCTCCCTCGATTCCAAGGAGCCTACCGGCAGCTACGTTGACTTCATCAAGTCCGGGACTCGTTATGCACGTCTTGCTCAGTCCTTCCCCGAGAGAGCAGAAGAACTCTTCGAAGAGGCAAAAGAGAACGCAGTAGCTCGTTATGAGGAACTGAAGAAGAGAGCAGAGCAGTAATTATAAATTGCTAACTTTGCAGAGCAACTAATTGCTTAATACCACAAGCCCCCGACTTATATGGTCGGGGGCTGTTTGGTTACAGAGTTTTGATTTTGAACGTCTATTGTCCGATGTATAGCGGGATGTAAAAAATCTTTTAGAGAATGTTGTGAAAAAACACTTGACAAATCGGGTGGTATCAAATATAATAGTTTTTGCTACGTTGGTAGCAGATATGGCGGAATAGCTCAGTTGGCTAGAGCATTCGGTTCATACCCGAAGTGTCGTAGGTTCAAGTCCTATTTCCGCTACCATGTGGCCCGGTGGTCAAGAGGTTAAGACACCGCCCTTTCACGGCGGTAACACGAGTTCGATTCTCGTCCGGGTCACCATATTTTTTTATTCTGCCGGTGTGGTGGAATGGCAGACACAAGGGACTTAAAATCCCTCGGTAGCAATACCGTACCGGTTCAAGTCCGGTCACCGGCACCACACATTGGTTTTGAGGTTACGTCGAGTTCGCTCGGCGATTTTTTATTTTTCTGAGTATTTTGTAATAGAAAAAGGACTATCTCACCTAAAAGTGCGATAGTCCCTTTTTTATATTTATTAGATATATTTTAGATGTATTTGCCGATGTCCTCGAATCCTGTGTCAAGGCCTGCAATGTGTTTCTGAATTACGGTAGCGTCCTTGATGTTTATAGTGCCATCATAGTTTACGTCGGCTGCCTTGGAATCAAATTCGCTCTGGAACTGCTCGAGTCCTGCGATAACTTTCTGAATGAATGTTGCGTCCTTGATGTTTACAACGCCGTCTTTGTAAGCATCACCAAGCATAACTACCTCGTCTATAGTGGCATCCTCGTCAGGAGTTGCTTCGTCTTCGGTTGCGGGGTTAAGGATCTCTAAGAGTTCAAGGAGTTCTTCTTCTGTCATTTCAAGGCCTACGATAACGCCTAATGCGATATCCTCAGCGGAAATGCCTGTGACCTTCACAGCATTTTCGAATCTGCCGTTTTCGATGAAGTCAATAAAGAGATCGACGTTTGTTTTACCCTCGGGGATTGCTGTGCCTACAACGTTACCGATTGAGGTAATCTGCTTAACGGGACCGAACTTGGTTTCGTCCTGATTCTTCCAGAAAGCACCGCATGCAGACTTGGAACTGTCTTCGGGGTTTTCGAAAGGATTCTCAACACAGTAGAGAGTGTCGCCCAGACACTGGTAGCCCATAAAGGTATCGTAAGTCTGAGAGCCTTCTTTTACACTGAAGATTACGCCGTAAAGGGTGTCTTCCTGAAGACCGCCAACCTTAGTGGTGTCGTAGGAGTAAAGATTCTCTGTGTCGGTGGCGACACAAGCTTCCTTTTTGCTCTGCCAGGTAGCAAGTTCATCACCTTCGTATACCCAGATGTGGCAGTAAACTGTTGTGTAATCGCCCCAGAACTCGGGAACTTCAAAGTAGATTTTTGTGTCAACAACCTCTGTGTCAGCAGATACAGAAATGCATACACAGGATGCCATACAGAGAACTGCTAAAGCCACAGCTAAGATTTTCTTGAATGTTTTCATAGTGATTTCTCCTTTGTATATTAAAATGATGATTTAATGATAAGATAAAAAAGGAAAAATGTCAATTAAATTTAGAGTTTTACAGAAAATAACAAAGACCCGCCAGAATTAACTGCGGGTCCTCGTTATTTACACGTGTTCAGTTATTGCGAAAGCAATTACTTACCGATGTTGAGACCTGTATCGAGGTCAGCAAGGTACTTCTGAATAGCAGTAGCGTCCTTGATGTTTACGATGCCGTTTTCGTCAACGTCAGCAGCCTTAGCGCAAGCCTCTGAGGGGAACTGAGCAAGGTCAACAAGAACTTTCTGAATGAGAGTAGCGTCCTTGATGTTTACAATGCCGTCGCCGTTAGCGTCGCCAAGAATCTCGTCGCCTGTAGCCTCGTCGCCTGGAGCTTCGTCGCCTGTAGCCTCGGCGCCTGGAGCCTCGTCGCCGGGAGCTTCGTCATCTGTAGCCTCGGCGCTGGTAGCTTCGTCAATAGTAGCCTCGCTATCAGCGGTACCACCATCGTTACCCTCGTCGGTTGTAGCCTCATCGATAGTAGCTTCGTCACCTGTAGCAATAACAGCATAATCAGACTCATTTGATGTAGCAGCAAATGTGCCGAAAGAAAATGCAGAAAGAGCTAACATAAGAACAAGTACTACGGATAAGATCTTCTTCATGTTTCTCATCTCGAAAAACCTCCTTAAAAAATATTTATTATTAAGAACTTTTTGTTCTAATAACCATTTTCTTGTGTCACAGACACTTTGATTTCATTGCGGATATTGCGGCGGCAGCGTCCTCTGCCTTAAATACAGAAGTGCCTGCCACACAGACATCAACTCCTGCTTCATGGAGGAGATGTATGTTATTTTCGCCGATACCGCCGTCTGCTTCAATAAGCAGATCTTTTTTGCCGATTCGAAGTGCTTCCTTGCGAATTGCTACCGCTTTTGGAAGCATATCCGCCATGAAGGACTGTCCTCCAAAACCGGGTTCAACCGTCATTATCAATACCATATATATATCGCTTAAATAAGGAAAAACCGATTCGGCGGGGGTGTTGGGCTTAATCACAAGCCCGGGCTTTACACCGCGACTCTTAATTTTGTTGATGGTCTCGGCAATATCGCTGTTTGATTCCACGTGGAATGTGATAATGTCTGCACCTGCATCTGCAAAGTCGTCGATGTATTTGAGAGGATCGGATATCATAAGGTGAACATCAAAGGGTTTGTCGGAGTACTTTCTTACCCACTTGATTATAGGAGCACCGAAGGTCAGATTAGGCACAAAATGTGCATCCATAACGTCCAAGTGCATAAAGTCGGCACCTGCTTTGTCCATTCGACTGATTTCTTCGCCAAAGCGTGAAAAATCGCAGGAAAGCAAAGATGGGGCAATAAGCATAGTATCAACTCCTTTGATGTGATATCAGGGTTTCTGTACAGCGGGTGCAATAATTGCGGCAGCTGCCCAGAAAAATACGTAAAGCAGAACTTCTATATTTTTAATAGCACCAACGCCTGCAAATAAAGCAATGCTTGAAATAAGAAGAACACCAAGCACAACGCCGATAAGTTGAATAACAACAGCAAGAGAAATGTTTGCTTTGAGTTTAACGCATCCTGAAAGTGCGCGGAGGAAAGAGAGGAAGGAACCTCTTGTCGCAAGATATGCGCGACTGGAGTCTTCTTTTGCAGAAGTGATCTCCTGACATACGTTACCAAGACCTGTGGGCAGGACCTTCACACTGCGGAAGAAAATGCCGAAATCGTCTGCTATTTTTTCGCCTGTTACGTTGCAGTCGGTTGTGCGAACGAGTAAACTGATTCCGTTTTCTTCGGCTTTTTGCAGTTGTTCGGCTATTCTCAGTGTGGTGCCGTATGTGGTGACAAACATAGCAAGAAGTTCACCGCTGCGTGCAAGGTACGTAACCTGTCTGCCCTCTTTCTTCTGTTTATCTTCAAAATCCTCTGAGGGAGGCTGAATGGCGTATTTTTCAAGCAAAGCGCGGTTGCCGACAAGAATTCTGTCGCCACCTACCCAACCCACAAGACCTAACTGATCTTCGTAGAGGACACTTTCTACCTTGGGGAGTTTACCGCCTTGGTCTGAAACAATGTGGTCAAATACACAAGCCATAGGGCTGTTTGCTTCGCGAAGGATAGCGGCGGCTGCAAGCATACCGTCTTCTATTTTATAGTTGGAGAAGGCTTTGACTCCGTTGAGGGTGATGCTGTCTATAGGATAAAGGTCCTTTGCCTCGCAGATAACTGCTTTTGTATCGCAGAATTGTCTGACAGAGGGATAACCGCTTATCATAGCATTCTTTCTGAGAGTGTCTTTGCAGAGATTTGCCAAAGGCATATTAACTGCCATCAAATCACAAATGGGTGCAGATACACAAGCCATAACCGCCAAAGCGGAGAATGCTCCCCATACGTCTTTGGCGATAATGCCGTAGAGCAGGGATACAAAAAGTGAACACAAAATGGTAACGGGAGCAATTTTACTTGCCATATCTTCACTGGGATCAGGTGAGTAAGAAAGCCTTAAGAAGTCACTCATAAAGTCGGTTTCGTGCTGATAAGCGACGATGGGTTTGTCCTGAGCAGTACCACTCATAAGTTGTCTGGCAACCTCTTCGTTTGTGTAAATCTTTGCTACATACGTAGGTGAGTTCTTGGCGGTTACGAATTTGAAGTTTTCCTTAACACGCAGAACCATAAACAGTTTTCCTGCACAGTTAAGCATAAGTGCCAGAATTGCGACACTGGTATACAAAAACTGACCGCCACCGAAGAACTGAGTGGGAATAAATAAAGCGACAAATGCCTGCAGTGCCGAGGCGACACTCGCTACTGCGGCGGCTGTGTCGGAGTTACCTTTGAATTTTTTCAGAGAGGACAGACCGCTTATAAGTGTTACACGGCATATCCATAAACTTCCTGCAAGGAAAAGGAAGTTCAAAACTGCGAGAATCAAAGAAACCGCAAAATTATCAGCAAGGAAGTCCATAAGACATCTGCCTACAATAGCAATCGCCAATGTCAGCAGGAAGAGGCCACCCGTAAAAATGCTGTTAATAAACATTTTGCGGATGTTGGAATTTACTTCCTGAATTATAGATTTAGCGTCCTGATGACTGCGGTAATCTTCTATCTGAATGGTTTTTTCTTTGAAATCGTCATCGTTGTCGTCCTCGTGAGAGGAGAAAAATCCAACGATTTTACCCATAATACCCGAGGTGATTTTTGCTACGTCGGGTTTCTCGGTTTCCATAGCGGGAGTTTCAATCTCGGGCTTGAGATTTTGAGATATTACGGGGTTGGGGGATGCTATGTACTTTTTGTATTCGTTTTCTACTACGGCAGAAAACTTACCTGCACGTACGTGAACCTTGTCCACGCGGCTTTCGTGCTGATATACGGGAACGCGGGAAACAACGGTCTGTACTGCGCCAACGGGTTTGGGTTTGCCGAACAGACGCTCAAAGTTGCTGAGGGTTTCTGTGGACTTTTCGGATGTATCGGCCGAATCTCCGGACTCGGTAACGTCCTCGGATTCAGGCTCGTCCTCTGCTTCCTCGCTGTCAAGATCAATATCTATGGTGTCAACATCTTTCATACGTATAGAACGGACGTTGAAACTGTCTACCGAGTCAATAATCTCTTCAGAGATGGTGGTACCCTCGTCGTATTCGGGTGCGAGAGTTACAAGGGTATCGGGCTCAGAGGGTTCCTCGGGAGTTTCCTCTGAAGAATCAGCGACTTCGTCTTGAACGTCATCTTCGTCGGGAACAGCGTCCAGGGGACTTTGGTTTGTGAGCCTTACCTCTTTGCTTGTGTTGCTGTATATTTCCTCCATTTTAGGGCCGCCGGTAATACGCTTGGCTTCTCTTTCCATCTTTTCTTGTTCAGAAAGATATCGTGTTTCGGAGATTATGGAGTCTATTGTGTCGTCTGCGGTACCTGTTGGGGTGTTGATCGGGGTATCGCTCATAGTCGGTCACACTTCCTTTAATAAAAACGGGTTATGTTAATCGAATAGGTCAATTTCTTTTTTCAGCGACTTTATACATCAGTATACCTGCGGCAACAGATGCGTTAAGGGAGTTTATTTTTCCTTTCATAGGCAGAGATACGATAACGTCGCATTTCTCTCTGACAAGTCTGCCGATGCCTTTTCCCTCGTTGCCGATAACGAGAGCGACGGCACCACTCATATCGCAGGTGCGGTAGTCTTCGCCATCCATATCGGCACCATATACCCACAGTCCCTTTTCTTTGAGAGTGTCAAGTACAGAGGGGATGTTGGGAACGCGTACAACGGGAACATACTCTGTTGCGCCTGCGGCGGTTTTGCCTACGGTAAAACTCAGTCCTGCGCTTCGGCGGTTGGGAATTATCACTCCGTGGGCACCTGCACACTCAGCGGTACGGATAATTGCACCCATGTTGTGAGGATCTTCGATTTCGTCCAAAACGATAACAAAGGGAGGTTCGCTTTTGCTTTCTGCCAATGCGAAGATATCCTCTAACTCTTTGTATTCACAAACAGCGGCAACAGCGGCTATGCCCTGATGAGTACCACCTGCACACATATAGTCGAGCTTTTTGGAGTCAACTTCCTTAATGCGAAGTTTCTTCTCTTTTGCTTTTGCGAGAATACCCACTATAGCGCCGGCTTTTGCACCCTTTGCTACAATAATGGAGTCGATGGCTCTACCGCTGCGGATTGCTTCGCTGACAGGGTTTCTGCCGAATATTATGTCACCGCGCGGGGTGTCGTCTTTATGTGATGTGGTTGCCTTGGTATAATCTGCCATTTTAACCGTCCTTTGGCACGCTGATTGCACGTAAATTTAACGTGATTTTCAGATAAATACTTATACACATAATATAATATCACAAAAATGCACATTTGAGAATAGTAATTTTAAAAAATAATTAGAATATTTATGTGTATTTTTTGGGAGAATTGTCAGTAAATGTAAATGGAGTCAAGATACTGTGCGCCCGTGTCGGGAATCGGATAAACAAGACCGTAACCGCCTGATATGGGGTCGCGAAACAGACTGTCTTCGGGAGGATAATAAGTAAAACAGATAATCATTATAAGAGCCAAAAGCAAAAGCAGCAGTCCGGTATAAAACATCTGACCTCGGTTTTTGTCACAGAGAGTGATTTTATAGGAGATAAAATGTGCCAAAAAAGAGAAAAAAAGACTGGAGAGAATGCTGATTGCGGCTATATGTTCACCTGTGAAAGCGGTATATAAATAGTAAAAGCCTGCCAGAAAAAAACCGAGAGAGTACACCCCCACCGCCTTAGCCCAGATGAATTTTCTAAGCGGAGGTTTTGCCCACAGAAGTTCTGCCATAGCCCATATAATATATGGCAGTGCAAATATTTTTATATGTTCCCAGACGCTTTCGTTCACAGCGCCAAAAAGTGAGCCCAAAACCGAGTAGCCCGAAAGTTCATAGAAAAAATGTAAAAAACAAGCAAGAAGGAATACAAATGCTCCGCCGATTATTTCGAGTCGTTTGAATAATTTGTCGTTTGTCATAAGCAACACCTCAACACATATATAATGTATATGCTTAAGACTCAGGTGTATGCAAAGAAATAGCGGTTGACTAAATCAACCGCCAAAGAA
>JAZULM010000017.1:0-18494 GCA_045603105.1 Ruminococcus sp.
GTAAAAAAGCCCGAGGCGAAACCCCGGGCTTTCGTGCGCATATTACTCAGCGGGATAGACGGAGGCCTTTTTGCGGTCTCTGCCCAGACGCTCGAAACGAACGATACCGTCGCAGGTGGCGAACAGAGTGTCGTCGCTGCCGATACCAACGTTCTCACCGGGATGGATGTGGGTGCCGCGCTGACGAACGAGAATGTTGCCGGCGAGGACGAACTGACCGTCGGCGCGCTTGACGCCCAGACGCTTGGACTCAGAGTCACGGCCGTTCTTGGTGGAACCCATACCTTTTTTATGTGCGAATAACTGGATATTAATCTTAAGCATTGTAAATTACACCTCCGAATAAATAACATTAATGTTCTTTGGATACTGCTTGGAAAGCTCTGTGATGTGGAGTTCAAAACCCCTGAGAATATCTTGTGCTTTCAAAGCATTCTCTTTAGTAAGTTTCACTTTTAAAAATGCGTCGTCAACTGATATATCTGCATCAAGTCCAATAATCTCTGTGAGAGCATTGGCAGTCATATATGCCGCGGAACTGACTGATGCACAGACTATGTCTGAGCCTGACTCGGCAAATCCGCTATGACCTCTTAGTTCAAAAGATGTCAGAAGTTGAGAATTTTCGGTGAAACTGACGGTGATCATGATCAGCCTGTGATGGACTTGATTTCAACCTTAGTGTAAGGCTGTCTGTGTCCGAGCTTTCTCTTCTCGCCCTTCTTGGGTTTGTAAGTAGCAACTGTGATTTTCTTGCCCTTTGCGGTCTTGAGAACATCACCTGTTACCTTTGCACCGTCAACATAGGGGGTGCCAACAACGAGACCGTTGTCTGTGGAGATAGCAACAACCTTAAACTCAACAGTTGATGCTACTTCAGCGTCGAGCTTCTCAACATAGATAACGTCGCCGTTCTCTACCTTGTACTGCTTTCCGCCGGTTTCGATTACTGCGTACATAGTAAGTACCATTCCTTTTTATAGACTCGCTATCCCTGGGTGTGACCAAAGTCATCTTAAAGACCCACAATAAGCGGCTTTTACACTATATCACAAGAAAAGTTAAATGTCAACAATTATTTTGAATTTTACAGGCTTTGAGGGTGTTTTTCATAAGCATCGCAATTGTCATAGGACCTACACCGCCTGGAACGGGTGTAATCATCGATACTTTTTCACGGACAGAGTCAAAATCTACGTCACCACAGAGCCTTCCGTTTTCCATTCTATGAATACCGACGTCGATTACCACTGCGCCCTGTTTGACCATATTAGCCTTGACGAATTTGGGCTTGCCCACTGCAGCCACAAGGATATCTGCTTCTTTTGTAATTTTCTTTAAGTTGAGAGTTCTTGAGTGTGTTATGGTAACTGTTCCGTTGCTGTGAAGTAAAAGCATCGCCATAGGCTTGCCTACGATGTTGCTTCTGCCGATTACAACACAGTTTTTACCCTCGGGGTTTACATCATAATGCTTAAGAATTTCCATAACACCTGCGGGTGTACAAGGGAGAAAATCGTATTCGCCGATCATAATTTTGCCAACGTTTGCAGCGTGGAAAGCGTCAACGTCTTTGTCGGCTCTGATGGAGGCGATTACAGCCTTTTCATCAAGTCCCTTGGGTAAAGGAAGCTGAACAAGTATACCATTTACATCTTTGCGATTATTAAGTTCCTCGATTAAAGTGAGGAGTTCCTCGTTTGTTGTAGTCTCGGGAAGTGCATACTCCTCTGAAGTAATGAAGCAGGCTTCACAGGCTTTTTTCTTGTTATTGACATATACTCTGGAGGCAGGATCATCGCCAACGATAACAACTGCAAGTTTTGACTCGATACCCTTATCTTTGAGGGCCTTTATCTCCAGGGCTACTTCTTCTTTAACTTTCTGAGAAACGGCTTTGCCGTCCATAATAATTGCGCCCATAGTATCTCTCCTGTTTCTGAAAATAATGAGTGCGACCACACCGCCTACAACAAGTAAAACAGATAAAATCTGGCTTGCTCTTGGGGTGTAACCACCAATCGAGAAAGGCAGATACAGACTGTCTGTGCGAAGTCCCTCTACTACCATTCTCTCGAGTCCGTACCATACAAGGTAGAGGATAAAAATCTGACCGTGGTACTTTTGGAATTTCTTGCTGAAAAAGTGTAGCAGTACAAATCCGAGCAAACACCACAGCGACTCATAAAGGAAACACGGGTGGACAATCTTTCCGCCGGTAGTATCGCTGAGCATACCGAAGGGAAGCGTTGTTTCTGTCCCGAAGGCCTCCTGATTCATAAAGTTGCCCCAGCGTCCTATTCCCTGCCCGATAAGAAAACCAAGGGCGGTTAAATCAAGCAGACCGGGGATGTTTACTTTGCGAATTTTTGCAGTTATCAGACCGCCAAGCAAGGCGCCCAACAGGCCACCATAAATCGCAAGTCCGCCTTTGTGAATATGGAAGATACTCACGAGGTTATCCTTGTAGGCGTCCCACGAGAAGAAAACGTAGTAAAGTCTGGCACCGATAATAGCCGTAATAAAACCAACTACGATACAATCAAACATTCTGTCACCGTCAACGCGGAACCAATTTGTACGGCGATTTGCATAGAGAAAAGCAAGTAAAAATCCCGTTGCAATCAAAATAGCATACCAGCGTATTTCGTAACTGCCGATATAAAAGGCCACTTCGTTGATCTCAAATTCGAGTCCCAAAAAAGGAAATGAAACCTGATGCATATTACTCACCTACAATAACTGAGAGGGTTGTATTGTTAATATCAAGTATCTCGTGAAGTCTTCTCTCGATATCCTCTCGGGTTGCTGAAGCGATGGCATTATAATATGTGAATATATCTCTGCCGCTGAAGTACATATCCTCCATAAGGTTTGCGATGGTTTCTACTGAATTAAAAGAGGAAAGTGCATCGCCGTAGGTCGCACGACGGGCATTCTCAAAATCTTCTTCGCTGATACCTTCCTCACGGAGTTTGCAAATGTAATTCTTGATAAATTCCTCTACTTTCTTGGGTTCACGGGAATCGCCGGAGAAGAAAATGCTATAAAATCCGGGGCCTGTGAACTGGTCGTAAGAGAAGGAAGCGTTGATATAACCCTTATCAAGAAGCTCTCTGTACATAGGACTTGTAGAAGAAGCCAAGAGGAAAAGCAGAATATCTGTATAAGCAATCTGTTCCTCGGTAAGAGGTGCGTCTGCCTTACACTTGAAACCGAGATTGAATATAGGCATTGTAACGGAAAGTTTCTGCTCTACGTAATGCTTTGAAACCTCATAGGGTTCTTCGGGGAAAATAGTTTCTACGTTTACCTTATCGGAGGGCTTCAAAAGTCTGTCGCAGATAGATGTAACCTGCTCTAAGGTAACGTTACCGACAACTGTCAAAGCCATATTGTTGAGGTTATAGTAGGAGTTGTAGCAGGTGTAAAGTTTCTCGGGAGTTATCTGTGCGATAGTTTCCACCGTACCTGCTATATCAATACGAACAGGATGATTTACGTACATAGCTCTGAGCATATTGAACATAACTCTCCACTCAGGAGAATCTTCGTACATACGAATTTCCTGACCGATGATACCCTGCTCCTTGGCTACGGTTTCGTCTGTGAAATAGGGGCTTGAAACAAAGCCTAAAAGTATCTCAAGACAACGCTCAAACTGTTCTGTGCAAGAGAAAAGGTAGCAGGTTTTTTCAAAACTTGTATAGGCGTTTGCGTTAGCGCCTGTGGAAGCATACAAAGTAAAGGCGTCGCCTTCCTCAGATTCAAAAAGTTTATGCTCGAGGTAGTGAGCGATACCATCGGGAACGGTGATATTCTCGCCGTTTGCGATGAAGTTGTTACATATACTGCCGAAAGGAGTACCAAATACCGCGTAGGTGGAGTTATATCCCTCTTTTGGCCATACAAAAATACGCAGTCCGGAGGAATGTTCTATTTCATAATATTTTTCCTTGAGCGCTTCGGAAACTACTTCTCTGATTTGCATAAAATTACCTCCTCCTTATTTACTTGTGAGCACGTAAACTGTGTCAAGGCTCATCTTATTTGCAGCTTCTACAATTTCTTCTTTGGTAATAGACTCAAAGTCTGCGATACACTCCTCAAGGGACTGTATGCTACTGTATCCGAGCTGAGAGAGATACCACTCTCTGATACCGCCTATAGTATCGTAAAGGCTGATAAAATCGTTAATCACGCTGAGTTTTGCGAAGCGGATCTCATCCTCGGTAACATCGCCTTGTCTGATAGCGTCAAGTTCTGCCTGTATGCCCTTCTTCGCCTTATCGATACTTGCAGATTCTACACCACTTTCTATAGTCATAATGCCCTTTGCACGATGGAATCTGCTGACACAATAATAACAGAGACTCTGCTTTTCCCGAACGTTTTTGAAAAGTTTTGAGTTAGCACTTCCGCCGAGAATCGCACACATCAGACGTACAGCGGTTACACCCTTGTCCTCACCTGCTTCTTCGCTACGATAGCCAAGCATAAGTTTTGACTGAGCAACCTCCATACACTCGGTATGTTCGAGTACGGATGCTGCGCGGGGAACGATTACTGTAGAAAGTTCGAAAAGGTCACGCTCAAGAGATGAAAACTTCTCGGTGAAAACGTTTCTTGCTGTATCAGCACAGGACTGTCCTACATAAAAAATCTCAAATGTAGCACTATGGAGCATATTCTTCCACGCAGTAATAAGGTCCTCGCCCGTTACAGCGCGGATAGACTGAGCAGTACCACAACGGCGGACGCCATAAGGCTCGTCTGCACACATAATCTCAATAAGACGGGTGTTGACGTAGGCTCTCTTATCGTTTACCTCAGAGTCAACTGTATCGATTAACTGACGGCGCTCCTGCTCTACTTCGTTTGTATCAAAAGCACCATCTGTAAAGAAAGGCTCAAAGATTACGCTACAAAGAAGCTGTGAAAGTTCCTCGGAGATACTCTCTTTTGTCAAAGCAAAACTGTCATCTATACCCGAAATAGAGAACGTAAGAGCGAGAGATTCGCCAAGTTTACGTACACCTGCTGTAAGAGAGGCTCCGTACAGAGCGCTGAGTTTTCTGGATAAAGCAGTAAAATCGGGATACTGTGCACACGAACGACTGAGCACCTGAGTTAAAAGTGCATAGGTGGAAACCGTGTCCTTATTAAGAGGAACAAGAGCAGTTGCACAGATGTTCATGGTTTTGAATCGGGAATCTGCTACGGCGGTGAAATTGACACCTTTTGCTATTTCCCTGCGATCTACGGTATTCATGGTAATACCTCCATTAAAATTTAATTTTGAATATAAAACAACTATACAGAATATTATACCAATATTTATCTGTTACATCAATACATAAAAAATATTTTTTACAAAAATCTTGACATTGTGAAGGTGTTGATATATAATGGTCAAGCAATCAAAAATACGGTGCTTTGACACCTGTAGATTATTTGCGGATGTAGCTCATCCGGTAGAGCGCCACCTTGCCAAGGTGGAGGTAGCGAGTTCGAGCCTCGTCATCCGCTCCAAAAAATCCGCTGATTATTTCAGCGGATTTTTTTTTGATTATTTTAGGGTTACCCCATAAGGAGTGGTCATTATGAAATATACTTATACTACCTACGGAGTTTGCTCTCGCCAGATTACTGTAGAATTAGACGGAGATATAATTAAAGAGGTTACATTTCTTGGCGGATGCAACGGCAATACTCAGGGTGTCGCCGCTTTGGTTGAGGGCATGAACGCTTTTGAAGCAATAGAGAAACTCAAAGGTATTCGTTGCGGTGGACGTGCTACATCCTGCCCCGATCAACTCGCCATTGCACTCGAACAAGCATTGGATATATAAATCAAAAATATAAATTAGCAAAAAATAAAACGCTGTAGAATATTCTACAGCGTTTTTTGTTTTAATTTTCACTTTTTTCCAACACAAACGGACAATGCAAACCTTTGTCAGATGACTCCGTTATTGTCAGAGTGTCTTCTGTCAGCACAAATACATCGTAGTCGCAGTCAAGGAGATCCTGTGTATCTTCAAGTTCATCAGGTTCGTCAGCGTAATAAATTTTATCACCAACCACCTTATAATAACAATCTTCCGAACTGAGAAAATCCTCTACGGACATAGCGTCTCTCACATAATCTTCAACAGAAATGTTAAAGTTTTGTTTGAACAAATCTTCTACGCTAATATTTACTCCCGAGGATGCAAGATAACTGCCGAAATATTTACTAAATCCGCTTACGGTTGCATTTACGAGCTCATCGTAAACACGATTTGTTGACTCCTCTGTAGCGGTCTTTGTAACTGCTCCGTATTGGTTAAAGGTGTAAACACAATCAAGCGTAACATCCGGAAGTGTGAGGCTTTGTGCCAGTTTTTCATCATCAAATAATTCCTCAGTATCCAATGATATGGTAACTTCTCCTTTGAAGGTACCGACTATTGTTTTTTCCTGTGAATCACAAGCACAAAACGTAATTGATACTGTGATAATCATAAGTAAACAAAGTGTTAGCGATAATATCTTTTTCATTTTTGTATCTCCATAAATTCAGTATGAATTTTCCCTATTAATCAGTTGAGGGGAACATAATCTTCTGCATTGACAACGGTTACCGTAAATTCGTCATTCTCATTCCAAGAGGATACTTCGAAATAGTAACTTCTGCCTTTTACTACATTGCCGATAATCGCAAAGTCATATATATCAAAAACTGTGACATCGTCACCTGTGCCTATCCATTCACCGCTACTGTCATATACGGCAACGTACGCATCAAATGAGTTCTCGGAATATATAACAACATCTCCGCTCTTTTGGGCAGTGAACTTGAAAAATTTACTGCCTTCTGACTCGGAAATTGTAACGAACTTTGACTCGCCTACGGAAATGGTTTCGCAGTTTTGGGGGATTCCCGATTCGTCATCCAAATCGTCATCAAAACCTTCGTCAAAAGCGTGAGTCTCGTTGTACTCTTTTTCGTTAGAGGTAGAGAGTGTAACGGTTAATTCACCCTTTCCGGGGACATATCCGTCAATGATTACGTAATAAGTAGTACCTGCTTCAAGATATTCTACATCAAAGGAATTGCCTGCATAATTGCCAACGTAAAGTACATCCGCAAACGAAGAATCAGGGGAAATTATATAGACCATCATAGCACTCTCTTTGGTGTCCATTGAAATCTTGTAATAGCCGTCCTCAGAAGGTGTAATCTTCAGAATATCAGCGACCATGGTATATGCTTCGAGTTTGTCTTCGTAATATTCCTCGACATATTCTGATTGACACGTGTGTTTCTTGTTGAGTTTTAATTCAACAGCTTCACTCTCAATCATTTGTGAGTTTAAGGATGCACATATTTCAAAATCTGTGCCATCCTCTCCCTGTACAAAATATATGTAGTAGAAATCGATATCGTCGTCTTCGCCGTAAATCGTAATGAACTGATTACCTGTATATGGTTCCTCTACAATATCCACATATGATACAGTATTGAGATTACTGTCAAACACGGTAGCATAAAGCATCGGTGCTTCACCCTCTGTGTAGACGATCATACTGTCATCCTTCTTTGGAGCCGGGACCTTAAAGACATGGCCTTCTACAGAAGCGGTAATTTTCTGAAGTTCAGGTGTAAGTTCTATTGCATCGTCGGGATCAAAAAGCGGAAATTCTGCATACCAGACGGCATAAAAATCAGCAGAAACGGTTGTATCCTCCATAGTGGAAACAATGATTTTGTAATCTCCACTCTTAAGATATGCGCCTATAGATTCACCTGTGGCCAGAATGTTTCTTTCGCTGTCAATTAAAATTGCGTCAAGCGGTATTCCTTGGGTATAGAAAGACAAGTCATAGTATCCCTCGGGTATATCAAACATATCAATCTCCACAAGACCTCCGCTCATTATTGACAACTGAATAAAATCGGCATAGGAGTAGACCTGATGCATGGGAACACCGTTTGTGATACCTGCCAAAGCCTTCTGAATAGCTGTTGTATCCTTGATGGTAACAGACAGATCACCGTCTGTATCTGCGAGAAACATCTCGTATTCATCAAGTTCTACAATTCCTGCGAGATTCTTTTGAATAAGGGTGGCGTCTTTGATAGTGAGAACATCGTCCAGATCACAGTCGCCAAAAACATAGTAATAAAATAAGTTTTCGTTAGGATTTTCATAGTAATCCTCGAAATCACCTACAGGTACAACTGAGGTCTCGGCTGCAGATGTATTGAGTGATACCGCGCTGATACTCATAATCATCAAAAGCACCAGGATAGTCGACAGCATTCTCTTAAATAATTTCATAAAATCATCCTTTCCAAAAGAATAATCACTTTTGTATATTATACCATCATTCAAAATGACATTCAATATATTTTATAATAAATAAAAAGACAGCGAACAAAATGAACGCTGTCTAAGTGTTTTATCCGATAAAATGTGACATAAGGGTATAGCCCTCTTCAATATGTATACCTGTGGACTGAGCCTGTGATTCCGTAAACTTCTCTACACCGCTTAACGTCTTGTTACTGCGATAGATAAAGTAAGGAACCGCTTTGCGTGAATGGGTACGGGTTACAAGAGGTGTGGGATGGTCGGGACATACAAGTACAGAGAAGTCCTCGCCGCACTCTCTTAAATAATTAACAACGGGTGTCAGCACTTTTTCGTCTATGAGTTCAATTGAGCGTACTTTGTTTTTATACTCTGCTCTGTGGCCGCACTCATCGGGGGCTTCCACGTGGATATATACAAGGTCCTGACCTCTCTTAAACTCAGATATAGCTGCCTGAGCCTTGCCTTCAAAGTTGGTATCAATATAGCCCGTTGCACCCTCAACGTCGACGCTTGCCATTTTGGCGCAGATTGCGATACCTTTGAGCAAATCAACAGCCGAAACCATACTGCCCTTGAGTCCGTAAAGTTTCTCGAAACTGTCAAGCAGGGGTTTTGTTCCCTCGCCCCAGAGCCAGATTGAGTTGGCAGGACGCTTACCCTCGGAAATTCTCCTAAGGTTTACGGGATGGTCCTTGAGGAGGTTAAAACTTTGCTCCATAAGAGGCAGAAGTTTCTCTTTTGCTATATCTGTAGGAAGATAGTCTTTGATAGGTTTGCCTGTAATATCGTGAGGAGGAGTGAGTTTACCGGGGGTGCTGTTGCCGTTATCCCATACAAGACAGTGGCGATAAGAAACACCTGAGTAAAAGGTAAATTCCTCTGTACCCATATTCTCCTGAACGTACTCTATAAGCACCCTTGCCTCTTCTGTTGAGATGTCATCTGCACAGTAGTCGAGTATGGTTTTATCAGCATAATTCTCCTCGTCAGAGAGTGTTACCAGATTGCATCGGAAGGTAACGTCTGTATCTTTGAGGTCGATACCGATAGATGCTGCCTCCAAGGGAGAACGACCGCTGTAATACTTCTTGGCATCATAGCCGAGAACTGCGAGATTTGCTACATCGGAACCGGGAGACATAGTGTCTGCTACTGTTTTGCAGGTACCTGCTTCGGATACAGATGCAAGAGCATCCATACAAGGTTTGTGGGCAAGTTCCATAGGGGTTTTGCCCTGAAGTTCTGTGTTTGGCTCGTCTGCCATTCCGTCACAGAGCATTACGAGATATTTCATATACATTCATCCTTTGTGAAAAATCATCAGGCGTTGCCTGTAGTGTTCAGTTCGCCTGTTGAGAGAGCTTTGAGATAGGCGTTGATAAAGCCGTCAAGTTCGCCGTCCATAACCGCTCCGACGTTACCCATTTCGAAGCCTGTACGGTGGTCCTTAACAAGTGTATAAGGCATAAACACATAGCTTCGGATCTGGCTTCCCCAGGTGATTTCTTTCTGAACACCTTTGATGTCGGATATCTTATCAAGGTGCTGTTGCTCCTTGATTTCTACCAGTTTGGAGATAAGCATCTTCATAGCCACGTCACGGTTCTGATACTGTGAACGCTCAACCTGTGATGCAACAACGATGCCTGTGGGAATATGAGTAAGACGAACAGCAGATGAGGTCTTGTTAACTTTCTGACCGCCTGCACCTGATGCTCGATATACGTCCATTTTGATTTCCTCGGGAGGAATTGTAACAGAGGTATCCTCCTCTATTTCGGGCATAACCTCTAAGGATGAGAAACTTGTGTGGCGTCTTCCTGCTGCGTCAAAAGGAGATACGCGGACAAGACGATGTACACCTGCTTCGCTCTTGAGGTAGCCGTAAGCATTCTCACCCTCGATAAGAAGCACGGCACTCTTGAGTCCTGCTTCGTCACCGTCGAGATAGTCTACTTCTTTAACGTTGAAGCCGTGAGCTGCTGCCCAGCGGGAATACATACGAAACAGCATCTGAGCCCAGTCCTGTGCCTCTGTACCGCCTGAGCCTGCGTGGAAGGTAAGAATAGCATTATTCTTGTCATATTCGCCTGTAAGCAGTGTTTCAAGTCGTGCTGAAGCAAGAAGTTTCTCTAACGCCTCTACTTCAGAGAGAGCCTCGTCATAAAGGGACTCGTCCTCTTCTTCGTCTGCAAGTTCTATTAAAGTCAGCGTGTCGTAGTACATAGTATCGAGTTTTTCGTACTTCTCGACCTTTGCCTTAAGGTCAGAGGTCTGCTTTAACACTTTCTGTGAATTTTCAATATCATCCCAGAAACCCGGCTCTGTGGCACGATTTTCAAGCTGCTGAATCTGTGAACGCATCTGGTCAAGTCCCAGAGCATCTGCATAATCGTCAATATCAGGGCGCGAAGCCTCCAGTCGTAGTCTTAGTTCTTCAAACTGAACCATAACAATACCTCACTACAAAATAAACTTATTAAATTATACCTCAACAACCGTAAAATGTAAACACCAATATAAATATATAAATAACAAATTATTGTGTTGATTTACCCGATAATATTTGATATAATAACTAAAGGTGATATTATGGATTACTATAATCATTCGTGTCCTGTTTGTGAAAAGGTTTTTGACAAAGACAGTGACACCGTTGTTTGTCCTGTCTGTGGTACTCCTCATCACAGAGAATGCTACGAGCAAGAGGATCGCTGTTTCTTTGAAGACAAGCACAAAGAAGGGTTTAATTACAAAGATTACTGCAATAAAGAAAATGCCTCACAAGGAGCCTCTACCGATGATGCTCTTAAGTGTTCTGTATGCGGTTTTTCAAACATAAACGGCAGCAGATTCTGTAGCGGATGCGGAAGTCCTCTCGGTGGTACTCCCCACTCCGCTTACGACAGACACACTGAGGAAAATAACTCTGTAAATACTAATCAGTCCTACGGCACTCAGGCACCTTCTCAGGGAGTTCACGTACAGAGTTTTGCCTTTGATCCTATGGGCGGGCTTAACCCTGATGAAGAAGTCGGCGACGGAGTTACTGTGGGTGAAGCAGCAAAATTTGTCAAGAACAATTCGTCCTTTTACTCAAGACTTTTTCATCAGATAAGAAAATTCAACCGTTCCAGATTTACTCTTTCAGGTTTTATCTTCTCAGGCGGTTGGCTTCTTTACAGAAAAATGTACAAGTTGGGTGCTGTCGTTACTATTCTGATGGCGATTCTCATCAGCGCTCAACTTTATGTAAATACCTTTTACACTGATCTTATCACCGAACTTAGCAGAATTTCTTACAACTCCTCTGTTACTTCGGGTGAAAGCACCTACTCTCTTTTGATGGAGTTTCTCGGAAAACTCGACCTTGAAGAATTGATTGCTGTCGGCATCAGTTATTTCTCCGGTCTGGCTCAACTTATCATCAAAATTCTTTGCGGTGCCTGTGGCCACAGATGGTACTATAAGCACTGTATGAAAAAAATTAAACAGATTAAAACCCTGTCCCCCACAAAGGAAGAGGCGGATGCGACACTTCAGACCAAGGGTGGCGTCAACACACCACTTGCTGTGAGTCTTGCATTATCTTATTTCGCTTTGAACTTGATCCCTCTTTTCTTTTAATCTGAGGAAAACTACATTAATATCCGACAAAGTTGGAATTAACGGAGGAAAATTATGAAAATAACTAAAGCAGTTATCCCCGCAGCGGGTATGGGCACCAGAGTTTTACCGGCAACTAAGGTTATGCCAAAGGAAATGCTCCCTATAGTGGACAAACCTGCAATTCAATATATTGTAGAAGAAGCAGTGGCGTCCGGCATTACCGATATTCTTATTATCACTAATCGCGGCAAGGGTTTTATTGAGGATCACTTTGACAGAGCGCCTATGCTCGAACAGATACTCGAAAATGACGGCAAGGACGAATTGCTCGCAAGTATCAGCCACCTGCACTCTCTGGCTAACATCCAGTATGTAAGACAGATTGATACCAAAGGACTGGGACATGCTATAAGTAAAGCAAGAAGTTTCGTTGGTAACGAGCCTTTTGCAGTTCTTTATGGTGATGACGTAGTTGTAGGCGGTAACGCTCCCGCTACAAAGGAACTTATTGACGCATATGGTACATACGGCAAGGGCGTTATCGGTATTAAGCCTGTATCAAGGAAGGCTATAGTAAACTACTCCTGTGTTAAGGTTGAGAATATCAGGGATAACATCTTCAGTTGTACCGATATGATTGAAAAGCCCCAGAGGGACGAGGATATCTTCTCTCTGTACTCCATACTCGGAAGATGCGTACTTCCCCCTGAGATATTTGATATTCTGGATAACACTCCTCCCGGTGCCAAGAATGAGATTCAGCTTACTGACGCTATGAAGGTACTGGCTACAAGTTGCGGTATGACAGCGGTTGAATATTCAGGCACAAGATACGACATCGGTAACAAGTTCGGCATGATGCAGGCTGCTATTGAGATTGGCCTTAACCACCCTGAAATCGGCACAGAACTCAGAGAATATCTCTGTGAACTTATGAAAAACAACGATTGCTTTAAGTAAATTAACTATTGAAGATCAAGACAGTCGCTGTCTTGACTATGAAGGGAGAATATGAAAAATGAAAGCAGTAATTACTGTACTGGGAAAAGATAACGTTGGAATTCTCGCAAAAGTTTCTTGCGCTTGTTCTGAGCGTAACCTTAACATCCTTGAGGTTACACAGAGCGTTCTGCAAGATTTGTTTGCAATGATTATGCTCGTTGAATTCGAGAAAGAGAAGGCACCTTCCTTCGAGGAATTGGGCAAGGACTTCGATAAACTCGGTGACGAAATAGGCACCAAGATTCATATTATGCACGAAGATATCTTCAACAGTATGCATAAAATCTGAGGTGGCTCCCTATGCTCGAAACGAAAGACATTCTTGAAACTATAAATATGATAGACAACGAACATCTTGATGTTCGTACCGTTACAATGGGAATATCTTTGCTTGACTGTATAGACAGCAACATAGACAAGGCATGTGACAAGGTTTATGATAAAATCTGCAGATATGCGGCAGAACTTGTGCCTACAGCCGAGTCAATCTCCCGTGAATACGGAATTCCCATCATCAATAAACGTATCTCTGTTACACCTATTGCTATGATAGGTGCCGCCTGTCAGAATCAGAATATGATTAAGTTCGCTCATACTCTGGATAAAGCAGCGGACACTCTGGGGGTAAACTTTATCGGCGGATATTCGGCTTTGGTACAGAAAGGCTTTGCTGCAGGCGACTATGCTCTGATTGAGAGTATTCCGCAGGCACTCGCAGAAACTTCGCATGTTTGCTCGTCTGTAAACATCGGCTCCACAAAAGCGGGTATCAATATGGACGCAGTAAAGATGATGGGGCCCATTGTGCTTAAGGCTGCTGAACTTACCAAAGATAACAACTGTGCAGGTGCTTCGAAGCTTGTAATTTTCTGCAATGCTCCTGAGGATAATCCCTTTATGGCGGGTGCTTTTCACGGCGTTGGTGAGGCTGACTGCGTTATTAACGTTGGTGTATCAGGCCCCGGTGTTGTCAGAGCAGCGCTGAGCAAGATAGACGATAAGGCAGACCTTTCTCAGGTTGCAGATATCGTTAAGAAAACTGCATTTAAGATTACCCGAATGGGCCAACTTGTAGCTCAGGAGGCATCCAAGCGACTCTGTGTTCCTTTCGGAATTGTCGACCTTTCTCTGGCTCCTACCCCTGCAGTAGGCGACTCGGTTGCTCATATTCTGGAGGAGATGGGACTTGAAATCTGCGGTTGTCACGGTACTACCGCTGCGCTGGCACTTCTTAACGATGCTGTTAAAAAGGGAGGCGGTATGGCGTCTTCTCACGTTGGCGGACTTTCGGGTGCATTTATCCCTGTTTCTGAGGATGCGGGTATGATTGCCGCTGCTGAGCAGGGTGCCATTGACATTACAAAACTCGAGGCTATGACCGCTGTTTGCTCTGTAGGTCTTGATATGATAGTTGTTCCCGGTGACACCTCACCCGAGGTTATCTCGGCTATTATCGCGGACGAGGCCGCAATCGGCATGGTTAACACAAAGACCACAGCTGTAAGGCTTATTCCTGCTGTTGGTAAAAAGGACGATGAGTGCCTGGATTTCGGAGGACTTTTCGGTTACTCTCCCATTATGAAACTGAGAAAAGGCTCTCCTGAAACCTTTATAAACAGAGGCGGCAGAATACCTGCTCCCTTACAGGCTCTTAAAAACTAATCACTAAAAATATCGGTATTTTCTGCTTTTTCTTTGTGTAATTGTAGGCAACAAAAGTATTGACAAAAAATACTCGGTAATATATAATAATAAAGCTGTCTGAAAATAGACAGCCTATGCGCCAATAGCTCAGCAGGATAGAGCAACTGCCTTCTAAGCAGTAGGTCCGGGGTTCGAGTCCCTGTTGGCGCGCCAATATGGTGACTATAGCTTAGTTGGTTAAAGCGCCAGGTTGTGGCCCTGGAGACCGCCGGTTCGAATCCGGCTAGCCACCCCACTTGATCCATTAGCTCAGTTGGCAGAGCACTTGACTTTTAATCAAGGTGTCCGGAGTTCGAATCTCCGATGGATCACCACCGAAAAAACCTGAAACTGCAATTACGCGGTTTCAGGTTTTCTTTTTTATTCTTTCATTGTTTCTTTAGAGCATCGCATCTCTGGACTGCTCCAGCATCTTACCCGCAGTATCAATATATCCCTCCAGATACTCCGATACCTTCTCCTCTTCAATATCGAACAAGTCCGGACTCCACAGGTCAACCTCAGAGTAGGAGTTTTTATTGACAGACGAAGAAAAATTGGATATACTATTGTTGGAGTTAGTATTGAGACTACCGACCGGCAAATAGAGCCCAGTACGTTGTTCCCAATCACTAACTCTTTTTTGTTTTTATCCACGTATAAAATTACAGAGCTATCAATTAAACTCTGTCCGGATACTCCTGATGTAGTTTTTCCAGAAACTCTTCTTCCGTTTTGCTTTCCTGCAGTATATCCGTAATTCTGCCAATTGTCTGGAAGACTTGCTCTTCTTCCATCATCTCCGTGTGTTCGATTATATCTGTAATCATTCGCATCGTAGAACCGGATATCATCCTCTTCCTGCACTCGTTGTAAAGTTTTAAGGAAATATACGCACGATTCTCTATAGCTACCTTTTCTTCTTGCTTCACGAAAAACAACTCCTTTAATATATTCGGCATAATCTTCATTTGGTGCATTTTGGACAAACACACCCTCTATCACTTCATTACTGTACTCGCCACTTAATAATACTATCTTATTATTAAGGTCAAGCACAACAGTTCCGTCACCAAGCGTATCTCTTACATATCGGGAATTAGGTCGGAATCCTCTAAGGTCTCCGCAAGAGTTTTTATATTCTCTACATTCCTTATCCAAGTACTGTATGAATTAGGCACAGGATTAGTGGCAGTTATTATTTCCAACTGCTTTTCCTTGACAGATTCGGTGGGATTGGGTATTATATTAGTAGAGAGATTTCCTTTGGCGGTGATTTCACCGTTTACAACGGCATGTAAAGTCCGTTGGGAGGATATCTCTTTTTGCTTTTCAGCTGAAAAACTATACACATAATAACCCGAATTTTTTTCTTTTACATTAATAAAAACACGATAAGGAATGTAGTTTTCACTATCATATTCTGCAAAGTATATCGCTGGACATCAGCACCGCCATTCTTTCAGCGCTTAAATTGAATGCTTTCTCTGACCCTACATACTGTGGTGCAACCTTATTAAGTCCTTGTAGCAATGCCATCGGCATACGAATGGCATATACATCCCTGTCAAAATGCTCAGGATATTCAGAACTCAGTATCTTATACAACTCCTCCAGATACTCCGATATTTTCTCTTCTTCAATATCGAACAAGTCCGGACTCCATAGGTCAATCTCAGAGTAGGAGTTTTTTATCTTAGCCTTCTGATCGCTTCGATAAAATTTGCTTCCGTCATATTGCTGTTGAACAGTTTCTCCGCCTTGAGATACTTTTCGTCCGTATCGATTATATCTGTGGCTTCTGCTGTTATATCTCCAGAGTACGTATCCAACATCTTTAGAATAAGATCTGAGAATCCTTTCAAACACTTGCTTGTTATCATATTGTCTGTCCTCCAAACGAATTAAAAACTCACCAATAATTTCTTGGTCAAAGTTTGACCTATCTTCATTATACAGGTTTTCTCCGATTCCGTAAACACCTAAAATATCATTATCTTGTGTTTCTATATCATATATAACAAGTTTGTAACTAAACTGACCATTTTCACACTCTACTAACATTGAATGGTCTGATATTCTAAGTCCCGCATCAACGTGGGATCTCATAGCGTAGTTATATTTTTTCCATTCAGCAGAGGTTAAAGCATCACTATAATCTGTTTCGTTATATGAGTTCCTTATATCCTTTTTCTCGGTATTGAAAGTCTCTGGTGTTATCTTTGCATACATTCCTTATCCATGTACTGTATGAGTTAGGTGCAGGATTAGTGGCAGTTATTATTTCCAACTGCTTTTCCTTGACAGAATCGGTGGGTTGTGATAAACTTTGTTTTGCAAGGTTGATGATTCTTGACCGCTTGGAAGATTGTATTCCTATGGGGGCAAGTAATTCGTCAGCCTTGTTTTTATTTATAATAACAAACCTACATCCATGTACTGTATGAATTAGGTGCTGGATTAGTAGCAGTTATTATTTCCAACTGCTTTTCCTTGACAGAATCGGTGGGATTGGATATACTGTTGCTAGAGGTAGTTTCACTCACGGGAGCACCGCCATCGGTACCCGTCATGAAGTGTGAATCTACCTCTATTATTATCACTTCGTGTAAATAAAACTTGCTATTAAAATGTTGCTTTGGGTAAGAGTTTATCATAACACCCAGAACAGCAGCCTTTCCATCTATATAGCCTTTTGAAGCAATAATATGACGGTCATAGCCCTTACTATTATAGTTTTCTATACTATAAATTATATCTCCAAGTTCTATTACGCTTTTTATAGCTGATGTAGCAGATAATTTAGTTGAACCGAAGCCATGAAATGTTGTACTTTTTGCACCCCTACTTTTCAGTTCAACAGGAATTCGTTTCATAAACTCCGGATTATCGTTGACAAGTTCAAGAAACTGTGTTATCTTTATGGTAGGATTTGACTTACTTGCCGAAAGGGACTCGGTCGCTTCGGCTATAAGAGTAAGATCAAGTCCTTCTTTTATTTCCGATGCAATCACCATGTGTAACCTGTTATCTTCTTTTACAGGAAACTTTACCGTCATTTTTGTTAAGATTGCACCTTGATCCGTTTGCAAAACACCAAATAATGTTATGTTTTGCAAGGTTGATGATTCTTGACCGCTCGGAAGATTGTATTCCGACTCGGGCAAGTAATTCGTCAGCCTTGTTTTTACTTATAATAACAAACCTACATCCATGTACTGTATGAATTAGGCGCAGGATTAGTGGCAGTTATTATTTCCAACTGCTTCTCCTTGACAGATTTGGTGGGTTGTGATAAACTTTGTTTAGCAGATATTTCAGCACCGGACAGGGATATTCCCTCACCACCGCTGTTAGTATCTGCTATTTTTTTATCACGAGCAACACCCAGCTGTTTATTAAGTTCTTTGGCAAGAGTATACAGTGCATCACTATCCTGCAGGAATTGTCTGTGGTAGCCGATGCTTAATTAAAATGCGTTAATTTTATGTTGCTTTTTTTGCGAGTCCGTGGTAAAATACTATGGATATCTTAATATTGGGCTGTAGCCAAGCGGTAAGGCAACGGACTTTGACTCCGTCATCCCGTGGGTTCGAATCCCGCCAGCCCAGCCAGAAAACACCGAGTTATAGGCTCGGTGTTTTTATTAACTATGAAAAAGAGTTGGTTTTCCACAACTTTCTATATAAGGCAATTCCGATTATGCTTGATTTTTTTGCCTACTATGGTATAATTTCCTTGTCAATTTATATAATATAAGGAGTGTATGAAAATGGCATGTTGCGAACTTAAGGCTTATACCGTGTCTGATATCAACTTTGTAAACAGACTGGACCC
>JAZULM010000018.1:0-3163 GCA_045603105.1 Ruminococcus sp.
TGTTTTATATGGCTGTAAAGTATGATAAAATTAATTGCCTGATTCGGTGTAACATTTGCTTTCAGAATTTGTTATATATATAGAAGCGCTTCAAAATCAAAATGAAAGGGGAGAGGGTATGGACAGCAGACTTTTGAAAGAACTATATCAGAAGTATCACAGAGAGTTGTATCTTTATCTGTACTCTCTTTGCAAAAATCGGGAGATTACAGAGGATTTACTGCAGGAGACTTTTCTCAGGGCTTGTCTGTCGCTCTCAGAAAGTCACACCAATATGCGGGCGTGGCTTTATATGGTGGCGAGGAATCTGTGCCTTAATTTTCTCCGCAAGGAAAGGAGCAAGGTTTCTATTGATGAATTTGTTGAGACTCCCTCAGAAGTCTGTGATGTTCCAGGGCAGGTTATTGCAAATGAATACAAACGGATTTTGTTTGAGGCTTTGCAGAGTATTGACAGAATAAAAAGAGAGATTCTTGTTCTTCAGTATTTCGGCGGATTACCGCAAAAAGAGATTGGAACTATTCTGCATCTTAGCCCTGAGAATGTGAGGGTGCAGAGTTTTAGAGGAAAAAGAGAAATCAGAAAAATTATGGAGGCGAAAGGTTATGACATATAAAGAATTATTACAGCTGTATAAGAGCGGAGAACTGGACAAGGAACGAAGGGAAAAGGTTGAAAAGGATATTGAAAAACATGAAGCAATAGGAGAGTTTCTGTTTGAAAATGATGGTATACCTGAGTTTTCTGATTTTGATGTTCAGTCAGAATCTGTTGCTGAGGAAGATTCTGATGAAAAGAGATTTACAAGAATGATTAAAAAATCTATCCGCAAAGCATTTATTAAGACAGCTGTGGCGGTAGGTGTGATTGTTTTGGCTGTGGTGCTGATAGCAGTTACAGCAATGCCTTTTATTGTTGATGCTTTTTACTACAATCCTGCAAAGGTAATTGGAGAGGGTGATGGCTGGAGTACAAATCAGATGACACTTGATACAGCAGTTTATACCGAGCTGTTTACTCCCGGTTATTACCGCGTAAAGGTAGAAACAAAGCGCGAGGGCTACGGCAAATATGATATCTGTATACCTCAGAATTTCAGCGTAAATGGGCAGTTCAAAGATGTTTACGGAAACCTTGACAAAGGCGAGTTAACTCTATACAGCGACGGCTTCTTTAAACTCCCTGTACAAAATGCCTTTGTACCTGACGATATTATGGGTGTTGATGCAAGATACAGTGGTACAGGTGCGGCAGGAACTGTGCAGGATGCAAAGGATAAGCTGAATACTCTGGACGAGTATGATTATTATGTGGGATATGTTACCCTTGATAAGGTTATGACCTATGATGAACTTGTGTCTTGGAGCAAAGCTGAGGGGATTACTCCAGATTGGTGTGCTGTATGCAAAAAGGAAAAGAACAGGTATGAAGTTGATGATATTATAGGTTTTAACTATTTAAGCAGCAGCGCTGTGATGGCTTATGATAATGAAAAATACCCATACCTCAATTACTGTGATATGGTAGAAACCGTGGATGATTTTCCTGAGGACGCTATCAGCGCTGAGGTTATGGAAACCCATATGATAAGTATGCTCCGCTATATGGTCGGCAGAGAGGATTTTCGTGATGTGACAGGCTGTGTGAAATCGGATTGGGATTTTGAGGAACTTGCAATTAATATAGAAGAAAACGGACTGAATATCTATGGGTTTGCAATTGTGGCACAAAAAGATAAGCTCATAGAAATCAGTAATCTTGATAATATCCATTATTTATATGCAACACCGTTGATTTGATATGTACAGTAAAAAGGCTTCCGATTTTTCGGAAGCCTTTTTGTTTTATAGTTATTGTCGGAACTCAGAAGTAGGTTCCCTTCTAAAACAAAAAGAGCCTGCGAAACCGCAGGCTCTTTGTTACGTCATATTCTTTTATCAGAAGAACTTGTCGGGGTTAACCTCGTACTTATCACAAAGAATCTTGATTAAGTCGATAAGTGCGATAATTGCACCGATGCCGAAGCAGAGTGAAAGAACGATTCTGAGAATGCCTTTCTTAACCTCGCCGAGCATAAAGTTGTGAATACCGAGACCGCCTAAGAAGAAGCAGATAGCAGCAATGATCCACTTGTTCTGGCCACCCAGATCTTCGCCGTTGGACTGCTTAACAGCCACGCCACAATTTAAGCATACAACTGCATTGGGAGCAATAGCCTGACCGCAGTTAGCACAGTAGCTGTTGCCGTCGCCTGTTTTAACACCGCACTTGAGACAGATAGCCTGATTGTCGTTAAGTGCTTCGCCACAATTTTTACAGAACATAATATTTCCTCCGTATAAGTTTAAATAGTTTGTCATCAGACACAGAAATTATATCAGCATGTGAGATATTTGTCAACAAAACATCTTCTTTTACGACAGATACATACAAAGTTTTATGGTCCAGGATGCAAGAAATCCTGTGGCAATTGTAATCAATATAGTAATATCTATGAATTTCTTTTGAAAAAGTTTACCGTCAAATATAAAATACAGATACAAAACGGGAACCGACCAAAACATAGGGTTAAGCCGAAAAGCCTCATAAAAATCGAGGTGCAAAGCCGAGATCAATGCCCTTGTTATGCCACAGCCGGGACAAGGTATGTGCAGAAAATGCAAAAATAAACAAGGAGCGTTAAAATACATAAGCACCGCCAGAAGTATTAAATACCCTGCTGTGAATATAAGTTTCAGTTTTAAGTCCTTTATCCGTTGCATATTAACCCTCAGTGCATTGTTTTCTTTTGTTCAAGAGATTGAGTTTCTCGATTGGTCGCACAATTCTCTTAATAACTTGCGTACTCGCCTATGGGATAACCCGTGTCGATACCTGCAAGGTGTTTTTGAATTGCAGTCGCGTCTTTGATGTTAACTGTGCCGTCGCCGTTGACATCGGCGCACTCGGTAGCGTCATCGTCAAGTGCAACCAAAGATGCGATGGCTTTCTGAATATGGGTAACGTCTTTAATGTTAATCTTCTCGTCTAAGTTACTGTCGCCTACGAGAACATCTGCTTTGGTGCGAACAGAACCGCAGACGTTACAGATGTCGTCTTCGCCGTTATCGAAAATATGCTTGTTAGTCGCATTAATTACAGTGTTTTCGTTTCTCTTTGTATG
>JAZULM010000019.1:0-9048 GCA_045603105.1 Ruminococcus sp.
GTTGGCGACAAGATCACCGTTACTGCCAATACTACCGTAACCGCTATTTGGGAAGCTGTTGAATACAATGTGACCGTAACCGGCGGTACTGCATCCGTTGGTGCAGGTGCTCCGATCACCAAGGCAACAATGGGTACAACCGTTACTTTAACCGCAGGTGCAGCTCCGACCGGACAAATGTTTGATAAATGGGTTGTTAACGGTGTTGTTGTTGATGATGCAAACAGCGCAACCACCACCTTCGTAATGCCTGCCGGTAATGTAACCGCAGAGGCTACCTACAAGAACATTCCTGTTGTATTAGGTTTGCTCGGTGACGCCAACTGCGACGGCAAGGTTAATATCAAGGATGCGACCGAAATCCAGAAACATATCGCAGGTCTTGTGACACTTAGCGAAACAGGACTTACACTTGCAGATGTGGATAATAACAGCAATGTTAACGTCAAGGATGCAACTGCAATTCAGAAACACATCGCAGGTATGGAAACAGGTTATCCCATAGGCAAACTTTTCCCCTGATATAAACTAAATCTTAATAAACGACAAACCCCTCTGCTTTATGCAGAGGGGTTAATTTTTGTCCTAGTAATGTATTTATAATTTTATGCCTAAAACATAAAGACATAGTTAAAAAATAAAAAAATATATATATAAATCTGATAAAATCTAGCAAATATGGTAGACTTTTATATATGGTGGTGCTATAATCTTTCCATAATATTATATGTATTATTATACTTGATATTATTGGAGGTATAAATATGGTCAAAAGAATCTGTAAAAAAGTTTTGGCAATATTGTTAACTATGATTATGGCAGTTGGTATGTTGCCAATGGTTGCAACTGCTGATGAAGGCAACGAAACCCCAAAAGTTGAAATCGTCAGCTTTATGCGAGGTGCTCAGGAAGATTTGCGTTCAAGTGAACTTCTGGAGGCTCGCGTGACAGGTTATGACGGAAATGTCCGCGAACTTACCTACGAGTGGACAAATACTCTGGGTACATATCTTTATATCTACAACTCACACAATATGTATTATATTGACGGTACTGACGGTGAGGTAGAGATATACAATAGCAAAATTGCGGCAAGTAACAATATGGCAGGCAGAAGTTACAAAGATACATTTTCGGGTACCGGCTATTGCTGGGCTTCTGTTTATGGCTCCAATACTTCAGGTACAGGCGCAACTGTTCAGGATTACAACGCATACAACGGAACCATTTCTGTTACTGTTAGGGACAAAGATGGTAATGTAATCGGAAGCGATTCCCATACAGGTAAGGTTACATCCTCGGGAATATTATGGTGGCAGACCTACAGTTATGACGGTATTATAGACCATAGTCTGCAAAGCGATATGGACGATGTTACCATAGGTATCTTTGAAGGTGACACAAGAAACGTTAAAGACCTTCTGGGAGAAAGTGCGATTCTGCACATTACCTGTGTAGAGAGTACTGTTAATCAAGGCAGAATAGTCAGCGGTGCAGAGAATATTACTCTCACACAAAACGGAGACTATTTTATTACAGCAAAGGAACTTCAGACCGAAGGAAGCACAACCTCTGACGGTGATGCAAAGGTAGAACTGACAATACGGAAGAACCAGTGTAAGTTCCACGAGTATGTTACAGCGACTGCTACAACAACCGTGTACGTGTTCAAAAAGCCTGATACAACTACTACTGCATATACACTTACTCTTACAGATAATCTTGACGAAAGATGCAGATACTTTATAGACGGTAACGAGGGCGTTTTACAGCCCGACGGAACAGTTCTTTTCGAAGGACTCAACCCCAATACGGAGTATATGATAGAGGTAAGAGCAGAGTATAAGGACGATAACGGTAACACACGTTACACCTATGCTTATGTTTACGATACAACCTTGCCTGTATTCAATGGTACAGTAGAGGTTTATCTTAACGGTACATACAACTCCGAAGACCACACAGCAACAGGCACAAAAGTAAATATTGAGGATGTGTCTGACTACTCTGAACTTTATGTAAAAGATATAAACAGAACAAAGTTCACACAGCTTTCTAATTACGAAACCGGCGGATACACATCTGTTCTCGACAACGGTTCATATCAACTTTATTACACAGCTGATGAAAGCACCAAAATCGACGAACAGCTCCTAACTATTCATCATGCTGACCGTACAAGATACTTGTTCTACAACTCTGTTCAGTACAAAGACGGTGAAGTTAACCTTGGAACAGATTATTTTATAACAGGTTCTTCAGCAGATACTCGCCCTGCACTTACTAAAGAAGGCTATGTTTTCACAGGTTGGAAAGATGAAAACGGCAATCTTTATCCCGCAGACGCCGTATTGACAAAAGAAATTTCAGTTCCTTATGTTCTGACTGCTCAGTGGGTAAAGGGAATTGATGTTTATGTAAATATATCCTTAGACCATTATGACAAGGATAAAACAGGACATTATACCGATGACGACGACAGACACGATGTATTGATGGACCTGATGTATAGACCGTCAGGCAATACAGAGGTGGACTATGCTGATGTGTTTGATGCTCCCGTAATAATTGATTGGGACGGCGAATCTGTATTCAGTCACGAGTTGTTTGAGGTTTTAAGGTATGTAGATGTCGACACCCATACAGACGAAACCGTTTACACAGCAAAGGCACCTCTGCTTTCAAATGTGGCACCCGGTGATGATTATTCGGTTGAGATAACAAAGTCAGGCTATGAGATTACGGGCCTTACAACAACTACCGACGAATCAGGAAACGTTACTGTGGACGTAAAACTCCGATACGACCCCAAGAACGCTGACCTTACCTTTACGGTTGAGCTTGACGAAAACTCAAAGCAGCTGGTGGCAGAGCATCCCGAGTACAAGCCTAAGGCGGTGGATGTAAAGGTTCTTTCCTGGTACACCGATGACTATAATAACGGTGAGCACACTTTGGAGGCTAATAACTGGCACCACATTTCACAGCACCATGATACATTTGTTACTTTACATCTTGACGAAAACGGAACCGCTACAGGTTCCTATCCTGTGTGGATGCACAATGCGTCAGGCACAGAAACCTATTACTACCGCATCAAGGTGGTTTCCTATGTTCTTGAGAACGGAACTATTATTTATACACAGGACTCAGCAGATGAGGATTTAAAGAACATCGAATACGTTACACCTGCGGGAAGATACAAGGCAACAATTTGTGTTGACAGCGGAGCAAATCCTGATAGTGTAAACACAGCACTTGAGGGTGCATATTTTAGTGCCGATGCCGTTCAGCAGGGAAGCCTCTTAGGTGTTATCAGCATTAATACCCATACGGTAACCTTTGAGCCTGACGGCGGTAAATTCTCAGACGGTACAACTGAAAATAAGGCCCAAGAAAATCAGATTGAAGTCCCTGACCTTTCTCAGTACACTCCCACAAGAGACGGCGGTTATGTGTTTGACGGCTGGTATGTAGTTGACGAGAATGGCAATATTACAGATGAAACCGTAAATACAGGCGACGGACTTTTTGATGACCTTACTCTCCGCGCAAAGTGGAAATCACCCCTTACAGTAGAGGGTGTTGTCTCTCTTGCAGGTTACTATCACTTAAACGGAAACGAAGATGAAATCCGCATAATTAAGGAAACCGGCCGTACACACGCAGTTACCGTAAACCTTCAGCGCTTACTTCCCAATGGATATACAGAAACAATCCAGGAGCAGAAGGTCGATGTCATCTACAACGACTCAGATGCAGATGATATAGAAATGCCGATGGGCTTTGCAAACTATGTGTTTACAGGTGTTCCCGATGACGGTACAACCTACAGAGTACTTATCAGCAACCCCAACTATACTGTTTCATATCTTAACGAGCCTGACAGTATAGATCCTGCAAGGATGTATGATTACGATAAGTACAATACATCAGATTTTATGGCAGTGTTTGGTGAGGAAGAATCTCTTGTGGCAGATGTTAACGCATATATGGAGTTTACACCTCACGATTTTGACCTTCACTACAAGGTTATCGCTTCTACCATAGGAGAGGGATTCCGTCCCGAATTAACAGAAATTCTCATTTTGTCTGATAACGGTATCAGCGGTGAGTTGCCTCAGGGTTGGCCTGTAATCAGCCAGATGATTGACGGCGATGAATACATAGGCAATCAGACAGAACTTAACGCAGACGGTATCAGCGAGGTAGAAACTCCCGATGGTACAAGTAATGTTATTACATATCCCGTTTGGATTATGAAGCCTGACGGACACACCCTCTATGATTATGCAGTTCTTCTTAAGGGTTATACAATCAACGGCATAGAAACAGAAATGAATTCTGCCACAGCACCGTTCTTTGTGTACTACAACGGCAGTGCCCGTTACAGTGCTTTCGAGAATCTAAATCCTGAGCACCAGACACAACTTCTTACTATTGAGCTTCAGCCCAAGAGATACAGTGTTATCTTTGATCCCGACTTTACTCAGACAGAAACAGACCATATGGAAAATTTCGAGGACTACACTGTTTTGGTAAACAACGAACTCTCTTATCGTACAGGACATATCTGGAGTTACGAAACCGATTTGAGCAACGCAACTCCTACACGTGAAGGATACAGATTCCTCGGCTGGTATGACGAAGACGATAACCTCGTGACAAAAATAGATGCTGAGGTTTCGAGGGATGTTACTTTGACAGCAAAGTGGGAGAAACTTATTACAGTAACTTTCCACGCAAATAACGAGTGTGTTGAGGAAGACATCTTCAGAGTTTATTACGAACAGGGCGAGGCTCCCGAGGGAACATACGCTCTCAATAGTAATAACACCATAACATACTTCTACGACATACCCGAATTAAGTTATATCGAGAACAATAACTATATTTTCAAAGGCTGGTATCTTGACGAGGACAACAGCGTCAATGACAGACCGATCTCTTGGGACGACGTATACACAGAGGATACTCACATCTACGCCCATTGGATAGAGGTTCAGCCTGTTTCCAAGGATGCCGAGGACTCCAAGATTATTCCTTATCCCAATGGACTGTATCCCGGATATGACCTCGCAGGCATACAGATCCGAGATATAAAGAAGGATGACAGTTACCACTATGGAAAAGAAGGCACAGGCCTGAGATTCATAACTGTCTTGAGTGAGAAAGTATATGACGAAATCAACGCCATTGAGTCCTATAACGGAAGCACTCCCAATTCAGCCGGAGCAGAATATGGTTATGTAATTGCTCGAACAGACACAACCGAACAGGTAGCCGATTACTTCGGTATCGATAAGAGTGAGTACGTTCTTCAGTATTGTGGTGAAAACGTAAACGGTGTTGATACCAGAAGCGACTACAGATATGTTCAGAATATGAAGTGCAGCGGTTATGATGACCACCGCACCTATGATGATTACAGACTGTATACTACGGTTATCACCTATGACGGTTTGGAAGGCGATGCACTGACACAGGCACAGAATACCGCTATTACCGCACGTTCCTATATGCGCTATTATGATGCAAACGGACTTTACAGAACTTACTATAACAACTATATGGGTACAGTAAGTTTTGGCGGATGCAGTGCAAGTTTTTCTCAGGCAATGGAGGGTTTTCAGATCACCCAGAATAACCTGAGCGAATAAATAAACCGAAAAGCCCAATTTATTTTTAAGCAGAGTGGTTTATATGAAAAAAATACTTACAATATTTTTCGCCATATTATTGTTGATTGGTATGGTATCGGTTGTATCCGCAGACACTCTTGTTTACGGTGATTCCGATTTAAACGGAACAGTTAATGTCAAAGACGCTACCTGTCTGCAGAAATATATAGCTATGATTTCTGAGCTTGACAGCGAAGCCCTTGTGCTTGGTGACGTAAACGCAGACGGTAACGTGAATATCAAGGACGTAACAATGATCCAGAAATGGATTGTGAAACTGATCGAAGAGTTCCCTGCATCGACCAAACCCTATGAGCCTATGCCGACAGATACTTCTGACGAGGCAACAGTCAGCACCGAGGTTACAGATTCTACTGATAATATCGATGCAACCGAGGAAACTCCCACGGTACAGCCAACTGATCCGACAAAACCTGTAACAGATCCGACCGAGCCTGTGACTCGTCCGACAAAACCTGTAACAGATCCGACCGAGCCTGTGACTCGTCCGACAAAACCTGTAACAGATCCGACCGAGCCTGTGACTCGTCCGACAGAACCTGTAACAGATCCGACCGAGCCTGTGACTCGTCCGACAGAACCCGCGACAGATCCGACCGAGCCTGTGACTCGTCCGACAAAACCCTCGACAGATCCGACCGAGCCTGTGACTCGTCCGACAGAACCTGTAACAGATCCGACCGAGCCTGTGACTCGTCCGACAAAACCCGCGACAGATCCGACCGAGCCTGTGACTCGTCCGACAGAACCCGCGACAGATCCGACCGAGCCACCGACTCAGCCGACCGAGCCAATACCCCCCTCTATAGATGGGGACGGCTATTTCGACCAAATAATCAGACCATAAGAAAGTAGTGATAAATATGAAAAAAACTTACGAAAAGGCATCAATTGAAATTATCAGATTTCAGGAAAACGAAGTAATAACTGCTTCAAAGTCAGATAACGATAATACCTACTCTCTGTTTTCCACATTATTCAGATTTGATGATTTCTTTAAGTCATAAGATAGCTATATAATTTGCCTATAACAATGACTAAGTTTATTTTTGATTTCCTTGAAAAAACAGGCAACTGGTTTGGTATAATTTTCAAGATTATTCTGCCCGTTGCAGTTATGTATCGTCCGATTAAAATGTTTACGCTGTCATTTGTAACGTTCGGAACTTTATGTGGCGGAGATTTTCAGGGACTCAACAGATTCGGTGTAGTATTATTTTACATTTTGTACGGTGTATTTGTTGCGATGCTGTTTTTGACACCCAAAGCAGCATCCGCAGCAGAGTTTATACTGATAATCAATTACTTTATTTGCTTGGGACTGTTCTATTACATAGATTTTTTTCGTTCCCATTTTGCAGATATGCAACAAATTGCCCGAACTTATTCCCAGGCGTTACCGTGGGTAATAATATTCTTATCAGGAAAAGTTTTCTTTTTCTTTTTTATGAAAGCACATCCGGGGAATTTTGGCGGCGAGATAAAGAAAAAATCTGAGTAAACAGTAATTATGAATATTCAGCCAGAACAAATAAAGGGAAAGGGGAGTAACTTATGAAAACTAAATTGATTTGTATTTTTCTTGTTGTTTGTGCAGTTTTTGTTTTTGTGGGTTGTGGTAGTAACCTCAGTGAAGAAGAAACTCCTACAAAAACAGAACCAACCGTTAGTGAAACAACCACTGCATCTGAGAGTGTTACTAATTACACAACAGAGCCTAATTTCAGTCAAAGTGAGTCACAAGTCAACAAAGACCAAGTAGACACTACCGACGTCGAAAACACAGAGAAGCCCCAAACAACTGTATCTGAAACAGAACCTACAGAAACTCCCCCCAAAAACATAGGTGAACCCGAAATTAACTTTTCAGATTTGATGTAATACTTATAAAATGAAATGCTATCTCGCAAAACGCGGGATAGCATTTATATTTTAGTCTGCAAAGTATCAAATAAATCGGATGTAAATTTAGTCGGATAACACACCTTGGAACACAATTTTTCAGTGGCGTTGGAATTTATTAAAAGGTGTGGTATAATCAACTCAGAATAATTATGTGGAACTGTTTATATGGAATTTAATGAAAAATTGCAGGAGATGAGAAAACAAAAAGGTCTTACTCAGGAAGAATTCGCCGAGGCGCTTTTTGTGTCACGAACTGCTGTGTCTAAGTGGGAATCAGGCAGAGGGATTGAGGTTGGCAAGCCTAAGACTGCTACAAGCAAAAGGACAGTTCCACTTAACAACACCGCTGTTGAAGCTATAAAAGAGCTGAGAGAGGAGTTTTACTTCGGTGAAGACACACCTTTGGTCTGCGACAGTAAGGGCAACTACACGAAACCGAGCAACCTTAGAAAGAGGTATTACCGAATACTTGAAGCAGCAGGCATTGAACAAAAGGGACTGCATTCACTCCGCCACCTCCTCGCCGGAGGCGGCCCCCTTTTGTCGGCATTGCCGACATTTCCCCCGCCCGACGGGGGAATAACCTTCGCAACCAATCTTGTGAATGGTGTCAAGCAACCTGACGGTGGGGTAAAATGCCTCACACCAAGACAGGCAGGTGACCTTCTCGGACACAGTACATCACAGATAACTGAGATGTATTATGTGAAAAGAGACAACTCAAGGCTTGTGGGTATAACGGATAGTTTTGAAATCTGAGCAAAGAAAAACACAGGGCATCGGAAATGATGTCCTGTGTTTTGTCTTTAAGATACGTTTTTGTAAGAGGGTGTCTCAGAAAACGAAATCAAAATCAGTTGTCTTCCGAACGGTTTTTGCTGACAAGAGTTGCAAGCTCGAAACGGCTGTGAACGCCCATCTTGGGGTAAATTTTCTTAGTGTGGTCTTTAACGGTATTTTCGGAAATAAACATTATCTTGGCAATATCCTTGTTGGTGTAGCCCATACAAATAAATTCGGTAACCTCCCGTTCCTTTGGAGTAAGAACAGAAAGAATATCAGGGGTTTGTGCAAGAGTTTGTGTAGGTTTTGTAACAGTCTCACTGACAGGTGAAATGTCTTTTTGTGCGGTTTCGTTGTTTTCGGTATTTCTTCTGCGCAGAGATAATAGTAAGAACGGCTCGACCTGCATATATACAAACACAAGCACACCCATGATCACCGCATAGAAGATATACAATGCGACAGGCGCACCGAGAAATATCTCGGCAATCACGGCGTGAACGAGAACCGCTGAGAGAGCAAGACCGATGATAGCGCAAGGTATGTATTTTGAGGGATAGGATTTCATGATCGGCACACCGTAAAGCGGAGCGAGCATACAAGCCGCCATACCAAATCCGATCAACGCGCAAGCGACGTATGCAAGCGCGGGAACGTA
>JAZULM010000020.1:0-66328 GCA_045603105.1 Ruminococcus sp.
TATTCAACGAAAGAGGAACAGTTCTGTGTAATTTTCTTTACATTAACACAATCGAAAATTCTAATTGTATTTTAGTTGACAGATATAATTTCAAAAACAATTGATATAACGAGGTGATATAATGTTTATAATTGCAGTAATAATTATCTCTCTTGTACTGATTGTTACAGGTATTTGTCTGAATATAAAAACAAAGAAAAAACGTTTAGGAAAAATCTTAATTCTTATCGGTTCGGGTGCTCTCCTCGGTTTATTTTCATTATTGTTATTTCTAATTATCTCGCTTACATCAATGCACCCTGTATTTTATTCGACAGTAATGTTTGCTATATCGATTATTATCTTCCTATCTGTTGCATTTTTATTAAAGGGGAGCATAAAGAAGAAAAAGGTTTATATTCCGCTCATTATTGTCCTTTGTGTTATAGGACTAATAACAGGTGGTTATGCATCTTATCAAAACTATTTAGAGAATATACCGACAATCAGAGAGGGTAGTGATTTGCTGAGTTTATATTCTCCGTATACCGAGGACACATGTGTAGCAACTCTTGACGAAGCATCAACACTTCAGATTAGCGAGGATATTCCCCGAATGAACGGTGCTACCGCTATGTATCCTGTGTATTCTGCCTTTGCCAGAGCGGTATATCCCAAGCACACATTGGAGCATATTGTAACCGGACTTGATTATCACGAGGAGTACAACTACCTTGCCTGCAATACTACGTCTACCGCATATAATATGATAGTAGCCGGAGGGGCTGATATTATTTTTGTCGGCGGACCATCTGAGGCACAGGAACAATACGCAAAAGATAACGGAGTAGAACTTATTTATACACCCATTGGTAAAGAAGCATTTGTATTTTTTGCAAACTCCAAGAATCCCATCGATAACATTACCCTCGATAATATAAAAGATATTTATTCAGGAAAAACAACTAAGTGGGATCAACTCGGTGTTAAGGGCCTTGGCGATATACGAGCCTTTCAACGTGAAGAAGGAAGCGGTAGCCAGAGTGCTCTTGAGCGTTTAATGGGAGATACTCCGATTATGTCACCCCCTACAGAAAACGTTGTGTGGGGAATGGGTGGAATCATCGAAAAAACTGCAGACTATAAGAATTACAAAAATGCTATTGGATATTCATTCAGATTTTACTCTACAGAAATGGTACAAAACTCCGAGATAAAACTTCTGAGTATCAACGGAGTATATCCAAGCCTTGAAAATATAGAAAACGGCACATATCCTATTGCATCTACATTCTATGCAGTAACAAGAAGCGATGCTGATGATAACACAAAGGCACTTCTCGAGTGGATATTAAGTCCCCAAGGACAGGAACTTATTGAAAAAACAGGATATACTCCCTTAAATTAAAAAACAAAAGCCTTGAGAAATCAATCTCAAGGCTTTTGTTATATTAAGGCTTTTATTATATCAAGGTTTCAAGATATTCCATAGATTCTTTTGCAGGTGTAGGATAATCTTCAAAAGGAAATTTTATATTAAGATTATCATATTTCACCTTACAAATTTTCTTAAATGGCAGAAGTTCAATTTTTTCCACACAAGGATATTTGTCTTTCAAAGTTTTCAAATATAGTATATGTTCCTTTGTATCATTGAGTCCGGGTATTATAACCGTTCTGATTACAGTTTTTATATTTTCTTCATTAACATATTTAAGAAAATTAAGGGGAGAGGATAAACTACATCCAACGAACTTTTGATATAGTTCATCTTCTGTGTATTTGATATCGAGTAATACTCTGTCTGTTACTTCCAGAAGTTCCTTGATTTTATCGTTCAGGATACTTCCGGAGGTATCAAGACAAGTGTTTATGTTTTCCTCGTGACACATCCTGAAAACTTCTGAACAAAACTCAGGCTGAAGCAGAGGCTCTCCTCCCGATATAGTTATACCGCCTTCAACTCCGAAGTACGATTTGTATCTTTTAACTTTTTCGACTATATCAATAGCAGAAACAACTTCGCCTTTATCGATATCCCAGGTATCAGGGTTATGACAGCAACCACATCTCAAATTACACCCTTGCATAAATACAACAAATCTTATTCCCGGACCATCTAAGGTGCCGAGTGATTGGAGTGAGTTTATTTTTCCAATAACGTCCATTATCAGATTACCTCGTGGAATGTTCGGCTGATAACCTCGCGTTGTTGTTCACGGGATAGTTTGTTGAAGTTTACAGCATATCCTGATACACGAATAGTGAGGTTAGGATATGCCTCAGGATCTTCGTATGCTTTGAGCAAGGTTTCTCTACTCAGAACGTTAACGTTTATATGATGAGCCATTTTTGAGAAATAACCGTCAAGTATGCCGACAAGGTTTACTACTCTTTCATCCTCGTTTCTTCCGAGAGCATCGGGAGTAATAGAGAATGTGTTTGATATACCGTCTCGACAGTCATCATAACTGAGTTTTGCAATAGAGTTAAGGGAAGCAAGCGCGCCGTTTTCCTCTCTGTTATGCATGGGATTTGCTCCGGGAGCAAAAGGTTCATACGCTTTTCTGCCGTCAGGGGTTGCGCCTGTGTTTTTTCCATACATAACATTAGATGTTATGGTAAGAACAGAGAGTGTGTGGACAGCGCTTCTGTATGTCGGAGTTTTACGTAATTCGTTGATAAATGTGTGTGTGAGCTCCTTAGCAATCATATCAACTCTATCGTCATCATTTCCGAACATGGGGAACTTGCCATCAGTGATAAAGTCTGTAATATAACCTGATTCATTCTTAACGAGCTTGACGTTTGCAAATTTAATCGCACTTAGTGAATCGGTAACAACAGATAAACCTGCTACACCAAACGCCATAAAGCGTAACACATCAGTATCGTGTAATGCCATCTGGGTTTTTTCGTAAGCATATTTATCGTGCATATAATGGATGATATTCATAGTATTTACATAGAGTTTTGCTAACCACTCGATGTAAATCATATATCTGTCCATTACAGTTTTATAGTCAAGCTTATCACAATCGAGAACGGGAAGTTGTGGTCCGATTTTAATATTGCTTGTAGTGTCGTAACCACCGTTAATTGCAATTAAAAGTAGTTTTGCAAGATTACATCTTGCTCCGAAAAACTGCATCTGTTTGCCTATTTTCATTGCAGATACGCAGCATGCAATAGCATAATCATCACCGTATATTGGACGCATCAAATCATCATTTTCGTACTGAATTGAATCTGTATCGCAAGATACTTTTGCACAGTATTTTTTGAAGTTTTCAGGTAGGTTTACAGACCATAAAACAGTCAAATTAGGCTCAGGTGAGGAACCTAGGGTATAGAGGGTATTAAGCATTCGGTAACTTGATTTAGTAACTAGAGTCCTTCCGTCTTCTCCCATACCGCCTACTGCTTCTGTGATCCACATCGGATCTCCACCAAAAAGTTCATTATATTCAGGAGTTCTGAGATGTCTTGCCATTCTGAGTTTGATAACAAAATCATCTATGATTTCCTGTGCACCTTCTTCGGTTAAGGTTCCATTTTTAAGGTCACGCTCAATATAAATATCAAAAAATGTAGCAACCCTGCCCAAGGACATAGCGGCACCGTTTTGCTCTTTAATAGTTGCAAGATAAGCAAAATAGGTCCACTGAACCGCTTCTTTTGTATTAGATGCAGGTCCACTGATATCATATCCGTACATCAACGCCATTTCCTTAAGATAACCGAGGAATGTTATCTGCTGGAATAATTCTTCGTCAAGTCTGGTCTGGTCAGCAGTGAAGTCTGTGTATGTAAGATTTGCTTTATCACGTTTCTTTTCTTCGATAAGTCTATCTACACCATAAAGCGCAACACGTCTATAGTCGCCGATAATTCTGCCTCTGCCGTATGCATCAGGTAAACCTGTGATAACGTGACATTTTCTTGCAAGTCTCATCTCATCAGTATATGCACGGAATACGCCATCGTTATGAGTTGTACGGTAGGTGAATTCCTGCTGAACTTTCTCGCTTAATTCATAGCCGTATGCTTCACAAGCCTGTTTTGCCATTCTCATTCCGCCAAAAGGATTAACACCGCGTTTGAGAGGTCTGTTTGTCTGCAAACCAACTATTATTTCGTTCTCTTTATCTATATAACCGGGTTTGTAATTTTTGAGAGAAGAAACGGTTGTTGTATCAATATCGAGAACACCGCCGTACTGTCTTTCAAGCTTAAATAAACCCTGTACTTTTTTCATTAACTCGTTGGTACGATTTGTTGCTCCTGCAAGGAACTCGCTATCACCTTTATATTCTGTGTAATTTCTCTGAATGAAATCACGTACGTTTATCTCATCCTGCCAACTTCCGCTTACAAATCCAGTCCAATTCTTGTGTTCCATATTAACTCTCCTTTGCAGATTGTCAGTCCTAAAAAAAGGGCAAACCAGTACAGAACTGATTTGCCCAGACGGTCGGCTTTATACGAAATACACTCCCATGCGGTACTCCGCAAATCCGTCAGTTGTGTAAATCTATAATTATAATACTACATTTTGTGTTTCTTGTCAATTGATGAAGAAATATAATATTTCACAAAGTTTATTAAATAAATAAACTTGATTATGTGCTTTTAAATAAAAAGGCTCTGCTTAAAATCAAGCAGAGCTTTTTTTGGCGGAGACGGCGAGATTCGAACTCGCGGGGGATTGCTCCCTAACTGATTTCGAGTCAGCCCCGTTATGACCACTTCGATACGTCTCCATATATGTTAAACTCCATTCAGAGTATAACACGAAATATTCAATTTTTACGAACGGGGAGCCCCGTTATGTCCTGTTGCGGTGCCCGACTTTGTCGGCGCAGACTGTAGCTGATTGCCAATCGTCGACCGCTGCCACTCCTTATTGCTCGCTTCATCTGCCACAGGCAGCGCTCGCAAACGTCCCCACTTCGATACGTATCCATAAAATCGACCTCTTAATTTTACTAATATAAAGCTTAAAAGTCAAGTGAAATAATAATTATTATGTAACACAAATTGAATACTTTCATAGTATAAATCAGTATATAAAGGGGTGAGATTATGGCAATTGATACGAGAGAATTGTTTGCAAGACTGATTCAATGTGAAGCAGGAGGCGAAGGTGACGATGGAATGAGAGCTGTGGCATCTGTAATCATTAACCGAGCAAACTCAAATACGGGCGAGTTTGGTAGAGTGAGCAACGGAGGAGACGTCAGAGCAATTATTACTCAGACGTGCCAATTTGTTTGTATGAAGGAATTTGTTGGTGGGGAATACAACTCACAAAATGTATATAATATGACACCAACAAACGAGCATTACGAAATAGCAGATTGGGCCTTAGCAGGTAATACAGCGAGTTCAGTAGGTAATTCGCTCTTTTTCTTCAATCCCTATAACCCGAATTGCCCGAGATATTTCCCCTCAAATGTAGGAGTAATTTACAACAGGGTAGGGGATCACTGTTTTTATTCACCAACCAACGCATATAAAAATACTTAACCAGGGAGTTTTATTTATGGACAACAGTTTTGATCTACTGAAAATTTACGGTATACCGCCGGCACGTTATAACGATGATGAACCTAATGAATTATACTATTCAAATTTACCATCATTAGAACAAATCGCATCATTTAATCTTGCACTGCAAGGAAATAATGCTCCTTCAGTAAACACTTCACCTCAGGGATTACCAGCTACTCCTCAAATCAGCGATAATATGTCAACTCCGACTACATCAATCGGAAATGATATTACATCTGTATTAATGCCTCAAAACACAGGTAATTCTGCCTCGGCTGAACTTCCTATGTATAACTCAGGAAATACCATTACACAGCAAATTACGGACTATAGCAAACCTTTTCCCGTAACAGCCGAGAGTATACAGTATCTAAACGGCTTCATCAGAACTCAGATAGGAAGACGAGCTCAAGTAGATTTCCTGATAGGAAATAATGAGTTGGTTACCAAGGACGGATATCTACTTGGAGTCGGTGCCAATTATATCCTTATGAATGAAATAGGTACTAACGACATAACTGCAGCAGATTTCTATAACATCAAATTCATCAGATTCCTGTACTGAGTAACCTTAAAATTATTTCATTAGATACCAAATATCCTTTTTTGGTTAACCGTATTATATCATTATCTATAGTCAACAGTTGGAGCTTTTCAAGGTTATGAGCTTCTCTTGTAAATTCAGGAGAAAGTTTAGCCGAGAAGAGCTCCTTGTATTTTGTTAGGTTAAAACCAAAGTCTGTACGTAAAGACAACATAATATATTCTTCCGGAGTATTTCCTTCAGATTCAAATATAATATCATTAAAATTGAATCGTTTAATATCTCTTGGATAATAAAATCTCTTGCCATTTATAAGAGAGTGAGCAGATGGTCCGAGTCCCAAATAATCATCAAGCATCCAGTATTTGGTGTTATGCCTGCTTATCAGATTATCCTTGCAAAAATTAGATATCTCATAATGCCTGAATCCATTATCTAAAAGATAACCACTTGTGAATTCATACATATCCGCCTGCATATCCTCATCGGCAAACGAAAGATTATTATTATAATAAAAGGGTGTGTTTCTTTCTATTTTGAGCATATAGGTACTAATATGCTTTGCCTCTGAATTAATACAAAAGTCAAGAGTACTTTGTAGCGATTTAATAGTCTGAAGCGGGATCCCAAGCATTACATCAAGAGAAAAATTATCTATTCCTGCTGACTTGATTTTATTAATTGTAATTTCAGCATCATATAGATTATGCGCCCTGCCCAATAATTCTAATTCTTCATCAGATGAACTCTGAAGTCCCATTGATATTCTGTTCACTGAGTATTTTTTGAGTGCTTTAAAATCTAATAAAATAGTACTTGAAGGATTAACTTCAATAGTAATTTCTGTATCGTCAGACAAATTAAAATGCTCGAAGACTTCAGATAATATGTTAAGTATCCTGTCTGTACCGAGTACACTCGGAGTTCCGCCTCCAAAATATACGCTATCAATTATTCTACCTTGAAGTTTACCTGACCAGATCTTAATATTTTCAATTAAATTTAATACATATTTATCATACAATTCATCATTAACAGGCAAACTGTAAAAATCACAATAATTGCACTTTTTGATACAGAATGGAATGTGAATATATAGCCCCATATTACTCATAAAATCACCTCTATTTCAGAAAAGGGTTGAGGCAGAAACCGTCAGGTCTCTGCCTCAATTTTGGAAGGTATATGAAAAATAGGAAAGATCTCTTAAGTAATAATATTTTAACAAATTATATAAAAATTGTCAAGTATTCGTAAATTATTTAGTATTTATTTATCATAATAAAGTCTTCTTGTTTTCGAGAATGACAAATCTTGACATATTATTGAGTGAAAAGTATAATATATATTTAGAATAAAATGCATTGGAGTAATAGTGTGAGCAGTATTAAAAATCAAATTGAAAAAAGGCGAACATTTGCCATTATATCCCACCCTGACGCAGGTAAAACAACACTCACAGAGAAACTTCTTCTTTATGGTGGAGCAATTAACCTTGCTGGTTCGGTTAAAGGTAAACGTACTGCAAAACATGCAGTTTCAGACTGGATGGAAATTGAAAAACAAAGAGGTATCTCTGTTACATCCTCAGTTCTTCAGTTCAAATATAACGGATATTGCATTAATATTCTTGATACACCCGGACACCAAGACTTCTCTGAAGATACTTATCGTACTCTTATGGCTGCTGACTCAGCGGTAATGGTAATTGATGCGTCAAAAGGTGTAGAAAGACAGACAATCAAACTGTTCAAAGTTTGTGTAATGCGTAATATTCCCATCATAACATTCATCAATAAGATGGACCACGAAGCAAAGAACCCCTTCGATCTTCTTGATGAAATTGAACAGGTACTTGGCATAAACACCTGTCCTGTTAACTGGCCGATAGGTTCAGGTAGAGATTTCAAAGGTGTATATGACAGAAAAAGCAAGAGCGTTCTTGCATATACTGCAAATAACGGACAAAAAGAAGTTGAAGAAAGAATAGTTCCTCTCGATAGTCCTGAGATTACCGATACAGTCGGAAAATATATGATTGACGACTTCCTTTCTGATATTGAACTTTTGGAGGGAGCGGGGGACGAACTTAATCTTGACCTTGTTCGTGAAGGTAAACTCACACCTGTATTTTTCGGCTCCGCACTTAACAATTTCGGTGTTGAACCTTTCCTCAAAGACTTCCTCGAATTTACAACATCTCCGCTTCCAAGAGAAACAGACGAGGGAGTTGTTGAACCCGATTCAGACTATATGTCTGCATTTGTATTCAAAATTCAGGCAAATATGAATAAGATGCATCGTGACAGAATTGCATTTATGAGAATCTGTTCCGGTAAATTCGAAAAAGATATGGAAGTTACCCACGTTCAGGCAGGTCGTAAAATTAAACTGTCACAGCCCCAACAGATGATGGCGTCAGATAGAGAAATGATCGAAGAAGCCTATGCAGGTGATATTATCGGTATATTTGATCCCGGTATTTTCTCAATTGGAGATACCGTTTGCTCTATCGGTCATAAGGTTAAATTTAAGGGTATTCCTACCTTTGCACCTGAACATTTTGCCTTAGTAAGACAAAAAGATACCATGAAGCGTAAACAGTTCATCAAAGGAACCTCTCAGATTGCTCAGGAAGGTGCAATTCAGATTTTCCAGGAACTTGATGCAGGTATGGAAGAAGTCATCGTCGGCGTTGTTGGTACACTTCAGTTTGATGTTCTTAAACACAGACTTGCAAACGAATATAACGTTGAAATTATTATGAATTCATTACCATATCAGTTTATTCGCTGGATCGGTAACAATGATATTGACCCCAAGACTCTTGATTTAGCATCAGATACCAAGCGTATTCAAGATCTTAAAGGTAATCATTTGTTACTTTTTACAAGTGAATGGAGTATTGATTGGGCTCTTGACCATAACAAAGGTCTTATTTTAGAAGAGTTTGGCAGAAACACATAATAGGACACGCAAAATATAAGCACTCTCTGAATATGATTTAACATTAGTCATATTAAGGAGTGCTTATTTTTGTATCAGTTTTTATTATGGATTGCAAATTACTGTTATCTTTTTATTTTACACGTTTGTAAAAACGGTTCTTTTCCAAAGCCTTTAACGTCAAAGGAAGAACAAGAATATCTGCAAAGATATAAAGAAGGGGATATAAATGCACGAAATATCCTTATTGAACATAATCTCAGACTTGTAGCACACATTGTAAAAAAGTATTATTCAAGTAATCAAGCCGCTCACGATGATTTAATTTCAATCGGTACAATAGGCTTAATCAAAGCAATTAATTCTTATGATCCTGACAAAAACATTAAACTTTCAAGTTATGCGTCCAGATGTATTGAAAATGAGATACTTATGCATTTTCGCAATAGTAAAAAATCATCCCAAGATATTTCTCTTAATGAAGCGATTGACACAGATAAAGATGGTAATCCATTGACTTTGATGGATGTTCTTGCTGTTGATGAAAATTATGCCGATGAACTTGATATTAAAATTAAGTCACAAAAACTCAGCGAGTATATAAATTCAGAACTCGATGAACGTGAAAGAAAGATAATAATACTTCGATACGGACTCAATGGCAAGGAGCCTTTAACTCAACGAGAAGTTGCTAAATTACTTGGTATATCTCGTTCATATATATCCAGAATTGAAAAGAAAGCACTACAATCTCTTCGTAAAAAGTACGACAGAAGTTAGATTAAATCGTATATTAAATTAATAATAAAGCATATCACCGAGCCGGTTATAAACGGTATTACAATCGATAGAAGTGTCCACACTGTACTTTTTGTTTCTTTTTTTATAGCGAAACAAGTTGTCGAACAAGGGAAGTGCATCAAACACATTATACAGGTACATAATGCAGTTTTAAAAGTCCATCCGTTCGATATGAGTATAGAACTTAATTCTGACATAGAATTATAATCTGTAAGCATAGCACCTGACAAGTATGACATCAGTATTATCGGAATTACAATTTCATTTGCAGGAAAACCAAGAATAAAAGCAGCAAGTATTGTTCCGTCGATACCAATTATTATGGCGTATTTATCTAATATTGTAGTAAAATACTCAAGTAAGGATATATTGTTTATGTTAAAATATGATAGAGACCATATTATTACTCCTGCTATGGCTGATACAATAATTGCTCTCCATAAAATATATAGAATTTTGTTTTTGAAAGTTAACAGTATTGTCTTAATAAACTGAGGTCTTCGAAAGGGAGGCAATTCAATAATAAAAGGGGAGGCCTTTTCCTTAGAAAAAAACTTTGAGAGTATCAAAGATAATATCAGCGTGATTATTACAGAGAAAATGATTAACAACAACAATATTAAAGTTGAAATGAATGATTTTTTATATCCGTAGTAGTTACTAGAAAAAAATATTGAGATTAAACATATCAGAGTTGGCAGTCTTCCGTTACAAGGAATTAAACTGTTCGTTAGTATAGCAATATTTCTGTCTTTAGGTGATGCTATAATTCTGCATCCCATAACACCGCAGGCGTTACATCCAAAGCCCATAAGCATTGTAAGACTTTGTTTCCCATTAGTACCAAATATACTGAATAACCTATCAAGATTAAATGCTATTCTCGGTAAATATCCAAAATCTTCTAACAAAGCAAATAACGGAAAGAATATTGATGCAGGCGGAAGCATAACAGAAATCACCCAGGAAATAGTGGTGTATATTCCATCGATCATCAAACTTCTGACCATATCGTTTATACCAATTCTTAATATTAACTCATTAAGATAATTTTTACACAGATTAAAGAATTCAAACAATAAATCAGAGGGTAGATTTGCACCATATACAGTCAGCCAAAATATTAGTGCAAAAACTAAAATCATGATTGGAATACCCGTAAACTTAGAAGTAAATAAATTATCGAGTATTCTATCTCTTTTTGTATATACTTCACCTTTTACACCAACAACAGACTTTGTTATTTTATTAGCAAGAACTGCGATTTGCTCTGTTAATTCTTCATCGGATATACTATTTTCATTTAACATCTTAAAATCGTTCACACAATAGGTCATGATTTTATTCTCTGCCACTTTTACCGACGTTTCGATTAGTTTCTTTATTCCATATTTATTTCGCGCTGAGGTCTCAATTACAGGAATTCCGAGCATTAGCGATAACTCATCGGTATCAATAAAATAACCTCGTCTTTGAGCTTCATCAATCATATTTAGACATAATACGGCTTTGTTTGTTTTTTGCAGTATTTGTATTGTAAGCAATAAGTTTCTCTCTAAAGAGGTAGCATCGACTACGATAATTATACAGTCATAGTCATCACTAAGTACAAAGTCATCTGTAATCTTTTCTTCGGGAGAATCATAAAGCATTGAATAACTGCCGGGTAAGTCTATCACAGTAATTGTCTTTTCTTTTGTCTTAATTTCGCCATAAGCTACATCTACTGTTTTTCCTGACCAATTTCCCGTATGTTGATTCATTCCCGTAAGCGCGTTAAATATACTGCTTTTACCAACGTTAGGATTACCTGCAAGTGCTATTACTGTGTTATTAGAGCAATTCACAATAAATCACCCTAAGATTTCAATATTTATAAATTTTGCATCAGAATCTCTGAGTCCGACAATTGTATTCTTTGTCAGATAAGCTTTCAGTTTTCCGCTTATACTTTCTTGTACCACAGTAACTTCAGTATTTTTTGTGAAGCCCATATCCTGAATTCTGTTCTTTTGTTTACATATTTTATCTATAAAAACAATTCTTCCTGATTGCCCTTTTTTCAGTTCATTCAACGTATTAGACATAATGAAATCACCTTCTAAATGTATTCGCACATTACATTTTATTCTATATTAATGATACTGTTACTTTTTACTTTTAATTGTAGAAGATATATGATATAATATAGCGAGAGTATTTTGCATACATTTATACAGGTGATATAAATGTATAAAAAAGTTTATCTGATAATTTCCTCAATGTTTCTTATTTTAGGAATATTATTTGTAGGATACAACAATGTAAATAAGAAAACACAGCATGTTTTTACTGATACATCGACTCACAACCCGACAATCATTATTGATGCAGGTCATGGGCTTGAAGATGGGGGAGCAGTATCAAAAAACGGACTAATGGAAAAAGATATTAATCTTGAGATAGCCTTATCTCTCGAAAAGTTTTTATCTCAAGGCGGATTTAAAGTTGTAATGATTCGTTCAACAGATACCGCTATTTATGACGATACAGCTCAAACTTTACGTGATAAAAAGGTATCAGACATTCACAATCGAAGTGAAATATGTAACAATAGTGAAAATAATATATTTATCAGTATCCATCAAAACTTTTTCACACAAAGTCAGTATAAAGGCACTCAGATATTCTTTTCAAAAAATGATCCTGAAAGTAAAACACTCGCCGAATGTATCAAAAGGTCTGTTGTAGATTTTCTTCAGAATGATAACGAACGCCAATGCAAACAAGCAGATGAAAACATCTATATTTTAGATAAAGCAACCGTACCCGCAATATTAATTGAATGCGGATTTTTATCAAATGCAGAAGAAACAAAACTTTTAGCATCGAAAGAGTACAGAAACAAATTATCATATTGTATTTACATTGGATTTTTACAGTATTACAACGAAAATATAAAATAAGGAAGTGTGAAAATGGCAAAAGTTAAAAGTGTTTATATTTGCAGCGAATGCGGATACGAATCTCCCAAATGGTATGGCAAATGTCCGTCTTGTGGCGAATGGAACACTATGAATGAAGAAGTTGTAAGCAAAACAGATTCTTCATCCATCGGCAAAAAAACCGCTGTATATTCAAAGCCCGTAACAATAACAGAAATCTCAACAACCGATGAACATAGATATGTAACAAGTATTTCAGAACTTGACAGAGTGCTTGGTGGCGGAATCGTAAAGGGTAGCCTTATTCTTCTTGGCGGTGATCCCGGTATAGGAAAATCAACTATTTTACTTCAGATCTGCAAGAGTCTATGTAATAATCTAAAGATATTATACGTTTCAGGCGAAGAATCAAAACGTCAGTTAAAACTCAGAGCAGCACGTCTTAATGCAGAGAGCGATAATCTTCTCGTATTAACAGAAACAGATGCGCAAGTTATCGCCGAGGTTATTCGTACAGACAAGCCCGATATGGTAATGATCGACTCGATTCAGACTATGTCCATTTCTGAGATCAGTTCTTCACCCGGAAGCGTTACACAGGTCAGAGAATGTACAAACTTTCTGATGAGAGTTGCAAAAAGTATGGATATACCTATGTTTATTGTAGGCCACGTTAATAAAGAAGGTTCAATTGCAGGTCCTAAGGTTTTGGAACATATTGTAGATGCTGTACTGTATTTTGAAGGCGATAAGCAAATGTCTTACAGAATTCTTCGTGCTGTTAAAAACAGATATGGTTCTACTAACGAAATCGGCGTATTTCAGATGAACGATACAGGTCTTGAAGAAGTAGAAAACCCATCTATGGTACTTCTGTCAGGTAGACCAAAAAATGTATCCGGAACATGTGTAGCCTGCACAATGGAAGGCACACGTCCCATACTCGCTGAAGTTCAAGGACTTGCTTCTGCCTCAGCGTTTGGTAATCCCAGACGAATGTCCACAGGTTTTGATTACAGCAGGATGTCTTTAATCGTAGCAGTACTTGAAAAAAGAGCAGGATACTATTTCTCTAATTCAGATGTATACATAAATGTTATCGGAGGACTCAGACTTGACGAGCCTGCAACAGATCTTGCTGTTGCCATGTCGCTTGTTTCAAGCCTTAAAGATATCCCGATAGCAGATAATTCTATTGCATTTGGAGAAATCGGACTTGCAGGTGAAATAAGAAGCGTTGCTCACGCACAAGACAGAATTAACGAGGCCTCCAGACTTGGTTTCACAAAAATAGTCATCCCGTATCATAATCTCAAAAACGTACAGATTCCACAAGGCGTAGAAGTTATCGGAGTAAAGAATATACGCGAGGCTTTTGATGCACTTACTTAATGATAGAATAGTATATATTTCGTCAGAAGATATCAGTATTATAAACGCTCTAACAACCCTTGGAATAAAAGTAATTGAGAGTGAATCAGTTAAAGAATTACTGCTTAATGAACAAAGACACGCTGATATGCAGATGTTAGTTATCAATGAAACTGCATTTATTCCTGAGAATATCTGTTCAATCAAATACATCATAGAGAAATACTTTAACGAAATAATTGTGTGTAATTCACTTCAAAAAGATTACCCTGACAATATATCACTTAATGCTGCATTAGTAGGTAATTATCTGTTTTGCAAAGAAGATTCATTAGCTAAAGAAGTTAGAGAATATTGCACTGATAATAGCATTGAGATAGTAAATGTAAAGCAAGGTTATACCAAATGCTCAACACTGATTGTTAGCAACAATGCCATAATTACCGCAGATAAAGGAATGCATCATCAAGCTAAATTAAAAGGTATTGATTCTCTTTTAATAACTCCGGGATACATTCATCTGAAAGACGCAAATTACGGCTTTATCGGCGGATGTTCAGGCAAAATAGGGGAGTACATCCTCTTTTTTGGCGATATTAAGTATCATCCTGACTCTGATATAATCTGTGATTTTATCAGCGATAAGGGATGCAAGTATATCAATTTATCCGATGCTCAACTGAACGATATTGGTGGTTTGGTCCTCATTAGTTGAATAAAAAATAAATACAGCAGGTATCTGTTAAATTACAAATACCTGCTAATTTTTTCGAACGCCATTCGAACATATGTTTATAGGTGAGAAGTTATCCGATAAACCGAGAATGTAGTCAGAGGGAACACGGTATATTTTTGAAAGTTTTATTAGTAAATGGATAGGTAACTCACGAACGCCATTTTCATACTTAGAATATTGTTCCTGACGTATACAAAGTATATATGCAATATCAGCCTGTGTATAGGAATACAATTTTCTGAGTTCTTTAAGTCTTATACAGTATATAAACTTCATACAAACATCCTTATAGAAATCTTTATTTTCAAACAGACATAACAGAATATGTGCAAATGAATATATATAGTATAATAAAAAAGAAAAAATAAGTTTGTAGAAAAAAGAATCAATAAATAAAATATATTATTTAAAATAGAAATTTTAAGAAGGAAGTAATAAAAAATTTGAAACATATAAGTAATAGATATATTATATTTAAATTACAGTTAAGTAGATGTAAAATCCTAAAAATAACCTAAATTCAATAATTTTTATATTAAACCCTCCCCTAAATTATACAAAATATTCATTTTGTATAATTTTCTTATAAAGAATTTACACGCCTATTTTATATGTTATAATAAGAAAAACTTTATATTGGAGTACTGATATGGTTAATTTTAGAAATGAAGCACCACCAATAATTAAAGATTACCTATTCTATCTTCAGACTGTAAAAGAAAAATCACAGAAAACTGTTGACGAGTATTATATCGATCTTCGAACCTTTTTCAGATTTATAAAACAACAGCGTGATTTAGTTTCTCCTGAGCTTCCTTTTGAAGAAATTAAAATTGATGATGTTGACATTGAGTTAGTTCGTAGCGTTACATTACAAGATGCTTACGAATTTATGAATTACGCAAAGGTTGACCGTCATAACAACAGTTCCACAAGACTCAGGAAGTCCTCTGCCCTACGCGGCTTTTTTAATTATTTATGTGTTAAGAAAGGCTTACTTGCAAACGATCCTTTAAAAGAATTAGAAACCCCAAAACAAAAGAAAAGCTTACCAAAATATCTTACACTCGAACAAAGTATCGAACTATTAGAATCTGTGGACGGACCTCACAAAGAGCGTGATTACTGTATTATTACGCTATTTTTGAACTGTGGCCTGCGTTTGTCGGAACTTGTTGGACTTAATGTTAGCGATATACGTACCGATAACACAGCACGAGTTATCGGTAAAGGTAATAAAGAGAGAATTATCTATCTTAATGACGCTTGTATTACGGCTATAAAAGATTATCTTACAATACGCCCCGTTGACAGATTAAAAGACAGAAATGCACTGTTTATCAGTAATCAGATGAAAAGAATGAGTCCCAAAACTGTTCAAGCACTTGTATATAAATATCTGGAGAAAATCGGTCTTGACTCACAAGGATACTCATGTCATAAACTCCGCCATACTGCCGCTACACTTATGTATCAACACGGCAACGTTGATATACGAGTATTAAAGGAAATTCTTGGTCACGAAAATCTTGGTACCACAGAAATTTACACTCACCTTAGTTCTGAACAAATGGAAACTGCGGCTAATTCTAATCCCCTGTCTAAAGTAAATAAAAAGAAAAAGACATAACCATTTATCGGTTATGTCTTTTATTTTATATATCGTTGCTAATTATATCATCATACGATTCTCTCTGAACTACAACTCTTGAATATCCGTTAGATACCATTACAACAGCAGGTCTCGGAATACGATTATAGTTAGATGCCATAGAATAATTATAAGCGCCGGTAGATAAAACTGCGAGGACGTCCCCTACCTTAGTTTTTGGCAAACATACGTTCTCTTGTATCAGATCTCCGCTTTCACAACATCTGCCTGCAATAGTTGCAACCATATCATTTGGCAAATTGCCTCTGATAGCGTTAATAACAGTATATTCGGCCTGATAAAGCGCATATCTGATATTGTCACCCATACCCCCATCAATAGAGATATATGTTCGCACATCAGGAATATCCTTAATACCGCCTACTGTATAAAGTGTAACTCCTGCATCACCAACAATTGATCTGCCGGGTTCAAATGATATTATAGGCATATCGATATCAAGTTCAGCCGCTTTATTTTTAATCATTTCAGCCACAGGCTCAAGATGATTATCAAAGGACAGAGGTGTATCACTATCGATATACTTTATACCAAAACCACCACCGAGATTAAGTTCACCTACAGTAACATTATACTTAATAGTAATAGACTTAATATAGTCCATCATTATTGAGGCAGCATCGACAAAAGGCTCAACGTCAAAAATCTGAGAACCGATGTGACAATGTAAGGCTGTCAGTTTAAGATTTTGACATTTTACAGCTTTTGATACAGCCTCGTCAGCCTCACCATTTTCTATAGCAAAACCGAATTTAGAGTCGATCTGCCCTGTTTTGATGTATTCGTGAGTATGTGCTTCAACACCGGGTTTAATTCTGAGTGCGATGTTTACAACCTTGCCAAAAGTTTCAGCTATTCTATCCAGAACATCGAGTTCTGTGAGGTTGTCAACAATAATGAGTCCGACATTATTTTCAACAGCCATTTTTAACTCTGATAAGATCTTGTTATTGCCGTGAAAATTGATTCTCTCTGCAGGAAAACCTGCTTTTAGTGCTGTGTAAAGTTCTCCGCCTGAAACTACGTCAACGCCGATTTTTTCTTCATTTGTTATTCTGTAAATTTCAAGGCAAGAAAAAGCTTTACTCGCATAATAAGCGCGACCTTTTCCATCAAAATACTTATTTATAGCACTTAGGAACGATCTGCAATTATTTCTTATAACATCTTCATTCATAACATATAAAGGTGTGCCGTACTTATTAGCCAAAGCCTCAGCATCACAACCTGCTATATATAGATGTCCGTTGTCAGCAATATACTGGCCTGGATTAAGCATAATCATTCATCTCCGATTCCTAAATACCTGTCAATAACGTCTCTTACTTCCTGAGTACCTTCCCCATTGAGTGCAGAAAAAGGAATTGATTCAACATCATATTCAGAAAGCAAATCTTTATAAAACTCAATTTGTTTTGCAAGTTCTGTTTTGTTGAGTTTATCTTTTTTAGTGAGAACTACTACAAACGGAAATCCCATTGAGCTGAGATACTCAATCATCTGAATATCATCATTAGTGGGCTTATGACGAATATCACAAATCTGAACAACCAATGCAAAATTTCTGTTGTCTGCAAAGTATCCTTCAACAAGTTCAGCCCAACGTTCTTTTTCGGCTCTGGACACCTTAGCATATCCATATCCGGGAAGGTCAACCAACATAAACTCTTTAAGAGAAAAGAAGTTGATAGTCGCGGTTTTTCCGGGAGTTGCACTGACGCGAGCAAGGTTTTTTCTGTTAGTTATTCTGTTAATAAGCGAAGATTTACCTACGTTTGATCTGCCCGAAAAAACAACCTCAGGCATCAGCGATGCAGGAAGTTGAGATGATGTTCCACAAGCAACTTCAAAATTAACATTATTTATATCCATCATTATGCTCCAATTAGTTTATCATATCAAAGAACTCTGTCTTGTTTCAGATGTCTTTTTTAAGGGTTTACGAGAAGACTTTTTTGCAGTCTGTACTTTAATTAACATCAAATCAAGCACCTGACTGATATTTTCAACAGGGATAAATTCAACGTTTTCTCTTACCACGGGGTCAATTTCCGATACATCAGGAAGATTTTTATGCGGAATAATTACTTTTCTGATTCCTGATTTATAAGCAGCAATTGTTTTTTCTTTTAAGCCGCCTATAGGTAGAACGTTACCTCTGAGTGTAATTTCACCGGTCATTGCTATATCATGTCTTACTTTCAAATTAGTCAATGCAGAACATATAGCGGTTGCCATAGTGATACCTGCAGAAGGTCCGTCCTTAGGTACTGCACCCTCGGGAGCGTGAATATGTATATCTTTATTCTTATAGAAATCAGAATCTATATTATATTCCTTACATCTGCTACGAATACAAGTTATGGCTGTTTTTGCAGATTCCTGCATTACATCGCCAAGCGAACCTGTCAACTCGATTTTACCTGTACCGTCCATAACAGCAACTTCTATAGGCAGGATCTCACCTCCAACAGATGTCCATGCAAGACCATTACATACACCTACCTGCGATTTGCTTGAATAGAATTCACCGGTATACTTAGCGGGTCCGAGATATTTATCAATGTTATTTGCTGTTATACTAACAGATTTATCGTCATTTATAATCTCAACCGCTGCTTTGCGCATAAGTTTCGAAATAATGCGTTCTAAGGAACGAACTCCCGCCTCTCTGGTATAAGAGTCAATTAATTTATAAATCGCGCTGTCAGTGATTTTAAAGGATCTACCGGTAAGTCCGTTGTTTACAAGTTGTTTCTTTATAAGATGACGCTTTGCAATATTGAATTTTTCCTCACGAGTATAACTGGATAATTCAATAATATCCATTCGATCTCTCAGAGGAGCAGGAATTGAACTCAAGTCATTAGCGGTAGTTATGAACATAACGTCCGATAAATCAAAAGGAATATCAAGATAATGATCTACGAATTCAAAATTCTGTTCTCCGTCTAAAACCTCGAGTAAAGCGGATGTAGGGTCGCCTTTATAGTCATTAGAAAGTTTATCGATCTCGTCAAGAACCATCAGAGGATTCATTGAACCAGCTTTCTTCATTCCTGCCATTATACGACCGGGCATTGAACCGATATATGTACGACGATGGCCTCTAATTTCTGCTTCATCCTTAACTCCGCCCAAAGATATACGAACTGATTTTCTTCCGATATTTTTTGCAACAGATAAAGCAATTGAGGTCTTACCAACACCGGGAGGGCCAACTAAGCAAATAATGTTCCCTTTGCTCTGAGGGTTAAGTTTTCTGACCGCTAAAGATTCAATAATACGTTCTTTAACTTTATCAAGTCCGAAGTGTTCCTTATCAAATGCTTCACGTACTGCTCTTAAATCAATAATTTCCTCTGTATATTCGTGCCAGGGAAGTTCAAGACAAGTATCAATATACGTTCTGATAAGAGCTGCTTCTTGACTACCAAATGGCAATCTTTCGAGTTTAGAACATTCTTTGAGAAGAAGAGACTCTATCTCCTCCCCCATATCCTTCTCTTTAATTGCTTCTCTGAGATTATCTGCCTCAAGTTCAGGATCCTCGTCGCCACCTAATTCTTCTTGAATGGCACGAATTTCTTCTCTTAAGAACATTTCTCTCTGAGCTTGTTCAAGATTTGCTTTTGTACGTTCCGATATCTCACGCTCAATCTCAATGACCACCATATCGTTATTAAGCATACTGATAAGCGCCTCGGTACGTACAGCAACGTCTGTCATCTCAAGCAGTGTCTGTTTATTTCTGTAATCAAGCGGAATGTGTCCTGCAATATAATCTGAAAGTTCACCGCAGTTATGACACAGTCCGACCTTAAACATAATATCAGATGGAAGCTTTGAATTAAGCGACATATATTTTTCAAATGTTGATTTAAGGGAACGTCTGAGTGCTAATTCTTCAACTTCATCCGAACACTTAGTTTCAAAAATTTCCTTAACATCTGCAGAAAGGAAATTATTATTTTCAACTATATATTTAATTTCAGCACGATATAAACCTTCAAGTACAATTCGAACAGTATGATCGGGTTGTTTAACAACCTGAACTATACGCGAAACAACACCTGTCTGATATAAATCAGATACTTCAGGATCGTTATCTGACGGATCAAACTGTGTTGATGCAAAAATTAGCTGATCATCCTGCATTGCGGCTTTAATCGCACTGATAGACATCTTTCTGCCTATATCAAGATGAAGCATCATTTTAGGAAAAACGACTACTCCTCGTAAAGGTAAAACAGGAATATCGCATTTAATTGAGTCGTTTTCAAACATAATTTACCTCTTAATAAAAAATTGCAATTGCCGTACGCCAAAATTAGCGTACGGCATTAATGCTAAATAAAATAGAGTGATTAATCATTATTATCACTATGTCTGATAATAGTAGTTTCTTGACCTTTTTCTATTACGTCAGCAGTGATAATCACTTTAGTTATAGATTTATCCTTTGGCACATCAAACATCAATTGAGTGAGCGTACCTTCCATTATACCTCTTAAGCCTCTTGCACCTGTTCGTTGTTCAAGTGCTTTTCTTGCAATAGCCCTCAAAGCATCGTCGGTGAACTCGAGTGTTACATCATCAAAAGCAAACAGTTTGACATATTGCTTCAAAAGTGAGTTCTTCGGTTCAGATACTATTTTAACAAGGGCTTCTTCATCAAGACCTGATAAAGCAGTAATAACAGGAAGTCTACCGACGAGTTCAGGGATAAGACCGTATTTCACGAGGTCATGGGATACAACTTTATCCATCCAAAAAGTTTCGTCGATTTCACGTTTATCGATAATATGCGACTCGAATCCTAAGGTTGAGGAATCAGTACGTTTTTCAACTACTTTTTCAAGTCCATCAAAAGCACCGCCACAGATAAAGAGTATATTCTTTGTATCAATAGCGATGAAATCTTGCTGAGGATGTTTTCTTCCGCCCTGAGGAGGAACATTAGCAACAGTGCCTTCGATCATCTTAAGCAGAGCTTGTTGAACACCCTCACCGCTGACGTCTCTTGTAATAGACGGATTCTCAGACTTTCTTGATATCTTGTCGATTTCATCGATATAAATAATACCGGTCTGAGCCTTCTCAATATCATAGTCAGCTGCCTGAATAAGTTTAAGAAGTATATTCTCTACATCTTCTCCAACGTAACCTGCTTCTGTGAGAGTTGTTGCATCTGCTATAGCAAACGGAACATCTAATGCCTTAGCCAATGTCTGAGCAAGTAATGTCTTTCCTACACCCGTAGGTCCTAAAAGTAAGACGTTACTCTTAGAAAACTCAACATCGTCATCTTCGTTAAATACACGTTTGTAATGATTATAAACCGCAACACTCAGAGTGATTTTAGCCTTATCCTGACCAATAACATATTCGTCGAGAATAGCCTTGATTTCGTGTGGTTTAAGGAGAAGTGTGGCGTCTATTTTATCTGTAACTTCAGGTTTGAAAGGTTCACTTTCATCAAGTATCGACATACAAAGCTCTACACAAGCATCGCAAATATATACGCCGTTACCTGCGATAAGTTTGCCTACCATTCCTTGGGTTTTGCCACAGAAAGAGCAACAAACATCTCCGTTATCTTTAACATTAGACATAATATCTATTATCTACTTTCTATAACCTTATCTATAAGGCCGTATTCAAGAGCCTGCTGAGCGGTCATGAAATTATCTCTTTCTGTATCTCTGATAATAACATCAAGAGGCTGACCTGTATTCTTTGCAAGAATCTCGTTGAGTTTCTTCTTTGTATGGAGAATATGTTTTGCGTGAATCTCAATATCAGTTGCCTGACCTTTAGCTCCACCGCTGGGCTGATGAATCATAATATCTGCATTAGGAAGAGCATATCTCTTACCGGGAGTTCCCGCAGAAAGCAAGAATGCGCCCATAGATGCTGCCATACCCATACAAATTGTTGATACATCGCACTTGATATACTGCATAGTATCATAAATAGCCATACCGTCTGTAACAGATCCACCGGGGCTGTTGATATACAAACTGATATCCTTTGAAGGATCCTGACCTTCAAGATATAAAAGCTGAGCAACTACAACACCTGCAGAAGCGGAATTTACCTCTTCGTTCAATATGATTATTCTATCGTTGAGCAATCTTGAGAAAATATCGTAGGAACGCTCACCGCGACTTGTCTGTTCAACAACATAAGGTACAAAACTCATAATAATCATCCTTTCAGAATAATACTTAACAAAATTAACGAGAGATATTCATAAATGTTTATTCTATTGATTATTTAACAGAAGCAGCTTCTCTTACAAGGTCCATTGCACGCTGAACAGCAAGATCATCACGCTGATCTTCTACATCAACGATCATCTTAATACGATCAACGTCTACACCATAAGATTCTGCAAGGCGAGCAAACTCTGCATCAACTTCATCATCTGTAACTGTGATATTCTCAAGTTTAGCAATCTTCTTGAGTGCAAGGCGAAGTTTAACTCTACGCTCTGCATCCTTACGATACATACCCTTGAGAGCCTCAACATCCATACCCATATATCCGAGATATGTTGCCATATCCATACCCTGTGAACGGAGTCTGGAGTCAAAGTCACGAATCATTGAGTTAACTTCGTTATCAAACATAACCTCAGGAATTTCGCCCTGAACAAGTTCGATAAGTTTATCAACGATCTGGTTGCTGATTTCGTTTTCTCTTTCTTCTTTGAGTCTCTTGGAAATAGTTTCTTTTACTTCCTTCTTGTACTCATCAACAGTTTCCTTATCGCTAACATCCTTTACGAACTCATCATCAAACTCGGGAAGTTCTTTTGTCTTGATCTCGTGAATCTTAATCTTGAACTGAGCTTCCTTACCTTTAAGTTCCTCAGCCTGATAATCTTCAGGGAATGTAACAGTAATTGTGAACTCTTCACCGGCATTGTGGCCGATAATCTGATCCTCAAAACCGGGAATAAAGGAACCGCTACCAAGAGCAAGATTATAGTTTTCTGCTTTGCCGCCTTCAAATGCTACATCATCAACAAAGCCTTCGAAGTCGATAATAGCTGTATCGCCATCAGCAGCAGGTCTGTCTTCAACAGTAATCATACGACCGTTTCTCTCGCGGATACGATCGATTTCTTCTGTAATCATTTTCTCTGTAACGCGAACACCCTTGCTCTTAACCTCAATACCCTTATAGCCGTCGATTTCTACTTCGGGTTCAACAATAACGATTGCTTTGAATTCAAAGCCGTTATCGGTGCTAACTTCTTCAACAGACTCAACGGATATTACCTTAAGACCTGCTTCTTTAATTGCAGCTTCAAGTGCCTCAGGATAGCAGAACTCAATAGCATCAGGATAGAATACATCCTTGCCATAGAGTTTTTCTACCATCTGTCTGGGAGCCTTACCCTTACGGAATCCGGGAATGGATACCTGACCGATGTTCTTCTTGTAAGAACGCTGAACGCATTTTTCAAAAGTTTCTGCGTCAACAGTAACTTCAAGTTCATACTTGTTTGTTTCTTTAAGTGTTGATGATTTAAGTGCCATTTTAAATTCCTCCATAAATATTTGGATTTTTTGGTATATTCAAACGACGGGTACAGGAAAAAATCCCGTAAAGTCGCATGAAATCAGATTAAACTTAATTCCCTCATACTCACCGATTACTGCGTGTTTATGAGTAGCCGATCCGTGAAGATGACCATAATAACATTTTTTTATATTATGTTTTTTCAGAGTATCTATTATCTCCTCGCAAACGATTGTATCATACACAGGCGGATAATGTAAAAACACAACAGGCTCGAGTCCAGATTTTTCAGCTTCTACTATTGAAGCCTCTAATCTACCAACCTCACGATTAAGAATACGCATATCCTTCTCGCCGACAGATTCGTAATTCCAACCCCTTGTACCGCAAATAGCAATACCATCCGCTACATAAGCATTATTAAATATAATGTTTATTGTATCAAATCTGTTTTGAAGAAGATACTCATCCATCTTCTTTTTTGTTCCCCACCAATAATCGTGGTTTCCTTTAATGAATAATTTTTTGCCGGGTAAAGAATTTATAAAATTAAAATCTTCACCACAATCTTCGAGTTTCATAGCCCAGGAAATATCCCCTGCAATAACAACGGTATCCTCGGGGCTTATAAGCGTCAGCCAATTCTTTTTCAGACGTTCTACATAATCGTTCCAACCCGAAAAAATATCCATAGGTTTATCGGTCCCAAGCGATAGATGCAGATCTGCAATAGCAAAGACTGCCATTATCTAAGCTCCAAAGCCTTAAGAACGTAGTCTGACATATCATTAACTTCAATAATGTCGCTGAATCTGTCATTCATTGTTCTTGTTTCTTCCAAAGGAGCGGGAATTTCTACTTTGCTTAATTCATTAAGTCTGTCAACTATAGCAAACTCATCTGTATCAGTAACATCTTTACCCTCAATAGCTGAAAGAACAGCTCTTGAGAATTTATAAGGACTCGCGGTAGAGGCGATTACAGCAGGAGTTTCATCCCCTGTTGACTCAAGATATTTTTCATATACATTTACTGCAACCGCTGTATGAGTATCACAAAGATATTTACTGTCATTATACAAAGCAGAAATTGTTTCGAGCGTTTCTTCTTCTGAACAAAAACCGCCTACGAATAATTCTGAAATGATCTTCTTGATGTTATCGGAAACTTCATATTCACCCGAAGATTTGAGTGCAGTCATATAACATTTAGTTTCTTCGTCATTACGAGAACTGAGTATATACAGAAGTCTCTCGAGATTACTTGAAACAAGAATATCCATAGATGGAGATACTGTTGTAATGAAGTCTCTGTTTTTGTTATAAACACCTGTATTTATAAAATCAGTTAAAACGTTATTTGAGTTAGATGCGCAGATAAGCTTTTTGACAGGCATACCCATACACATAGCAAAATATGCAGCCAAAATATTACCAAAGTTACCTGTAGGAACAACGATGTTAATCTTATCGCCAAGATTGATCTTACCGGCGTTTACCATATCGCAATAAGCAGAAATATAGTAAACAATCTGAGGAAGAAGTCTGCCCCAGTTGATAGAATTTGCACTGGAGAACATAAGATTATTATCGTCAAGAGACTTAATTACCTCTTCGGTAGTGAATATTTTCTTAACACCTGTCTGTGCATCATCAAAGTTACCCTTAATAGCACATACTCCAACGTTATTACCGGTTGTGGTGTTCATCTGATGCTTTTGCATAGGACTAACACCATCGCTGGGATAAAATACGATTATGTTAGTATTATCAACATCCTTGAAGCCCTCGAGAGCAGCCTTACCTGTATCGCCTGAAGTAGCTACGAGAATAACAGCAGTTTTACCATCAGCAGTTTTCTTAAGTGACTTAGTTAAAAGATGAGGTAATATCTGCAGAGCCATATCCTTGAATGCGCATGTAGGTCCATGCCAGAGTTCAAGAAGATTAAGTTCATGACCTTTATGTTCAAACGAAGCAATAGGAGCCGGATTGTCTGAGCCAAACTTTTCATAAGTATATGCCTTGTCAACGCAATCAGCAATTTCTTCGGCAGTAAAATCTGTAAGATAATCAGAGAGAATCTTTTTTGCTCTTTCCCTATAATCAAGACGAAGCAATGTTTCAAAAGTTACTCCATCATAAACAGGAAAAGTTTCAGGCACAAAGAGACCGCCATCACGTGAAATACCCTGAGCGATAGCCTGTGCAGATGAAACAAATTCTCTGTTATTCTGTGTGCTGGTATATAGCATTTTATAGTGAGCCACCTTTCTGTGGGATAATATATTATTTTACACTATTATATAGCAAAAGTCAAAATCTACTAATTAGATAATCAGCGGCATATTACCTGAATTTTTGTACAACTTGCTCAAGTGAAAGAAAATTAGAAAAATTCAGATAAAATCAACAATAAATAATCAAAAAGATGAATAATTACCGCTCTGTGTAAATGCGTTTGAAATATAGTTAATATTAGCAGGTTTATTACGCTTATTAAGCGTTACTTCAGATATATCAAATCGTGGTTGTTTTGACGTTTTATACGAGTAGTTAAGATAATAATGTGCTGCTTTGATAATTTTCTCTTGTTTGACTTTATCAACAGCATAAACAGGACGAATGATAGAATCTTCCGATCGGGTTTTAACTTCAACAAAAATAATATATTCCTTATTTTCGGCTATGATGTCAATCTCCGAATGTTTATTTCTCATATTTCTTTCGATAATTCTGAAACCTTTTCTGCGAAGATATCTGATGGTATATTTTTCACCAATATCGCCTTTTGCTATGGGAGATAAGCTTTTCATAAATATCACTTTAATATATTTTTAAGAAAACTGAGTCTGTGAACAGGACAAGGACCGAATTCTTTTATGGCATCAGTATGTATTTTTGTTCCATAACCCTTATGTTTTTCAAATTGATACTCGGGATATTCTTTTGCATATTCAAGCAGTAATCTGTCTCGCGAAACTTTAGCAAGAATTGATGCTGCTGCAACAGACATAGAACGAGCATCACCCTTGATAATATACTCAGAGGGAATATCTAAATCGGGTGTTCTGTTGCCGTCTATATACGCAAAATCAGCAGGAACATCCAAGCCTTCAACCGCACGTTTCATCGCAAGCATTGTAGCGTTGAGAATATTGATTTCTTCAATTTCCTCGACTGTTGCAAAAGCGATTGAATATGAAAGTGCAGTTGATGTTATCACGTCAAATAAAGCTTCTCTTTTCTTTTCAGAGAGTTTCTTTGAATCATTAACACCTCCAATTATTACGCCTTTCGGGAGAATTACGGCAGCGGCACATACAGGTCCTGCAAGCGGGCCTCTGCCTGCTTCATCTACACCACAAACACTCGTGTATCCTTTTGAATATGCTAAATTTTCAAATTCAAGCCAATCCATAATTCACCTCATCACACAGGCGGTAATTCTAAAGTAATTCTGCCTAGTTTTGCTGCTCTGAACTCATCGAGTAACATTGCAGAGGCTCTCTCGGTATTAACAGAACCGCCCGACATAAGCATACCTCTTTTACGAGCAATATGTTCGAGAAGTTCGAAAGAATCAATGTCAGAAACAGATTCAGTATCGAGTGAAAATCTCTCAATAAACATCGGAGGTTTTAACTCTTTTAATAAATCAAGCAGTCGAACTGCAAGTAATTCTGTATCGAGAATCTGATCCTTAACTGCACCGGTAAAAGCCAACCTCTCTCCTACTACCTGATCCTCAAATTTAGGCCAAAGTACGCCGGGGGTATCAAGAAGTTCAAAGCCCCTGTCAAGAGTAAACCACTGATTACCTCTTGTAACTCCGGGTCTGTCCTCAACTTTGGCTCTGTTTTGCTTTACAACCTTATTAATAAATGAAGATTTACCAACGTTCGGAATACCTACAATCATAACTCTTATAGATGGATTTTTTATACCGCGAGCTTGCTTTTTTTCAATGTAACTTTTAAGAAGTTTTCTACATTCAGGCACAACTGTATTTAATCCCTTACCGCTACGACAGTCGATCGCTAATGCTCTTATACCGATTTTACTGTAATATTCAATCCATTTTGCTGTAGAGTTTCCATCTGCCATATCACACTTATTGAGAAGAATAAGACGAGGCTTGTTTCCAATTAACCCGTCAATATCGGGATTAGTTGAGGAAACAGGAATTCTTGCATCCTTAATCTCAATAACGGCATCAACAAGTTTAAGTGATGCTTCTATCATTCTTTTTGTCTTGGTCATATGACCTGGAAACCACTGAATATTCAGATTAACACCCATAATATCACCTACATAATAGTAAAAGCCTACATCAGAAGATGTAAGCTTTTAATGTTTGCTCTTAATATAAGTAACCGAAACGAGTCAAAGGCCAGATAGTAACCTGTGCCTTGCCTATAATATCATCAACTTTTACACAACCAAAGTAACGGCTATCATGAGAAACATCACGGTTATCACCGAGAACAAATGCTTCACCTTTGGCTACAACAAGAGAAAGTTCTTTCTCTCCACCCTTATGAATAGTTTCTGTCGAAATGTACTCCTCATCAAGAAGAATACCATCTACATATACTTCGTGGGTTTCATAGTTGATATAAATTTCCTGACCTTCTAATGCAATGATACGCTTAATAATAGGCTCATCATAGTACTTACCGGCAGGAATAACAACAATATCACCCACTTTAGGTGTGTACGCAAAGTTTGTGATAATTACTTTGTCGTTATCACGTAATGTGTTTTGCATAGAACTGCCATCGATATTAACAAGTCTGAAAACAAATGTAAGCAACAAAACAACGATAACAACAGCTGTAACAATAGACTGTACCCATTCATAGGTAGATGTAACAACTGTGGAATCGTTAGGAGTTACTTCGGTGATTTCATCTTCATCGATACCGAAAGATTCGTCCTGAATATCAATATCATATTCGTCAAGATCGATTTTTCTCATATTAACACCTGACTGATAGTAAAAAAAGGGACAAATGTCCCTTTTTTAATAGTATTTTGTAAATTACTTTTTAATAGCTTCCTTAACCTTGGCAGCTTTACCAACTCTATCACGAAGATAGTAGAGTTTACTTCTGCGAACTTTACCGCGTCTGATAATCTGAACATCAGTAACATTGGGAGAATTTACAGGGAATACTCTCTCAACACCAACACCATAGGATACACGTCTTACAGTAAATGTCTCAGAAACACCACTACCGCGCTTTGCGATAACAGTACCCTCGAACATCTGAATTCTCTCTCTGTCGCCTTCGCGAATCTTAACAGCAACCTTTACTGTATCACCGATAGAGAACTGGGGCTTCTCAGCCTTGATAGAACTTGCAGAAATTGTTTTTAATGCGTCCATAATTTAACCTCCAAATATTTTTTCGGAAATTCATACCTTTCGGCAGAGGACTATCCATATCAATTTGCGACTATGTCGCTTTATTGAACTCGTCGTTGGAACGACGGAATTTCAAATGCTAAAGTATAATATCACAAAACAAATAAAAAATCAAGTGTTTTTTCATAAATAGAATAAAGTTTTTATGTTATTCTCTTTTTTGCAATAAATTTCTCAAAATACTCGGGTAAATCAGTAGAAAATTCCATATACTCCCCTGTTGCAGGATGATTAAACCCGAGTTTTATAGCATGCAAGCACTGACCGTTAAGCTCAGTAATGACCTTTTTAGGTCCGTAAACATCATCACCTGCCAACGGATGTCCGATATATGCCATATGAACACGAATCTGATGTGTTCTACCGGTTTCAAGTCTGCATGATATGTACGAAAAATCTTTATATTCTTCAAGTACAGAATAATGTGTTACAGCATTTTTTGAATTCTTATCAGTTACGCACATACGTTTACGGTCAATCTGAGAACGCCCGATAGGAGCATCAATTAAGCCTTGGTTTTCTTTGAGATGTCCGTAAATGACAGCGCGATATTCTCGTGTCATACTATGTTCTTTTATCTGTTCAGATAAAGAAAAATGTGCTTTATCGGACTTAGCGATAACAAGTAATCCGCTTGTGTTCTTGTCAATTCTATGAACTATACCGGGACGTAAAACTCCATTGATACCTGACAATTCTCCCTTGCAATGATATAGAAGTGCATTAACAAGTGTACCGCTGTAATTACCCGGAGCAGGATGAACAACCATACCCTTAGGTTTATTCACAACAATAATATCCGAGTCCTCGTAAACAATATCTAAAGGTATATCCTCTGCTTCAGCCTCGAGCTCCACAGATGGCGAAATTTGAGCAAGAATAACGTCAGAAGCGTTTAATTTATAACTCTTGGATACAACTTTATCGTTTACAAAAACAACCCCATCGTCAATAATACCTGCAATAAAACTACGGGACATATCCTCAGTATTATCCGATAAAAACTTATCTATTCTCTTCCCTGCGTGTTGCTCATCAACTATAAATTTAAGTTCCATATTTTAATCTTTCGTAACTTCCTTATTATTTTTTCCGTAGTAAAAAATAATATATACAACAAGACATATTGTACCTGCTGTTACACAATAATCAGCAAAATTACAAATAGGCGGAAAAAATGATAATGCGAGAAAATCAACAACGTATCCGTTGAGAACACGATCAATAAGGTTTCCTATCCCCCCACCTACTATTAACGCAACTGATGAAAAGTATAACTTATTCTTAAATTCAGGTCTGAACATAAGATAAATAAGTATACCGCACACCAAAACAGTAACACAGATAAATACCCATCTGAAGTTTTCAGAACCGATACCTAAGGCCATACCGTCATTATGAGAATAAGTAAAGTTAAGAAGATTTGGAATTACTGTAACAGAATCACCCAAAACCATATTCTGCACAATCAGATGTTTTGAAATCTGGTCAATTAAAACCATAACAACAATTGCTATAAATGTTATAACCATTGATTATCACCCGAATAAAGCATAAGCGGTGCAATAAATACACCGCTTTGGCTATATTTTAATTATTTAATAACCTGTGCACATCTTGAGCAAAGTGTAGGATGCTCCTCACAAGTGCCTACAGTCTCGCTGAAGCACCAGCAACGTTCACATTTTTCTCCATTTGCCTTGGAAACTTCAACAACAAGTTCACCGTCTCCGCTAACAACATTAACAGCAGAAACAATAAATGCAGCGGCAAGTTCAGATTCAACAGACTTGATGAAATTATATTCATCACCGGATGCTTTGAGTGTTACTGAAGCTTCAAGTGAAGACTTAATCATCTTATCCTTAACAGCAACTTCGAGTTGCTTTTTAACTGTATCACGAAGTTCGTGAATTCTATCCCAGTTAGCAATAAAGTCTGCATCAAGGTTAATATTAATCTTTTCAGGCATCTGATTGAACAGTACGCACTCAGCATCGCTATCAGCACGATGAGGCATATACTTCCAGATTTCGTCAGATGTATAAGCAAGAATAGGAGCAATCATTCTTGTCATAGCGTCAAGAATGATATAAATTGTAGTCTGTGCAGCACGACGAGCCTGTGAATCAGGTTTCTCGGTATAAAGACGATCCTTGAGAACGTCGAGGTAGAAGTTAGACATATCAACAACACAGAAATTGTGAATTGCATGATAAACCTGGTGGAATTCGTAAGAATCATAACCTGCCTTAACTTTAACCATAAGTTCGTTAAGTTTATTGATTGCCCATTTATCAATAGGCATAAGATCATGTATTGCAACAGAATCAGTATCGGGGTTAAAGTCGTTGATGTTACCAAGAATGTATCTGGCTGTATTACGGATCTTTCTGTAAGCCTCAGAGAGTTGCTTGAGAATATCCTTTGAGATACGGATATCTACGTGGTAATCGGAAGATGCTACCCAAAGACGAAGAACGTCTGCACCGTACTGATCAACAACTTCCTGAGGATCAATTCCGTTACCGAGAGATTTACTCATCTTCTTTCCTTCGCCGTCAACAACCCAACCGTGAGTCAGAACGCTCTTATAAGGAGCCTGACCGAATACAGCAACAGAGGTAAGGAGTGAAGACTGGAACCAACCACGATACTGGTCTGCACCTTCAAGATAAAGGTCAGCAGGCCAAGTGAGGTTAGGTCTTGCTTTGCAAACAGCTGCGTGAGTTACACCGCTGTCAAACCAAACGTCCATAATATCTCTTTCTTTTTCGAAAGAAGTGTGACCACATTTTCCGCATTTTGCACCTTCAGGAAGAATTTCTTCAGCAGAATATGCAAACCAGGCATCTGCACCCTCTTTACGGAAAAGTTCTGCAACTGCAGCCATAGCGTCCTTGTCGATATAGGGCTCACCGCATTCTTTACAGAAGAAAATCGGAATAGGCACACCCCATCTGCGCTGACGGGAAATACACCAGTCTTTACGATCCTGAACCATAGAGGTAATTCTGTCCTTACCCCAGGCAGGAATCCACTCTACGTCATTAATCGCTTTAACTGCATCAGCCTTAAAATCGTCAACAGAACAGAACCACTGATTTGTTGCTCTGAAAAGTACGGGCTTCTTACATCTCCAGCAATGAGGATACTGGTGAATAATCTTCTTAAGTCCGAAGAGAAGGCCTAAGTTCTCAAGATGCTGAGCAATAGGTTTATTTGCATCATCAGTCAAAAGACCTGCAAACTGTCCTGCTTCTTCAGTCAGACGTCCATCTGCATCAACAGGTACAATAATAGGAATTTCAGGATAGTTACGACAAACATCGTAGTCCTCAACACCGTGACCGGGAGCAGTATGAACACAACCTGTACCGCTGTCAAGGGTAACGTGATCACCAACGATAACGAGAGACTCTCTGTCAAGGAAAGGATGTCTTGTCTTAATATATTCGAGTTCGCTGCCCTTAATCTCAGCAACAACCTCATATTCCTCTATACCGGCCGCTTCAAAAGCGCTCTTATAGAGTTCCTCGGCCATAATGTAATGTTCGTCACCTGACTTAATTACAGCGTAATTAAATTCGGGACCAACACAAACAGCAACGTTACCGGGAAGTGTCCAGGTAGTTGTTGTCCAAATTACGAAATATGTTTTCTCGGGATCAACTCCTAAAGCGGAGATTTTACCGAGGTCATCACATACGGGGAATTTTACATAAATAGAGAAACAAGGATCCTCAGCGTATTCGATCTCAGCCTCTGCTAGAGCAGTCTTACATTCGGGACACCAATAAACAGGCTTAAGTCCCTTGTAAATATAACCCTTCTGAGCCATTTCTGAGAAAATCTCAATCTGAGTAGCTTCAAAGTCTTTTGTGAGTGTGATATAGGGATTCTCCCAATCACCAATTACACCAAGACGTCTGAACTGATTACGCTGGTCATCAAGATATCCGAGAGCAAAATCACGACAAATCTGACGAAGTTCCACGTCAGAAATAGCATCGGAACTTGATACACCTGCTTTTGCTCTGGCTTTTAATTCTGTGGGAAGTCCGTGAGTATCCCAACCGGGTACAAAAGGAGCACAGAAACCCGACATATTCTTATATTTAACGATAAAATCTTTGAGAACTTTATTAAGAGCAGTTCCAAGATGGATATTACCGTTTGCATATGGAGGGCCGTCGTGAAGAATAAACATAGGTCTTCCGGCATTTCTCTCCATAAGTTTTTCATAAATATTATTATCATCCCATTTCTTGAGAGTGACAGGCTCGCTTTGAGGAAGTCCTGCTCTCATGGGGAAATCAGTTACGGGCAAATTTAAAGTTTGATTGTAATCCTGAGACATAATATTCTACCTTCCATTAAGTATTGTCTGAATCGGCATCACTATCTATATCATAGTTATCGCCAAATCTCAGCGAGGAGAAATCTTTGGATCTCTTCCCACCGGAATTATCAGAGTTATCATCTGAAGCAACAGCAGCGCCGACAACATAATCATCAAAGTTATCGGATACTGTAGGGTATTCTTCAGATACAAAAATTGTCATATCATCGTCAGATTCGATTTCAGGAGCCACTTCATCTTGTGAAGCAGTTGTCGAAACCTCGGGTGCGATTTCATAATCATCTTTATTATCGGTAGGATAGCGAGAATCAATATTAGATTGCATTGTAGCAATTCTTTCTTCAGAGGGAATTTCTTTACTTACAAGTGCAATATGTTTATTACAATGGGCAATAATATCCTCTCTGAGGCGAGAATACTCTGCAAGTAAAAGTGTATACTGCTTCTTCTGTTCTTTAATCTGAACATTAAGGTCATATAACTTTGCTTTTGCAATATTCTCAGATTCTTCGAGAAGTTTTGCTGCCTTAAGACGAGCTTCTTTGATTGTTGAATCTGCAACACGCTGTGCAGAAAGCATAGTATTGCGAACAGAATCTTCGTCGGCTCTGTATTCTTCAACTCTTGTTGCAAGAATATCCATTTTTTTAATAAGGTCAGATTTTTCTTTACGCAACTGTTCAATAGTTATAAGCACCTGGTCGATAAAAGCATCAACGTCTTCCGGCTTGTAACCACCGATACTGGCTTTTCTAAAACTGACATTCTTAATTTCTTCAACAGAAAGCATCATTATATCCCCCTTAAATATAATGCAACACACTGACAACCAGCCTGCCGCTCTTTGTTTTTCCTATAATATTACCCACAATATACTTACCGTATCCTCTAATACTGATAATACCCTTATCCTTAATAATCCTTGAAGGTTTCTTTTCTTCAATCTGATTTAGAAATACCGAACCAGACGATATAAGTTCAGTCGCAACGGAGCGAGATGTTTTAGTGCAGGAAGAAACAAAATTATCAAGTCTCATAGAGGTAATAATAATCTGAAGTTCCTCTGTCTTAGCACATAGACTACCTGCGTCACCTTTATATTCGGTAATACTCACAGCTTCGCGACCGATATATCGCAGGTCGCGGATAATGTGAGTTGTAATTTCCGAGCGAACAAAAACAACGGCATCTGTCTCATTTAATAAAATGATATCACCGACACATTCCCGCTTTATCCCCAAGCCCATTAAGGAGCCGAGAAAATCGCGATGTGTCAGTTTCTTTTTGCCTTTTGATGAAATGAGTAAACAGTCAATGGGAAAATCACTATCCTCGCAATCTCCTATACATAAAAAATTACGTATAGCCATAGGATATCCGCCAAAGATCCGAGACTCCACTCCACTGTTTCTTAGATACGAACAAACAAGAGAGGTTTCCGTCTCGTTCAAAAAGCCAAGATAACCTGTTATACCACAGTAATATTGTTCAACAATATCATCCACACGAGATAAAAGCAATTTTGCTTCGTCCATTATCAGAAGTATACTCCGCTGTTTTCTAATTCATCAAGCAGATCATCACCTGTAAGATCAACGTGATTAGGTATAATAATGAATGTACTGGAAGCAACCTTCTTAATCTTTCCTCTGTTAGCATAAGCAACACCGGAAAGGAAGTCGATTATTCTTCTGGACATATCCTTATTTGTATTCTCAAGGTTTAATACAACAGTATGAGTTTTAATGAGCTCATCAGCAATAGCTCTTGTCTCTTCGCCAAAACGCTCGGGCTTAAAGAGAGCAACAGCGAGTTTTGCGGTTGCGTTAATATTAACAACCTTGCTTTTTCTTGAAGAGTTGTCGCGAATTGTTACGTCCTCGTCAAAATCTTCTACTTCTTCCTCACCATAACCGTACTCATCGTACTGATACTCGTCATCGGGAGCGTCCCACATACGTTTAAACTTGTCAACAAATCCTGCCATTTTAATTACCTCCATAATTTATATATTGTAATTTCTTTCGCCAAATAACGATGAACCGATTCGCACTAAGGTGGCACCCTCAAGTATTGCTTCTCGGTAATCTGATGACATACCCATCGATAGAGTATTCATTCTAATATTATCTATCTTTTTACCCGATATGTCAAGAAACAGATTACGCATATTTTCAAAATATCTGCGAATTTTTGATTCATTTTCACAAATCGGGGGTATGGACATTAAACCTTCGACCGAAATATTAGCAAGTTCTGATATCTGATATAATAATTCGGACAAATTTTCAGGCATAACTCCTGACTTATTTTCTTCTTTACCTATATTAACTTCTACGAGTATTTTAGTAGTCAGATTATTCTTAATACTTTGCCTTGAAATCTCCTCGGCAAGTCGTATGGAATCAACAGACTGAATCATCGAAACTTTACCAACTATTTGTCTTACTTTGTTTGTCTGGAGATGTCCGATAAAATGCAAAGAAGAATTATCTAAATCATAGGAATCATATTTTGATAAAAGTTCCTGGACTTTGTTTTCTCCAATATATTTAAGTCCGAGAGAGATAGCATAGTTAATAAATTCAGGCTCAACTGTTTTTGTAGCAGCAAGAAATGTTATTTCCTCGGGGCTTCTGCCGCTTTTTAATGCAGCCGACGCTATATTTTCAACTATACGTTCATAATTATCTTTGATTGTATTAAACGTTCTTTCCGACATAAAGATCCTCTCCGTTTACAACAACCTCATCATTGAGTTTAAGTGTTTCACCGCTGACTAAAGTGTTTACGTCAGGATTCTCGTCAACTATAACAAAGTCGCCACCTGCATAGATTATAGATATTTCTTTGAATACAAGTTCGCTGCCGTGAACAACGTATACACCCTGTACCTTCTTTTTCTCGCCTGATTCGGAATCTTTAACTTCAACATATTCGTCATGTATAGCAGATTTACTGATTCTCAGACCATTAAAAGTATTAACGGTAATCTGTACCGTTTCATTACGAAGATGGCTAATGGGAGTGTTCATATAATTACACTGAAATACTGCGACAGCATCAGACTGTTTGCTATCCTGATTTAGTGAAACAAGTGTAGCAGGTATATTGGCACAAGTAGTGCTCGGGAAAGTAAGTGTAGTGGATGTATTTGAGTGTGATAACGTTATCGCCTCATCAGAGGATAATTCACATACAACATACCAATTTAACCCGCTGACTATTTTTCCGATAACATCTTCCCCTACTTTTTCGCTTTTAACATCTGTAGAGAAATCTTCGACAGATAAATCTAAAGCCGATTCATAATCGTATGCAGACTCATAGCCATCTGCAAAAGCAACAAAATAACCGCCAACATCCGTTGTGATTACGTTAGAATAGTCACATCCTTCGTTAATGTATTTTTGTGCTTGTTCATTAAGTGAGGATATCTGTTCATCGAAGTTTTTAACAACACCAGTAATAATCTGTCTTTGATTAATAGAATAAATAAGACTGTCTCCCGAATCGGAAATTAATGACGGATTACTTGAGTTAACAGCCAATATCAGATTGCGAAGATTAAGTTCTATTTGCTTGTCGACTGCAGCAAAGTCAGTCTTAACATTCTCGTGAGAAGTATTAAGACTCGTAAGAATATCTATCTGTGCATTAACTTCATTTAACTTGTTAAAATTCAGCGCATCAGTTTCATTGGCGAAAACTAGTGCAACCTCATCACCCGCGGGAACAATGTCGCCGTCATTAACAGTATAGTACAACACTTTGCTTCCATTATATGTAAGCAAGGTTTCATTACGTACTATAAAAGATGGAGTTGTAATGTTTTCGTTATAGGTATATCTTTTGGCAATTTCTGTGTCAATAACAGAGGAAGTATTTATATTTGCATTAATAAGAGTAAATATAAAATAAACTACCAGAGCAACGCAAATTAACACTACACCAAAATTCTTAATACTGAAAACTTTCTTGTCATTTTTTTTCATTATCAACAAGTCCTTTTTGAGTTAAATAATCAAGAACATCTGAATAAAAATCTTGGTCAGTATCATAGTCATCCTTATAAAACCATTTGATTTCAGGATCTCGATTAAACCAAGTTAGCTGTCTTTTAGCATATCGTCTTGTAGATTGTTTCAACGTTTCAATACATTCATCAAGAGAATTTTCTCCCTCGATATATGGGAGTAGTTCTTTATATCCGATTGCTTGCTTAGAAGTATCTCCCAAGGGTAAAGAATAAAACTCCCTAGCTTCATCTAAAAGTCCATTTTGAATCATAATATCAACTCTATGGTTGATTCTGTCATAGAGTTTTTGTCTATCTCTGTATGTAAGGGCAATCTTAACAGGATTATATATAGTTTCGTTTTGTCTGGACAAAATATTTTGTTTTGACATTGTGATCCCTGTAGTATAAAAAACTTCTAACGCTCTTATAATTCTTTTTGGATTACGCTCTGTTGAAAGTTTATCGGCAGTTTCGGGATCGATCGCTTCAAGTTCACAAAGCAGTGTATCTAATCCTTGTTCACTGAGTTTTGCCTGTAATTTGGCTCTAAGATCAAAATCAACTTCACCCTCAGCGAACTCGATACCGCTTAACAAACTATCAACGTATAAGCCTGTACCGCCTGTAAGAATCGGCAACTTACCACGACTGACAATATCTCGGATAACATCGTTTGAATCAGATACAAAACGTGCAACACTATACGGCTCACCCACCTGGACATAATCCATCAGATGATGCGGTATACCACGGCGTTCATCCATATCAGGTTTTGCGGTAGCAATATCCATTCCCTTATATATCTGCATAGAATCAGCAGATACAATTTCACCTGATAACTTCTGAGCAAGATAAACAGAAAGTGCTGTTTTACCCGAGGCTGTAGGGCCGACTATTGATAAAAGTTTTATTTTGTTGTCTGACAAAAGAATCACATCCTGCCAAACTGTTTTTCTATCTCTGATTTTTTGAGAACAATGCACACGGGTCTTCCGTGAGGACAATATCTCAAAGATTCATCCTTTAACATTTTTGATGCTAAATCTTTGAGTTCCATTTCCGAACTGATGTTACCTGCTTTGACTGCACTTCTACAAGCAATATTGTGGAAAATCCAGTCCATTTTATCGCTTCGGATATCATTCTTTTTCTCATAAATATAATCTGACATCTCGATAATGGTGTCAGCAATATCCTCACCGGTAATGTACTGAGGTGCACTTCTTACAAGTAAAGTAGGCAGTCCGAAGTCCTCCACCTCAAATCCACACTGTGAAAACATATCAAGATTATCGACTACAACAGTATAGACTGATTTGTCGAGAGTTACTGTCTGAGGTACGAGGAGCATCTGACTGTAAAATGACGACTCTTTTTTGAGTTGCTCATAAATAATTCTCTCGTGAAGTGCGTGTTTATCGATAAGGACTAACTCGTTATCAATCTCAACAATTATATATGTACGGAAAGCTTCACCGATATATTTAAAGTCAGGATCAGATCCGTCGTCTGAAATTAAAGACTGAGGCTGAGTAGTTTCTTCGCAGGCAGTCTCCTCAACTATTTGGGTTGCAGGAATAACCGACTCTGTAACCTCCGTATTTTCTGTAGAACATTCTATTTCGATAGATTTATTCTCGGGAATACTTGCAGAAGTTTTATCAGATAAAGGTACAATCTCATCACTTGCTGCAATATTATCTAGCGAAGATAAATAATTATCTATTTCACGTCTGTCATCAGCTATACTGATACGTCTTTCGTAAAAAGGCTTATTAACAGGCGAAACCTGTGATGTGGGAGTTTCAAATGTTGAATTAGCTTTTGGTACGTATGGTAAAGCAGAAGACGGTTGTGAAACCGAACTAATTTTTGCATATAAATCGAACTGTGCAAAAGGATTATCCTTTTTAGATCCATCTATTGATGAAAGCATAGCCTCTTTTCTCTTGTCGCCTCTTAAAAGTGCAGACTTAACAGCGTGATAAACTGCGTTAAACAGAGGTCTTTCGTTAACAAAGCGAACCTCAATTTTTGCAGGGTGAACATTAACGTCGACTAAAGAAAACGACATTGAAATATTGAGAACACAGCAAAGGAATTTGCCGACCATTACGGAGCCTTTTGCAGCCTCGTCAACAGCGGCACCCGCGGTTCTGCTTTTAACAAATCTGTTGTTAACAAAGAAGGTCTGCATATTACGATTAGGGCGTGCAGCCTCAGGACGAGAGATAAATCCCTCGACCTTGATACCTTCAAGTTCATAGTCTACGTCAATAAGAGAATTTGAAAACTCTCTGCCGTACACAGCGTAAATCGCAGAGCGAAGTTTACCGTCACCCGAAGTTTTAAGCACCTGCTTTGAATCACGTATAAAGGTGAAAGCGATCTCGGGGTGAGAGAGTGCAATTCTGTCCATAACCTGTGAAACAGCATTGCCTTCTGCCACGTCCTTTTTGAGAAACTTCTGTCTTGCAGGAATGTTATAGAACAGGTCACGTACAATTATGGTAGTACCAACGGGACAACCTGCATCCTCAAAGGACACTTCTTCCCCTCCGTCTATTCGATAACTTGTACCGACATCTTCTGTGTCTGCGCAAGTAATAAGTTCTACTCTCGCTACAGCAGATACAGATGCCAATGCCTCGCCTCTGAAACCGAGAGTGGCTATTGAATCAAGGTCATCTTCTCGGAGGACCTTACTGGTGGCATGACGTAAAAAAGCATTGCGGATATCATCGCGCATAATACCCATTCCGTCATCGGTGACACGCATAAAGGTAGTACCGCCGTTTTTGATTTCAACAGTAACAGACTTTGCTCCTGCATCAATTGAATTTTCTACTAATTCCTTAATTACTGAAGATGGTCTTTCTACAACCTCACCTGCAGCAATAAGTTCAGCAACGTGTTTATCAAGTACATTTATTCTACCCACTACGAGTCACCTCCTAATCTAAAAGTTAAAGTAATTTTTTTAGTTCATAAAGCAAGTTTATTGCTTCTATAGGTGTTAAAGTATCAATATCAGTTGTTCTCAGCTTGTCCGCTATAGCAGTGTCAGCACTTGGGACAAGAGAGAGTTGCATTTCATCTTCTATATTAGCGGAAACGTTCTTAAGACTTTCTCTGGCGGTATCGGGAGATGTAAGAGTAAGTTCGTGCAAAATCTCTTTTGCTCTTTTAATAATCCACTCGGGTACACCTGCAAGTTTAGCAACCTCAATACCATAGCTGTCATCAGCGCCTCCGGGAACAATTCTTCTAAGAAATGTAATCTCATCTCCGCGTTTTTTGACAGCGATATTATAGTTCTTTACACCTTCGATAAGTTCTTCTAAAACAGTTAATTCGTGATAATGTGTTGCAAACAGCGACTTAGCTCCGAGTTTTTTCTTATCGGCAACATATTCAAGCACCGCTCTCGCAATACTCATACCATCATAAGTTGAGGTGCCTCTGCCTATTTCATCAAAAACAAGCAGACTTCTTGATGTAGCCGACTTAACTATTGTGGCCACCTCGCTCATCTCTACCATAAAGGTTGATTGTCCCGAAGCAAGGTCATCAGATGCACCTACTCTTGTGAATACAGCATCCACAATACCTATATGTGCAGAATCACAAGGAACAAAACTACCTATCTGAGCCATAATTACTATAAGGGCAGTCTGACGCATATATGTAGATTTACCTGCCATATTAGGTCCTGTGATAATTGCGACACGATTATCCGCATTATCGAGATAAACGTCGTTTGAAACAAATCTTGAAGTATCAAGTAAAGATTCAACAACAGGATGACGAGATGCTTTGAGATTGATTACTGAAGAAAGGTCTACGTCAGGACATACGTATCTGTTATCAGAAGCAACGTTTGCGAGTGAGCAAAGAACATCAATTTGTGCCAAAGCATCTGCAGTTTTTTCTATTCTCTTGAGGTTCTCGGATACCTTGGTACGAACTGCAGTAAACAACTCGTATTCAAGCGCAGTCGTTTTATCCTTTGCACCGAGAATACGCCCCTCAAGGTCTTTTAGTTCCTGAGTTATATATCGTTCACAATTAGTGAGAGTCTGTTTTCTGATATAAGTATCAGGTACCAAATCCTTGTAGGAGTTTGTAACCTCGATATAGTATCCAAACACACGATTGTATCCTACTTTAAGTTTAGGAATACCGGTTGCCTGACGCTGAGAAGTCTCTATATCAGCAAGAAGCGAAGTAGAATCAGTCATATCAATACTGATTCTGTCAAGTTCTTCAGAGTATCCTCGTTTGATCATTCCGCCCTCACGAACAGTAAAAGGCGGTTCTTCTACTATAGCCGAGTCAATAAGAGTATGTATATCATCAAGGGTGTCTATACTGTTATATAAATCACGCAAATAAGGCGACGATGAATCAGCAAGTAAAGACTTAATCTGAGGCAATGGCGAAATAGCTGTACATAAAGAACGAAGTTCTCTTGCATTGGCAGAGCCGTAGACAATTCTTGTCATAATACGCTGAATATCAAGTATTCCGCTGAGTACAGCAAAAAGTTCAAGACGTTTAACAGTATCATCAACAAGTTCGCCAATAGCAGACTGACGTCTGATTATTGAAGCTACGTTCATCAGAGGATTTTCAATCCAGCTGCGAAGAAGTCGTTTGCCCATAGCAGTCTTGGTGTTATCCAAAACCCAAAGAAGAGAGCCTTTCTTTTCTTTGGAAATCATAGTCTGAGTTAACTCGAGATTACGTCTTGTGTTAAAATCAAGCCTCATAAACTGATCGTCCTGATACAACTCAATATCACTGATACGCTCAAGACCTGTCATCTGAGTTTTTAAGAGATACGAAAGAAGTGTACCGAGAGAACAAACAAGTTCGTTGCTGTTTTTTATAGCATCACATTTGTCAGCAGGAAATTGCTTATATAATGCGTCAAGACAATCAAGATACGAAAACTCATCATCAGGAATTTCCTCAATACTGCAGATAAGTCTGTCTCTGATAAACTTAAGCACATCAGATTTATGTTTGCCGAAGCCTCCAAAAAGTATCTCGTGCGGATTATAACTAACAAGTTGATCCTTGAAGTTCTGAATACAGTCAGCACCAGATATCTCGGTAGCATAGAGCTGTCCTGTAGATACATCACAAAAACAAAGTCCGATTGATTTGTTCTGATAATAAGCACAACAAATATAGTTGTTTTTGCTCTCATCAAGCATAGTAGATTCAACAACTGTGCCGGGTGTAATTACACGGATAACGTCACGGCGGACTAACCCCTTAGTGGTAGCAGGGTCCTCAGTCTGTTCACAAATAGCAACCTTGTAGCCTTTGGCGACAAGTTTAGCTATATAACCTTCGCAGCTGTGGAAAGGAACTCCGCACATAGGAGCTCGTTCTTCCTGACCACAATCTCTGCCTGTAAGGGTTAAATCGAGTTCTCGGGACGCTACTTTTGCATCATCAAAGAACATTTCGTAAAAGTCACCCAGTCTGAAGAATAGAATGCTGTCCTTATTATGCTCTTTTATTTCAAAATACTGTTTCATCATCGGAGACAGCTCCGCCATAATTACACTTCCTTATCCGTTATTTTAAGTGTAAGTTAAAACTTAGTGACAACCACCGCAAGAGTCACAACTACCTGAGCATGCGTGGTAATCTGTGGTGTTGGGATCCTCGCCGTTTGCACTATTGCTGATAATAGCGAAAACTCTCTGCATAACACCGTCGAATGCAGTCTTGGACTCGTTAAGTTTGATCATTGAGGGGTTAACCATAATATCTGCGTAAAGAGAACGCATCTTAGAATTAAGATCCTTAATTGCCTCTTCATCACGATCTGCAGCAGTTAACTTTTCGTTGAGCTGAAGTTTGAAAAGATTAAATTCACCGATAAGAGCCTGTAATGCTTCGTCTTCTTCTACTGCCTTATTAGCCTCCATAAGAGTTACATAAGACTCTTCCTGCTGAATTTTTCTGCCAAGTTCTCTTGAAAGTTCGATAATATCCATTTTAATAATCTCCTTTAAATTTAATGTTTATATAAACTCGCCACGGAGGATCCAGTTACGAGCTTCTGTAATTTTAACGTTTTGGAATGTGCCGATTAAAGACTCATCCCCTTTAACTTCTACAATAATATTGCCCGAGGTACGAGATGACAGGTAGCCGTTTTTCTCGTTGAGTTCCTCAACCAATACACGCTGAGTCTCACCGACCATATCCCTGCATCTTGAAGCGGCAATTTCTTCCTGAGTTTTGAGTAGTTCAGAAAACCATCTGCCTTTTTCTGCATCTGTAACTACGTCTTCCATTTCACAGGCAGGTGTACCAGGACGACGCGAATAAATAAAGGTAAATAACGATGTGAAACCGACTTCTTTAATAAGCGATATAGTCTCAGAGAAATCTTCGTACGTTTCACCGGGGAAACCTACAATAATATCACTGGTAAGAGAAATGTCGGGTATCTTTGATTTAGCATAATCAATAATGTCAAGATACTTTTCTCTTGTATATCTGCGATTCATAAGTTTAAGTATTCTGCTGCTGCCCGATTGAAACGGCAAATGCAGGTGTTTACTTATATGCTTGGATGAAGCAATCGTATCGATTAACTCATGAGTACAATCTTTTGGATGAGAAGTCATAAAACGAAGAATATAGTCACCGGGAATCTCATCTATCTTTCTGAGTAACTGAGAAAATGATATATCCTCATCAAGGCCTTTACCGTAAGAATTTACGTTTTGTCCGAGCAGAGTGATTTCCTTATACCCTGCTTCAATCATAGACTTTGCTTCTGCTATAATCTCAGCACTTGCTCTGGAACGCTCTCTACCTCTGACGTAAGGTACAATACAATATGTGCAGAAATTATCACAGCCATACATTATAGGAAGCCAACCTTTGAATGTTTTATCTCTCAAGGTAGGAATGTCTTCGTATATAGTATTGTCATCGCTTACGTGGAAAGTTCTTTTACCATCGAGTAAAACGTTATATAAAAGTTCAGGGAACTTCGAAATAGAATGTGTTCCGAAAACAAGACTTACAAAAGGATAGCTTTTATAAATTCTGTCGGCGACAGATTTTTGCTCCATCATACATCCGCAGAGCGCAATAGTAACCGAAGGATGTCTGCGTTTGATGTTTTTCAGTGCTCCTACGTTACCGAACACTCTGTCCTCAGCGTGTTCTCTGACAGCACACGTGTTAAAAAGTATAAAGTCTGCATCCTCTACAACATCTGTAAACTCAAAGCCTGCAAGATGAAGCATTCCTTTTATCTTTTCACTATCAGCAACGTTCTGTTGACAACCGTACGTATGAATATATGCAAGCGGCTTATCGGAGCGTTTTCTGATATTCATAATCTCCCCTATAAGTGTTATGTACTCCATACGCTCGCGGGGCATTTCATTATTCAAATATAAAATTGACAGGGTACACTCCCCCAATATTATTTTTATTTATTTATAATACCACATAGTGTTATCAAATTCAAGACTTATGAGTAATAAAATACAATATATAGGATGTTTTGTTTATATCAACTTTGTAGTGACATTAGCCTACATTTGCGTAAAATTCAGGAGTGTTTCCGACAATAATGGTTTCGGATAATTCATATTCGGTCAAAATAGTTGTTTCATAAGCAATAATCGGACAAGTAAGGCTCACGTCGGCTTCTACCGATAAGAATAATCTGTGAATCGTTTGATTTATTCCTGATGAAGAAAACTCAGAATTTATTGATGTTGTTGCACTTCCCCCAAGCGAAAGACTTACTGATATATCAGGTCCGAACGTTGATAATAATACAATTCCCGTAAATGCTCCTGCAGGAACACCAACTGATATTGTGGAATCTTGCCTGATTTTATTTGTAATCATCAGAGATAGTTCAGACTTAAGTTTATTTATTGTCAGAGTATCTGTTCTGAGTGTACTGATAGTACCGTTTGAGTCTTTCTCTGCAATAATAAGATCCTCAAAAGTTACCTGACATTCATCTAAAACTTCAGATACCGCCTTATCAATTGCATTCATAGCATGAATTTCAAGTTCATTATCCACAAGATTATGTACCAGATCCCTCGCTTTAAATTCAAACAAGCAAAAGAAACCTATAACCAACACTAACAAGACGATTATAAAGATTAGAAATTTACTACGAAATTTGTGTCTGCCTCTGTACGATAACAAAAAAACACCTCCTGTGTATCATACACAAGAGGTGTTGTCCTTGATAATTAATAGAAAATGTCGATCTTATTCGTCTGCTTCGTGACAGCAACAGTCATCCTCGCAGCAGCAATCATCTGTCATAAGTTCGCTGAAATCGAACTCGAGAATCTCGCCACACTCGGGGCACTGAACTTCGCCCTCAAGCAGAAGATCTTCGTCTACACAAATTGTTTCCTCGCAAGAGGGACATGTAACTTCGTAATATACGCAGTCACAATCACAATCGCAATCACAGTCATCGTCACAATCACAGCAACAGCAATCATCGTCACAGTCGCAGTCATCATCATAGAGATCTTCTTCAACATAAGAAAGATCCTCGTCGATTTCGTCAACTACATCAGCCATCTCGTCATAAAGTTCTTCGAGGTCTGTAACAGATACAGCAATATCCTCAAGAAGCTCCATCATAACTTTGATAACCTTAACTTCGTCCTTAGACTCATCAAGATTAAGACCGTCAGCAAGACCGCGGATGTAAGAAATTTTCTCAGTTAATGTCATAATAATAACCTACCTCTCGATTATGCACGACCGATATACTCACCGGTACGGGTATCGATCTGAAGAATCTCGCCCTCTTCGATGAAGAGAGGAACTTTAATCTCAGCGCCTGTCTCAAGTGTTGCGGGTTTAAGTGCATTTGTAGCAGTATTGCCAGCAAAACCGGGATCTGTCTGAGCAACAGCAAGTTCAACAAATGTGGGAGGCTCTACGCCGAAAACGTTGCCTTTGTAAGAAAGAACCTTACAAACCATATTCTCCTTCACAAACTTAAAGTTGTCGCTAAGGATACTCTTGTTAATGGGAACCTGCTCCCATGTCTCAGTATCCATAAAATAATAGAGATCGCCATCGTTGTAGCTATACTCCATATCTTTTCTCTCAATAAAAGCGGTGGGATACTTATCGTTAGGGTTGAAAGTTTTTTCAACGACAGAGCCGGTGATAACGTTTCTTATCTTAGTTCTAACAAAAGCAGCACCTTTACCGGGCTTAACATGCTGGAACTCAACGATAGAAACAACCTGTCCGTCCATCTCAAATGTAACGCCATTTCTAAAATCGCCTGCAGATATCATAAATGATTCCTCCAAAATTATAGATTATACGGTTAAACCGCAGATTTCCTAAAATATTATACATAAAATACCAATATATTGTCAAGAGAATTATATAATTAATAAATCTTTTGGTACAGAGGCAAAACTCTCGTAACCACTCAAGGTAACTAAAACTGTGTCTTCTATTCGAACACCGAATTTTTGGGGCAGATAAATTCCGGGTTCAACAGTCAAAGTCATGTTTTCCGAAAGCACATATTCCGAACGAGGAGATGCATTGGGTGCTTCGTGAACTTCAAGTCCAACACCGTGGCCTGTTGCGTGTCCGAAGTATTGTCCGTATCCCGCATTAACAATAACGTCGCGGGCTGCTTTATCTACATCAAAACCCGAAACACCTGCTTTGACGGATTTGAGTCCTTCAAAGTGAGCCTTAAGTACAATATCGTATATTTCCTTTTGTTCATCAGAAATACATCCTACTGCAACTGTTCGGGTCATATCGCTATGGTATCCTTCATATACAGCACCAATATCAAAGGTTACGAAATCACCTTTTTTTACAATAGTGTCAGAAGGAACTCCGTGAGGTAAGGATGTGTTTTTTCCTGTAATTGTAATCAGATCAAAAGCAACACGTTCAGCACCATACATCTTCATAAGAAACTCAAGTCGTGCAGCAATTTCTTTTTCGGAGATGCCTTCTTTTACGAAATTAAGCACCTCAAGATATGCTTTCTCAGCGATTTTTTGTGCCGTTTTGAGTTTCTCGACTTCGTCAGCAGATTTTATGAGTCTTGTGTTACTAATAGTTTTTGAAAGTTCAGAGCCTGTAACAATATCCGCAGAAAGTTTATCACAGAGATTATTATATGAAGCTAGAGTTACAGAAGAATCTTCTATGAGTAAATTTTTAATGCTGTGTTTTTTAATTAACTCATCTATAGACTCAAAAGGATTACTGAAAACTATAACTTCATAGTCTTTTACAGTGTTTTTTGCAGCCTCAGCATATCTGAAATCAACAAGAAAATATTGTGCATCGCTTGCTAATAAAACATAACCTTCAGAATGAGCAAATCCTGTAAGATAAGTAATGCTGACATCGGAAGAAATAAATGCACCGTCATTTTCTTTGAGTATCTTCTTAATACTGTTAATTCTATCAATATATACAGACATATAAACAACTCCTAAAAATGAAAAGGCGGACAGTACAAAGCTGTCCGCCTAAGAGATTACCTATACTTGCGCTTGCGAGCTGCTTCGGATTTCTTCTTACGCTTTACGGAAGGCTTCTCATAAGCCTCTCTTTTACGTACCTCAGCAATAACACCAGCTCTTGCACACTGCTTCTTGAATCTTCTTAAAGCATTTTCAAGGGACTCATTCTCTTTTAATCTAACTTCTGCCATCTTTCTTCCCTCCCATCTAAATTACGGGATTGTAAAAATACTTTAGTAATTATACATAATTAACCCTATTATGTCAAGAGAAAAACAGAAGAATTATTTATTTTTGTCGAAAAAACAATCAGGGCTTAACAACAATGTTTACAAGTTTGCCTTTTACATAGAACTGCTTGATAACATTCATATCGCCAATTGCCTTTTTAACATTCTCGTCTTCGTGACAAAGAGCAAGTACAGCATCTTGTTCAGCATCAGCAGGAACATTGAGTCTTGCCTTGATTCTACCGTTAACCTGAACAGCAATTTCAATAAAATCATCTTTGCATTTTGCTTCGTCAAAATCAGGCCACTGTGTAGTAGCAAGAATATCTGAATCAGCGAATACGATGCTATTAACTTCCTCAGTAATATGAGGAGCAAAAGGATTAACAAGTAAAAGGAAAGTTTTAAGTTCTGCCTTATTGATTGAGCCCTTGTTGTAAATCTCATTGATAAGAGTCATCAATGCAGCAATAGCGGTATTAAACTTAAGGCCTTCGATATCCTCGCTTACCTTTTTGATTGTTTTATGGAATGCAGATGAAAGTTCTGTGGAATACTCATCGCCATCAACAAGAATATCCTGTAAGTTCCATATTCTGTCAATAAATCTCTTGCAACCCTTCATAGAGCTTTCTGACCAAGGTGCAGCCTGCTCATAGTCGCCCATAAAGAGTACGTATGTACGCAGTACATCGGCACCATACTGATCAACTACTTCGTTGGGATCTACAACGTTACCACGTGATTTACTCATCTTAACACCGTCAGGTCCCAAAATAAGTCCCTGAGCAGTTCTCTTGGCGTAAGGCTCCTCACAAGGTACAAGACCGATATCGTAAAGGAACTTATGCCAGAATCTTGAATAAATAAGGTGACGTGTAACATGTTCCATACCGCCGTTGTACCAGTCAACAGGCATCCAGTATTTGAGTTTTTCCATATTAGCAAGTTCGGATGTGTTGTGAGGGTCAATGTAGCGGAGGAAGTACCAGGAAGAACCTGCCCACTGAGGCATTGTATCGGTTTCTCTCTTGGCTTTAGCTCCACACTTAGGACAAGTGCAATTTACAAAGTCATCAATTTTAGCAAGAGGACTCTCGCCATCCTGACCGGGTTCGAAGTTCTCTACCTTAGGCAGTCTAAGAGGAAGTTCCTCATAAGGAACTGCAACCATACCACAGTGTTCACAATGAACAATGGGAATAGGCTCACCCCAGTAACGCTGACGGTTAAATGCCCAGTCCTTCATCTTGTACTGAACACCCTTCTCACCTATGCCCTGCTTCTGGAGTTCTTCAATCATTCTTGCGATAGAACTCTTCTTATCTGTATATCCGTTGAGATAATCGGAATTTACCATCTCGCCGTCACCGGTGTATGCTTCAACCTCAATATCTCCGCCTTTGATAACCTCAATTATGTCGATACCAAACTTCTTGGCAAAATCATAGTCTCTCTGATCGTGTGCGGGAACAGCCATAATAGCGCCTGTACCGTAGCCCATCATAACATAGTCAGAGATGAATATAGGAATTTCTTTACCGTTTACGGGGTTAACTGCAACAAAACCTCCAAGTTTAACACCGGTTTTATCCTTTACAAGCTGAGTTCTCTCAAACTCAGTTTTCTTTGCACATTCGGTTCTGTAATTCTCAACCTCGTCAAAGTTTGTGATCATATCCTTGTACTTATCAAGCATAGGATGCTCGGGTGCCATAACCATAAAGGTAACACCAAATAAAGTATCGGGACGAGTTGTATATATTCTGAGGGTTTCTTCTGTATTCTTAACAGTAAAGTTTACAAAAGCACCTGTTGATTTACCGATCCAGTTCTCCTGCTGAAGTTTTACGTTGGGAAGATAATCAACATCTTTAAGTCCTTCAAGAAGTTTATCGGCATATTCAGTAATTCGAAGATACCATACGTCCTTGGACTTCTGTACTATATCGCTGTGACAGATGTCGCATTTACCACCCTGTGAGTCCTCGTTTGAGAGAACAACCTTACAGGAAGGACAGTAATTAACAAGAGTTTTATCGCGGAATGCAAGTCCGTTTTCAAACATCTTGAGAAATATCCACTGAGTCCACTTGTAATAGTCTTCTTCGGTAGTATCGATAACTCTCTTCCAATCAAAGGAAAAACCGACTTTTTTAAGCTGACTGGTAAATCTTTCGATATTAGTATCGGTTACCTGTCTGGGATGAATATGTGTTTTTATAGCGTAGTTTTCAGTAGGAAGTCCGTATGCATCAAATCCAATGGGAAATAACACATTGAAGCCCTGCATTCTTCTTTTTCTGGAAACAACCTCAAGGCCTGAGTAAGCCTTAATATGGCCAACATGCATACCTGCACCGCTGGGATAAGGGAACTCGACCAAAGCATAAAACTTTTCTTTTTCACAGTTGTCTATAGCCTCGAACACGCCTGTACTTTCCCATATTTCCTGCCATTTGGCCTCTGTATTTTTATGATTATATTTCAAAATGAGTCCTCCTCATAAATAATTTACTGATTAATCTTCTTCGTCTATATACTGAGAGATATCTACCACATCACCATCTTGCCATAAATGGTCAAGGCTGTAGTACTCTCTTGCTTCGTCAGAGAAAACATGAACGATAACGTCAGTATAATCAAGAAGTATCCAGGAGTCGCTACGATGTCCCTCGATATGATGTACGGGTAAACCTTTGCCTTTAAGCTGAAACTCGAGTTCATCGGCAAGAGCCTTTACGTGAGTAGAATTGTTACCAGTTGCGAGTACCATATAATCTGCGAGAGATGATACGTCGCCAATCTTGATAACAGAAATATTTCTGGCTTTTTTATCTGATAAAATCTTTGCAGATTCAATCGCTTGTTCAAAATTTGTCATAATAATAAATTCCTTTCATTATAACTTAGCGAGTATAAGTTCGTTATAAAGTGCGAGTGCATCGGGATGTACTGCTCTGCTACGTTTAACGAGGTCCGGTATAACGAAACCAAGACCATAGAGCATTCCATCCTCTAAAGATTTTTCGCATTCTGCTCGCATAATATCCACATCGTCATAATCTCTTTCGTCACTAATAAAGTCCGCTATAAAGAGAATTTTCTCGAGTAAAGACATATTACTGCGACCTGTGGTATGATATCTGATCGCATTAAGAATATCGGTATCAGTAATACCTAAGGTATCTCTGGTGTATACCATACCGCTTATTGCATGCCATAACTGAGGTGATTTTTGGCAAACACTGTCAAGTATTATACCACCTGACTGTATAATTTGCAACTGAGCATCTTTATCGACTTCTTTTGTAATGTCGTGAAGTATTCCGGCAATCTCGGCTTTAACGGGATCAGCGCCGTATTTGTTTGCAAGTTTAATAGCGGCAGAGGCTACATTTTTACTATGAATGAACCTGCGCTCACTCAAAGATTTTTCTGCAAGAAAATAAAAGTCTTTAATTTCCATAACCATACAACCCGTTTTCTTTGATATATTTGCCTACTTTTTCAGGGAGCAAATGACAGAAATCTTCACCGAGATCAATATAGTTTCTGACCTGAGTTGAAGAAACTGTAGAAACTGCTTCCTGTAAGAAATATACTTTTGCACCATATCGTTCTGTGTATTCCTTAGCCTTATGACTTAACTCGGAATTTGTATACTCACCTCTGCTGACAGACAAAATCGTTGCCATATCAAAGATATGCTGTGCATTCTTCCAGAGAGGAAGTTGCATAAAAGAATCAGCACCAACAATAAGAAATAACTCGCTATCTTTTTCTATTGATGAAAGCTCGTCCAAAGTTTCGTAGGTATAGCTTCTTCCCTGCCGCGAAATCTCCAAATCGCTGACTATAATGTCCTCGGACTCTTCGAAGGCAAGACGACACATATTGAGTCTATGCTCGGGAGTAAGCATAGGTGTATTGTCTTTTAGAGGTGTACTGAATGTGGGAATGATGTAAATTTTGTCAAGAGAAAACTCCTGCTTCATTTTATACATCAGTTCAACGTGTCCTTTATGAACAGGGTTGAAACTACCTCCGAACATCGCAACTTTTCTCATACTTTAGCCTTAGGTAATTTAATTTTAGGTTCATCAGGATTTTTTTTATAAAGAATAAATTTATATCCGATAACCTGAACTACATCGGCACCCACGTTCTGTGCAATTATATCTGCAGCTTCACGGGATGAGTATTCACAGGTTTCGAGGACTTTACCCTTGATAAGTTCTCTTGCTTTAAGGGCATCTGAAGCCTGTTTGTATATAGTATCAGTAAGTCCGCCTTTGCCTACAATGAGAATTGTATCGTAGGAATTAGCGAGACCTCTGAGATATGCACGTTGTTTGCTTGTAAGCATTAAAGCACATCCTTTCTCTCAATCAATTTTCCTTTCAATTTACGAAGAGCATTGCCTCTGTGACTTACTAAATCTTTCTCGTCACCTTCAATTAAACCGAAGCATCTTCCGTCTTCGTATATAAACAAAGGATCATATCCAAAACCGCCCTCACCCTGAGGTGAAAAAGCGATTGAGCCCATACATTTTCCTTCTACCTCAATAATATCATCCTCAGAAAACACACAACAGATAGTGCACATAAAATGTGCTCCTCTGTTTTCTTCAGATACACCCTCAAGGTTCTTTAGAAGCAAAGTATTACGTTCGCTCTGAGGAATATCTTCACCACCGTATCGTGCAGAGTAGATTCCGGGAGCACCAGATAAATAGTCTACACAAAGTCCCGAATCATCTGCGATTGATGGCATATTGGACTTTCTGTATGCAGAGAGGGCTTTTATCCTTGAGTTTTCAGCAAAGGTTTCGCCGTCCTCCACAACGTTTCCAAGGTCAATTCCTGCCTCTTTCGGGGAAAGCACATTTATACCCAAAGGAAGGAGTATTCTCTTGAATTCCTCTACCTTATGAGCGTTATTTGTTGCGATAAGGAAATCAGTCATCTGACTCACCTCTGTCAAAGAGTGCTTTTGCAAAGTCTTCGGGATTAAAGGGTTGGAGATCGTCAATCTGTTCACCAACACCGATGTACTTGACGGGAATATCAAGGCCATCTCTGATAGCCAGAACTACACCGCCCTTGGCAGTACCATCAAGTTTTGTCAAAACTATACCGGTAATACCTGTGGCTTTTCTGAACTCAACAGCCTGATTAACCGCATTCTGACCGGTTGTTGCATCTAAAACAAGTAAAATTTCCTTGTCAGCATCGGGAAGTTCGCGATCAATAATGCGATTGATCTTTGCGAGTTCGTCCATAAGATGCTTTTTGTTATGAAGTCTGCCTGCAGTATCACAGATGATAACGTCGCTACCCTTTGCTTTAGCGGAAGAAATCGCATCAAATACAACTGCTGCGGGATCAGAACCTTCATTTTGCTTGATAATATCTGCGCCTGAACGCTCTGCCCAGATCTGAAGTTGATCAATTGCTGCTGCACGGAACGTATCCGCAGCAGCAAGAGTAACTTTTTTGCCACGGTTCCTCAGGTCGTTTGCAAGTTTACCAATGGTAGTTGTCTTGCCTACTCCATTGACACCGATAACAAGAATAACCGAGGGTTTGGTTGAAATATTGAGTTCCTGATTACCTGAAAGAAGTTCAGCGGTAATCTCGCAAAGAAGTGTTTGAATCTCCTCAGGTTCAGTAATCTTATCACTTTTTACTCTGTCCCTGAGCTGATCACAAATCTTCTCTGCTGTTGGGACACCTACATCACCCATTACAAGAAGTTCTTCAAGTTCCTCAAAAAGTTCTTCGTCTATCTTTCTAAAAGATTTAAGCATTGAATCAATCTGACCGACAACTGCTTCGCGGGTCTTTTTGAGTCCTGCTTTAATTTTACTGAAAAATCCCATAATACCTTCCTTTGTATAAAACTATCAGGTTGCCTTCATATTGAGTTTCTCGGCAACCTCTGTTGCTCTGAGTTCAAGAAGTTTTGATATACCTTCTTCCTGCATAGTAACGCCATACAAAACGTCAGCCTCTTCCATTGTACCACGTCGGTGTGTAATGGTAATAAACTGAGTTTGGTCTGTAAGATTACGAAGATATCTTGCAAATCTGTCAACGTTAACCTCATCAAGAGCAGCCTCAATCTCGTCCATAACACAGAACAATGAGGGTCTGACCTTCATAATTGCAAAGTAAAGCGCTATAGCAACAAGGGCTTTCTCACCACCGGAAAGAGCATCAAGATTGGTAACTATTTTTCCCGGAGGATGAACAGAAATATCAATTCCGCTATTAAGTGTATCCTCAGGGTCGGTCAGTACAAGTTTTGCACTACCTCCACCGAACAATTCGGTGAATGTTGTACCAAAGTGTTTGTTGATAAGAGAAAAACTCTCGATAAAGGAGTCCTTCATCTTCTTGGTAAGTTCGCTGATAAGAGAGATAATCTCTTTCTTTGACTTTTCTACATCCTCAACCTGCTTGGACATAAACTCGTATCTTTCGGATACTTCCTTATATTCCTCAATAGCACCGACATTGACTGTACCCAAGGACTTAATCTTCTGTTTAAGTTCATTCAGGCGTCTTGTTGCAGTTGTAAGGTCTTCGATTTCTGCAGCATGAGCTTCTGCTTCCAGACGGGTAAGTTCATATTCCTCCCAAAGTTTGGAGATGATTGAATCATATCTGCTCTGGACGTTGAGTTTTCTTTCCTGAAGTCTTGCAAGTTCAGAGGAAGCAAGTTCACGTTCGGACATCTTGTCCTTTTCGAGCTGACGCAGACGGATATTTTCACGCTCAATCTCATTACGGCGGTCAGTATGAACATCTATTTCCTGTCTTGTAGAAGTAATCCGTTCTTCCAATGCTTTAATCTCAGCCTCAAAAGCAGCGATCTGTTCTGTTATAGCAACACTTGATGCTTCAAGCTCTTCAATTTCAACAAGAAGTTCTGCTTTTCTTGTTTCCTGATTATTACCGAGATTCTGAGAAATCTCAATATCAGACTGCAGATTCTCAATATCTTTTTCGAGTGTAACAATCTCAAGTCGGAGTTCCTGCAGCTTAGTAGAAAGTTCCTCACGCTTTTCTTTAAGTGTGAGTCTGCTTCCGCTGATTTCGGATGCCTTTTCTTCCTGAATACTGATTTCCTGAGTAAAGCGCTCAATTACTTCTTGGGCGTTATCTCTGTCAACACACAGCGCCTCTATACGAGATTTGCAACTCGCAAACTCGGAGTCGATTTCTTCTATAGATTCCTGAGTGCCTCTTAATTCGTTTTCGCAAGCCTTTGTTTCTGCTTCGAGTCTTGCAAGTTCTGAGGAAGCATTGGAAAGATCTCCTTTGAAACCGAGAATCTGAGCCTCGAGAGATGCCGACTCGCCTTGAGCGGCAATATACTCTGCTTTAGCGGCTTCTGCTTTCTTCATCAATTCATCTGCCTCAGCCTTTATTTTGGCTATCTCAGAAGAACGACTCAATAGTCCTGAATTTTTAGCAAAAGAACCGCCTGTGAGTGAACCGCCTGCATTAACTACCTGACCGTCAAGAGTAACAACTTTGAATCTATAGGAGTACTTCTTAGCGGCAACAGTAGCACTGTTAAGGTCTTCGAAAATAGCGATTCTGCCGAGTAGTGACAGTAAAATGTCATTATATTCTTTCTCACATGAACACAGGTCGCTTGCAATACCGATAAAGCCATAGCAGTCATCAAGACCTTGCTCAGTAAGTTTTTTACCTTTGATGGTATTTACAGGAAGAAATGTTGCTCTACCTGCTTTGTTCTGTTTAAGGTGCATAATTGCACGTTTTGCATCTTCTTCAGTAGCGGTAACTATGTTTTGAAGTGCATATCCAAGAGCAGTTTCTATAGCAACCGCATATTCAGAGGGAACGTTTACTATACGGCTGACAGGGCCTCTGATACCCTTAAGAGCACCTGCTTTTGAGGCTTGCAGTACTATCTTAACAGAATTACTGAAGCCCTCCATATTCTGTTCGAGATCTTGCAAAACTTTAGCGCGTCTAGTTTTTTCTCCTGCATCAAGAGTGAGTTTGTCAGCCTTTGCTCTGAGTTCAGAGAGTCGCTCTTCCTTAGAGCCAAGTTTCAGTTCAAGACCTTTAATAGAGTTCGTAATCTGTGTGATCGTGCGATGAGCAGCCTCGAGTTTTTCTTTATAATCAGCGAGCATTGAAATTAACGTATCAAGTTGCTGCTGACGTTTTTCTCTGTTTTCTGTTAAAACATTCTGTCTGCTCTCAAGTTCGGAAATAGATGACGCACTTGTCATAACGGTTACTCTTGCATCAGCTTGTTTTGCACTAAGGGCCGAGATAACCGCTGTAATTTCTTGTAATGCATCAGAGCTGCGACTTGCATCAACATTAATATTATTAAGTGTATCAGCAATCTCATCGTACTCTTTTTGTCTAAGAGTGATTGTGCTCTTGATTTCCTCAATCTGCTTAAGTTTTTCGTCAATTTCTCTGATAATATCCTCAGCAAATACATCTATCTGCTCAAGATTCAGCCGAATACGAGAAATACTCTCGTTGTTATGTAAAATATTATTATTTGCAACGGAAACTGCAGAACGCTTCTCTGAAATCTGTGCTTCACATTCAGAGATTAACGTTCTGAACTGCTCAATTTTAACTGCTATCTGTCCGCTTTCAGAATAAAGGCTGTCTGATTGCTCAGAAACCTCGGTAATGACTTTATCAGCATCTGTACACTGTTGTTCACAAATTGCAATTTTATCCTCGTGCTCTTTTATTACGCCCGAAGATTTGTTAAGAGTATCAAGCCAAAGTGCGATTTCAAGTCCGCGCTTTTCACCTGAATATTCAAGAAAACTCTCGGCCTTCTTCGCCTGAGTTTTTAAGGGACCGATTCGAGCTTCAAGTTCTGAAACAATATCACGAAGTCTGACAAGGTTGTCCTCTGTACGTGCAAGTTTACGCTCAGCCTCGGTTTTTCTGTATCTGTATCGGGAGATACCTGCAGCCTCCTCGAAAATCTCACGTCTGTCGTCACTTTTAGAGGAAACGATGCTGTCGATCTTACCCTGTCCGATCATAGAATAACCGTCTCTGCCAAGACCTGTATCCATAAACAGTTCGTTGATATCCTTGAGCCTTACCTGAGTTTTATTGATAAGGTATTCACTCTCACCCGAACGGTAATAACGTCTGGTAACAGATACAACATCCCCGTCAAAACGAAGTGCTCTGTCGGTATTATCAATGGTCAGAGTAACCTCAGCAAAGCCCTGTTGTTTTCTGCTGGTGGTACCATTGAAAACAACGTCCTCCATTGATTTACAGCGAAGGCTTCTCGGAGCCTGTTCACCTAAAACCCAACGAATAGCATCGCTGATATTACTTTTACCCGAACCGTTAGGTCCGACAACTGCTGTAATACCTGTATTGAAGGATAATTTAGTTTTATCGGGGAAAGTTTTGAAACCTTGCAGTTCTAATGATTTGAGGAGCATAAATTCAGCCTTCCTGTATTATTATCTGACGACTCATAAGGCTATTGTCACCGATAACTGATGCGTTATAGCCTATATTGCTGAGTGTTGTCAGATTAGTTCTTTTCTGTCCTGTTGCTTTTGATATATCTCGGCTCGGGACAAATATATTTATATTACCCTTTGGGGGATTTTGTGCTTCAATTGTTTTTAATATCATGTTCAGATATATTTTGCTTTCACATAATTCTCTGAATGCAGGATGATAAGCACCTGCTACAATGCTTCCCTCCATAGTATCGCTACTATGAAGTCCTACTCTTATAACGTTTATGTTTGATAACTCAAACATAGGGATAAGTACTGAACATAAATCAACTGCTTCATCAACAGTTTGAGGAATATATTTATCTTCAATCAAAAGTTGTTCGAGATACGTTCCTTTCAAAACTACTGTGGGATAAATTCTGACTGTATCGGGTTTAATAGAAACAAAGTCGCGAGCAGTCTGAATATCAAGTTCACGACTGCTACCGTAAAGACCTGTCATCATCTGAAGTCCCAGAGAGAATCCGCTATTCTTTATAAGTTCAGACGCTTTATAGACACACTCTTTATTGTGTCCTCGTCTGTTAAGTGAAAGCACCTCGTCAGACATAGACTGAGCACCAAGTTCTATAGACGTTACGCCATAATCACGCAAAAAATCAAGGATCTCTTCATCTATACAATCAGGACGGGTAGATATTCTGATCCCCTTGAAATGTTTAATATATTCTCTTGTGCTACTTAGCAAGGAGGTCATATATTCCCTGTCTATTGCAGTGAAACTTCCGCCAAAAAAAGCAATTTCAGATACCGAGGTATCGATTCCGTCAGACGATAAAGCGGTAGTGAGTGTATCCATTACGTCTTGTGGTGTTGTGCTCTTCACAACTCCTGTTATTCTGTGTTGATCACAAAAACTGCATTTATTGGGACAACCTGCGAAAGGTACGAATATTGAAACGTTTGAGCGTTTAATAACCCATCAACTCCAATGCAGCGCGTGCAGCCTGTTGCTCGGCTTCTTTCTTACTTCTTCCTCCACCTTTTCCGATGGAGTTGGAATTAAGCAAAACCTCAGCAACAAAATGTTTGTTATGGTCAGGACCGCTTTCGCTTACCATTCTGTATTCAAGTCGTTCTCCCGGGTTTTTCTGAACAATCTCCTGAAGTGTTGTTTTATAGTCCTTGACGGGCTTACGACGAATATTTTTAACCTCAGGTTCAATAAAGCCCATAACAAACTCGGATGCTTTATCGTATCCGCCGTCAAGATATATAGCGGCAATCAAAGCCTCGAATGCGTCAGAAAGAATAGATGGTCTGTCTGCTCCGCCTCCGTGTTTTTCACCACGACTGAGTTTGATGAATTTTCCGAGATCAATTTGCTTTGCAAATTTATAGAGAGCCTTTTCACAAACAAGCGACGCTCTGAGCTGAGTGAGATCTCCCTCGGGAAATTGTGTAAAATTTCGGAATATATAATTTGTTACAACAAGAGACAAAACAGAATCACCTAAAAATTCAAGTCTCTCGTTACACTCTGTATTCTTTCCTGCTTCGTTAGAAAAAGAGGAATGAGTCAGAGCAACAGAAAGGAGTCCTTTGTCCTTGAACTCATATCCAATTTTCTGTTGTATCTCGGTCATAATTTTAGTCCTCTGTCTTAATATCTTTTAATGCGCTGCTTATCTCACCGATAACGTCACGCTCTGTATACTGAATTAAAAGTCTGATTGCACTCTTGAATGTCTGAGCATCAGCGTTACCGTGTGCCTTAAACACAGGTTTACGAGCGCCGAGAATAGGTGCTCCACCATGTTCGCTGTAGTCAAACTGCTTTTTGAGTTCATTCATATCTTTAAGTATCATAGCAGCTGCAAGTTTATTCTTGAGATTCTTGGTAAGAACGCCCTTGATTTTCTTCATAAGAGCAATTGCAACACCCTCGTAAGTCTTAAGAATAAGGTTACCGGTAAAGCCGTCACATACTAAAACGTCACAACCGTTTATGGGAATATCTCTACCCTCTACGTTACCGATAAAGTTTATAGGTGCTTCAGACAAAAGTTTATAAGCATCATGCTGAAGCTCTGTACCCTTATGTTCTTCGGTACCTACATTGGCAAGTCCTACGCGAGGACTGTCCACACCCATAACCTTGTTCATATAAATTGAACCCATTATACCGAACTGACGGAGCATTTCGGGACGACACTGAAGATTAGCACCGCTGTCCATAAGCATAAAATGACCGTCAACACCGGGAATAATAGGAGAAAATCCGGGACGTTTAATACCCTTGATTCGTTTAACGATAAGTGTTGCACCAACACAAACAGCACCGCTGTTACCTGCAGAGATAAAAGCGTCACCTTTTTCTTCAGTTAAAAGTCGCATACCAACAGCGATTGAACTGTCAGACTGAGATTTAACAACCTCGGAGCCTGATTCATTCTGACTGATAACAGAGTCAGCGTGAACAATCTCAAACATATTGGCATCGATTTCGTTATCTGCACAAACCTGTCTGATAACATCCTCCATACCAACAAGTGTAATATCAACACCATATTCTTTCACAGCGGCAGCACTACCCTTGATAATTTCAAGAGGAGCGTTATCGCCGCCAAAAGCATCAACTATAATTCTCATTGCTCATTCATCCTTTCTGTTATAAATTGAGATAAGGAACTTAAGGATCTGTCAGCATACTGCTGACCACGTATTTTTTTATCTCTTGATCTGTTTTCAAGTTCAGGCAAAAGGCCAAAACTTGCTCCCATAGGTTGGAATTTGACTACAGTCGGATCAGATATATATCTTGCTAAAGCGCCTATCATTGTGTCCTCGGGCAAGGCGAATGTATCTTTTCCAAAATAGCGATTAACTGCGTTAATACCTGCCATAATACCAGATGAGGCAGATTCCATATATCCCTCGACACCCGTTAATTGTCCTGCAAAAAACAATGTGCTTCTTTGCTTTGAACTAAAGTCACTATTTAATACTCTGGGGCTGTCAATAAAGGTATTACGATGCATTACTCCGTAACGAACAAACTCTGCATTTTTAAGTGCAGGAATAAGTCCGAACACACGCTTTTGTTCGGGAAACTTCAGATTGGTCTGAAATCCTACAAGATTATACATTGTGCCATCGGCGTTCTCCTTACGAAGCTGAAGCGCCGCCCAAGGTCTGTGTCCTGTTCTCGGATCACGAAGTCCTACGGGCTTCATAGGACCGAATCTGATTGTATCCTCTCCCCTTTGAGCCATAATCTCAATAGGCATACAACCTTCGTATACCTTGGGATCTGATACGTCAAAATCGTGTAAAGGTGCTCTCTCGGCAGAAATCAATGCCTTATAAAAAACCTCATACTCCTCTTTATTAAGAGGACAATTTATATAGTCGCTGCCGTCACCTTTGTCGTATCTTGACTGTTCAAACGAGGTTTCAGTGTCAATACTCTCAGCAGTTACAATAGGAGCCGCCGCATCAAAGAAGGACAGTGATCCCCCAAACATTGAAATAATATCTTCGCACAGAGCATCGGATGTAAGAGGTCCTGTGGCTATAACAGTTATTGCATCATCGGGCACAGATGTAATCTCTTCGCTTATTATCTCTATATTATCCATAGAGCGTATGGCGTTTGTGACCGATTGAGAGAACAAAGTTCTGTCAACTGCCAATGCACCGCCTGCAGGAACAAGGCATAAGTCAGCACATCTGAGAAGTATCGAGTCAAGTTGTCTCATTTCTTCTTTGAGAAGTCCTGCAGCAGACGAAACACGTTGTGCTTTGAATGAATTTGAGCAAACAAGCTCAGCAAAATCATCTGTCTGATGAGCAGGCGACTTTTTTTGAGGTTTCATCTCGTACAGATGAACTTTTATACCTCTTTTTGCGATTTGATATGCAGCCTCACATCCAGCAAGGCCTGCACCGACTACATTAATATAATCTGTCATTTCTTTTCGTATCCGCAACCCTCTTTTGCACAGTAGAGGGAGGGCTTTTTACCTTTTTTCTTATACAGAGGTTCACCACAGTTGGGACACTTCTCAGCGGTAGGCTCATTCCAGGACATATAATTACATTTAGGATATGATGCACATCCGTAGAAGGTTTTACCTGTTTTTGTATGACGTACAATAACATCACTTCCGCAAACAGGACAACTTACACCAATATTTTCTACATATTTCTTAACGTTCTTACAGTCAGGATATCCGGGACAAGCGATAAACTTGCCGTATCTTCCGACCTTGATTACCATTTTACGTCCGCACTTTTCACAGACAATATCGGTTTCATCCTCTTTAAGCTGAATCTTAACACCGTCCATATCAGATTTTGCTTTTTTAAGAGTCTTTTCAAAATCAGTATAGAACTGTGAAAGCAGTTCTCTCCACTCAACGTTGCCGTTTTCGACTGTGTCAAGATCCTGTTCCATCTGTGCAGTGAATTTTACGTTAACAATCTTGGGGAAACGCTCCTTCATCAGTTGAGCCATAGCCTCACCAAGTTCTGTGGGATGTAAATTCTTTGCTACACGCTTAACATATTCACGACCGACAATTGTCGAAATTGTAGCTGCGTAAGTAGAAGGTCTGCCGATACCGAACTCTTCAAGAGCCTTAATAAGAGATGCTTCGGTAAATCTTGAGGGAGGTTGTGTGAAATGCTGATTACCAAGGATTTCCTTTAACTTAAGAGGCATATCCTTTTCAAGTGAAGGAAGTGCGCTTTCCTTTGCTTCTTCCTCATCCTTTGACTCGACGTAAAGTTTTGTAAAGCCGTCGAAGTCAACCTTATAACCATTGGCTTTGAATAAATATCCGTTTGCCTCAATATCAGCCTGAGTTGTCTTTTGAACGCAGTCGGCCATCTGAGATGCTGTAAAGCGTTCCCAGATAAGTTTATATAACTTATATTGATCAGAAGTCAGGTTAGCCTTCACCCTATCAGGTGTCAGATTAATGGAGGTAGGTCTGATAGCTTCGTGGCCATCCTGTGCATTTGAACGGGACTTGAAATACCTGGGTTTTGAGGGAAGATATTCTTGACCGAAGAAACCTTTGATATATGATGCGGCCTCATTCATAGCATCAGCAGAAACACGAAGTGAGTCTGTTCTCATATATGTTATAAGACCGGTAGGACCAATGCCCTCAATGTCAATACCTTCGTAAAGTTCCTGTGCAACACGCATAGTGCGTCTTGACTGGAATCCGAGTTTACGCGATGCCTCCTGCTGAAGTGTTGATGTAATAAAAGGAGGTGCTGGTGATTTCTTGCGAGTTCCGGACTTTACCTTAGTTACAATATATTCTGCACCATCAAGGTCAGCAAGAATTTTATCTGCTTGCTCTTTAGTGTGAATATCAATTTTACCCTGAGCATTACCGTAAAGTGATGCAGAGAATACTTTTCTACTACCCTTGGGAGTAAATTTAGCATCAATGCTCCAATACTCAACGGGAACAAAATTTCTGATTTCGTTTTCTCTGTCTACAATAATACGTACAGCAACAGACTGAACTCTTCCTGCAGAGAGTCCGCGACGGATCTTCTGAGATACAAAGGGACTCAACTTATATCCAACAAGTCTGTCGAGAATACGTCTTGCCTGTTGAGCGTCAACAAGGTCAAGATTTATGGCTCTTGGAGCACTCATTCCGTTTTCAACGCCGTACTTAGTAATCTCGTTGAATTCAACTCTATTCTTAGAACTCAGATCAAGTCCTAATATATATGCAAGATGCCACGAAATAGCCTCTCCCTCACGGTCAGGGTCAGTTGCAAGGAATACTTCGTCAGACTTTTTTGATAAAGCGATAAGATCTTCTACAAGTTTTTCTTTGCCTTTTATAATCTCGTATCTTGGGTTGAAGTTATTATTAATATCAACGCTGAGTCGTGCCTGAGGCAAATCACGAACATGACCCATAGATGCAACAACTTCATAATCTTTGCCAAGATACTTTTTGATTGTTTTTGCCTTTGCAGGAGACTCAACAATTACAAGTTTAGACATATTGAATGTACCTCCGTTTATTTTATCGTATAAGTTCTCCCCTCTGTGTTAAGCACATAATCGCTCACTTCGAGGAATGATAATATTCTTGTTACTTTATATACAGGAAGTCCTGTTTTAATTACTATTTCATCAACGTGCATCGGAATTGTTGACAATGTATAGTAAACCATCTTTTCTTCTTCACTCAGAGAAGCTGATGATTTATGCATCGGGATAGGTAAATTGTCAGCTGAATCATTATAATTCTTAAGTTTTGTCGGAACCGATGCAATTATCTCGTCAGAATAATGTTCAGCCTTAGGTTTGTCATCTGTAACACCAAGATAATATTCACATATATCTCGATATGATGTCAGCGGAATTGCTCCGTCTTTGATCAGAGCGTTTGTACCCTCTGAGTAAGGTGAATCTATATTACCCATAACGGCGAAAACATCTCTGCTCTGTGACAAAGCAAGTCCGACAGTTATCATTGATCCGCTGTCTTTTGGAGCTTCAACAACAATAAGTCCTTTGCTAAGTCCAGAGATTATGCGGTTACGTTCAGGAAAATGTCTTGGTGTAGAAGAAGTCCCCGGAGGATACTCGGATATTACAGCGCCGTTTATAGCTATCTGATTTCGCATAGATTTGTTTTCTCTCAGATAATCATAATCTATACCGCAACCAAGAACACAAACTGTAACACCTTGTTCCTGAAGTACGCCTCTATGTGCTGCACAATCTATTCCGAGAGCGCCACCGCTTACTATAACAAAGCCTTCACGCGAAAGGTTAGCACCTAACTCAAAGGCTGTTCTGACACCGTAGGTTGTTGCTTTTCTGGTACCGATTATAGAAACTGTCGGTGAAAAATCCATATCAGGCAGATTACCCTGCACATAAAGTAATGCAGGCGGGTTGTCTATTGTATAGAGCGCCTGAGGATATTCTTCATCGGATAAATCGATAATATTATAATTAAGCTCTCTGCATCGGGAAATTATATTATCAGCAACAGAAATGTCAGTACTGAGAAGACGATTTATCTCACCCTCGGTAAATATACCGCAAAGTCTGAGTTCTTGCTCACCGCCGTCATATAAGGTTTTGATATCAGAATATATTGAGAGTAAAGCTTTTGGTTTTTGGGATGAATATCCAACACCTTGTGTAAGCCATATCCAATAACGTGAACTATCTGTCATTTTATCATTTCCCACATAAGAATCCCCGCTGCTATTGAAGCGTTAAGGGACTCAGCATTGTTACTCATAGGAATAGTTATTCTGTGTGTACATACTGAGGCGGTTGCGTCTGTGATTCCGTTACCTTCGTTACCGATAACAATAAGACTGTTACCTTCGAATTTAATATCGGTTACGGGTACTGCATCCCTAACAACTGCAGCATAAGATGTACCAGTCTGATTAAATTTTTCTATAAAATCAGAGGGATTATCTATAAAAATCATAGGAACTCTGAACAAAGCTCCCATTGCGCCTCGGCATACCTTGGGACTATAAACGTCGCAGGAATCACGGGTTATTATAACGCCATTAATCCCCAGCGCATCAGCAGTTCTTAAAATCGTGCCGAGATTACTGGGGTCCTGGACATTCTCCACCATTATATACTTATTATTAATTGTATCAGAATCAATATTATTGTCAAGAGTTTTTACTACACAGATTACACCCTGAGGAGTCTGAGTATCACAGGCTGATTCCATTGCTTTTTCACCTGTCAAATACACCTCAGACGCAGAATCAATCAGCGTTTTAAGTGCATCACCGTGTTTATTGAGAGCGTTTTCGGTAACAAGGAGATACTTAATCTCTGCCCCGCTTGTCGCGGCTTCAAGACAAACTCTGAGACCTTCTGAAACAAACCTCTTTTCCTCACGGCGGAATTTTGAACTTTGTTGTAATTTTTTTATGTATTTAATTAGTTTATTATCCTTGCTTGATATCACGTTCATAATAATTACCCTAAAATCAAAGTAAAATATAAATTAAAAAGTGCGTCCGAAATAAATTCGGACACACTTACAGATTTTTATTTAGTTACAACCTGCTCTACGAGCTTTGTGAATGCAGCGGGATCAGCGATTGCGATCTCAGCGAGCATCTTACGGTTGAG